>NZ_CP026101.1:1229381-1844072 GCF_002902945.1 Paraburkholderia caribensis
GACATTAAGGCCCGCATCGATCAGGACAAGTGCATCCAGTGCGGCCTCTGTCACATCGCCTGCGAAGACACATCGCATCAGGCGATCACGCGCGAGAAGGACGGCAAGCGTCATTTCGAAGTGGTCGATGCGGAATGCGTCGGGTGCAATCTTTGCATGCATGTGTGTCCCGTCGAGCAATGCATCACGATGGAGCGTGTCGACAGCGGCGAGTACGCGAACTGGACCACGCATCCGAACAATCCGGCGCGAGTCGTTGCAGACGCACCTGAAAAAACGCACGCGCACGAACACGCGGTCAAAGCGGCCTGAACTTCAACAATCAACGAGCGGTCAAGTGGAGATCCATCGATGAAGCAGACAGCGCAATCCGCCGATGCGACTCACGCCGGCAGCAGTCTCTACAACGAAGACCTTGCGCCGACGGGCCCCGCGCAGCGCACGTGGAAGTGGTATCACTTCGCCGCGTTATGGGTCGGCATGGTGATGAACATCGCGTCGTACATGCTAGCGGCTGGTTTGACGGAAGAGGGCATGTCGCCGTGGCAGGCGGTGTTGACGGTATTGCTCGGCAACCTGATCGTGCTGGTGCCGATGCTGCTGATCGGCCACGCGGGCGCGAAGCACGGCATTCCGTACGCGGTGCTGGTGAGATCGTCGTTCGGCACGCAGGGCGCGAAACTGCCCGCGATGTTGCGCGCGATCGTCGCGTGTGGCTGGTACGGCATCCAGACATGGCTCGGCGGCAGCGCGATCTATACGCTGCTCAATATCCTCACGGGCAACGCGCTGCACGGCGCGGCGCTGCCGTTTCTCGACATCTCGATCGGGCAGCTTGCGTGCTTCCTCGCGTTCTGGGCCCTGCAGATCTACTTCATCGTGCACGGCACCGACTCGATACGCTGGCTCGAAAGCTGGTCCGCGCCGATCAAGGTCGTGATGTGCATCGCGCTGGTCTGGTGGGCGACGTCGAAAGCGGGCGGTGTCGGCTCGATGCTGTCGGCGCCTTCGCAATTCGCGCCGGGCGGCAAGAAAGAAGGGCTGTTCTGGGTCACGTTCTGGCCGGGCCTCACGGCAATGGTCGGCTTCTGGGCGACGCTTGCGCTCAACATTCCCGACTTCACGCGCTTTGCGAAGACGCAGCGCGACCAGATCGTCGGCCAGTCGATCGGGCTGCCTGTGCCGATGGCGTTGCTGTCGGTGATCTCGGTGGTCGTCACGTCGGCGACGGTCGTGATTTACGGCAAGGCAATCTGGGACCCGATCGATCTGACCAGCCGCATGACGGGCATCGGCGTCGGCGTCGCGCTGATCATTCTCACGCTCGATACGATGTGCTGCAACCTCGCGGCCAACCTGGTCGGCCCCGCGTATGACTTTTCGAGCCTGTGGCCGAAGGGTATTTCATATCGCGCGGGCGGGATGATTACCGCGACCATCGCCATCGTGATGATGCCGTGGAAGATTCTCGCAACTACGCAGGGCTATATCTTCACGTGGCTAGTGGGTTATTCGGCCTTGCTCGGGCCTGTTGCGGGCATCCTGATGGTCGACTACTTCTTCATTCGCGGCACGCGGCTCGACCAGCGCGAACTGTTCGACGAGAACGGCGAATACAGCTACACGGGCGGCTGGAACATCGCCGCTGTCGTGGCGCTCGTGATCGGCGTGCTGCCGAATCTGCCGGGCTTTCTGCATACCGCGGTTCCCGCATCGTTCCCGAACGTGCCTGCGTTCTTCAACACGCTTTACACGTACGCATGGTTCGTGGGACTGGCGCTCGCATCCATTGTGTACGGCACGTGGATGAAGATGCGCCGCAGTCCCGGCGCGAGCATGGCGAGCGCGTAAAACACGCGGTTCTGACGAATTAATAGAGGAGGCAACCGATGACAACCCTGATTCGCGGCGGCACGGTAATCGATTCGGACCGCACGCACAGAGCCGACGTGCTGATCGCGGACCCGCAGGACGGCGGCACGATCCTGCAGATCGAACGCACGATCGATCCGCCCGCGGGCGCGAACATCGTCGATGCGCACGATCAGTACGTGATGCCGGGCGGCATCGATCCGCACACGCATATGGAGCTGCCCTTCATGGGCACGACGGCCAGCGACGACTTCTATACGGGCACGGCGGCGGGCCTGTCGGGCGGCACGACGAGCATCATCGACTTCGTGATTCCCAGCCCGAAGCAGCCGCTGATGGATGCGTTCAGGGAATGGCGCGGCTGGGCCGAGAAGGCGTCGTCAGACTACGGCTTTCATGTGGCCGTGACATGGTGGGACGATTCCGTGTATCGCGACATGGGTACGCTCGTGCACGAGCATGGCGTGTCGAGCTTCAAGCACTTCATGGCCTACAAGAACGCCATCATGGCCGACGACGAAGTTCTCGTGAACAGCTTCTCGCGTTCGCTCGAACTCGGCGCGCTGCCGACCGTGCATGCGGAAAACGGAGAGCTCGTATTCCAGTTGCAGAAACAGTTGCTCGCGAAGGGCTTCAAGGGACCGGAGGCGCATCCGTTGTCGCGTCCGCCCGAAGTGGAAGGGGAGGCCGCGAATCGCGCGATCCGTATTGCGCAGGTGCTCGGCGTGCCCGTGTACATCGTGCATGTGTCGTCGAAAGAGGCCGTCGAGGCGATTTCGCGTGCGCGCAACGAAGGGCAGCGCGTGTTCGGCGAAGTGTTGCCGGGGCATCTGGTGATCGACGAATCGGTGTATCGCGATCCCGACTGGACGCGCGCCGCCGCGCACGTGATGAGCCCGCCGTTCCGCACGAGCGAGCATCGCGAGGCATTGTGGCGCGGGCTGCAATCAGGCCAGCTGCACACCACGGCCACCGACCACTGCGTATTCTGCGCGTCGCAGAAAGCGATGGGCCGCGACGACTTCACGAAGATTCCGAACGGCTGCGGCGGCGTCGAGGACCGGATGTCGGTGTTGTGGCATGAGGGTGTGAACCAGGGGCGCATCACGCCGAACGAGTTCGTGCGCATCACGTCGGCGAACGCCGCGCAGATTTTCAACCTGTACCCGCGCAAGGGTGCGGTGCAGGTCGGCGCGGATGCGGATCTCGTCATCTGGGACCCGGCGGCGACCAGGACGATCTCGGTGAAGACGCATCATCAGAAGGTCGACTTCAACGTGTTCGAAGGAATGACGGTGCAGGGCGTGGCAATGCACACGTTCACGCGCGGCGCGCATGCGTGGGCCGACGGCGATCTGCGCGCGCAACGCGGCGCGGGCCAATATCTGAAGCGTCCGCCGAACGCCGCCTATTACGACGCCGTGCGGGTCGCGAACAAACTGAAGGAGCCACATCCCGTCGAGCGGTAGCGGCGTTGCCGCAGCCGCCTCTTCGCGTCGCAGCACACGCGGCCGCCCCGCATTTTCGCAGCGGGAGCGGCCGTTTTCGTTTTCGGGTATGCTTTCGCGCCGCGTTGCAGGCATGCGTAAGGCCCCATGGCCTGCAGGGGTTTGGCCTGCCACCGTATACTCCCGCATTGCCCAACCCCAATATTTCGGCCCGGTTATTCCCGTCCGGCATATATATAAGCCTTCAAATGCGTTGTGGAAATAAGGACCGTTTGCTACAGTCCGCCCACGCTGCCGGACGGGTGTTCCTGCAGACAACGCGCAAAACCGGACAAAACGAACCTCGGAGCACACTCTATGAAGTCGATTCGATCCCTTCTGCTGATCGGCCTGTTGCAAGTCGCAACGGCGACGGCCGCATTCGCCGCTGACGACCTCGCCAGGATCAAGTCCGCCGGCGCCTTCAAGGTCGGCACGGAAGGCACGTACGCGCCGTTCACGTACCACGACTCGTCGAACCAGTTGACGGGCTTCGACGTCGATATTGCCCGCGCGATCGCGGCCAAGCTGGGCGTGAAGGCAGAGTTCGTCGAAGGCAAATGGGACGGCCTGATCGCCGGTCTCGACGCGAACCGCTACGACGCGGTCATCAACGAAGTGGCCGTGACCGACGCGCGCAAGCAGAAGTACGACTTCTCGGACCCGTACATCGTGTCGCACGCGGCGCTGATCGTGGCATCGAACAACACCACGATCAAGAATTTCGACGACCTGAAGGGCAAGAAGTCGGCCAACACGCTGACCAGCAATTTCGGCAAGATCGCCGCCTCGCACGGCGCCGAAGTGATCCCCGTGCAGGGCTTCAACGAATCGATCGACCTGCTGACATCGGGCCGCGTCGACGCGACGGTCAACGACTCGCTGTCGTTCCTCGACTTCAAGAAGCACAAGCCGGATGCGAAGGTGAAGATCGCCGCCATCGATACCTCGTCGGACAGTTCGGACCATTCGGCCGTGCTGATCCGCAAGGGCAATCCTGAACTGCAGGCCGCCATCAACAAGGCGCTGGCCGAGATCAAGGCCGACGGCACGTACGCGAAGATCTCCGAAAAGTACTTCGGCAAAGACGTTTCCAAGTAAGCGACAAGGCGAGTCTGAATCATGCCTGCATGGTTGCACCTGATGGGTGAATCGCTGTGGCCGCTGCTGTACGCGGGCCTCGTATTCACCGTGCCGTTGACGCTCGTGTCGTTTGCGATCGGCATCGTGCTCGCGTTCGTCGTCGCGCTGATCCGGCTGTTCGGGCCGGGTTGGTCGGTGGCGGTCGTGCGGTTCTACGTGTGGCTGTTTCGCGGCTCGCCGCTGCTGGTCCAGCTGTTCGTCATCTTCTATGGCCTGCCGAACGTGGGGATCGTGCTCGATCCGCTGACGGCGGCCATCATCGGCTTCTCGCTGAACGTCGGCGCGTATAACTCGGAAGTGATACGCGGCGTGATCGAGTCGATCCCGAAAGGCCAGTGGGAAGCCGCGTATTCGATGGGCATGACGCGCGGCCAGGCGCTGCGCCGCGCGATCCTGCCGCAGGCGGCGCGCGTCGCGTTGCCGCCGCTGTCGAACTCGTTTATCGCGCTCGTGAAGGACACGTCGCTGGCCGCCGTGCTGACCGTGCCGGAAATTTTCCAGGCCGCGCAGCGTATTGCCTCGGTGACTTACGAGCCGCTGATCCTCTATACGGAAGCCGCGCTGATCTATCTGGTGTTCAGTTCGGTGCTGTCGTCCGCGCAGGTGCGCCTCGAACGCCGCTTCGGCCGTCACGCGCTTTTCACATCGGGTAACTGAACGATGATCCGCCTCGAAAAGATCGAAAAGTATTTCGGCGATCATCGCGTGCTGAACAGCGTCGATCTCGCGCTCGCGCAAGGCAACGTGACGGCGCTGATCGGGCCTTCGGGCAGCGGCAAGAGCACGCTGCTGCGCTGCGTGAACCTGCTCGAAATTCCCGAAGCCGGCTCGCTCGAACTCGGCGACCAGCGCATCCAGTTCAGCCGCACGGAGAAGCCGTCGAAAGAAGCAGTGCTGGCGATTCGCCGCCGCACGGGCATGGTGTTCCAGAACTTCCAGCTGTTCCCGCATCGCACGGTGATCGAGAACGTGATGGAAGGGCTGCTCACCGTGCAGAAGTGGGACCGCGAACGCGCGCGGGTGCGCGCGCTCGAACTGCTGGAAAAGGTCGGCATCGCGCATAAGGCCGATGCGTGGCCGGTCACGCTGTCGGGCGGCCAGCAGCAGCGCGTCGCGATTGCGCGGGCGCTTGCGCCTTCGCCGGAAGTGCTGCTGTGCGACGAGCCGACCTCCGCGCTCGATCCGGGCCTTGCCGCCGAAGTGGTGGAAGTGCTGCGCCAGCTCGCGAAGGAAGGCATGACGATGCTGATGGCGACGCATGACTTGCGGCTTGCGGCATCGATCGCGCGCAATGTCGTGTTTCTGAGCAACGGCTCGATCGTCGAGCAGGGTCATTCGCGCGACATCTTCACGCGGCCGAAGCAGCCGGAAACTGCGAGCTTCGTGTCGACGCTCACGCAGAGCCTGCCCGATAGCTGGGAAGACTGAACGCGGGCTCGATGCATCGCTGCAAGGGCGCCTGCGGGCGCCCTTGTTTCGTTGTGGCGCCCGCGCTTCATGCCGGCTGCGGACAGCTACGCTACAATGGCCGTCGCCCCGAATGATGGAAGATCGATGAAGACCCGTACGCCTGTTATCGCCTGCTGCATGGTTGCCGCCGCTTTGTCCGCGGGTTGCGCGGACGTGTATAAAAACACGAGCGCATGCGAGCAGACCATGCGGCAGTCGGCGAGCGAGCTTTCAGGCAGCGACACGTTAAAGGTGGTGCACGCGGGTTCGGGCATTCATGGCAGCCGCGTGGTCGTCGAAGGCACGCTCGTGCATCCGCAGACGGCTTCGGAAGCCGCCGTCGCCAAGCCGCCCAACACCAATATCCTGGAAGCCGGGCTGCTCGCGCCCGTCGTGGCCGCGATCGCCAGGACTCAGCCGCCAACGACAGCGGTGCCCGCCGCTGCCGAGTGCACGTACGACGCCAACGGCCAGCAGAGCGGGTTCCGCTGGCTGGCGCCGGCACGCCTCGCGAAAGACACGTCGCCGGACGACGGATCGCACGCCGACGAGTGATGCGGGCGGTCCCTCCGCAGTTCGGCCATGCTGCAACGCACGCACTCCCGCCATGCTAGGATTTCCGCGTGCAACGCAGATGTCAGGAGGGCAGCATGGACGGCTTCGTCAGACATCAGATTGAAGGCGCATCCGTCGATATCGACGTAGTGCCCGTCACGCCGCGCGGCTACTGCGCGCGCTTTCGCATCTTCCGCGACGCCGCCGATAAACCCGAATGGCATCAGGTCCATGTGTCCGGCAGCGTGTTCGATACCCCTGAAGCAGCCGAGGAAGCCGCACGTTCTATGGCGCTCGAACAGGTGCTGGCGGGCGGCGGCTCGTAGCGCGGCTAGGTTTCATCGCCATCGGGGCGCGTAACCCCGCTTCTGTCTCGCCGGTTTTGGTCCGGCTGGTTTGCTCACTTTCCCTTGCTCATCATCGGACGCGCGTCGTGCGGCTGGCGTGGCCGCTCGACGCGCGTCGCGTCCCCCCATCGAATAATTCCGACTTTGGGAGTTTTCTTGTATTGACGGATGAAGCGTCTCCGTAGGATTTGCCTGTCGTAACCGACATCGAAGAAGTGGCGGTACGTAGGAGGCATCCTTGCGGACGCGTAGGCGCAACTGTTTTTCGAATACTGTAATTACATTGATTCGGTATGCGAAGCAAATGCGCCGCGCCCCGTACGTTGCCGCGTTCTAGGGGAGAGGTTGTTACTCGTACCAAGGTTTTGGATGAGCAATTTGCAAAGTGGAACAGATGTTGGACGTGAGCGGGCTTCTTCGCCGGTTCGCCGCGGGAAAGGGCGCTTCGACCGCCGCGGGTATGCAGGGGTGGCCGTCGCGATCAGTGTCGGCACGATGGTAGGGGCGCCGCTGGCGGCGCGCGCTGCCCCCGTCACCGACTACATCGCGGTGAGCAATAACGTCATGACGGGCGCGCCCACCACGGCCGCGAACACCCTGAACACAATGGCCGTTGGGCCGTCCGCGGATGCGTGGGGCGACAACGCGCTGGCCGTCGGAGCAGGGGCGGGCGCGGCGCGCACCGGATCAACTGCGGTCGGCTCGCTGTCGGCAGCATTGGCTATGAACTCGACGGTGATCGGCTATGGCGCGTCGACAGGCTTCAATGCGGACCGGGCGGTGTCGATCGGCTATATGGCGGCGGCGGACGGCAGCGACTCGCTCGGGCTCGGTTCGTTTTCAGTTGCGACGGGGCAGCGCTCGCTCGCTTTCGGCTTCAACGCCTTCACCGGTTCGAACGCCACAGACAGCCTGGCGCTGGGGGCGAACAGCGTCGTCCTCGTGGACAACGCTGTCGCGTTGGGCGCGAACGCGAAGGCTGACCGGGCGAACACGGTGTCGGTGGGCAATGCAACGCTGCAACGCCAGATCGTCAATGTCGCAGCGGGCACGGCCACCACGGACGCGGTCAACGTCGGACAATTGCGGGATGCTGTGTCGTCGGGTCTGGCCGATGCCGTCATGTACGACTCGCCCGCACACGACGCCGTCACGCTGGGCGGCGTGACGGCAAGTGCGCCCGTGCGGCTCGGCAACGTGGCCAACGGTGCTGTCGATGCTGCCAGCCGCGACGCGATCAACGGTAGCCAACTGTACGGGCTGAGCGCAAGTGTTGCGTCGGCACTCGGTGGCGGCGCGTCGGTGTCTCCCGATGGCACGGTCGTGGCACCGACCTACCGCGTCGGCGGCAGCGTGTTTCGCAATGTCGGCGACGCGCTCGGCAATCTCGATACCCGGGTGACGACCAACACCAGCGCGATCAATGACCTCAACATCGCACTCGGCAACGTGATCAACAACGGCGTGGAACCGCGCTACTTCCATGCCAATTCGACACTTGCCGACTCGCTGGCAACAGGCGTGGAGTCCGTCGCGATCGGCGGCGGCGCGCAGGCTGCGTTTTCGAATTCGGTCGCGCTCGGTTCGAACGCGGTGGTGGATCGCGCCAATTCGGTGTCGGTGGGATCGGCGGGTAACGAGCGGCAGATCACGCATGTCGCCGCAGGTACGGCCGACACCGACGCAGTCAACGTCGCCCAGTTGAAGCAGGCGGGGCTGGTTGACGGCAATGGTCATATGGCGAGCGCGGTGGTCTATGACAACGCGGGCGGCCAGGTCGATTACGCGAGCGTGACGCTCGGGCAAGGCGTGGCGGGCGGCACTGTCATTCACAATCTGGCGAATGGCGTGCTTGCTGGCGACGCCGTCAACCTCAGTCAGTTGAACGACGCACTGAACAGCGTCATCAACGTTCAAACGGCGTCCACGCCATTCGTGAGCGCGAATGGAGATGCCGCGACGGAAGCCGCTTCCGCGACAGGTACCCATGCTACGGCGGTAGGCGCAGCCGCGCTCGCTAATGGCGTTCAGGCAACTGCGATCGGCGGCGGTGCGCGAGCCAATGCCGCCGCGGCGACGGCCATCGGCGCGCAGGCCGTCGTCAGTGGCGCGAACGCGTCGGCGTTTGGCGCGGGGAGCCAGGCCACCGCCAGCGGTTCGGTTGCGCTCGGGGCAGGCTCGGTTGCGGATCGGGCGAATACCGTCTCGGTGGGTCAGGCCGGCAGCGAGCGGCAGATCGTCAACGTCGCGCCCGGCACGCTCGGCACGGACGCGGTCAACCTGAACCAGTTGAATACGGCCGTCGACCAGACCTATCAGTCGATCAACGATCTCGACCGAAGCACGCGAAAAGGCATTGCCTCCGCTTCTGCCTTGCAGATCGTTACGCCGTATCTGCCCGGACGCACGACGCTCAACGCTGGTGTCGCCGGCTATCGCGGCCAGGCCGCATTCGGGTTGGGCGTGTCGCGCTGGAACGAGAAGGGGACGATCAACCTCAATGCTGGCGTAGCGTCGTCGGGCAGTAACAGCACGATTGTGCGTGCTGGTGTCGGCATCGTGCTCGGCAACTGACGCCGGTGATCTGGCACGGGGTCCGTTTCTTTGACACCCGTGCCATCCACCGCGACACGACCGTTCATCACCGCGCCTGAGCGGAAGGTTCAGAACGCGTAGAACGGTCCCTTGCCGGCGGAAGTCAGGCGCGATTCGATCGCAGTGTAGACCCGCCGTCCGAAGAAGAACGGCAGCCCCCAGTCGAACGCGTTCGAGGGGCCGCCAAGGTTATTGAACGCATTGTTTTGGGTGGCGAACAGCGCTTGCGCGTTGGCAATCGAAAATGCCGGTGAAGCCGATGCACCGTTGGTGCCCGTCACCGTCGCCGTCATCGATTGCGTCGACGCGGGGCACCACCAGAAGCCGCAACGCGCGAGTGTCGTGCTCGGGAAGAATAGGCCGTTCGAACCGCTGTCGAAAAAGCTTTGTGAATAGGGTTGTCCGTTGAGGGAGGTTGTCACATAGCCACTCGTCGTGTTGGCCTTCAGCACAGTCGCGTTGCCGAGCGTGTTGTTGGCCTGCGTGCCAATGCCGAAGATCATCGATCCAGCCAACGTCGCCGCGCCGTTCGGCCCCACGGCGGGCAGGTCGAGCACGATGCCGTTGTTGTCGAGCGCAAACTGGCTGATGGGGTTGGCCACCTGTTGAGCAAGGGGCTGTCTGGTCGATGTGCACGAGCCCGTCGAGTCGCACGCGTAATACCAACGGGGCAAGGCCGACGAGATACAGCCGCCGCCGCAATCGGCGGAAAATAGGCCGACGCCAAGAATGCCGTTCACGCGCAGCGCGCTGGGCGTCATCATTGGCAGGCCCGAAGCGGCGCAATCGGAGGGCACCGTCGGGACGGAAGGATCGGCGATCACCTGGATCGGGATGCCGGGCGCGAGCTGGCTGGCCATGCGGACATCGGCGGTGCGCACGGCGCCCCAGGTGAAGCCCGTTCCAAACACGCTGCATTCCCCGTTGACCGTGTTTGCCGTGCCCGCCGGTGGTGTGGCGGGCACGGCTGGCAGCACCAGGCTCGCCGGCAATTGTGAGGCAAGCACGCGCAGGCCCTGCGAACCCGTATCCACCTGCACGTTGTCGATCGTCACGCAATTCGACGTGCCGGGCACGCATACCGTCACGCTCGTCGTGAGCATGTTACGGGTCTGCGTGGGCGTCGACGTGACGACGACGGGGTGAACATTGGGGATCGTCGATTGCGGCACTGTCGCGACGGGCGCGCTCGCGGGCGCGGGCACGCTGGCCGATGCCGGGCTGCTGGCCGTCGCGCCAGGCGAAGCGGGTGTCGACTGGGGCGAATTCGCGGCGGTGTTCGTCGTGCTGGAACCGCCGCCGCCGCATCCCGCTACTATGACCAGTGTGGCGAGCGCGACGATCGTTCCCTGCGCAAAGCGAGCTGCGTCTATTAGTACGGTATTCATGGGACATCCCGTCAGCGCAGATCGGCGAGCGAAACGTCGGCTGGAAGGGCCGCCGGCAGCCACGCCCGACCGACATAACTGCGCATCTGTCCGCCCGATTCAACGATGACGTCCGCTTGCTCGACGCGCGATGCATGAAGATGTCCCGTCGCGTCGAACTGCGCCGCTGCCCGCGCGCGATAACGCTCGGAATACGGGCCTAGCATTCGCGTGAGATCCGGCATGGTCGGGCCTTGCCACGCGTAGGCGAAGATCAAACCGTCGCCCGTTGCATACTCGTTGATGGTCGTGCCGCCTGCATCGACGGTCGAGCGTACCCGCGCCGCGCTGCCCGGCAACACCCGCTGTGCCGGATTGCCGGTGACCTGGGACGCGGGCATCGTGCCGCCGAGCTGGGCGCGTGCGTCCTCGGTAGCGAGTCCGTTAGCGCACAGGGCGAATACGACGGATGCGGCGATGGCGGTCGCCGGATGAGTAGTGGTGAACGACATGTGCAACTCCCTCGGACCCTCGGATTTATTTTTGAGATCGTTATTTCAAGATAACACCGAGGTTTTGAGATGCGATTTGCGAGCGCAGAAACGTTACGTGCGTGCCTCGCCATACAACCTCTCGACCGCGCACATTTCATTCATGAAAATCAATGACATAGCGCAAGGCGATCGAGCCTCCCAGCCGCGCAAAACACTGTGGCGAAACGTTAAATATCGAGCCGAAGACCTGGCCAAAATGGAGACTTCCCGGCTCATTGTGAGATGATGCGTGCGGTTTTTTTGCGGCGCGGGGCCCCTACGCGAAAGTTCGTCATTCGAACTCCTGTCGCAAGCGAGCGGACGGGTCAATCGGGCCTCGACCGAACGGCTAAATGAGGCGCGGTAAGCCGCGCTTTTTGCACTTCGCGTCGCCGGGCCGGTAAAATGATGGGTTAGTCCACGGACTTGCCGTGGCTTCCGTGGCTTATAGGAAGGATTCCTGGAACATGACTGAACTTCGTCTTACCAAGCGGTTTGCAGCATTGCTGATGGCAGGCGGTCTGGTCGCCGGCTGCGGCACGTCGTCGCCGACCAAGATCGACTACAAGAGCGACTCGAAATCGAAGGAAGTGTCACTCGCTGTTCCGCCGAACATGCTCGAGGAAACCGCGGACCAGCGTTCGCTGCCGCCGCAAAGCGGTCAGACCTCGTTGTCCACGTTGCAGCAGGTGCAAAGCGATGCGCCGAACACGGCAGTGGTCGCACCCGCCGTCGCCGGCATGCACATCCAGCGTGACGGCACGGAAAGCTGGCTCGTCCTCGACAATCAGAGCCCGGACAAGGCGTGGCCGCAAATCCGCCGTTTCTGGCAGGAGCAGGGCTTTCTGCTCGTCGTCGACCAGCGCGACAAGGGCGTGATGGAGACGGACTGGAACGAAACGCATCCGTCCATCAACGACGGCCTGATCCGCAGCACGCTGTCGAAGGCGATGGGCAACTCGTACGTGACGGCCGAGCGCAACAAATACCGCACCCGTCTGGAAGCGGCGCCGAACGGCGGCACGTATGTGTTCATCAGCCAGAAGGGCCTGCGCGAAGCGCTCAGCGGCGTGAACAACGACACCAGCAAGTGGGAACCGAAGCCGAATGATCCCGCGCTCGAAACCGAATACCTGAAGCGCCTGATGGCGACGCTCGCCAAGAACGACACGGGCACGCGTACTGCGAATGCGGCGGCAGATGTATCGCCGGCCGGCTCGCAAACGTCGCCCAATGCGGCGACGAGCGGCGCGAAATCGGCGGCGGCCGCAACGGCTGCGCAGAACGTCGCGCTGGCCGGACAGACGCCCATGCGCGATCCGTCGTCGGCGGATACGTCGGCGCAGTTCTCGTCGACCGAGCTGACGCTTGGCGAGCCGTATGACCGCGCATGGCTGCGCGTCGGTCTCGCACTCGACCGCAGCAATTTTACGGTCGACGACCGCGATCTCACGCGCGGCCTCTACTTTGTCCGCTATGTCGACCCGAAGGACATGACGTCGGCCGAGCAGGGCTTCTGGAGCCAGGTGTTCCACGGCCGCAAGGAGAAGGTCGCCAAGCAGTATCGCGTGAACGTGCGCGCGGTGACGCCGAACCAGACGCGCGTCGCCGTCGTCGACGACAAGGGCGATGTCGATTCGTCGCCGCAAGCAAAGCAGATCATGTCGCTGATGGTCGATCAGCTGCATTGACGCCGATGGCTGCGCCCCGCGCGCGGCCGCCTGAAAAAAGCCCGCGTGACGGATATCGTCACGCGGGCTTTTTTATCGCCGTCGCGTTGTCGATCAGGCCAACATTCAAAAAATGAGCCGGTCCGACGTCATGCCTTGCCGGATGTGGATTGTGAGCCTGATTGCTTGCTGTGATGTGCTACGTGGCGCGGCGCGGACTTCACGGACCGCGCAACACCCATTGACCATGACAACGCTGGGCCGCACCCGTCGCGCCGGCGCGTAACGTGACGTTACGCCGTAACATGCGCCGCACACGGCGGCCGGCAACGCTATCCATTTCGATTCTCCACACCCTATCAAGCGTTTGCGCGAGACAAGCTGCAGCGCGCGTGTTTGGCACGCTAGCTGCTTTTAATTGCCCCGAGATTGAGCCTGAGGCAACGGGATTCGCGGGAAGTCTGACCGTGAACTTGCTCAGGCTTTGCGCCCGCTGCGCATCGATGTGCTTATCGCGGGATATGGACGGGCGTCTGGGCGCGCCCGTCTCGGTGGCCCCGTCGCCTATCCTCGTAGGGCGGCGGTTTCGCCCGCGCTCCATGGTTGGAGCGCGGGCCATTTTTTGTGTTGCCGCTAGCGTTACCAGCAGGTCCAACGCAGGGCAGGTCGGCGAATCAGCAGCGCTCGCTCACGCGGCGTCCGCCAAAGCCAGGAATCCGCTTGATGACACCCGTCGAGAGCGCGGTGCCGATGAGAATCACCGCGCAGCCCGTGAGCATGCCCATCGACACATGCTCGCTGAGAAACAGTGCGCCCCACAGGATGCCGAAGATGGGGATCACGAACGTCACAGTGATCGCACGCGCGGGACCGGCGACGGCGATCAGATGGAAGAACAGCATGTAGGCGATGCCCGTGCACGCGACGCCCATCGCGATCACCGAGCCCCACGCCTTCATGGACGGCGCAGCGGCGGGCCACGACGACACGGCGAGCGGCAACAGCACGATCGTCGCGCCGATCATCGTGCCCGTCGCGACCGTCAGCGCGTCGACGCCAGTCAGATGCTTTTTCGTGTAGCTGGCGGCGATGCCGTATAGCAGCGTCGCGCCGAGCGCGGCGGCGGCCGCGAGCGCCGTCGTCGCAGGCGAAATGTTCGCGCCGCCCGGCGTGGCGATCTGATCCCAGACGAGCATCAGCACGCCCGCGAAGCCGATCGCGAGACCGACAGTGCGCAGCACGCTCAGACGGTCCTTGAGCCACAGGAAGGCGACGACCGCGCCCCACAGCGGCGTGGTGGCGTTGATCACGGAGGTGACGCCCGCCGACAGCGTGATCTCCGCATACGCGAACAGGCAGAACGGCGCGGCCGAATTGAGAATGCCGACGACGAGCAACGGCAGTGCGCGCGTGCGCAACGTCGCCGCCGACTCGCGCAACGGACGCCGCGCGACGAGCACGGCCAGCAGGAACAGCGCGCCGATGCCCACACGCAGCGCCATCAGCGGCGCGACGCCGAAGTCGCTCACGCCGACGCGAATGAACAGGAACGACGCGCCCCAGAGTGCGGCGAGGATGAGAAGCTGGAAGATGTTGACTGGATTCATCGTGAAGGTGTCGCGCGCAGTTGAGTCGCGATGCGTACGCATGCTAACACCGGGATTACGCGCGTCGTTTCACGTTGAGATGAAACAGCAAGAATCGACAATTCGCCGTCAGGAATCGGCGCTATCACGCGGGCGCGAAGCGTGTCGCGACCGCGTTGCCATACACAGGCGTCAGTGCGGAATCATCCATTGCAGCACGTTCTGCTGCAGCCACACGAGAATGCCGAGCAGGACGGTCAGCAGCATCGAATGCTTGAAGGTCTTCGCGAACACATAGCCTTCCTTGCCCTTGAGATCGGTCGTCGCGACGCCTGTGGCAATGTTTTGCGGCGAGATCATCTTGCCCATCACGCCGCCCGACGAGTTGGTCGCGGCCATCAGCACCGGGTTCAGGTTCAGCTGATTCGCTGCGACCACCTGCAGGTTGCCGAACAGCGCGTTGCCCGACGTATCGCTGCCCGACAGGAACACGGCGACCCAGCCGAGGAATGCCGACACCAGCGGGAAGAACGCGCCTACGGATGCCACGCCGAGACCCAGCGTGTAGTTCATGCCCGAATAGTTCATCAGGTACGCGAGGCCGACGATGGTCGCCACCGTCAGAATGGCGATGCGCGTCTGCACCCATGTATCGACGATCGCCCGGCCGAAGTCGCCGGGTTTCAGCTTGACGACGAACGCCGTGATGATCGCCGCGACGAGAATCGCGGTGCCTGTCGCGAGCGGCTGGAAGTCCCAGATCGCGCCGTACGGCGCGTTGTACAGCGTGATGAAGACAGCCTTGTCGAGACCCGGCCAAGGCACTTTCACGTCGCCGATCATGAAGATCTTCGCGATCGTCCAGATGATTACGACAGCCGACACGATCAGCCACGGATACCAGCCTTCCGCGCCCGTGATCTTGCCGCGCGTCTCGTTCACGCGATCGACGTTGACGGCGAACGCGGGATCGGCGGCGGGGCGCCAGACGCGCAGGAAGGCAATTGTCAGGATCAGCGAAACCAGCGACGACAGCACGTCCGTCAAACTGTAGTTGATGAAGTTCGACGTGAAGAACTGCGTCAGCGCGAAGCTGCCGCCCGACACCAGCAGCACGGGCCACACACGCAGCATGTTGCGAAAGCCGGCATACACGCCGATCACGTAGAACGGCAGCAGCAGCGCGAAGAACGGCAACTGGCGGCCGACCATTTTGGCGAGCGCGTCGGTGGGCAGGTGGGTGACTGCGCCGAGCACCGTGATGGGCACGCCGAGCGCGCCGAATGCCACGGGCGCCGTGTTGAAGATCAGCGTGAAGGTCAGCGCTTCGAGCGGCGGGAAGCCCAGCAGGATCAGCAGCGAACTGGTGATCGCGATCGGCGTGCCGAAGCCCGAAATGCCCTCGAACAGCGCGCCGAACGAAAAGCCGATCACGACCAGCACGATGCGCCGGTCGTTGGGCAGATTGTCGATCATCCACATGCGGAAAGCGGCGAAGCGGCCCGAATGCTGCGCGATGTTGTAGAGCAGGATCGCGGTGACGACGATCCACATCACGGGCCAGCAGGCGAACACCGCACCCGCCGCGACGGAATCGAGCGCGAGGCCGACGGGAAAGTGCCAGCCGACGATCGCAATCAGCAATCCGACGACGAGGCCGGCCAGCGAAGCCTGCCACGCCGGACGACGTGCCCAGCCGAGCAGCACCAGCACGACGAGAATGGGCAATGCGGCAACGAGGAACGAGGGCAACAGCGAATTGCCGATGGGAGTCAGAAACTGGTGGAACATCACGTCTCCATGATCGTTGTTCGATTCGACGCGGAGACTGGACCTACGCGGCGAAGCGGCAGGGCTGGACGGATGAAAGCGGCGTAGCGCGCGCAAATAGGGAGGCAGGAGTACGCGCGACGTCGGATCACGCAATTAAACAGATGTTGCAGAAGCAACCGCCAGCATAGAGCGCTGGCGATTCCCGTCAAGCAGGGAAAACGAAGAAGGTTGTTGCGGGAATAGAAGTGGCTGCTGATTCGTAGCGGCGCGTTCGGTTGCGTTCGCGGGACAGGACCGCGAACGTCATCGTCACCGCCAACGCCTGCCGGATTCGATACGGTTCGGATCGGTCAGTGCGAGCGCCCGTGGCCCCCGCCGGCCCATGCATTGCCGCCGCCCCAGCCGCCGTGACCTCCGCCCCAACCGCCATGGCCGCCACCCCAGCCGCCATGACCTCCGCCGTAGTAGCCGTGCCCGTGTCCCCAGTAGCCATGGCCGCCCCAGTAGCCGCGATGTCCCCAGTAGCCATAGTGGCCGCCGCAGCATCCGCCCCAATAGCCGAAGCTCAGCGAGATCGACGGTCCCCACCAGCCGGGCCAGCCGTAGTAGGGGTAACCGTAGGGATAGACGGGATAGGCGACGGGGTAGTACGCAGGCGCGGCGGCGTAAGCGACGGTGGTGTCGTAGCCGGGTGCTGCCGGATAGGACGCGTTGTCGCCAGGCATCGTGAATTGCGTCTGCGCAGCGGCCTGGGCGGGATCGCCAGGTCCGACGGGCATCTCCTGCTGCGTTGCCGCCGTGGGCACGGCGGGATAAGCGGGGTAGTACCCGTAGCCGGGATAGTAGCCGTACGGCGCATAGTAGTAGCAGCCGGACAGCACGCCCGACAGTGCCAGCGCTGCAACGGCGCTGGCGGCGCGCAGCGTTGCATCGAGCGGTTTCATGACGTGCTCCTCGTTATCTCGCGGCGCGCCTTTCGCGCGCTTTATTTATGGAGCTTACGCCAGCGTTTCAACCCGCACGTCACAAAGTGGTAACCGCGTATTTCATGCGCGATCAGTCAAAGGACATGTCCGGCGCGTACGTGCGCGCCGGACTTTGCCCATCTCCCTTCGGCCTTGAAATCCCGAGCCCGCAACCGCGCGGACTCGGAATTCGAAGCCGTTTGCCTGCATCGCCTTCGACGGCGATTTGTCGTATTACTGATATCCCTTATGCGCGCGTCGCTGTTAAAGAGCCGGCGCTTGAATCAACGGCTCGACGTGTCACACGCGTCACTTGCCGACCTGATTGCCGATCACGCCGCCGACGGCCGCGCCACCCAGTGTCGACAGCGCGTTGCCGCCGATCGCCGCGCCCGCAGCTCCGCCGACGCCCGCGCCGATAGCCGTGTCGCGCTGCCGCCGGGTCATGCCGTCGCATGCGGAGAGGCTTGCCACCACGGCCACGAGCGTAGCCAGCGCACCGATTCGATGGAAGGTTTTCATGATTGCGTCTCCCTGACGTTTCTATCGACGGGACTCGCAAATCGCGATCCCGATCTGGTGAATCGATGGTATCGCCGGGGGCCGTTTCTGTTTGTATGGGCTTGTCAGCAAAGTGTCGGTTTGGTAATCAAATGTTTCGACGCATCGAACAATCACGCCATAACGTAAAAAGCACATGCAGACGCCATGCGATGCGGTAAAAAACGCGCGCAAAAAAGCCCGCCTGAACTGCGGGCGGGCTTCACATCCAGCGGCATCACAACGCTCGCTGATTCACATTCACTGCCGCTGATAAATCTCCGCCCCGTTCTTGATGAACTCGACGGCCTTCACTTCCATACCCTTCTTCAGCGCCTCGGTGTCGCTCATGCCTTCTTTCGCCGCGTAGTCGCGCACGTCCTGCGTGATCTTCATCGAGCAGAAGTGCGGACCGCACATCGAACAGAAGTGCGCCACCTTCGCGGAATCCTTCGGCAAGGTTTCGTCATGGAATTCGCGCGCCTTGTCGGGATCGAGACCGATGTTGAACTGGTCTTCCCAGCGGAACTCGAAGCGCGCCTTGCTCAATGCGTTGTCGCGCACCTGCGCGCCGGGATGGCCCTTCGCCAGATCGGCGGCGTGCGCGGCGAGCTTGTAGGTGATGATGCCCGTCTTCACGTCGTCCTTGTTGGGCAGGCCCAGGTGCTCCTTCGGCGTCACGTAGCACAGCATCGCCGTGCCGAACCAGCCGATCATCGCCGCGCCGATGCCCGACGTAATGTGGTCGTAACCGGGCGCGATGTCCGTCGTCAGCGGCCCGAGCGTGTAGAACGGCGCTTCGTCGCACCATTCCAGCTGCAGGTCCATGTTCTCCTTGATGAGCTGCATGGGAACGTGGCCGGGACCTTCGATCATCACCTGCACGTCGTGCTTCCACGCGATCTGCGTGAGTTCGCCGAGCGTCTTCAGCTCGCCGAGCTGCGCTTCGTCGTTCGCGTCGTAGATCGAGCCGGGACGCAGGCCGTCGCCGAGCGAGAAGCTCACGTCGTACGCCTTCATGATTTCGCAGATGTCCTCGAAGTGCTCGTACAGGAAGCTTTCCTTGTGATGCGCGAGACACCATTTCGCCATGATCGAGCCGCCGCGCGACACGATGCCCGTCATCCGGTTGGCAGTGAGCGGCACGTACTGCAGACGCACGCCCGCATGGATCGTGAAGTAGTCGACGCCTTGTTCGGCCTGTTCAATGAGGGTGTCGCGGAAGATTTCCCACGTCAGGTCCTCGGCCTTGCCGTTGACCTTTTCGAGCGCCTGATAGATCGGCACGGTGCCGATCGGCACGGGCGAATTGCGGATGATCCATTCACGCGTCTCATGAATGTGCTTGCCCGTGGACAGATCCATCACCGTGTCGCCGCCCCAGCGGATCGCCCACGTCATCTTGTCGACTTCCTCGCCGATCGACGACGTGACGGCGGAATTGCCGATGTTCGCATTGATCTTCACGAGGAAGTTGCGGCCGATGATCATCGGCTCGCTTTCCGGGTGATTGATGTTCGCCGGGATGATCGCGCGGCCGCGCGCGACTTCCTCGCGCACGAACTCGGGCGTGATTTCCGTCAGTCCGTTCGGGCCGAACGCGCTGGCGCCGAATGCCTGGCCGGGATGCTGGCGGCCCATCATCGCGGCCAGCTTCGCGCCCGTCGGGCCGCTGGTCTTCAGGCTCTCCAGATACTCGGCGCGGCGCTGGTTCTCGCGAATCGCGATGTATTCCATTTCCGGCGTGATGATCCCTTGCTTCGCGTAGTGCATCTGCGAGACGTTCTTGCCGGGCTGCGCGCGGCGCGGCGTGCGATGCAGGCCGGGGAAGCGCAGTTGCTCGGTGGCGGGATCGGCGGCGCGCTCGCGGCCGTATTCGCTCGACAAACCGTCCAGCGATTGCGTGTCGCCGCGTGCCTCGATCCAGCCCTGACGCAGCGCGGGCAGGCCGGCGCGGATGTCGATCTTTGCGTCGGGATCGGTATACGGGCCCGATGTGTCGTACACGTAGATGGGCGGATTCTTCTCGCCGCCGAAGCCCGTCGGCGTATCCGATTGCGTAATTTCACGCATCGGCACGCGGATATCGGGTCGTGAGCCCGTCACGTAGACCTTGCGCGAGTTCGGCAGCGGCGCGACGGCGGCTTCGTCGACGTGGGCGTTCGCAGAAATGAATTTCGGGTTGGCGTTCATGCGTCTCTCCATGCAAATGTGGGGCGTTACAGCTACGCAGGAGAACGAGACGGTGGGGAAGTGGACCGGGTTCGCGCGAGGAGGGTGAAACACTACAGCAGGTGAAGCGGCGAGCCCGAACGCTTCCCTGCGCTGGCATTATCCAGATCAGGTTCAAAGGGTATTTCTCACCCACGCCATGCGGTGCCCGTTGTCTTTCAGGCGACGCACAACGCAGGACCCCCGCGTTAGCAGCGCACACGATACCCTGGCCGGGCCGGGTTTGGCAACTTGTCTCGAAATTGGCGAAACGCGCAGGCGCCGCGCACGATTTGCGCGTGCCATGGCGGGCGGGAAAGCCGCGCTGCATTCGGTGTGCTGGCGATTGCATCGCCCGCGTGCGGCACGCGTGCCACTCAGGCGGTTATGTCATCAATGCGGTGGAGAAAGGATTTTTGTCCCCGGGCAAACATTCGTCCGCTCTGTTCAAGTTTGCCCGATCCGGGCCGATACACCCTTCGAGGCAAATCATTGATCAGTCAGCCTAAATAAAACCAGTTTGAAAGGATCGTGCAATGAAAGCATCGAATCGGGCGCCCGGGATGGTGGCCGCCTGTGTCGCGATGGCGGGGCTCTGGCCGCCGATGGCGCTCGCCGCGGCGTCGTTCGAGCCGGGAGGAACCATCACGTTCAAGGGGGCGATCGTCGCGCCGCCGTACGCTATCGAGCGTAATGTTCTGGATAATTATCGAGGATTCCATACGGAAGATTTGAGCGTGAAGCATGAATCGACGATCGATTTGACGTTCACGCCCGCATCCGATACCTCGCCGGCCGCGCATATTGCCGTGCTCGTCAATACGGACGCGGGCGTCGCCGCGCCGCGCACGCTCAAGACACGATTCACCGACAACGCGAATCGCGTCACGCAGGCAGCGCGCGCGGAGTACAGCGTGGGCCGCGCGGGCGGCACGCTGTCGATCATGGGCGGCGCGCCAACGGAAAATGCCGTGACGGTGCTGGTGAGCTACGACTGACCGGGGCGAATTCCAGTGGTGTCGCAATTGACACCCACGCTCGCCTTTTCATCCCGCTTGCAACGAAAGTTACGATTCTCTTGCCGGCGGATTGCCCAGATATTGCATAATGCTCGGCGGCGCGAGCGATTCGCGTCCGTTGGCTGCTGTTGTTGCATTCTGCATCGCGTAGGCCATCAATTCGCACCATTGACCCGGTGCTTCCCTTGCCGTTCGACATCCGTTCTACTGCCATGCCCGCCCGCTTTGCCCTTCCTGCCGCGTCGCCGATGCGGCGCCTGCCGTCCCGTTCATGGGTGTTCAGCGGGGCCGCGGCGCGATCGCCGGCACGGGCGGGCCAGGCGTGGCGCTGAATCTCCCTGACCGTTTCCCGTTCCGCCTGCCGCAATCCCACGGCGGACAGATCGCGCTCGCGCTCGGCGTCGTCTATATCGTCTGGGGCTCGACGTACCTTGCCGTCCACGTCGCGCTCGGCTCGTTTCCGCCGCTGCTGATGTCGGGGCTGCGCAATTTTTTCGCGGGCGTCGGACTGTTCATCTTCGCCATGCGCCGCAAACCGGCTTGGCCGCCGCTGACGGAAATCCGCAATGCGGGGCTGGTCGGCACGATGCTGGTCGGCCTGTCGAGCGGGATGCTCGCCTACGGCATGCGCACCGTCGGCACGGGCACGGCGGCCGTGATGGTTGCGACTGTGCCGCTGTTCGCCACGGTCATCGCGGCGATCGCGGGGCGCAAGGTCGGCAGGGGGGAGTGGTTCGCGGTCGGGCTGGGACTCGTCGGCATCGCGATTCTCAGTCACGGCGACCAGAGCTCGGGCTCGGCGGGCGGCAGCCTCGCCATTCTGTGCGGCGCGCTGTTCTGGGCGGGTGGGGCGCATCTGGCGTCGCGCCTCAAGCTGCCGTCGGATCTGTTTCTGTCGACTTCGCTGCAGATCGGGCTTGGCGGCGCGATGTCGACGCTGGTCGCCTGGCTCTCGGGCGAGCGGATGATGGACATTCACTTCCTGCCCGTCGTCGCGTTCCTGTATCTGATGCTGATCGGCACGATGGCCGCGTATGTCGCGTACGGCTTTCTGATCCGGCACACGAGCCCGATCATCGCCAGCAGCTGCATGTACGTGAACCCGGTGGTCGCGGTTGCGCTCGGCGCGCTACTGCTCGGCGAGCCGGTGACGCGCGCCACGGTCGTCGCCACGGGCGTGATTCTGGTGAGCGTCGGGCTGTCGTTCTGGTTCGATTACCGGCGGCGCGGCGCCGCGTGAGCGGCGCCAGCCCGGCAAGCTATGACAGCGCCTGGAAGGGTGGTCAAGCGTGGTCAAAAGCCCGGCTAAAACGGCGGCTACAACCGCGGCTACAACCGCGCGGCAAGCTCGGCGCCGTCACGGATCGCCCGTTTCGCGTCGAGTTCGGCCGCCAGGGCAGCCCCGCCGATCACATGAAAGCGCGGCCCATCGGCAGCGGACGAGCGGGGCGTAGCAGGATAGAGATCGCGTAACGACTCCTGTCCCGCGCACACCACGATCGTATCGACATCGAGCCACTGCTCGCTGCCCTCACGCTCGATCAGCATCCCGCGCTCCGTGATCTGCCGATACGTCACGCCATCGAGCATCTTCACCTGGTTGCGCGCGAGCGCCGCGCGATGCACCCATCCCGACGTCTTGCCGAGGCTCGCGCCGAGCTTGCCGGCCTTGCGCTGCAACAGCCAGATCTCGCGCACGGGCACGCAGGCGCGCGGCGCCGTGAGACCGCCGCGCCCGGCGACGGACAGATCGACGCCCCATTCGGCCGTCCAGCTTTCGCGCGATAACGGCAGCGGCTCGTCCGCCGGATGCAGCAGGAATTCGCTGACGTCGAAGCCGATGCCGCCCGCGCCGATCACGGCGACGCGCCGCCCGACCTGCGCGCCGCGCAACACGTCGACATACGACAGCACGTTCGGCCCGTCGATCCCGGCAATGGCGGGGCGGCGCGGCACGATGCCCGTCGCGACGATCACGTCGTCGAACGCGCAAGCCGCGAGCAGCGCCGGATCGACACGCGTGCCGAGGCGCACCTCGACGCCATGCCTGCGCAACTGGCTGCCGAAATAGCGGATCGTCTCGCTGAATTCTTCCTTGCCTGGCACGCGCATCGCGAGATTGAACTGGCCGCCGATGGTTGCCGCCGCATCGAACAGCGTCACGCGATGGCCCCGCGCGGCCGCCACCGTCGCCGCCGACAATCCCGCCGGTCCCGCGCCTACCACGGCCACGGCGCGCGGCGGCTGATGCGAAGCGAGCGGCCGGTACACGAGTTCCGTCTCACGGCCAGCGCGCGGGTTGACGAGGCACGTCGCGCGTTGGTTCTGAAACGTGTGATCGAGACACGCCTGGTTGCACGCGATACACGTGTTGATTTCATCCGCGCGTCCTTGGGCTGCCTTCACGACGAACTCGGGGTCGGCGAGCAGCGGACGCGCCATCGACACCAGATCGCCCGCGCCTTGCGCGAGCAGGTCTTCGGCGACCTCCGGCGTGTTGATGCGGTTCGATACGATCACGGGCACGCTCACGGCCGTCTTCAGGCGTGCCGCCAGCGGTGCAAAGGCGGCGCGCGGCACCGACGTGACGATGGTCGGCACGCGTGCCTCATGCCAGCCGATGCCCGTGTTGAAGATCGTGACGCCCGCCGCTTCGAGCGCTTTCGCGATCTGCACGGTTTCGTCCCACGTGTTGCCGCCTTCGACGAGATCGATCAGCGACAGCCGGTACACGACGATGAAGCGCTCGCCGCAAGCGGCGCGCACGGCCTGCACGACTTCGCGCGCAATCCGCAGCCGGTTGTCGATGCTGCCGCCGTAGGCGTCGTCGCGCCGGTTCGTGCGCGGACATAGAAACTGGTTCAGCAGATAGCCTTCGCTGCCCATGATCTCGACGCCGTCATAGCCGGCGCGCTGCGCGAGCCGCGCGCAACGGGCGTACGCGCGCACGGTTCGCGCGATGCCCGCCAGCGTCAGCGCGCGCGGCCTGAACATCGAGATGGGCGACTTCAGCGCCGACGCCGACACGACGAGCGGCTGATAACCGTAGCGCCCCGCGTGCAGGATCTGCAGCGCGATCTTGCCGCCTTCTTCGTGGACGGCCCGGGTGAGCTTGCGATGATTGTGCAGATCGAAGACCGAGTTCAACGTGCCGCCGAACGGCAGCAGCCAGCCTTCGCGATTCGGCGAGATGCCGCCCGTGATGATGAGGCCCGCGCCGCCCTTTGCCCGCTCCCGAAAATACTCTGCGAGCTTCGGGTAATGCCAGAAGCGGTCCTCCATGCCCGTGTGCATCGAACCCATCACGACGCGGTTGCGCAGGCGCGTGAAGCCCAGATCGAGTTCGGACAAGAGCCGCGGGTAAGACATGCAAGGCACCGTGTAAAGTTGGGACGCGCTCGAACGATACACGCGCGCCCGTATAAAACCTCCGAGGGAAAATTCTAAATGCCCTCCAACCCTCGAATCTCGCGGCAATTTTATTTGCGATTCGTCGGAAATAAGCGTCGCGGCACAGCGATTGCTGTCGACAGTCGTCCAATCGACGCAGAGCATGTGCCGACGAGCACTGCCCGCCATCGTGGATAACAAGGCTCGCCGCCAACACGAGTGCCGGTAAAGGCGCAGGCGGCTAGCCGCAGATCAACGGGCTCAAGCCCAATCAGGGAGAGGTGGCAAATGAAGGTTATCAGGACCATGGCGGCGCTCATCGGAGCGGCCGCGCTCGTGTCGGCGTGCGGTGGAGGCTCGAACGACGTCGGCAAAGAACTCGGGTTGCAGAATCCGTTGATCCACTTCGTGCACGCTATTCCAAGCGGCCCGGCCGTCGATTTCCTCGTCAACGGCGGCGCATTGCAGAAGAACATCTCGTACAAGAACGTGACGAACTTCGCGAACATCAACACGGGACAGACATCGGTTGCGTATGCAGCGACGGGGACCACGACCGCGTTGGCGAGCGGCACCTTCCCCGATGTCGCGAAGGGCCACGAGTATACGGTGATCGCGGTGCCGGGCTCGTCGGGCGCGGACATCGGTCTGATCGACGATCCGTTCGACAAGGGGCTGCTGTCGAACAGCGCGCGCCTGCGGGGCTTCAACGCGTCGCTGAACGCATCCAATCTCGACCTGTATCTGGTGCCTGCGAACAACACGAACATTTCGAGCGCCAGTCCGACGCTGGCGGGCGTGTCCTTCAAGAACGCGGTGCCCGCGAGCGGCCAGGACTCGGTCTACGTATCGGGCGGCACGTATGTGCTGATCGCGACGACGGCGGGCAGCAAGACGCCGATCTTCCAGTCGAGTTCGTTCAATCTCGCGAACAACGCCGACTGGCTGGTGACGTCGGTGCCGATCGGCGGCGTGCTCAGCCAGTTGCTGCCGAACCAGATACACCTGCTCGTCGCGCAGGGCGGCAATACCACGCAACCGGCGATCGAACTGACCAATACGCTGAACGGCCAATAAAACAACGACGGCATGGCCTGATGACGAGGCGGTAGCGGGGGGACGGCACGGCGGCTCATGCGAATGGGCCGCCGTTCTGTTTTTGCGTGCTCGCTTGCTCGTGAGCCTCCGCGCGAGCCTCCCGAATGCCCAGGCACAGGCGCAAAAAAAAAGCCGCCGCGTGGGTGCGCGGCGGCGATTGAAGACAGATGAAGATCGAATCGACAGCGGATGCGATGAGCCGTGCGGTATCAGTCCGAGTGCTTCTCAGCTGAATTGGTGATCGCGTTGCCGCCCTTGGAGATGTCCTGGCCGGCGCCGGCCATCGTATTGCAGGCGGCAAGCAGTGTCGTGCCCGCGAGCAGCAGAAGTGCGATGAGTCGTGTCATGAGTTTTCTCCCTATCTGGAATAGTCAGGAATCTTTCGACTGATGCTTCGATCGATTCGCGCGCGCCGGTCTGGTCAGGTATTTCGTTCGACATCGCCCGGCGTGCGCGCCCTGTCGCCCGACCGGCGTCGCGCCAGCCGATCCGGTCTGATTCCATGTTAAGTGGCGCATGGCCGCGATGCTGTCGGCGGCGCCATGATTTTTCTGTCGGCGCAATCCTACGCGGACATCAAAGGCGATCGACGGGCGCGTGGCCTTGGGCGCTCGTGTCGTCTGGGGCGGGGCGCGGCGCCTGCTCGACGATCTGATCGATGCCCTGATCTGCTTGCCTGGCCGCGCCGACAGTCGGCACGGGCAGCACGACGCGTATGTCGGTGCCGTGCAGTTCGCCGCGCCGGATATCGAAACGTCCGCCACGCGCGGCCACGCGCTGGCGCATGCCCATCAGCCCATGCGTATGCGTGCGGGTCAGGTCGGCGGGCATGATGCCGACGCCGTTGTCGGCGATATGCAGCGACACCTCGCCAGCGGCCTTGCTCAGCGCGATCGTGACCTGCGTCGCGCGAGCGTACTTCGCCGCGTTGGTCAGCGACTCCTGCGCGACGCGAAAAAGTGCGATCTCGGTTTGCTCGTCGAGTTGCAGTTCGTCGTCGGGCAGGTGCAGGTCGAGCGCCCAGCCGTTGCGCTGGGCGGCTTCGTCGGCGAGTGTGCGCAGCGCGGTGACGAGGCCGAAGTTCGCGAGGACGGTCGGACGCATGTCCTCGATGATGCGCCGCTTGAGCGCGATGCCCTGATCGAGCGTCTCGAGCGCGCGCGCCAGTTTCTCGGCGATCGCGGGGTCGGTGCCCTGAAGCTTGCGCCGCGCCCACGCGACGTCCATCTTGCTCGCCGTGAGAATCGCACCGAGTTCGTCGTGCAGTTCGCGCGCCAGCTGGGTTTTTTCGTTTTCGCTGACGGCCTGCAAGTGCCAGCCGAGTGCTTCGAGTTGCCGCGTGCGCTCGTTGACGAGTTGATCGAGTTCTTCCTGCTGCGTGATCAATTGCTTTTGCACGCGTGCCTGACTGTCGATCTGGATGCCGAGATTGCGGAACAGCAGAATGAACAACACGATGTTGAGCGCGGATAGGCCCGCCGCGACGAAGGTGGAGACGCGCTGGTCGGCGCGGCTTGCGTCGAGCGCGCGCTGCGCGCGGCGCTCTTCGTTGTCGCGCAGTAACGATAACGTGCCCGTCACGAGCGCCGCATCGACGTTGCTGCTGGCCGCCGCGCCGCCGCATGCGGCGAGATCGAGTGGCTGCTGCGCAGCCTGTTGAAGCGCAAGCGCGCCGCTGCCGATGCGCGCGCCGATGAGCGCGGCGATCTGCGTGAAGCTGGACAGTTCCGCGCTGTCGGCGGCGCGTTTGAAATACGTGTCGAGCGAACGGATGCCGCGGCGGATGCCGGCGGCGCGCGCGCAATAGCTGCGCGCCTGGGCATCGTCCCGTGTCAGAAGAAAGCGGCTTTCATCTGCTTGCAACAGCGCGAGTTGCCCGGCGAGGTCGCTGAGCTGCACGCTCGCGTTGCGGGCTTCGAGCGCCGCTTCGTATTCCGACGCGATGCGTTGCCGCGCCGATTCCAGAATGACGAGGCCACCGCACGTGATGACGATCGCGACCGTCATCGCGATGGCCCAGCTGCGCTGATGCATCCAGTCCGTCAGCCTGGTAGTGAGTCCCGCTTGCGCCCCGTCCGACACTGCCGTCTCCATGCGATGAAGTCATCGACAGTGTAGCGTCGCGCGGCGCGTTTGCGCTTGAGCACGCGTTTGCCTGGGCGTGGCGGCGGGCCGTCAGAAGCCTCCCCGAAAGCGGATGTCGGCGGATTCCCACATGAAAAACAGCCTGCGCCCGAATGCGGGTACGCAACGTGCTCCGTACGATGAGTGCAGGAGATCCATTTGCCACATTAGCCACATTAGTCAGGGAGGTTGCCATCATGCTCAAGTGGGCATTGTTCTTCGCCGTGATTGCCGTGATCGCGGGGCTGCTCGGATTCACAGGCGTCGCGGCGGGCGCGGCGGCTATCGCGAAGTTCCTGTTCGTGGTGTTCTTGGTCCTGTGCGTCGTGTTCCTCGTGCTCGGCTTCGTCATCACGAAGAAGATCGTCGATTAGCGAAGCCGTAGAGGCAACCCAGACCAGTCAGGATAAAACGGCGGACCGCCTTGACGGTTCGCCTCCATTCATCGCTTAACAGGAAGGAGCGTTGTCATGCTGCATTACGCACTCGTGTTCTTCGTGATCGCGATCATCGCCGCTGTGTTCGGCTTCACGGGCATTGCCGCCGGCGCCGCCGAAATAGCGAAGATCCTGTTTTACATCTTCCTGGTGGTGTTCGTCGTCACGCTGCTGCTCGGCGTGTTCCGAACCTGACGCAAAGCCCGCATGGCGCACGCTGCGCCGCCGCATCTGAACGGACGACGGCCGCGTGTGCGTTTCCCACAATACCGGAACAAGGAGTCGATCAATGTCGAACGAAACGAAAGGCGAATTCGTGATGGACCTCAAGCGCATTCGTGAGCAGGCGCGCAAGGATATGGACGACGGTCCCGTCACGCAGACCTATGGCGCGAACCGCGAGACGGTGCTCAAGCTGCTCAACGGCGCGCTCGCGACGGAACTGGTCTGCGTGCTGCGCTACAAGCGCCACTACTTCATGGCGAAGGGCATCAATTCGGAAGCGGTCGCGCAGGAGTTCCTCGAGCACGCGAACGAGGAGCAGGGCCATGCCGACACGCTCGCCGCGCGTATCGTGCAACTGGGCGGCGAGCCGGACTTCGCGCCGGACAGCCTGTCGAAACGCTCGCACTCGGAATACAAGGAAGGCAACAACCTGACTGACATGATTCGCGAGAATCTGGTCGCGGAGCGCATTGCGATCGACACCTACCGCGAGATCATCCGCTATCTGGGTGACGGCGACGTCACGACGCGCCGGATGTTCGAAGAGATTCTGGCTGTCGAGGAGGAGCACGCGGACGATATGGCCGACCTGCTGTCGGGCCGGGAGTGAGGGCGGCGGGCGGCGCGGCGCGAATACGGGTAGCGTGCGGTTCGCGCCGCTGCGGCCGGTCCTGCGGGCCATGAAGCACATGCACATACAGATGCACTTGCACGGCGGAAAACCACATCCATGATTCGAGTGCTGATAGCGGACGATCACGCGATCGTCCGGGGCGGATTCAGGCAGTTCGTCGCGGACGAGCCGGACATGTGCGTCGCGGCGGAAGCATCGACGGGCGACGAGACGATCCGCCTCGTGCGCGAGCAGCCGGACGACGAGCCCTTCGATGTCGTGCTGCTCGACATCGCGATGCCCGACAAGAACGGCATCGACACGTTGCGCGTAATCCGGCAGATGCGGCCCGGGCAGGGCGTGCTGATCCTGTCCGGCTATCCCGAGAGCCAGTATGCGATCAACCTGCTGCGCGCGGGCGCGAACGGCTATCTGAACAAGGATTGCGAGCCCGACGAGATCGTGCGCGCGATCCGCTCGGTCGCGCGCGGGCATCGGTATCTGTCGGAAGCCGTCGCCGATACGCTCGCGAACAGTCTCGACAAACCCGCTGCGACGCATCCGCATGAACAGTTGTCGGAGCGCGAGTTTCAGATCTTCTGCAAGCTCGCGTCAGGGCAGATTCCGACCGACATCGCCGACGAACTCAATCTGTCGGTGAAGACGGTCAGCACGTATCGCGCGCGCGTGCTCGACAAGATGCACATGACGAATAACGCGGACATGACGTACTACGCGATCAAGAACGGCCTGATCGAATGAACCTGTGATTCCCCGCGAGCATGGAACGCAACCGATGAACGCCGACTCCGTCACCGCACACACCGATCCCGGCCGCGCGCCGTTGCGTGTGCTGCTGATCGAGGATTCGCCGCTGATCCGGCGCAGCATCGTCGAAGCGATCGACGCTTCGGGCGTGATGCAGGTAGCCGCGCAGGCCGAGTCTGCCGACGAGGCGATCGCGCTGCTGGATGGCGAAGCGTTCGACGCGGTGATCGTCGATCTGCAGTTGAAGGGTGGATCGAGCGTGCCCGTGCTTGCGTATATGCAGAAGGAAGGGCTGATCGAGTCGACGTTCGCCGCCGTGCTGACCAACCACGCGCTGCCCGCTTACCGCGAGCGCTGCCAGCAATACGGCGTGCGGCATTTCTACGACAAGTCGTTCGAGTTCGATCGCGTGATCGACGCGCTGCACGACTATGCGCAGGGGCGGCTGGAAGAGCGATAGCGGCTTCGGCGCGGCGATTTCAGTTCGCCGTCACTCCGTCGCACCTGAAGCGCCCAGCGGCTCGGGACGCCCACGCAGGTGATTGAGTCCGGCAAGCGCGGTAAACAGCAGGCCGGCGATACTCACGCCAACCCAACCGAACAGCGGCCACACGAATGCGCCGACGCCCGAACCGACCGCGCCGCCGATGAAATAGCAGACCATGTACACCGTGTTCACGCGGCTGCGCGCTTCGGGTTTCAGTGCATAGATGCGGGACTGGTTGGAGATCTGCGCTGCCTGCACGCCGACGTCGAGCACGATCACGCCGATCACGAGGCCGATGAGGCTCGTGCCCGACAGCGCGAACACGACGAACGACAGTGCCGCGAGCGCGATCGACAGCGAGACGATCGCGCGCGCCCCGCGCCGGTCGGCGAATTTGCCTGCGAGCGGCGCGGCCATGGCACCCGCCGCGCCGACGATCCCGAACAGACCCGCGGCTTGCGGCCCGTAGTGAAACGGCGCGCCCGCCAGCAACAGCGCGAGGGTCGACCAGAACAGACTGAACGCGGCGAACAGTGCGGCGCCCGTGATCGACGCTTCACGCAGGCCGCGCAGTTCGACGGCGAGATGCCACATGGAGGCGAGCAGCTTTCCGTAGGCAAGCGTCGAGGTCGGCCTGCTGCGCGGCAGCCTTGCGATGATGACGGCGGCGAGCACCAGCAGCGCGGCGATGGACGCACCGAACACGGCGCGCCAGCCGAGGTACTGGCCGACGAAGCCGGCCGCCGTGCGCGCGAGCAGAATGCCCAGCAGCAGTCCGCTCATGACCGTGCCGACTGCATGGCCGCGTTGCGATGGTGGTGCGAGTTCGGCGGCGAACGGCACGGCTTGCTGCGCGATGGTCGCGAGAATGCCGATCGCGAGACTCGCGACCACGAGCACCGACAGATTCGGCGCGGCGGCCGCGAACAGCAGTGCGATGCAGAGGGCGGCGATCTGCAGCAGGATCAGCCTGCGACGGTCGAAGCGGTCGCCGAGCGGCGCGAGCAGCAGCATGCCTGCCGCGTAGCCGAACTGGGTCATGGTCGGCACCACGCCGATCCACGATGCGCTGTGCGGAAACGACAGGCGGAAGTCGTCGAGCAACGGCTGGTTGTAGTAGATGTTCGCGACGGAGACGCCTGCGATCGTTGCGAGCAGCAGCAGAAGGCCGCTCAGCGATCTGCCGGTGGCGGTGTCGTCGGAGGCGGGTGTGGACATGATGCGGCGGCCGGCGTAGCGCCGGCGCGAGAGAGTCGAGCGTGCCGATGATACCGGAGTGGGGCGGATTCTGCTGGATGGCACGCCCGGCGCGGACTCAATCGATCAACGATCCTTCCGGTTCATAGAAGGGATAGGGGCCGTCGGCTGCATCGACATAGGCGTGATGCGTGATGAGGCCGTTCACGCTGTCGTAGCGGTGTAGCGCGAACGCGGGCGGCTCCATCATGAAGGCGGATGGCGCGTCGTCGCGCAGATCGAGCGCGACCTGATGCGCGGGCGCGGGCACCGCCGATGCGATGGTGCCGCCGAAGCGGACGAACATCGGGCGATGTACGTGGCCGCAGATGACGCGTTCGACGTTCGGATGACGTGCGATGAGGGCTGCGAGTTTTTTTGCCGAGGCCGGGTCGAGCCGCAGCGCGTCCATGTGGCCGATGCCGGACACGAAGGGGGGATGATGCAGCGCGACGATCACGGGTTTATCGTGGGCTGTCTGTAGTTGCGCTTCGAGCCAGGCGAGGCGCGCGTCGCAGAGCAGGCCGGCGCTTTGGCCGGGGACCATTGAGTCGAGTGCGATCAGGCGGAGCGGGCCGATGTCGACTGTGTATTGGATGAATTCGCTGTTGGTGTGGAGTTCTTTGTGGTCGATGAAGGTGGCGCGCAGCGCCGTGCGGTCGTCGTGGTTGCCTACTAGCAGGTAGTAGGGGATTTTTAGCGGTGCTAGCAGGGACTTCAGATGTTCGTATTGCTCGGGCTCGCCCTGGTCGACGAGATCGCCGGTGATGATGATCGCGTCCGGCGCTGGGGCGAGTGCGTTCAGGCGTTCTACGCAGCGCGATAGATACGCTGCCGTGTCCACGCGGCGGTAGGCCAGCGCGCCCGGGCGTTTGATGTGGAGATCGCTGATCTGGGCTATTAACATGAGGTTCCTCTTTGATGTTTGTGTCTGCGACGCTGTTGGGGTTTGCTTTGTGCTTTGTGCTTTGTGCTTTGTGCTTTGTGCTTTTCGCTGGCATCCGCGTTACGTTAGCTTGCTTCACACGTCGCCCCTGTGCGGGGCGGCACCTACTTTTCTTTGCCGCCGCAAAGAAAAGTAGGCAAAAGAAAGCGGCTCACACCGCCAGTTCTTGTGTTTGCCTGAGGGCCCCCAAAGGTTCTTACGCTTCACACGGCAACCACGTGACCGACGTCAGTTGCCAACGCTCTTGCGGTGCGCCTCACCCACTTCACGCACCCGCAGCGCAGCATGCCGCGCCAGACAGTCCACGGCCGCCCAGGTGGCAAACTGTGTGTAGGCCGTAGAGCTTCGCATGCTTCACTCCGGACCGATAGCGCACGCGTCCCACCCTGTAAGAGCTCTAACCTATACGACGCGACACCCTACACACAGTTTGCCACCTGGGCGGCACATACCATTCGCCGCCGCTGGCCCGGGTACGGGTAATTGAAGCGGGTGAGGCATTTGTTTGAAGCGTTGGCAACGGGCATCGACGGGTATGTTGCCGTGTGAAGCGTGGGGACGTTGGGGGCCCGTGGGTAAACGTCAAGGATTGGCGGTGTGAGCCGCTTTCTTTTGCCTACTTTTCTTTGCGGCGGCAAAGAAAAGTAGGTGCCGCCCCGCACAGGGGCGACGTGTGAAGCAAGCTAACGTAACGCGGATGCCAGCGCGAAGCCCAAACCAAGCCAAGCCAAGCCCAAACCCAAACCCAAACCCAAACCCAAACCTACGACAACGCAATCAACCCATCCCTCGCGACAGAAACCCCAACAACCGTGCCACGAGCAAGCTCAACCCTCCCAGGCACATCAACCACGATCACCTCAGGCGCCGCATCGCGAATAGTGAGCCGCGTGCGCTCACCCAAAAAAGCAGCACTCTGAACCACCCCTCGCAACTGCGCAGCAGAAAGCTCAGAAATCCACGCATCTTCAGGCCGGAAAAACACCTCATCGCCGTCAGGCGTGACGCGCGTAGCATACGTCGGCGGCAATGGAATAGCGCCACCCGTCGTGGCAAGCATTCCATCCCGCGCCTGCCCCGCCACGCGATTAATAGTCCCCACAAACTGCGCAACATTCCGGTTCGCTGGCCGGTAATAGATATCCCGCGGCGTCCCGATCTGCTCGATGCGCCCCGCGCTCATCACCACGATGCGGTCGCCCAGTTCCATCGCCTCAGCCTGATCGTGCGTCACATATATCGTCGTCATCCCAAGCTCGCGCAGCAGCGCATTCATCTCGCCGCGCAACGTGTCGCGCAAACGCGCATCGAGCGCAGTCAGCGGCTCGTCGAGCAACAACACCCGCGGCTGCGGCGCAAGCGCCCGCGCCAGTGCGACACGCTGCCGCTGGCCGCCGGACAGTTGATCGATCGGTTTGTCAGCATGACCGGTGAGCCGCATCATCGAAAGCAACTCGTCCACCCGCTGCCGCGCCTCGTCCGCCGCCACGCGCTTGATCTTCAGACCATAGTGAATGTTGCCGCGCACGGTCAGATTCGGAAACAGCGCGTAACTCTGGAACACCATGCCGACCTGGCGTTTCTCGATGGGCAGCGCCGTGACATCCTCGTCGCCAAACGCAACGCGCCCGCCTGTATCCGGCTGTTCGAGACCGGCAATCATGCGTAACGTCGTCGTCTTGCCGCAACCCGAAGGTCCAAGCAAGACCAGCGTCTCGCCCGCGCCAATCGACAGATCGAGCGGCTCGAGCACGCGCGTGCCGCGAAACGTCTTCGCGCAGCGCGTCAGTGTGATGGGAATGGAAGCGAGTTTCATGGCTGGTCTTCTGAGGATGACGAGGTATCGACGGCGCGTGCCTTCTTCTGCCGCGTGTTGCGCTGACCCGTCGCATCGACGCCGAGCCATTGCATCGCGACGAGCAGCGGCATCGTCATGATGAAAAAGAGAATGGTGTAAGCGCTGCCGATCTCGATGCGCAGCGAAGCATAGGTATCGGCGAGACCCACGGGCAGCGTTTTCGTCTCGGGCGTGTGCAGCATCCACGTGAGATTGAATTCGCCGATCGACAGCGTGACCACAGCCAGCGCGCCCGCCACGATGCCGGGCCGCACGTTCGGCAGCACGATCGTGATGAAGCGCTGAAAGAAGCTCGCGCCGAGGCTCGCGGCGCCTTCTTCGAGCGTGCGCAGCCCGGCACTCGCGCACACGGCGGCGACGGCGCGCACCATGAACGGCAGCGTGAACACCACATGCCCGACGACGATGAACGCGGCGCTCGTGCGGAACATCGTGAAGCCGCCATACACGACCAGCAGCGCGAGCGCGGACGCGAGGCCGGGCAAGGCGATCGGCAGCACGAGAAATTCTTCGATGATGCGCGAGAGACGCGTCTCGCTGCGCGCCAGCACGTAGCCGGCGGGCACGCCCGTCAGCAGCGTGATGACGAGCGTCGCGAGGGCGATTTCGAGCGACAGGAACACGGACCCGTGATACTGCGTCCACACTTCGCCGAGCCAGCGCAACGTGAGACCGCTTGCGATGCCCTGAAAATAGTTCACCGTCAGGCCCGCGACAATCGACATCACGACGGGCACGATCAGAAACGCGCACAACAGCAGCGTGACGAGCCATTGACCCGCCGCGAGCCACGCGCGCAGCGAAGGCAGGGTGAACACGCGCTTGTGCTGCATCTGAGGCGTGTTCGTGGTTTGAGCAACGGAATTCATGCGAGTGTCTTCATTCGACATGGAAAGGAATCGGCACGATCAGTCCGATCATGCCGTCGCGGCCACGGCCGAGCCGGTAACGCTGCGCGCGACGTACAGCACGCCCCACGTGACGGCCCCGAGCACGATCGACAGTCCCGCCGCCGTCACCATGTTCGCGTTGAGCGTGAACTCGGTGTAGATGGTCATGGGCAGCACGTCGATGTCGGTGGCGAGCGTGAACGCGGTGCCGAACGCGCCCATCGCCGTCGCGAAGCACACGGCGCCCGCCGCGATCAGACCGGGCGAGAGCGCGGGCAGCACGATGTCGCGCATGATCCGCCACGGCGACGCGCCGAGCGAGCGCGCGGCTTCTTCGAGCGACGCATCCAGCTTGGTCGCCGACGCCATCACCGTGACGATCACGCGCGGGATCGAGAAATACAGGTAGCCGATAAAGAGACCCGTCATCGAATACGCGAAGACCCACTTGTCGCCCGTGAGCTTGAGCGACAGCGCGCCGATCAAACCCTGACGGCCCGCCAGCATGATCACCATGAAGCCGACCACCACGCCCGGAAACGCGAGTGGAAACGTCAGTAGCGCGAGCAGCGTGCGCTTGCCGTGAAACTCGCGGCGCGCGAGCAGCAGACCCGAGATCACCGAGAGCGCTAGCGTCGTCGCCGTCACGGCCGTCGACAGCACGACCGTCGCGAACAGGCTCTTCATGTAGCGCGCGTTGGCGAGCATCGCGCCGTACGTCTTCAGCAGATGACCGTCGGCGCTGACCTGCACGAGCGCCGTCATCGGCAGCAGCCAGAAGGCGATGAACACGGCGAGCGCCGGCGCGATCAACGCGATGCGCCAGCGCAGCGGGAACGTGATGTCGTTCAATGCATCACCTGCAGATACTGCTCGCCGAAGGCCTGCTGCTTCTCGGCCATCTTTGCGAAGTCGACGGCACGCGCGCGCGCATAGTCGCTGGCGGGCAGGAACTTCGAAGCGGCATCGGCCGTCATCGTGCCGGCGCGCACGGGGCGCAGATACGCGTTCGCCCACAGCTTCTGGCCTTCGTCCGACAACACGAAATCAAGCACCTTCCTGCCGTTCGCGTCGTGCGGCGCACCCTTCACGAGGCTCATCACGTAGGGCACTTCGATCGTGCCTTCTTTCGGAATCACGAACTCGACGTTCGCGTGATCCTTGTACTTCGCGCGGTACGCGTCGAAGTCGTAGTCGAGCAGGATGGGAATCTCACCCGACAGCACGCGGGCATAGGCCGTCTGCTTCGGCACGATCGGCTGGTTGGCCTTCAGCTTCGCGAACCAGTCGAGGCCTGGCTTGAAGTTGTCGAAGCTGCCGCCCAGCGCCTGATTCACGGCAACGGCGCCCGCATAGCCGACGAAGGCGCTCGACGGATCGAGGTAGCCGATCATGCCCTTGTACTCGGGCTTCAGCAGGTCGGCCCACGAGCGCGGCACGGGCTTGCCTTCGAGTGCGTCCTTGTTGACGAAAAAGCCCAGCGTGCCCGAGTGGATCGCGAACCAGTAGCCTTGCGGGTCTTTCAGGTTGGCGGGAATGTCGTTCCAGTGCGCGGGCTTGTACGGCGCGATCACGCCCTTGTCCTTCGCCTGGAAGGCCGACGACACGCCCAGATAAACGACGTCCGCCACCGGGCTCTTCTGCTCGGCCATCAATTGCGCGATCGACTGGCCGGAATTCTTGTTGTCGAACGGCACGTGCACGCCCGTCTTTTGCTGGATGGCGTTGATCTGACTCGCCCAGTCGGCCCATTCGGGCGGGCAGTTGTAGCAGATCGCGGTTTCTTCGGCGTGCGCGAGTTGCGGTGCGGCCAGCGTCAGCACGAACGACGATGCGACCAATGCGGCGCGCGCCACGCGCAACGCTGCAATAGCGATGGAGGAACGGCAGTTCACGACAGATCTCCGGAAGTGGAAAAGGTTGGTTTTTGAAGCGGATCAGGCCGTCGAACGGACGATGCGGCTCGACGGTGCGCCCGACGTGTCGCAGATCGCCGCGATCGTCGCGCCCTCGCGCAGCGTGTGCGGCAAGGTCTGCGACAGCGACGGCGACGGCGCGTGCAGCGCGTCGTCGACACGGGACGGCTGCGAGCCGTCGACACGCGCGATCAGCCGCCGCCACGCCGCGCAGCCGATCTCGCGGTTCGGCGCACACACGCTAGCGAGCGGCGGCGACAGCAGCTCGCCCATCGCGAGGCCGTCGAAGCCAAGAATCGACATGTCGCCGGGCAGTTGCAGACGCGCGCGGCGCAGGCCGCGCATCACCACCATCGCCAGCAGATCGTTCGAGCAGAAGAGGGCCGTCGGACGGTTCGGGCCCGTCGTCAGATGGTTGAGCACAGCGGGCGCGAGCTCGTCCGCGTTGAAATCGATTTCGAGCGCGGGCGCGGGGGCGAGGCCCGCCTGCTGCATCGCCTGCGTGTAGCCGAGATGGCGCAGCCGCGCGCGGTCCGACGCGGCGAGCGTGCCTGCCAGCATCAGAATGCGGCGATGGCCGTGCGCGATCAGCATGCGCACGCCGTCGTAGGCGGCTTGCCGGTTGTCGACGGACACGGAGGGGCGGCGCACGGTGTCGTTGTGCATCAGCACGTACAGCATGCCGTCGCGGTCCAGTTCGTCGAGCAGCGGGTGGGTGTCGGCGTCGGCCACCGTCAGGATCAGGCCTTCGACGCGCTGTGCGCGCAGCGTTTCGATGGCGTGGCGTTCGCGGTCGGCGTCGTATTGCGTGGTCATCAGCATCAGCCGGTAGCCTTGCGCGGACGCCAGTTCGTCGATGCCTTGCAGGCATTCGGCGAACACGGGATTGGCGAGCGTCGGCAGCACCACGCCGATCAGGCGCGAGCGCTCGCCGCGCAACTGGCGGCCGAGCGGGCTCGGGCGGAAGTGGAGGGCGTCGATCGACTGACGCACTTTTTCGAGGGTCACGGGGTTGACCGTGTGCGGCGCGTTGATCGCGCGCGAGACGGTCGCGATCGAAAAGCCCGCATGCGCGGCGACATCCTTGATCGTGGGCGTCATCGTTGGGTTCCCGTCAGCGTGTGCCGCGCGCCGTTTCGAGGGGCGTGCGTCGTTGTAAACGTTTTCGTGGGGCGGATTATCGGGAACGTTTGTGACGGGTCGATGAAGGCGCGTCGGATCGCGGACGGGGCGAAACTGGGATTCGCGCCGGTTTGGTCAGGTTGCGGCGCGATGGTAGAATCGCGTCCGCCCTGCCGGGGTGATGAAATTGGTAAACATAGCGGACTTAAAGCATTGAGTGCCCAGCCGGAAACGGCCGGTGCAGAACCCTTCAAATTCGGCGAAACCCCTGAATGCACGCGTCCAGACTCGTGCGACGAGGCAACGCCGAGCCAAGCCCGTTTTCTTTCCTGCCGATGTGGGACGGAAGGCGCGGAAGGTGTAGAGACTAGACGGGGGGCGCCTTAGGCGATGGGCGTGCAATACGCGCATCGCGATGGCGAAGGCATAGTCCAGCGCACGAACGTTTGCTTTTCTGGTTGAAGCAGACGGCGTCGAAAGACGTAGTGTGACGAAAATCCGCCGCTTAACAGCTTGCCGGTTCGAGTCCGGTCCCCGGCACCACCCGTTCTCCCAACATTCTCGCCAGCTCGACATGACGACGCTCGCGAGCATCAGCGGTCACAACGATCTGAGATTCCTACAGGAGCGCTACCTACCGGGCGACGCCGGAACAGATTGCGGCGCCTCCGTGATGGTGTCCTGGCACGTCTGCCCGTTATGGACGCCGCCTGTTCGAACTGACCAGGGGCGCGGTGGATGAGGAGACTTCGCATGGTGCGAGTGGTCCTCGCTCGCCAAAGCACACGACACGCCCGACTTCTCTAACGTTGCGCTCGTCGCCGGTCATGATGAGTTTTGCACCGTAGTAGTCGCGAACGCGGCAAACGGTTGGCTGCGTGACAGTGCCGAACTCAAAGCCGCGCGAACGTGCCGCCGCCTTCGGGCTAGTCCGGACCACGGGCAGATCACCCTCGGCTTCCAGGATCGATTGCAGCCGTGCGATATATTCGGAGAGCTTCATTCGCGCCCCTCACGCCTGCCACTGGGCAGTGCGTGTATGTGATCTGCTCGCTGTTTCCTTCTCCGCTTCAACCAGTTGACGGGGCACGATCCAGGCTCATCGAGACGCCTGCGCGCGACAGGATCAGGAAGATCGCATCGAGACCTTCTTCAGCGGGTGCTGCGATCAACTGATGTGACAGGGATGAGAGCGACGGGTGACCGGTCGCATTCCGATCAATGCATTGCGGACCTTGCGCACGTCATGATGGCTCCGTTCCAGCCCGGCCGTGTGCCGCGCCCAACATAAGCGGCCAATAAACGGCCGATAAACGGCCGATAAACGGCCGATAAACGGCCGATAAACGGCCAATAGGCGGCCCACAGCACCCAGCCATCGCCATCCCCCGCCCATTCGTCTACAGTATCCCGCTGAGACCAACCCCAACGGGAGAAAGCAGCATGCAACTAATCGGCATGATGGATTCGCCGTATGTCCGGCGCGTCGCTATTTCACTCGCGATGCTCGGCCTGCCGTTCGAGCACAAGAGCGTATCGGTGTTCCGGCACTTCGACACGTTCGCGACGATCAATCCCGTGGTCAAGGCGCCGACCTTCATCGCCGACGACGGCACGCTGCTGATCGATTCGTCGCTGATCCTCGATTATCTGGAGCATCTAAGCCCGCCCGACAGGCGCCTGATGCCCGCCGCCCCAGGTGAGCGCCTGAAGGCACTGAACCTGATCGGCTTCGCGCTCGCCGCCTGCGAAAAGGCGATGCAAAACGTCTACGAGCTGAACCTGCGTCCCGCCGAGCGCCAGCATCAGCCGTGGATCGAGCGTGTCCAGACGCAGCTGTTCGCCGCATACGACCATCTGGAGACGGCCATCGCGGGCCGCGAAGGAAACGGCTGGCTGCTCGGCGATCGTCTGATGCAGCCGGACATCACGCTGGCCGTCACGTGGCGATTCCAGCAGTTCATGCTGCCCGATCTCGTCGATCCCGCGCGTTACCCGGCGCTGGCCGCCTTCTCGAAGCGTGCCGAAGCGTTGCCGGAATTCGTCGCCACGCCGCTCGAATGACCGTGCTTTTGTGGCTCGGGAAAGGCCCGCACGACGGGCTACACCGGGCCCAAAACCATACGGCGCAAGGCGTTGCGGGATTGTTCTGCTCCGTCGACAACTATCTTCGCGATTAGCTCATTTATCCCTAACACTTCGCTCTCTACAATCCACCCATCGAAACTTGTATGCAGACAGACGCCGTGCCCGATACGCGGCGTCATTGATGGGAGTGGTAGCCATGAGAGCGATCATCGAACGACAGCTTTATCACCCGGCAGTGGTGCTGCCGATGGTGTCGCTCATCCAGATCATGGTGCAGGTCGACTTCAATCTGAGCCAGGCGGGTTTCGTCGTCGCGACGAACGGTGCACGCGCCGCGCTGCAACGCTCGCGCGAACTGATCTGCTCGCTGCATCATTGCGATGCATGATTCGCACGGCATGACGCGCTGAACGACATCCTCGACCCGCGATCCACCACCGGGACTCACCACTTCGAGAAACACACGGCAGGCGTAAGATGTCCGACTCGCACACGCGATTCGGGAGATCTGCCATGCCACAGCATTTCGACGCCATCGTGATCGGCACGGGACAGGGCGGCTCGCCGCTCGCCGTGCGTCTTGCCCAAAGCGGCCGCAACACGGCCGTCATCGAACGCGACAAGTTCGGCGGGACTTGTGTGAACGTCGGCTGCACGCCGACCAAGGCCTATGTGGCGAGCGCGCGCACTGCGCACGTCGCACGCCGCGCGGCCGATTACGGTGTGCGTATCGCGGGCGACGTCAGCGTCGATCTGGCGCAGGTGAAGGCGCGCAAGGACAAGATCATTGGCCAGTCGCGCGACGGCGTCGAAAAGTGGCTGCGCAATACGGGCAATGTCACCGTCTTTAAAGGCCATGCGCGTTTCACCGGCGCGCATGCGCTCACCGTCACCGATCCCGAAAGCGGCAACGTGCTGGCCGAACTGCAGGCCGACGAAATCTTCATCAATACGGGCACGCGCGCCGTCATTCCGAAGCTCGAAGGACTCGAGCGCATCCGCTATCACACCAACTCGACGCTGCTCGATCTGACTGAACTGCCTGAGCATCTGGCCGTCGTCGGCGGCAGTTATATCGCGCTCGAATTCGCGCAGGTGTTCCGCCGCTTCGGCAGCCGCGTGACGGTGATCGTGCGTGGCGATCGCGTGCTTGCGCGCGAGGACGAAGACTTCGCTCGCAATGTGCAGAAAGTGCTCACGCGCGAGGGCATCGAATTCCGCTTCGGCGCCGAGCCCTCGCGTGTCGAGCCGTTGCACGAGAGCGGTGACGGCGTGCGTGTGTTCTTCGGCGCCGATGCCGCGCCGCTCGAAGCATCGCATCTGCTGTTCGCAACAGGCCGCCGCCCGAACACCGACGATCTCGGTCTCGACGCGGCCGGCGTCAATGTCGATAAGCACGGCACGATTCCCGTCGACGGCCAGTTGCGCACCAACGTGCCCGGCGTGTGGGCGATCGGCGACGCGAACGGGCGCGGCGCGTTCACGCATACGTCTTACGACGATTATCAGATCGTGTCGGCGAATCTGTTCGACGGCGGCAAGCGCAGCGTCGACGACCGGATCATGGCGTATGCCGTGTTCGTCGATCCGCCGCTCGCGCGCGTCGGCATGTCCGAGCACGAGGTGCGCGCGAGCGGCCGCGACGCCCTGATCGCGACGATGCCGATGACCCGCGTCGGCCGGGCACGCGAGAAGGGCGAGACGGACGGCTTCATGAAAGTGCTGGTCGACAATGCGTCGAAGCAGATACTCGGTGCGACGATCTATGGCGTCGACGGCGACGAAGCGATTCACACGTTCATCGACATCATGACGGCGCGCGCGCCATACACGACGCTGCAGTTCGCGATGCATATCCACCCGACGATCAGCGAGCTGGTCCCAACGCTGCTCGACGGCCTTGCACCGCTGAAGTGAGGTAGCCGAACATGCAACTGCAAACGGGCAATCTGTTCAGCGGAGAAGCGAAGCGCGACGGCGAAGAGCGAATCGACATGCTCGTTACGGGACAACGCCTGAACGTGGAGCGCATCGTGTCGATGGGGCATACGAGTCCCGATGGCTTCTGGTACGACGACTCGCGCGCCGAATGGGTGGTGCTGCTGTCGGGCGCGGCCGTGTTGGAATTCGAAGAAGACGCGACGCTGCACGACATGCGTCCCGGCGACTATGTGCTGATCGACCCGCATTGCCGGCATCGGGTTGCATGGACGCACGAGGCGGAGCAGACCGTCTGGCTGGCGATCTATTACGAACCATGAACCTTGCATCGAAACAGGCGGCGCATGTGACCATCATCGACAGCCCGGGCTGTGATCGCGGATAATCGGCAGCGGCGACTAGCGCAGGCGTACGGCCTCGCTTGCGTCGATGACAAATCAATCCGCAACAGGAACCGGGCAGATGGGTAAAGGACGAATCGAAGCCTTCAGCGATGGCGTGATCGCAATCATCATCACGATCATGGTCCTCGAACTCAAAGTGCCGGAGGGCTTCGATCTCGAAGCGCTGCGCCCCGTGATCCCCGTCTTTCTCGCCTATGTGCTGAGCTTTCTCTACGTCGGCATCTACTGGAACAACCATCATCACATGTTCCATGCCGTGCAGAGAGTGACGGGCGGCGTGCTGTGGGCGAACCTGCATCTGCTGTTCTGGCTGTCGCTGATGCCCGCCATTACCCACTGGATCGGCGAAAGCCATCTGGCCGCGTGGCCGACCGCGCTATACGGCCTCGATCTCTTCATGTGCGCGATTGCGTACTTCATTCTGGCGCATGTGCTGATCCGTTATCACGGCCCGGACTCGACGCTGGCGCGGGCGCTCGGCCGTGACCGCAAGGGCAAGCTGTCCGTCGTGATCTATCTGTCGGGCGTGGTGTTCGCGTTTATCGCACCGTGGGTGTCGGTGGCGCTCTATACGTTCTGCGCATTGATGTGGCTCGTGCCCGACAGCCGCATCGAACAGCTCGTCAAGGAATAGCCCCGATGCTCGCGCTCAAGCTCGCGCTCGTGCCCGGCTTTCTCGCCGGGCTGACGATGGCGGGGCGCGTGTGGGGACCGTCGGTGGCGGGCTGGCTGGCGGGATTGCCCGTCGTCGCCGGGCCGATCGTCTTGCTGCTCGCGATGGAGCGCGGCACGGCGTTCGCGGCGCAGGCGTCGGCGGCATCGATTGCGGCCATTGCCGCGTCGGAGGCGTTCAACTTCGCGTACGCATGGACGTGCCGTTTCGCTCGCGGGCCTGTGGCGCTGGGCGCGGGTCTTGTCGCGTGGGCGCTGATCGCCGTGCTGCTCACCCACTTGCCGGCAAGTCTTGCATGGTCGCTGGCGGCGGCGTGTGTGGCCGTGGCTGTCTCGCAAGCCGGGTTGCCGCGCGTCGAAGGTGCGGTGCCGGCGGCACGCGTCGGTGTCATCGATCTCGCGTTGCGCATGCTCGCGGGCGCACTGCTGACGCTTGCCGTGACGACGCTCTCCGCGTCGTTGGGCGCGGCGTGGAGCGGTATGCTGTCCGTCTTCCCGTTACTTGGCATCGTGCTTGCGGTGTCGGCGCAACGCGCGCATGGCGCGAGCTTCGTTGCACTGCTGATGCGCGGGATGGTGATCGGACGTGCGTCGTTCGCGGCGTTCTTCGCCGTTGTCGCGCTGACGCTGCCGACGCTCGGCATGCTGTCCGCGTTCGCATGCGGCGCCGTCGTGTCGGTGCTGGTGCAAGGTGCGACGAAGCGGCTGCTTGCGATGTCGCGCAAGCCGCGCGCGCCGCTGGGTGCGCTCGATTGAGATTCTCCAGGAACGCACGATGACGACGCGCCGCACGCAATCTTGCCGTATCGGCCTGATTTCGGACACGCACAATCTCGTGCGTCCCGAGGCGCTGGCGTGGCTCGCGGGATGCGATGCAATCGTTCACGCGGGCGACATCTGCAATCAGGCGGTGCTCGATGCGCTCGCGGCCATTGCGCCGTTGACGGTCGTGCGCGGCAACAACGACACGGGCGCCTGGGCTGCGTCGATTCCGGCACACGCGACGCTCGACGTGCAACAGGTCAAGATCTTCGTCGTTCACGATATCGCCGATGTGCCGCGCAATCTGCGTGAAGAGGGCGTGCGCGTCGTCGTGACAGGGCATTCGCACAAGCCGCTGATCGCCGAGCGCGACGGCGTGCTGTTCGTCAATCCGGGCAGCGCGGGGCCGCGCCGCTTCAAGCTGCCGATCTCAGCGGGCATGCTGACGATCGACGGCGCCCATGTGCAGGCCACGCTGCAGACGCTGACGCCATAAAAAAACGGGTCAGCCGAAGCTGACCCGTTCCAGTGCAATAGTGCAATGCAATGCAATGCGTTGCGCTGCTTATGCGCGCGCCGTCACGGCGGCTGCATATGCTTCGTCGAGTTCCTCGGCTTCACGCTCGCCGCGCAGCACGGCGTGCGCTTCGGCGCGGGTCGCGACGCACGGGCCCGAGCCGAGCAGCGGCTTGCGAGCCGTCTCGCGCAGCGCGAGCACCGATACGATACCGATGATCGACGCGCCCATCAGATAGTATGCGGGCATCATCAGATTGCCGGTGCGATCGACCAGCCATGCCGTCACCAGCGGTGTCGTGCCGCCGAACAGCGACACCGACACGTTGAAGCCGATTGCCAGCGCGCCATAGCGGATCTTCGTCGGGAAGAGGGCGGGCAGCGACGACGGCATCACGCCCGTGAACGTCGACAGCAGCGCGCCGAGAATCAGCAGGCCGCTGAACACGGGCAGCACCGTGCCCATGCGGATCAGCAGCAGCGCCGGAATCGACAGCACGAACAGACCCACGCAGCCGAGCAGCATGACGGGCTTGCGGCCGATCTTGTCCGACAGGTGGCCTGCGTAGAGCGTCATCGGCATCATCAGCACCATCACGAGCAGCACGAGGAACAGACCGTGCGATTCGTTGAAGTGCAGTGTCGCCGACAGATAGCTCGGCAGATACGAGAGCGCCATGTAGTCGGTGACGTTGAAGATCAGCACGAGGCCGACGCACAGCAGCAACGGCTTCCATTGCTGCGCGAGCAGTTCCATGAAGCTCTGCTTCGGACGCGACATCTCGTCGACTTCGCGTGCTTCCGCTTCCTTCTTGAACGCGGGCGTTTCTTCGAGCTTCATCCGGATATACAGGCCCACGAGACCCAGCGGACCGGCGATGAAGAACGGCACACGCCAGCCCCACGACAGCAGCGCTTCCTGCGACAGCGTCGCCGTCAGCACGGCAACCGTGCCCGCACCGAGGATATAGCCGACCAGCGTGCCGAATTCGAGGAAGCTGCCCGCGAAGCCGCGACGGCGATCCGTCGCAAACTCGGCGATAAAGGTAGCGGCGCCGCCATACTCGCCGCCCGTCGAAAAGCCCTGCACGAGACGTGCGACGAGCAGCAGCGCGGGCGCGAGAATGCCGATCGAGCCGTAACTCGGAATCAGGCCGATCGCGAAGGTGCCGACGGCCATCATGATCATCGTCATCGCGAGCACGCGTTGTCGGCCGATGCGGTCGCCGAGCGGGCCGAACACCATGCCGCCGATCGGGCGCACGAGGAACGCCGCGGCGAACGTACCGAAGGTCGCGATCAATTGCGCGGACGGGCTGCTCGACGGGAAGAACACTTTGCCGAGCGTGACGGCGATATAGCTGTACACGCCGAAGTCGAACCATTCCATGGCGTTGCCGAGCGCCATGGCGCCGACGGCACGTTTGAGAAGCGAATTGTCGACGACGGTAATGTCGTCGAGAGTCAGGCTGTTGTCTTTGTTGTTATGTCGCCAGAAACCGTTGCTGGAAGCGGTCAAGGTACAAGCTCCTATGACTGCGGCCGAACGCAAAAAGCGCTCCGCCACGGATTGCTGGAAAGTGCAGTTTCGCGAGCGGTCGATGCGAACAGGCGTAGCGCCTCGCACGGACCACGCAAAGGCGACCTGCGCAGCGGTGTATGAGCACCTTGCGCAGAAAAAGTAACGCCCGTGCATCGCGAAGGTCGTCGCGAAATTGCACTTGTTAGTTGCTGCTAAACGTTGGTACCCACGTGGCCTTGCAGGGGGGCAGATACCGGAGGACATCCACGCACGCGGTGCGCTGATGCCGCTTGAAAAGGCTTGAAACGAAAAAGGCCGGCGAGGCGTCGCTCTGGATCGCGCCGATCGGACCGACGCGACTTGCAACGAAACAACCGACAAGCCTTCTTGTATAAAAACAATTCAATCCGAACCGGGCACGCACGGCGGCCAAGGCGCAAACTGAACGCGAATGAAGGGTTAATGCTGTTAGAACGAAGAACATGATAGCACGATAAGCGAGGATCGTGCAAACCACTGGTCCGGCGCGGGCCGGATGGGGGCGCGCAATCCGTTGCCTGGCGGGGGATTGCGGGAATTCGGCGGGTGCAGAAAAAGCAGCTCGGGATTAACGGTTTCGTTCAATTTTCCGGTCGAAGCGGATTGGCCCGGCAGCCGGAAACAGGCGAAAAAAATCCGCGCACCGGGCGCGGATTTTTCATCGTCTGTCGCGAACGGCAGCGACGGGCGCTCAGCCTTCCGAGGGCGGCACGTAGCCTGTTGCCTGATCGGCGCCTTCGCCGAAGAAGAACTTCTCCGTCTGCTTCATCAGATACTGGCGCGCGCGCGGGTCGGCCATGTTCAGGCGGTTTTCGTTGATCAGCATGGTCTGCTGCTTGAGCCATTGCTGCCATGCTTCCTTCGAAACGCTCTCGTAGATCCGTTTGCCGAGTTCGCCCGGCAGTGGCGGGAAATCGAGACCTTCGGCTTCCTTGCCGAGCTTCGTGCATTGAACCATGCGAGTCATGCTGTGCTTCTCCTGTAATCGATGGGTACGGCGTCGCGCTATTGTGCGCGCTCAGAGCTGTTTCATCAGCACGAGCGACTTGCGCTGCCAGTTGTAGAGGCGGCGGCGGTCTTCAGGCAGGTCGTCGACCGTGACCTTCACGAAGCCGCGCTTGAGAAACCAGTGTTCGGTGCGCGTCGTCAGCACGAAGATACGCGTCAGCCCGCGTGCCCGCGCGCGCTGTTCGATGCGCTTAAGCAGCCGTTCGCCGTCGCCCGAACCTTGAGCTTCGGGGGAGACCGTCAGGCACGCCATCTCGCCGATGCGCTCGGCCGGATACGGATACAGCGCCGCGCAGCCGAACAGCACGCCATCGTGCTCGATTACCGAGAAATGATCGATGTCGCGCTCGATCTGGTGACGCCCGCGCCGCACCAGCGTACCGTCGCTTTCGAGCGGCTCGATCAGCGTGAGAATGCCGCCGACGTCGTCCGGCGTCGCTTCGCGCAGGCTTTCGAGGTTCTCGTACGAGATCATCGTGCCGACGCCATCGTGCAGGAACAGTTCCAGCAGCAGGCTGCCGTCGAGCGCGTACGGAATGATGTGCGAACGCGCGACGCCGCCACGGCAGGCGCGAATGGAGTGCTTCAGATAGAAACCGGCGTCGCCTGTCACCGCGCCGCTTTCGTGCAGGCGGTACGCGTCGTCCAGCGACAGTTCGCGGACCAGCGCGCCTTCTTCGTCGAGCAGGCCTTCCGTTTCGGTGAGGAACACGATCTTGTCGGCGCGCAGCGCGATCGAGGCAGCCGAGGCGACGTCTTCCATCGATAGATTGAACGCTTCGCCCGTCGGCGAGAAGCCGAGCGGCGACAGCAGCACGATCTTGCCGCTCGCGAGCGAATGGCGGATCGACTCGGCATCGATTTTGCGCACTACGCCCGTATGCTGGAAATCGACCCCGTCGAGAATGCCGACAGGCCGCGCCGTCACGAAGTTGCCCGACACCACGCTGATGTGCGCGTGCGCCATCGGCGTGTTCGGCAAGCCCTGGCTGATCGCGGCCTCGATGTCGAGACGCACTTCGCCCGCCGCTTCCTTCGCGGATTCGAGCGCCCGCGCATTGGTGATGCGCATGCCGTGCGAAAACTCGGACTCGACGCCGTGCAGGCTCATTTGCTCTTCCACTTGCGGACGCGAGCCATGCACGAGCACGATCTGGATACCCATGGCCTGCAACAGCGCGATGTCGGACACCAGCGCGTTGAGCAGCCCCTGATGCACGACCTCGCCGCCGAAGCCGACCACGAATGTCTTGTTTCGGAACGCGTGGATATACGGCGCGACCGATCGCATCCAGTCGACGAATTGCGCGTGCTGCAGCAGGGCTTCCGAGTCGCCGGACGATGCCGGTGAAGGAACGGGCGAGGGGACGAGGTCGGTTTGGGAATTCATGCCCCGGATTATAATGCGCCCCCATGTCGAATGTACCCAAAAGCTCCGCTGGAGCCGATACGAAAAACGCGGCTGACGCTGCCGCGAAAGATGCCGCGAGCCCCGCGCCGCGCGGCCATCAGGATGCGGCACGCGACGCGCGCGGCGACGCCTCGCGTCGTGACGTTTCCGTGAATGTTGCGAATGCGCCGCGTCCGGGCGTTTCGGCGCACGGCGATGCGACCAGACAGCAAGGCGCAGATGCGGCGAAAAGCGGTGCGCGCGGGCAGCAGAACAGCGCGCCGAACCGGCCGCGGGAGCCGCAGGGCAAGCGTGGGCCGGATCAGGCGGGCGGCGCCCGCCAGCAACAGGCGCCGCGTGCGCAAGGCAAGCGGCCGCTCGACTCGCAAGGCAAACCGCACAACCCACGCGCCGGCAGCGAGCCGGGCGCCGAGAAGCAGCGCAATGCGTCGCGCGAGCCGGGCGCCGAGAAGCAGCGCAACACGCCGCGTGAGCCGCGCAAGCCCGCGCGCGTCGTCGAGCCGAATCCCATTCCGCCCATCACGTTCCCCGAGGCGCTGCCCGTCTCGGGCCGCCGCGAGGAAATCGCGCGGGCGATCGCGGGCCACCAGGTGGTGATCGTGAGCGGCGAGACGGGCTCGGGCAAGACGACACAGTTGCCGAAGATCTGTCTCGCGCTCGGACGCGGGCTCGGCGCGGGCGGCAGCGGCCTGATCGGCCACACGCAGCCGCGCCGGATCGCGGCATCGGCGACGGGCCGGCGGATCGCCGAGGAACTCGGCACGCCGTTCGGCGAAGTGGTCGGCTACAAGGTGCGTTTCACCGACAATCTCGCGCCAGGTGCGTCCGTCAAGCTGATGACGGACGGCATTCTGCTCGCGGAAACGCAGACCGACCCGCTGCTGAAGGCTTACGACACGCTGATCATCGACGAAGCGCACGAGCGCAGCCTGAACATCGATTTTCTGCTTGGCTACCTGAAAGAGATTTTGCCGAAGCGGCCCGATCTGAAGCTGATCGTGACGTCGGCGACCATCGACGCCGACCGCTTCGCGCGTCATTTCGGCTCCGAAGACAAACCCGCGCCCGTGATCGAGGTGAGCGGGCGGCTGTATCCCGTCGAAGTCCGCTATCGTCCCGTCGCGGAAGATTCGCCGGCGGTGAAGGCGGCGCAAGGCAATGCGGGCCGCGAGCGCGGCGATCGCACGGATCGTCCGGATCGTCCGAAAACGCAGCGCGAGACCGACCGCGATCTGATGGACGCGATCGTCGAAGCCGCCGACGAGTTGTGCCGCGAAGGCCCCGGCGATGTGCTGGTGTTCCTGCCCGGCGAGCGCGAGATTCGCGACGCGGCCGAAGCGCTGCGCAAGCACCATCCGCCGCACACGGAAATCCTGCCGCTGTTCGCGCGGCTCTCGGCGGCGGAGCAGGAACGCGTGTTCCGTCCGTCGAACGCGCGGCGCATCGTGCTCGCCACCAACGTCGCCGAAACCTCGCTGACGGTGCCGGGTATCCGCTATGTGGTCGACACGGGCCTCGCGCGCGTGAAGCGCTATTCGTATCGCAACAAGGTCGAGCAGCTGCAGGTCGAGTCGATTTCGCAGGCGGCGGCGAACCAGCGGGCAGGGCGTTGCGGGCGTGTCGCCGACGGCATCTGCATTCGCCTCTACGACGAAGCCGATTTCCAGTCGCGCGTGCGTTTCACCGACCCGGAGATTCTCCGGTCGTCGCTCGCTTCCGTCATTCTGCGGATGAAGTCGCTGCATCTGACGGCGATCGAAACCTTCCCGTTCATCGAGCCGCCGCCCGGCCGCGCGATCGCCGACGGCTATCAGTTGCTGAACGAACTCGGCGCCGTCGACGACGACAACGCGCTGACGCCGCTCGGCCGCGAACTCGCGCGCCTGCCGCTCGATCCGCGCGTCGGCCGGATGATTCTGGGCGCGCGCGACCAGCAGGCGCTGCGCGAAGTGCTGATCATTGCGAGCGCGCTGTCCGTGCAGGACCCGCGCGACCGCCCCATCGACGCGCAGGAACAGGCCGACCAGGCACACCGCAAGTTCGCCGACGAGCGCTCCGAGTTTTTGCAATGGCTAAAAATCTGGGCGTGGTTCGAAGAGGCCATCGCGCACAAGAAGTCGAACCGTCAGCTCACGGACGCGTGCAAGCAGAATTTCCTGTCCCATCTTCGCCTGCGCGAGTGGCGCGACGTGCATTCGCAACTGCTGACGGTGGTGCGCGAGCATGGCTGGCGCGTGAACGACAGCGAAGCGACCTTCGAGCAGATTCATCTCGCGCTGCTGACGGGCCTGCTCGGCAATATCGGCCTGAAGGCCGACGACGAGCCGTACTATCTGGGCGCGCGCGGCATCAAGTTTTATCTGTGGCCCGGCTCGGCGCTCGTGAAGAAGGCGGGCAAATGGGTGATGGCGGCGGAACTCGTCGAGACGAGCCGGCTCTACGCGCGCTGCATCGCCAGGATCGAGCCGGAGTGGATCGAGCGGGTCGGCGCGCATCTGTTGAAGAAGTCGCTCTCCGAGCCGCATTGGGAAAAGCGCGCAGCGCAAGTATCGGCGTTCGAGCGCGCGATGCTGTACGGCTTGCCTGTGTATCACCGGCGGCGCGTCAGTTTCGGCAAGCAGGACCCGGCGCGCGCGCGGGAACTGTTCATCCGCGGCGCGCTGGTCGAAGGCGAGTTCGACACGAAGCTCGCGTTTTTCGCGCACAACCGCAAGCTGCTCGCCGATATCGAACAGCTCGAGCACAAGTCGCGCCGCCAGGACGTTCTCGTCGACGACGAACTGATCTACGCGTTTTACGATCAGGCCGTGCCGAACGGTATCCATACGGGCGCCGCGTTCGAGCGCTGGTATCGCGATGAAGTGAAGAAGAGCGGGCAGCAGGAAGACAAGCTGCGTCTGCTGTATCTGTCGCGTGACGATCTGATGCGCCACGAGGCGGCGGGCGTCACGACCGACCTGTTCCCGAAGCGGATGACGATGGCGGGCGTCGACATGACGCTGACCTATCACTTCGAACCGGGCTCGCCGCGCGATGGGGTGACGCTCGCCGTGCCGCTGTACGCGCTGAACCAGGTAGATGCGCGGCGCGTCGAGTGGCTCGTGCCCGGCATGCTGAAGGAAAAGACGCAACTGCTGCTCAAATCGTTGCCGCAGAAGCTGCGCCGTCACGTCGTGCCGTTGCCGGAGTACGCGGCGGGTTTCGTCGAGCGGCACAGCGGGCCGCGCTTCGGCGCGGGCGGTCTGCTCGACACGGTGATCGCCGACGTTCGCGAGCAGACGCAGATCGCGACGAAGCAGTCGGACTACAAGCTCGAAACGCTCGCGCCGCACCTGTTCATGAACTTCAAGGTGATCGACGAGCACGGCCGGCAGCTCGCGATGGGCCGCAATCTCGCGCAGCTACGCGCGGAGCTGGGCGGCCAGGCGCAACAGCAGTTTCAGAAAATCGCGTCGAGCGCGGCGGGCGCGGCGCTCGCGAATGCGGGCTCGGGCGGCAGCGATGTCGCTGCGCGCGGCGCATCGGGCAGAACTGCGGGCGGGACCGCGGGCGGAACTGCGGGCGGAACTGCGGGCGGCGCGGCGCGCGGCGCGAATGGCGGGGGCGCACGTGGCGCGTCATCCGCGCCACACACGCCCGCTGCAGGCGAAGCGGCGGCGCCCGCGACAGCCCTCTACGAAAACCTGACGACGTGGAACTTCGGCAAGCTCCCCGAGCTTCTGGAAATCCGGCGCGGCGGGCATACGTTGTTCGGCTATCCGGCGCTCGTCGATCGCGGCACGCATTGCGACGTCGAAGTGTTCGATTCGCCGGACGAGGCGGCGCGTATTCATCGAGCGGGCTTGCGCCGATTGTTCGCGCTGCAGTTGCGCGAGCCGATCAAATACCTCGAAAAAAATCTGCCGGGCTTGCGCGAAATGGCGATGCAGTTCATGCCGCGCGGCACGCAGGAAGAACTGCGCGATCAACTGATCGACACCGCGCTCGACCGCGCGTGCCTGCAAGACCCGCTGCCCGACGACGACGCGAGTTTCCACGCGCGCAAGGACGAAGGCCGCAGCCGGCTGACGTTGCTCGCGCAAGAGATTGCCCGCCTGGGCGGACAGATTCTTGGCGAGTATTCGGCCGTCGTGAAGAAACTCGCGCAGGCGAAGCCGTTCGCCGCTGCGTTTGCCGACATGCAGAACCAGCTGGATGCGCTGGTCGGCAAACGCTTTATCGTCGATACGCCGTACGTGCAGTTGAGTCATTTCCCGCGCTATCTGAAGGGCATCGCGCTGCGCATCGACAAACTGAAAGCGGACTCGACACGCGACGCGCGTCAGTTCGCAGAGTTTCAGCCGCTCGCGCAGAACTACCAGCGAGCGCTCGCGCAGCGGGGCGGCGTGCCGGATGCCCGGCTTGCCGAGTTCCGCTGGCTGCTGGAGGAACTGCGCGTGTCGCTGTTTGCGCAGGAACTGCGCACGCCGATGCCTGTTTCCGTCAAGCGTCTCCACAAGGTGTGGGAGTCGATGCAGCGTTGAGCGATGCGGGCGCGCTTCGCTGCGCGCGCCCGGGTATTGCCGCTATCGGCAATACGCGTTGCAAACCGCCGGCGCGGCGAAGCTCGGCGCTTTTGGCGCGTCGCACGCGGGAATTACACCCCGTGATTGTTGCTGCTGCGCGTTACCAGTGCATGCCGGCCCCGATGGACCCGCCCAGTTCGCCGCGCGTGCTGGCCGTCCCCTGTAGCTTGTAGGCCCATTTGCCCGTGTCCGAGAGTTTCGACACGCCGAGCGCCATTGCCGACTGGCCGCCATACGTGCCGGCCGCCATCGCGACCATCCCGCGCCCCGGCAGCACGGCTTGCGGCAGGCCCGCCATCGCGATCGCCGCCGCCGCGCCGCCATAACCGTCCTTGCGTGCCGAGCGGACCTGGTTGTCGGTATACCCTTTCGCCTGGCCGACAGCGCTGCTCATACCTTGGTTCAGCTGGTTCACGTTGACGGCGTCCGTGCCCTGAACGCCCGCGGCGACGTTCGTGATCTGTCGTTCCTGTCCTGCAGCGCCGACCGAGACCGTATTCGCGCGATCTGCGATCGAGCCTTGACCGAGCGCCACTGAATTGTCCGCGCTTGCGTTCGAGCCGGCGCCGAGCGCTACCGCATTGGCGCCGCCTGCCTGTGCATTCGCGCCCGCTGCGATCGAGTGCGCGCCGCTTGCCTGCGCCGGTTCGGTGGTGGGCGAGCCCTCGGCGCTGAACATCGGATTCGAGGTGTTGACGGTGATATTGCCGACCGCATTGCCGAGCATCGCGGACAACTGGCCGAGGTTCACGGCGTCGTGCGTGTCGACGGCGTCGGCGACGTTGTGGATCAGTGTGCCGCCATTGCCCGTGTCGCCTTGGAGCGTGACGCTGTCGTGATTGATCGAGCCGTCGGGATGACGGTCGTACATGACACTGCCGTCGATTCTGCCCGCCACCGCCTTCAGTTGCGCGACGTTCACGGCGTCCTGGTCGGCGCGGCCCGCCGCCACGCCGCTGATGGTCCGGTTGCCGACGTTGACTTCGCCGACAGAGGTCTGTGGCGCGTTCAACCCGAACGCGGTGTAGCCCGTTTGCGCGCCATACAGCGTCACGGAGCCTGAACCAAGCGCCACGCTGTTGCCGAAGCTCGCCATGGAATTGGCGCCGAGTGCGAGCGACTGCGCGGCGATTGCCTGTGCGGTGTCGCCCAGCGACGTGGCCGACTCCGCCATCGCGCGAGAGTGCGCGCCGATGGCCGTGGTGTTGCCGACGCTGGCAGTCGACGTATCGCCCACAGCCGTCGCGTCGTTGCCGCCGGCGAACGACGTGTCACCGGCCGCAACGCCCGTCATGGTCAGAGCGCTTGCCCCGTTGCCCATGATGACGGACGCATGGGCACCGACTGCCGCGAACAGCGACACGAAACCCGCGATCGCCAGCGGCGCGATGGTCGAAGCGCGCGCCGCACGCGGCGCCTTGCGCTCATTCAATATGGCGCGATGGATTGCAATGGGTTCTTGCGCTATCTCATTCATTATTTTCATGCCTCAAACTCCGGTAAAACTGGACAGCAAATACTCGGAAACGCCGGACACGACAAAGCATCGAAACTGGCAAAACCCGCTTTCGTAGTTGGGAAAGATGTGTGTCGAGGCGCGGACACATTCAGTCAGCGCGGACCGGCGCGCTTCCACCTGCTGGCAAACGTCGAAGCGGGTAGTGCGTCCACGAATTCTTGGCGTGCGGAGTTTGATGCGATATGAGGTAATTCTTAATTAATAATGTTCGGAAATTTCGTTCTTAAATACCGGAATCAGACGCCGGATAATCGCGCGATTTTCTCGATTGATATTATTTGGCATCTAACGGCGTCTGATACATAAATGGTTTAATCGCATCGTTTCGTGCGACCAGCGGTGCGGCCGGGGCTGCGCGCGCAGAGCCACCCGAAAGCCGTCCGGCGCACCCTGCGGCACCGCGCCGCAACGTCCCGCTTTTCCTTTGCCGCCGTCAACCGAAGCGACACGCAAACGTTCTACAATGGCGATTACCCCCTGATGTGAGTTTTCATGCGCAAATTTTCCCTTCCCGGTTTGACCAGCACGTTTGCAGCAGGCGCGGCGCTCGTCGCGGCAGCAAGCTTCTTCTCCCCGTCAGTTCTCGCTAACAACGTGATCGTGCTCAATTCCGGCGAAGCCACGCTGAGCCTGATCGACGAAGCGACGCGTCAGGTCGTTGACACGGTGCCGACCGGCAAGGAACCGCATCACCTGATGCCGACGCCGGACAATTCGTCGCTGATCGTCGCGAATTCGGTGTCGAACAATCTGATGTTCGTCGATCCGAAAACGGGTAAGCCGCAGCGCTGGGTCGAGAACATCGAAGATCCGTATCAGATCGGTTTCTCGCCGGATCGCAAGTGGCTCGTGACGACGGGCCTGCGCCTCGATCGCCTCGACATCTATCACTACGACGGCCACAACATGACGCTCGCGAGCCGCCTGCCGCTTGCCGTGATGCCGAGCCACATGGCGTTCACGAACGACAGCAAGACGGTGTTCGTCACGCTGCAGGTGTCGGGCGAACTCGCCGCCGTCGATCTCGCCACGCAGACGGTCAAGTGGAAGATGAAAGTCGGCAAGGTGCCGGCCGGCCTGTGGATGACGCCGGGCGACAAATATCTGCTGATCGGCATGACGGGTGCGGACTATGTCGCCGTCGTCGACTGGCGCAACCAGAAGATCGTGAAGACGATCACGACGGGCAAGGGCGCGCACAACTTCCGCTCGCTCGCGGACGGCAAGCATGTGGCCGTGTCGAACCGCGTGGCCAGCACCATCAGCATCCTCGACGAGGACACGCTCACCAACGTCGGCGACATCACGGGATTGATGCCGGGCCCCGACGACATGGAACTTTCCGCCGACAAACGCTATCTGTGGGTAACGTTCCGCTTCGCGAAGCATGTCGGCGTTATCGACCTGACCACGCACAAGCTGATCCAGACGATCGCTGTCGGCCGTTCGCCGCACGGCATCTATTTCTTCAACCGCGCGCCTGTCACCGCGCCGAACGGGGCCTGATAACGCAGATGGCGCGCCTCGCCGGCGCGCCGTGAATTGCGCAGTGAAGCAGAACCGCGACGCCTAAAGAGCACCATGTTCCACCTGATCGCCTCCAGCCTCGATAGCTTCGTTTCGTCGATCCAGACGCTGCTGTACGTCGACGTCGTGCAACCACTGCTGTTCCATTTCAACCTGATGGACTACGACGAGGACACGTACGACAGCCTGTACTGGGTGATCGTCGGCGTGCTGGAAGTGTGCGCGATGTATGCGCTGCTGCGCCCGCTCGAAGCGTTGCGGCCCGTCGAGCAGTGGAAGGACCGCAAGGCGGTGCGGGTCGACGTGCTCTACACGTGGATCGCCAAGCTCGGCATTCTCAATCTGTTTTTCTTCTTCGCGCTGCAGCCGTTTTTCGATTCGGTGCAGGGCTGGCTGCGCCTGCAGGGCATCGCGAATATCGAACTCGACAATCTGTGGCCGGGCGTCACGACGCAGCCGTTCGTGACGTTCGTCATGTATCTGCTGGTGCTCGACTTCGCGGGCTACTGGTATCACCGCGGGCAGCACAGGATCGGCGTCTGGTGGGAACTGCACGCGGTGCATCATAGCCAGCAGCAGATGTCGCTGTGGGCCGACGACCGCAATCATCTGCTCGACGATCTGCTGCAGGCGTGTTTCTTCGCCGTGATCGCGCTGTTCATTGGCGTGCCGCCGTCGCAGTTCGTCGTGCTCGTCGCGATCACGAACCTCGCGCAGAGCGTGCAGCACGCGAACATCCGTCTGCATTTCGGTTGGCTCGGCGAGCGCCTGCTCGTCAGTCCGACGTTCCATCGCCGCCATCACGCCATTGGCTATGGTCACGAAGGCCTCAAGTACGGCTGCAATTTCGGCGTGCTTTTCCCGTGGTGGGACATGCTGTTCGGCAGCGCGTCGTGGAGCCGCGAAATGGAGCCGACGGGCATTCGCGATCAGCTCAGCGGCCGTCATTACGGCGAGGGTTTCTGGGCGCAGCATTGGCTCGCGTTCGTGCGCATTGGGCAGCGCATCGCCGGCAAGAAGCAGCGGGGCGCGGCGTAAGCGCGTCTTCGTTGCGTTTCGCTTTCGACGCGTCTTACGGCAGGGCTCGCGTCTGACGATCACCGGCTGCGCGGCGACGCTCGCGCACTCGCTTGCAGACGCATTCATCAGCGTCCGCCCGCACTTTCGACGCTGACACCCCGCGTGGTTTATCCTGTCCACGTTTCCTCCCTTTTCCTGCATTCCCATCACGTCATCGACTACGCATGAATGATCTCCTGCGCTCGTTCGGGCGCGCGCTTTCTTCCGTGTTGCATCCTCGCATGCTGCGGCTGACGTTCATGCCGTTCGCGGCGGCCACGATCGTGTGGGGCGTGGCGCTGTGGTTTTCCTGGCAGACCCTGATCGGTGCGACGCGCAGCTGGCTCGAAAGCTGGCCGCTCACGACCACGCTCTACGGGCTATTCGACTGGCTCGGCTTCTCGTCGCTGCATGCGGCCGTGGCGCCGTTCATCGTGATCGCCGTCGCGATTCCGCTGATCGTCGTCACCGTGCTGCTGCTGATCGCGACGCTGTCGATGCCCGCCGTCATCAGGCATCTGTCGAAGCGGCAGTTCGCTACGCTGGAAATGCGGCGCGGCGGGACCTTCGTCGGCAGCCTCGTGCATTCGATATGGACGACGCTCGTGTGCCTGCTGGTGCTCGTGATCACGCTGCCGCTGTGGCTGATTCCGCCGTTCTTCGCACTGATCCCGCCGCTGCTATGGGGCTGGCTCACCTATCGCGTGATGACCTACGATGCGCTGTCGTTGCACGCCAGCAGCGAAGAGCGGCGCGCGCTGGTGCGCCAGCATCGCCTGCCGCTACTGCTGATCGGCGTGGCGAGCGGGCTGCTTGGCTCGCTGCCCACCTTGATCTGGGCGTCGTCCGTGTGGCTGATCGTGCTGTTTCCTGTGATGACTGCCGTGACCATCTGGATCTATGCTTTCATCCTCGTGTTCACGGCGCTGTGGTTCGGCTATTACTGCCTGCGCGCACTGCAGCGGATGCGCGCCGGCGAGCATGGCGGGAACGGTCACCACGGTCCCCACGGCGCGCGCGGCACAGCGCCTGTCTCCTACTGATACGAGAGGCTTCAATGGCATTTGGCGTCATCATCATCGGCGATGAAATCCTGTCCGGCAGACGCGTCGACAAGCATCTGCCGAAAGTCATCCAGCTTTTGAGCGCGCGTGGCCTGTCGCTGTCGTGGGCCGAATATATCGGCGACGATCCCGAGCGCATTACGGCGACCTTGCGCCGCACGTTCGCCTCGGGCGACATCGTGTTTTCGACGGGCGGCATCGGCGCGACGCCGGACGATCACACGCGCCAATGCGCGGCCGCCGCGCTTGCCGTGCCGCTCGAACTGCATCCCGAGGCAAAGGCGCTGATCCAGGAGCGCATCCGCGACATGCATCCCGCCAGTTCGTCCGCGCCCGTCGATTTCAACACGCCGGATAATTTGCATCGTCTGAACATGGGCACGTATCCGCGCGGCGCGTCGATCATTCCGAACGGCTACAACAAGATTCCTGGTTTTTCTGTCGGCGATCATCACTTCGTGCCGGGCTTTCCGGTCATGGCCTGGCCGATGATCGAGTGGGTGCTGGATACGAAATACCAGCATCTGCATCATTCGACGCCGCACGCGGAAAGGTCTCTGCTCGTCTTCGAGTTGCCCGAGTCGACGCTGACGCCGCTGATGGAAAAGATCGAGCATGACTTTCCGGGCGTGCGCGTGTTCAGCCTGCCGAGCGTCGGCGATGCGGAGCGCGGCGGCATCTATGCGCGCCGGCATATCGATCTGGGCGTGAAGGGCGAGCCGGAAGCCGTCGCCGCAGCATTCGTGAAGCTGCGTGAAGGCGTGCATCTGCTCGGCGGCGATATCGTCGAGCCGGAAGCGGCAGCGCACGCACAGCCGCATCGCTGAGCGGGGCGGAAGGGGCGCAACGCGTTCCGTTCGGGTAGCAACATCCGCCTGTCACATCGCACGCGGACCATTCCAGATGAAAACGGCGCACGGTGTTCACCGTGCGCCGCGTATCCGGGAAGCGACGGTAGCGCTTCTTATGCCAGCGTGCGATCCGTCAAGCGCCGATCCACGGCAAGCCGCGAAAACACCAGCCCGACACGGTCTTCCGATGCCCTTGGCCATCCTTGTCGCCTTCGAAGCCTTCCAGCAGATCCAGTGCCTTCGTGAAGCCGGCTTGCGTCGCCGCGATGGCCGCCAGCTTCGAGCGCGCCGCGCTGCGGCACAGCAGCAGCACGGGCGTGTCGGGCGTTGCGACCTGACGGAGTTGGTCGATGAATTCGGCATTCGGCACGCCGCCCGGGTAGCGCGTCCATTCGACATGCGCATACTGGCCGTCGCCGACCACCGGACGTCCGACCCAGTCGAGTTCGGCGCGCGTGCGCACATCGACGAGACGGGTGCGCGGGTCGAGTTGCAGAAGCTCGAATGCCTCGGCAGGCGTGACGGCGCCCGCGTAGGGGAGCTGGTTGTCGACACGGCGCTTTTCAGCCTGGCTGTACAACTGTTCGAGCGTACTCATGACAGCAAATCTCCTAGGGGCCAAAAAAACATTCTAGCAAGCTGCCGGAGCGGCGCACGTCGCGCCGCCATGCACGGCGCGAAATTCGGGAATAGACGGGTGCGCCCGTTAATGGTGCAAAATGGGAGGCATGCACCAAAACGGAATGTTAAGCGGGCGCAGACTACGTGAACGCACGATTATGGTGCGTATGCGTCCCGTCGCCTCCGGCGACTCCCGCAAACGGCGTATGCAAATTCCCTGCGAAGGCGCGTCGGCATTGGGGCTGCAACGGCCTGGCGCATGCGGAACGAAAACATGGCATGGAAGCTGCTTTATTGGTGCCGATCAGATTGGCCCGATGCCAGCAGCAGATTTCCGCGGTTGCCGCTATCCCAGGGGTGGACGCATCGAGGCTGGTCAGCTAGATTGGGCGGCGGCTGAACCCGCCGAATTCGTTAATCAGGAGATAGGTTATGAGTAAATCCGTGGCCGACGTCATGCAGCTCGTCAAGGACGAGGACGTCAAGTTTGTCGACTTCCGTTTCACCGACACGCGCGGCAAGGAGCAACACGTTTCGGTGCCGGTGTCGGCATTCGACGAAGACAAATTCGAAAGCGGCCATGCGTTTGACGGTTCCTCGATTGCTGGCTGGAAGGGCATCGAAGCGTCGGACATGCTGCTCGTGCCGGACGCCGACACCGCCTTCATCGACCCGTTCTACGAAGAGTCGACCCTCGTGCTGACCTGCGACGTCGTCGAACCGGCTGACGGCAAAGGTTACGAACGTGACCCGCGCTCGCTGGCAAAGCGCGCCGAAGCGTATCTGAAGAGCACGGGTCTGGGCGACACGGCCTTCTTCGGTCCGGAACCGGAATTCTTCATTTTCGACTCGGTCCAGTGGAGCGCCGACCAGTCGGGCTGCTTCGTCAAGATCGGCTCGGAAGAAGCACCGTGGTCGTCGGGCAAGGAATTCGAAGGCGGCAACACGGGTCACCGTCCGGGCACGAAGGGCGGCTACTTCCCGGTCGCGCCTGTCGACACGTTCCAGGACATCCGCTCGGAAATGTGTCTGCTGCTCGAACAGATCGGCATCCCTGTCGAAGTTCACCACCACGAAGTGGCAGGTCAAGGCCAGAACGAAATCGGCACGAAGTTCTCGACGCTGGTTCAGCGCGCTGACTGGACGCAACAGCTGAAGTACATCGTTCACAACGTCGCGCACACGTACGGCAAGACGGCGACGTTCATGCCGAAGCCCGTCGTCGGCGACAACGGTTCGGGCATGCACGTCCACCAGTCGATCTGGAAGGACGGCCAGAACATGTTCGCGGGCAACGGCTACGCTGGGCTGTCGGAATTCGCGCTGTTCTACATCGGCGGCATCATCAAGCACGCACGCGCGCTGAACGCGATCACAAACCCGGGTACGAACTCGTACAAGCGTCTCGTGCCGCACTTCGAAGCGCCTGTGAAGCTGGCTTACTCGGCACGTAACCGCTCGGCATCGATCCGTATTCCGCACGTTGCGAACCCGAAGGGCCGCCGTATCGAAACGCGTTTCCCGGATCCGCTCGCGAACCCGTACCTGTGCTTCTCGGCACTGATGATGGCAGGTCTGGACGGCGTGCAGAACAAGATCCATCCGGGCGAAGCCGCCGACAAGAACCTGTACGACCTGCCGCCGGAAGAGGATGCAAAGATCCCGACCGTGTGTGCCGGCCTCGACCAGGCACTGGAAGCGCTCGACGCAGACCGCGAGTTCCTGACGCGCGGCGGTGTGTTCACCGACGGCATGATCGACGCTTACCTCGAACTGAAGGAAACCGAGCTGCAACGCGTGCGTATGACCACGCACCCGGTCGAGTTCGAACTGTACTACTCGCTGTAATCGCTCCAGGTGGCGCTGCGCTTCGTTCGCGAAATGCGGCGAAGCGTCCGCCCCGACGCTGCGATCGGTCACGAAGGGACGGCGGCGCCGTCCCTTTTTCGTTGGATCGAAAGCTGTGACGTTTTTGTTGCGGAACGGCTGCTGCAGCGTGTCGTTGCTGGTGATCGACCTGATTTGAACCGCGTGCGATGAAGCGCGCTCACCATCTCCTGTCGACGGAAGTTCGCGCGTTGGCGCTGGCTCCCGTCCCATGCAAGGCTATCGAGACCCGACTGCAAGATGGTATTGAAGAACCTGATCAAGGCCAGAAAAGGGCACACCGACGCATTGTCGGATGATGCGCAACTCGTCGAATCCGGTTTGCTGCCGGGCTTCGAGGCGCTGCCCACCGTCGTGCTCGTGCTCGACAAGCGGACGCTGCGTGTCGCGTTCGCGAATCCGTCGGCCGAGTCGATGCTCGAAATGTCGCGCCGGCAGCTTACGCAAATGGCCTGGCCCGACATCTTCACGAACGGCGAAGAACTGACGGCGACCATCGCCGCAATCGCCGCTCACCGTTTCCACGCCACGCATCTGGACGCCGTGCTCGAACGCGGCGGTCACGAGCCGCTGCACGTGCATGCGATCGTCGGCTTCCTGGAGAGCGCGCAGGACTACGTGCTGCTCGAACTGTTCGAGAACGAGCGCCATTTGCGATCCGATCGCGAAGAGCGCATTCACGATCTGACGGCCGTGAACAAGCAGCTGATCCGCAATCTCGCGCATGAGATCAAGAACCCGCTCGGCGGGATTCGCGGCGCGGCGCAACTGCTCGAATTCGAACTCGGCGCGCGCGAGCGCGACGAACTGCGTGAATACACGCAGGTCGTCATCAAGGAATCGGACCGGCTGCAGACGCTGGTCGACCGCCTGCTCGAACCGCATCGTCATCCGCATATCGTCGGCGACGTGAATATCCACGAAGTCTGCGAGCGCGTGCGCGCGGTGATTCTCGCTGAGTTTCCGCGCGGTCTGACGATCGAACGCGACTACGACGTCAGCGTGCCCGATCTGCGCGGCGACAAGGAGCAGCTGATCCAGGCGCTGCTGAACATCGTGCGCAATGCGGCCGAGGCGCTGCGCGAACGCATCTCGCAAGGCGATGCGCGCATCGAGTTGCGCACGCGCGTGGCGCGCAAGGTGACGATCGCGAAACGTCTTTGCAAGCTGGCACTGGACTTGCATATCGTCGACAACGGGCCCGGCATTCCCGAAGACATACGCGATCGCATCTTCTATCCGCTCGTATCGGGCAGGGAAGACGGTAGCGGTCTTGGCCTGACGCTCGCGCAGACTTTCGTGCAGCAGCACGAAGGGATGATCGAAGTGGAGAGCCGTCCGGGTCACACCGAGTTTCAGATCCTGCTGCCGCTCGACGCCTGATACTCGACTGGTCACACCACACGCAAGACAAGACTTCTGACGGACCTATATGAAGCCGATCTGGATAGTAGACGACGATCAATCGATCCGTTGGGTGCTCGAAAAAGCACTCGCACGCGAGAACTTCGCGACGCGCAGCTTCGCGAATGTGCGCGAAGCCGCGGGCGCACTGGAACACGACAGCCCTCAGGTGCTGGTCTCCGATATCAGAATGCCTGGCGGCTCCGGGCTCGAACTGCTGCAGACCGTGCGCGACCGCGTGCCGGGCTTGCCCGTCATCATCATGACGGCGTTCTCGGATCTCGATAGCGCCGTGGCCGCGTTTCAGGGCGGCGCCTTCGAATACCTCGCCAAGCCGTTCGACGTCGACAAGGCCGTCGAACTGATTCGCCGCGCCGTCGACGAAAGCATGCGCGGCGAGCACACATGGGACGACCGCGTTGCCGAAGCGCCCGAGATGCTCGGTCAGGCGCCCGCGATGCAGGACATGTTCCGCGCGATCGGCCGTCTGTCGCATTCGGCCGCGACCGTGCTCATTACGGGCGAATCAGGCACCGGTAAGGAACTTGTCGCGCGCGCCTTGCACCGACATAGCCCACGCGCGAACGGACCGTTCATCGCATTGAACACGGCGGCGATTCCGAAAGATCTGCTGGAATCCGAACTGTTTGGCCATGAGCGCGGCGCGTTCACGGGCGCGCAGGCGATGCGCCAGGGCCGCTTCGAGCAGGCTGAGAACGGCACGCTGTTTCTCGATGAAATCGGCGATATGCCGTTCGACTTGCAGACGCGTCTGTTGCGCGTGTTGTCGGATGGGCAGTTCTATCGCGTCGGCGGACATAACCCGTTGCGCGCGAATGTGCGCGTGATCGCCGCGACGCACCAGAATCTCGAATCACGTGTGCGGCAAGGGCTGTTCCGCGAGGACTTGTATCACCGCTTGAACGTGATCCGTCTGCGCTTGCCGGCGCTGCGCGAGCGTAGCGAGGACATCCCGCTGCTGACGCGCCATTTCCTGCAGAAGAGTGCGCGCGATCTCGGCGTCGAACCCAAGCGTGTGTCGGAAGAGGCGCTGGCGTATATGACGTCGCTGCCGTTTCCCGGCAATGTGCGTCAGCTTGAAAATCTCGCCAACTGGCTGACCGTGATGGCGCCGGCGCAGACGATCGAGATCAAGGACCTGCCGCCCGATCTCGTCTCGACGCAGCAGGCCGGGGCGGAATTCGCGACGTCTGCGGGATCGCTGCCGATCGACGGCGCAGTGGGCAACGGGGGCGTCACGAACGGCGTGGCCACGGGCACGAGTGCACCCGTCGCGGCCGGCGGCGTGGTGATTCCGTCGCCTGTCGCGGCGTGGGAGAGCGGGCTGCGCACGGAAGTCGCGAAGCTGTTGCGCGAGAACGCCGCCGATGTGATGGACGAACTGTCGCGCCGTTTCGAAGCGGCCGTGATTCGCGAAGCGCTCGACTTTACGCGCGGGCGCAAGGTCGAAGCGGCCGAGCGGCTCGGCATCGGTCGCAATACGATCACGCGCAAGATTCAGGAGCTGAATCTCGAACCGTAAGCGTTGATGCTTCGGGGCGTGCGCGGGTGGTGCTGTGGTTGCACGCGACAAAGTAAAGCGGCTCGATGGCGCGATGCGCTATCGAGCCGCTTTTTCTTTGCTAATACGCTTGTGTTTCTGCCGCGAGTTATTCGGTGAGCGCGACGACAGGCGCGTGGTCCGACGGTTGGTCCCACTTGCGTGGCGTCTTGTCGACGTCGCAATGTGTGCAGCTTGCGGCCAGCGGCTTCGACAGCAGAATGTGGTCGATGCGCAAGCCCGCGTTGCGGCGGAACGCGAGCATCCGATAGTCCCACCACGTAAAAGTCTTCTCGGGCTGCTCGAAGAGCCGGAACGAATCGACGAGACCCAGTTCGACGAGGCGGTTGAACTGCGCCCGCTCTTCCGGCGAAACGAGGTTCTGTCCTTCCCACGCCTTCGGATCGTGCACGTCGCGGTCTTCAGGCGCGATGTTGTAATCGCCGAGCAGCGCGAGCTTTGGATGCTGCGCGAGTTCGCTGGCGATCCAGTCGTGCAGCGCGTCGAGCCAGCGCAGCTTGTAGGCGAACTTGTCAGTGCCGGGCGCCTGGCCGTTCGGGAAATAGGCACAGACCACGCGCACGCCTTCGATGGTGGCCGCGATGACGCGCTGCTGCGGATCCTCGAAGCCGGGTATGTTGCGCATGATGCTGCCTTCGTCGACGCTCACGCCGTCGCGCACGAGAATGCCGACGCCGTTATACGTCTTCTGACCGGCGAACCAGCTGCGATAACCCTTTTCCTCGAGCTCGGCGCGCGGAAATTTTTCGTCGGGCAGCTTCAGTTCCTGAAGACACAACACGTCGGTCTGGCTGAGTTCGAGCCAGTCGATCACATGCTGCTGACGAACCTTCAGGGAGTTCACATTCCACGTGGCTAATTTCATCGCTCGTTCTCGTTGTATCAGGTGCTGGATGGAATCTTACCGCGATCGGGCAGCGCCGCTCAGTACGGCAACCTGCATAGGCAAAAACGCAAAAGCCCGCAACGCTTTGGGCGATGCGGGCTTTGGATGCGTAACACTGCTTGTACTGCTCGAGGCCGTGTGGAGCAGGACACGATGCCTTTGAAACTGGTTGCGGGGACAGGATTTGAACCTGTGACCTTCGGGTTATGAGCCCGACGAGCTGCCAGACTGCTCCACCCCGCGTCAGAGAGGCGAATTGTACGGACACCTTCGCCATGCGTCAAACATTTGAACGAAGTTTTTTCATCTTATTGTGTTGTGCGTTCGCGGCGAGGTATTGCATCTCATCAACGGCCGGTTTCGATCGCCCAGTCGACAGCGTGTTTCGCATGCAGCGCAGTGGTGTCGAACACAGGCAGAACAGAGTCTTCCTGGCGGATCAACAGCGCGATTTCCGTGCAGCCGAGAATGACGGCCTGCGCGCCGCGCGCCTTCAGGTCTTCAATCACGTCTTGATAGATCGCGCGCGATGACGGCTCGATGATGCCGTGACACAGCTCGTCGTAGATGATCCGATGAACGTGCGCGCGGCCATCGTCACCGGGAATGAGCGTATCGAGGCCGAAGCGCTCGCGCAGGCGTCCCGCGTAGAAGGTCTGCTCCATCGTATAGCGCGTGCCCAGCAAGCCGACTCGCCCGATGCCAGCTGCGCGCAGCGCTTCGCCCGTCGGATCGGCGATATGCAGGAAGGGCACTGTGATCGCCGCTTCGATCGCTTCGTGCACGCGATGCATGGTGTTCGTCGCGAGCAGCACGATGTCGGCGCCGCCGCGCTCCAGTTGCCGCGCGGCATCCGCCATCTGGACGCCGAGCGCGTGCCAGTCGCCTGCGCGCTGGTTGGCTTCGACGGGTGCGAAGTCGACGGTCACCATCACGCTGCGCGCATTGTGATGACCGCCGAGACGCGCCTTCGCATAACGGTTCAGCAGCCGGTAATACTCGGCCGACGATTCCCAGCTCATCCCGCCGATCACGCCTATCGTTTTCATCTTGCGTTCTTGCCCGTACCGGTTGATCGCGTCGAGTATAGGCTGCGAGCCGCCGGGGTGAGCAGTACGGATCGCACGCGGCTGGCCAGTACGGTACGGTCTTTTGTCCTATGCCATCAGGATGCTTCCCCATGGATTTCTTCCGCCGATAGAATCGTAGTCATGCAAAGGAGCCGCCCATGGATCTGATCATCCGCAATGCCGTATTGCCGCGCAGTGCCCCGAAACAGAATGGCCCCGTCGATATCGGCATCGAAGGTGGGCGCATCGTCGCCGTCGCGCCGAACCTGGCTGCGGGCGGACGTGAAGAGATCGACGTGCAGGGTGCGCTCGTCACGCCGCCGTTCATCGACGCGCACTTCCACATGGACGCGACGCTGTCGTATGGGTTACCGCGCGTGAACGCGTCGGGCACCTTGCTCGAAGGCATCGCACTGTGGGGCGAGCTGAAGCCGCATCTGACGCAGGAAGCGCTCGTCGAGCGCGCGCTGCAGTATTGCGACTGGGCTGTCGCGCGGGGTCTGCTCGCCATCCGCACGCATGTCGATGTGTGCGACGAGCGCCTTCTCGCGGTTGAAGCGCTGCTCGAAGTGAAGCGCCGCGTCGCGCCTTATATGGACCTGCAACTGGTGGCGTTTCCGCAAGACGGGCTGCTGCGCAGTGCGGGTGCGTTCGACAACCTCAAGCGTGCGATTGCGCTGGGTGTCGATGTGGTCGGCGGCATTCCGCATTTCGAGCGGACCATGGCAGACGGCGCGGAGTCGGTGCGATTGCTATGCGAGTTCGCTGCAGAGAAAGGCTTGCGCGTGGACATGCATTGCGACGAATCGGACGATCCGCTGTCGCGTCACATCGAAACACTCGCGGCTCACACGCATCGACTCGGACTGCATGGGCGCGTGACGGGCTCGCATCTGACGTCGATGCATTCGATGGACAACTACTACGTCAGCAAGCTGCTGCCGCTGATGCGCGAATCGGGCGTGGCGGCGATCGCGAATCCGCTTATCAACATCACGTTGCAAGGTCGTTCGGATACTTATCCGAAGCGGCGCGGCATGACACGTGTGCCGGAGATGCTTGCGGCGGGCGTCAACGTCGCGTTTGGCCACGATTGCGTGATGGACCCGTGGTATAGCCTCGGTTCTGGCGACATGCTCGAAGTGGCGCACATGGGCTTGCACGTCGCGCAGATGACGGGTATTGACGCGATGCATGCATGCTTCGATGCCGTCACGGTGAACGCGGCGCGTATTCTCGGGCTCGAACGTTACGGGATCGAGCCGGGTTGCGACGCGAATCTCGTTGTGCTCGACGCACGCGATGCTGTGGAGGCGATACGCTTGCGCGCGGCGCGGCTGGTCGTGGTGAGCCGAGGGAAAGTGGTGAGCCGTGCGCCGGCGGCGCGGGCGATGTTGTCGTTGGAAGGGCGGGCAAGGGAAGTGGACTTCAAGCTGCATCGTGGGTGAGGGGGGCGGTTTTTTTGCGCTGGCAGCCGCGTTGTGCCTCCGAGGCGCGGGCTACGCCGTTTGGTGTGTTTGGCATTCGCTGGCATCCGCGATATGTTTTTTGTGGTTCTGGCGCCGCTGGTCGGTGTTCATGCCTTTGCGCTGGCATCCGCGGTTTGCTTTTGCTTTCGCTGGCATCCGCGAATTGTTAGCGTGCTTCAGGCGTCGCCCCTGTGCGGGGCGGCACCTACTTTTCTTTGCCGCCGCAAAGAAAAGTAGGCAAAAGAAAGCGGCTCAAACCGCCAACATTTCTTCCTGCCTGAGGGCCCCCAAAGGGTCTTACGCTTCACACGGCAACCACATGACCCACGTTCGTTGCTAACGCTCTGAATGAACGCCTCACCCGCTTCACGCACCTGCGTTTCAGCATGCCGTGCGAAACAGTCCACGGCCGCCCAGGTGGCAAACTGTGTGTAGGTTGTCGCGTCGTATAGGGTAGCGCTCTTACAGGGTGGGACGCCTGCGCTATCGGTCCGAAGTGAGGCGTGTGAGGCACTGCGGCCTACACACAGTTTGCCGCCTGGGCGGCGCATACCATTCGCTGACGCTGGCTCATGTACGGGTGTTTGAAGTGGGTGAGGCGCTTATTCAGCGCGCTGGCAACGCACACGAACAAGGGCGTTGCCGGGTGAAGTGTGGGGACGTTGGGGGCCCGTGGGAAAACGTCAAGAGCTGGCGGTGTGAGCCGCTTTCTTTTGCCTACTTTTCTTTGCGGCGGCAAAGAAAAGTAGGTGCCGCCCCGCACAGGGGCGACGCCTGAAGCACGCTAACGAATCGCGGATGCCAGCGAAAGCGAAAGCGAAAGCGAAAGCAAAAGCAAAAGCAAAAGCAAAAACAAATCGCGGATGCGAGCAAACCAAAAAAAAAGCGAGCCCGGCAACCCGAACCCGCTCTTTCATTTAACCCGGCAATACCGCAGATCGAATACCAGCCCCTACGAACCTGCGTTCCAACGCATCAACACCCTCAATGCGCCGCCCCCGGCACCACATCCGGCGCCATGCCGTTATGCCGCAGCAACGCATCGATATTCGGCTCGCGGCCGCGAAACGCCTTGAACGATTCCATCGCGGGACGGCTGCCGCCCACTTCGAGAATCTCCTTGCGATACCGCGTGCCCGTCGCCGCATCAAGCACGCTGCCTTTGCCGGCCTGCGCGGCTTCTTCGAACGCGGCGTAAGCATCGGCGGACAGCACTTCGGCCCACTTGTAGCTGTAGTAGCCCGCCGCATACCCACCCGCAAAAATGTGGCTAAACGTATTCGGCCAGCGCGAGAACGATGCTTGCGGAATCACGTGGAAGCGTTCGTTGATCTCGCGCGCCAGGTCGTTCGCGCTCTTCGCGCCGGACGTGTCGAAGTCGACGTGCAGCTTCATGTCGAACATCGAGAACACGATCTGACGCAGCGTGCCCAGTCCGCTCTGGAAGTTCTTCGCGGCAAGCATCTTGTCGAACAGCTCGCGCGGCAGCGGCCTGGCCGTATCGACGTGCGACGTCATGTCGCTCAGCACGTCCCACTCCCAGCAGAAGTTCTCCATGAACTGCGATGGCAGTTCGACGGCATCCCATTCGACACCATTGATGCCCGACACGCCGAGCTCGTCGACGCGCGTCAGCATGTGATGCAGGCCATGGCCGAACTCGTGGAACAACGTGATCACTTCATCGTGCGTGAAGCACGCGGGCTTGCCGCCGACGGGCGCCGAGAAGTTGCAGGTCAGATACGCGACGGGCGTCTGCACCGCGCCGTTGACGGGCTTGCGGCGCGAGCGGGCGTCGTCCATCCACGCGCCGCCGCGCTTGCCTTCGCGCGCGTACAGGTCGAGATAGAACTGCGCTACGAGGCCGCCGTCCTGATTCTCGACGCGGAAGAAGCGCACGTCCGGGTGCCACGTCGCCGCTTCGTCGCGGCGGATCTTCACGCCGAACAGTGTCTCCGTGACCTTGAACAGGCCCTTGAGCACCGTGTCTTCCGGAAAATACTGCTTCACTTCGTTCTCGGAGAACGAATAGCGTTTTTCACGCAGGCGTTCGGCGGCAAACGCGACATCCCACGGCTGGAGTTCGGCGAAACCCAGCTCGCTCGCAGCGAACTCGCGCAGTTCCTTCCAGTCGTGCTCGGCGTGCGGACGCGCGCGCGTCGCGAGGTCTTCCAGGAACGCCATCACCTGTTCCGGCGACTCGGCCATCTTCGGCGCAAGCGACACCTCGGCGAAGTTCCTGAAGCCGAGCATATGCGCCTCCTCTTCGCGCAGCTTCAGCGCGTCGGCGACGATGCCCGTGTTGTCCCAGTCGGCATTGCCTTTGCCGTATTGCGGCCCGAGTTCCGATGCACGCGTGACATACGCGCGATACATCGTCTCGCGCATCGTGCGGTTCTCCGAATACTGCATGACGGGAAAGTACGACGGGAAATGCAGCGTGAACTTCCAGCCGCTCTTGCCTTCACGCTCGGCCGCTTCGCGCGCGGCTTCGATCACATCTTCGGGCAACCCGGCCAGTTCGTCCTTGCTTTCGGCGATGAACGCATACGCATTCGTCGCATCGAGCACGTGATCCGAGAAGGCCTTCGACAGCGCAGCCTGGCGCTCCTGCAGTTCCGCGAAACGCGGCTTCTGGTCTTCTGGCAGTTCGGCACCCGACAGTCTGAAGTCACGCAGCGAGTTGTTCAGGATCTTCTTGCGTTCGCCTGTCAGCGATTCGAAATCATCGGCGGCGGCGATCGTCTTGTACTTCTCGTACAGCGCGAGATTCTGCCCGACGCTCGACCAGAACTCGGTGACGCGCGGCAGGTTCTCGCCGTACACGGCGCGCAGTTCGGGCGTATCGGCGACGGCGTTCAGGTGGCCGATCACGCCCCAGGCGCGCGACAGCGGCTCCGTCGCGCGTTCGACGGGCTCGATAACGTCGGCCCACGACGCCGGCGTCGACGGCTCGGCCGCGCGGTCGACGGCGGCGCTCGCATTCGCGAGCAGCACATCGAGGGCAGGGGTCACATGTTCGGGGCGGATCTCGCCAAAGCGCGGCAGATCGGAGAAATCGAGGAGCGGATTGTCGGATGTCGATTGAGAGGTGGACATGATGCTTCCTGTCTGACGCGGTAAATAAACGCCCGGATGACGCACATCCGGGCCTGAAACCTGAGCGGCGTGCACGACGCGCACAGCATGCGGCGCGTTCGCGCGGGTTGTCCGGCGCCCTGCAACATGCATATTGGGGCGCCGTTCGGCGTTTCCAACTGATATCAGCTGATATCCGCCAATCTGCAGCCGGTTGCAGCACAAATTATCAGAACTGCTGCTCGTGCGCATGCGTAGCGGGCTCAGACGTATTTGTACCAGAACAGGAGGGTGGGCAAGCGCACGGTCGCGGCGCGGGTTCTCGCGCATCGTTGAGACGTCCGCGCGCAGGCCGGCATGGCGCGCGGCTTTCCTATCCTTCGGTGGCCGTACGCGTGAGCTCAGCGGCCCGCCAGCATCAGGTGCCTCTCGCGATGACTCCACATCCCCAGTCGCTGTCGGGCGCGCTTGCGCGCGACGCGAACAACTTCGATCTCGTGCGACTGGTCGCCGCGTGCGCCGTCGTCTATTGCAATGCGTATGCGATCCAGCAGACGGATGCCGGCGATGCCGTCGCGGCGGCGCTCGGCTTCGGCGGCGCGGGCCATCTCGGCGTGTATGCGTTCTTTCTGATAAGCGGACTGCTGGTCAGCGCGAGCTTCGAGCGGCAGCGCTCGGTGCCGCGCTTCGTCGCGCTGCGGCTCGCGCGCTTGCTGCCCGCCGTGGTCGGCGCGTCGCTGGTGGCGATCTTCGTCGTCGGCCCGATTTTCACGACGCTCGCGCTGCACGACTATTTCGCGTCGGGCGCCACATGGCGAAACCTCGACTATTTCTCGACACTCGTGATGAAGCGCGGCTGGACATTGCCGGGTGTGTTCGAGCACAACCGTTTCGGACGCGACATCGGCGCGCCGTTGTGGACGCTGCCGCTTCAGGTGCATTGCTATCTGCTCGTGCTGGTCATGGGCATGGTCGGCTTGCTGTCGACGCGCTGGCGCATCGTGATCGCCGTATTGATCGCGGCCGCCGTGCTTTCGGTGCGCGTGCGTCTGCCCGATCTGCAGATCGGCTGGCGCGATTTCGCGGACAAGGCAGGCGGCTATGCGTTCTTCCCAGAGCCGTTCTTCTTTCTCGGCATGCTGCTGTACGGATGGCGCGAGCGCATCGAACTCAGCGGTCTGAGGGCGTGCGGGCTGCTGCTGGTGTTTCTCGTGTTTCGCGACACGGCGGGCGCGCAGGCCCTGTTCTATATCGCGTTCGTCTATGGGCTGCTTTGGGTGAGCGTGACGCCGATGCTGCGCCGCTGGGTGCCGCGTCACGACTACTCGTACGCGATCTACCTCTACGGATTCATGGTTCAGCAAGGTGTGGCGGCGCTCGCGCCAAGCATGCCTCCGATGCTGTCGATCGTCGTCAGCGCGCCGTTTATTCTCGCGCTGGCGGCGTTCTCGTCGCGGTGGATCGAGCGGCCGGCAATGCGCTGGGTCCGCGCGCGCATCGCGCGCAGCGAAGCGCGTCAGCACGAACGCCGGAACGCGCCCGAACCGGCGCCGATGCGCGCGGCCGACCTCGCGGTCCGCTGGCCGCCGCTTTGACAACCGGGTGATTGCGCTGGATCTGCGGATGGCACGCGCCCGGCTCGTTGCGACGAGCCGGGCGGCTGTTGACTACGCGCCAGAAGCGCGTCGAGCCGTTTGCTCAGGCGTTGCCTGCGGCTCGCTCGGCCGCTTCGATCGTATTGACGAGCAGCATCGTGATCGTCATCGGGCCGACGCCGCCGGGCACAGGCGTGATATGACCCGCCACTTCCTTGACGTTCGCGAAATCGACGTCGCCGCACAGCTTGCCGTTCTCGTCGCGATTCATGCCGACGTCGATTACCGTCGCGCCCGGCTTCACCATGTCGGCTGTCAGCGTGTTGCGCAGGCCCGTCGCGACCACGACGACATCCGCGTCGCGCGTGAAGGCGGCGATATTGCGCGTCTTGCTGTGGCAGATCGTGACCGTCGCGTTCGCTTCGAGCAGCAGCAGCGCCATCGGCTTGCCGACGATGTTCGAGCGGCCGATCACGACGGCGTTCGCGCCCTTCAGCTCGATGCCGTACGCCTCGAACATCTTCATCACGCCGTACGGCGTGCACGGGCGGAACAGCGGCTTGCCCGTCATCAGCGCGCCGGCGTTCGCGACGTGAAAGCCGTCCACGTCTTTCTCGGGCGCGATGGCTTCGATCACCTTGTGGCTGTCGATGTGCTTCGGCAGCGGCAATTGCACGAGAATGCCGTGGATTTTCGGATCGCGGTTGAGCGCGTCGATGCGCGCAAGCAGATCCGCTTCCGTCATCGTCGCGGGATAGCGGTCGTACGACGAGAACAGGCCGTTGTCCTCGCACGCTTTCACCTTGTTGCGGACATAGACCTCGCTCGCCGGATTGTCGCCGACGAGCACGACGGCGAGGCCCGGCTGGTGTCCGCGGGCGGTGAGGGCGGCGGCGCGCGTGGCGACGTCGGCGCGCAAGGTCTTGGAAAGGGCGGTGCCGTCGATCAGTTTGGCTGTCATGGTCGGTCGAGAATGGGCGTTTCGGAATGCGGGCGGGGCAGGCAGGCGCGGGGCGTGTGATCACGTTGCCGCGCATGCCGCGCGTCGTGCTGCTGCGCATGCGCTTGCGGCGCGCGCTCGAGGCGGACACCGCGAAAACGCACGGATGGCGCTCGACGGCAGGAACGGGTCGCATGCCGGAAAGCGCACGGCGCGAAAACCGCGCCGCAGCGAAGTTCGACATTATACCGTTGAGGCAACCCAACCGATGACCAACCGTGATGCCGGACGAAACCGGGCAACAGCGGCGCCGTCGGAGTGACGGACGCCGCCCGCATCACCCGGCGCAGCTTCAGCGCGTGCTCAAGGCTGCGTCGCCTGCCAGGAGGAGTCGGGATTGAATGTGGTGATCGCCGACGCGGCACGCGGCGTCTGCGTCCCGAGATCCTTCTGATAGACCTGGCCGTTCTGGTTGACCATGAAAGTCATCACGCCCGTCTTGCCGTATTCGGCCGGCCACGCGACGAGGCCGAAGCCCTTCGACAGCACGCCGTCCTGCACGTAGTTCTGCGCGCCGCCGTCGGCCTTGGCGCCTTGCGACGTGAGAATGCGGTAGTGATAGCCGTAATACGCTTCGCCTGGCGCGATCTGATGCGGCATGGTCGCAGCGAGCGGTCCGAGCGGGCTTTCGGGCTGGCCGGCTGCCGTCGGCCAGTACAGACCGTCCTGCTTGCCGGGCGAACTGATGAACTTCTGCGCGTAGTGCTGCATCTGCTTGCGGTAGTCGTTTTGCGCGTCGACATACGCAAGCGAGGTCAGAATCGCCGCGCGTTCGTTGCGGCCGATACGGCGCGTGAGCATTTCATCCGTGGCTGCGGGCGTGTTGAACTGCCAGCCGCGCGCCGTCTGCACGATGGGAATCGGCAGCGTCCAGCCGCCGTCGCCCACCTCGAGATGCACGCTCTTGCGGCCGGCGTGGGGCGCCGGGTCGTCGACGATCCGATGGCCTTTCGCCCATTGACCGAGGAACGCGTAGATGTCGTCCTCGCCGATGTCGGTGGTCGGGATGTAGCGCCCGAAGTTCTTGCCGAGCACCTTTTCCATCGCGGGATGGTCGTTGGTCGCGAGCGCATTCGCGAACGCACTGGCGGCGGCGTCGGGCGTCGGGTAGACGGCCTGCGCGGCGGCGGGCTGCGCTGCCGCGAACATCGCGATGGCGGCGGCTGCGGCGAGCGCGTGCGAAAGCGCGGCGCGCCGCGTGCTGCCAGTGGCGGTGCGAATCGAATGACGGGTTGATACGCGGATTGAGTTGCCGGTCATGACTGACTCCTGTCGACCAGAGCGGGCGCTCGAGCGGCCGGTTCTGGTCCGATCCAAGATGGTTGCTGTCGATCGTTCTTCTAGCGGCGGTGGAAGCCTCCACCCCCGCCGCCACGCTGGAATCCTCCGCCTCCGCCGCCATGCTGGAATCCTCCACCCCCGCCGCCATGCTGGAAGCCTCCACCGCCTTCGCCCCCACCTCCGCCACCGAGCCGCCCGCCGCCCGCCTGCGCGCCATTGAACTGCTGTCCGCCGCCGCCCGAGCCGAGCCGGTTGCTTGCGCCGCCGTTGTTCGCCAGCGACTGGCGGCTCGCCTGACCGCGCTGCAACTCCTGCCGCGAGCCCGCCGCGTCGCCCGAGCCGCGCAACGCGTTGTCGCGGTTCAGGTTTTGCGCGCTGTTGCGGAGATTGCCCTCGCTGGCACCGCCCTGATGGATGTTCTGCACCCGCTGACTCGCGTTGCCGCTCAGGTTCTGGCCAGTACGGTTCTGCAGCGTCTGCTGCGCCTGCGCGCGCGAGGCGTCGCGTCCGCGAAACTGGTCGCGCTGCGCAGCGAGGTTACTGCTGTTCACATTGGCGTTGTTGCGATTGAAGTTCGCATTATTGCGGTTGATGCTCTCGTTGCGGTTCCAGTTCGCGGTCGAGGTATTCGAGTTGATCCGGTTGTTGACGTTGATGTTGTTGTAGCGGTTGACGTTGATGTTCACGTCGTGATTGTTCCAGTTGAACCCGCCCCACAGCGAATTGGCGACGGCCACGCCCGCGCCGAATGCGAGCCCCGTCATGAATCCCGTTGCGATCGCGTAGCCGGGAGGCGGCGGCACATAGACGGGCGGGTAGGCCGGGTAGGGCCACGTGCCGTAGACGACGGTCGGGTTATAGGTCGGCACGTAGACCACCTGCGGATTGGCGGGCACGATCTGGATCGTGCTTTGCTCGACGATCACCTTTTGCTGCTCGCTCGATTTCAGATTACCCGCCGACTGCGCCTGCTTGCGCAGCCGCTGCACCGAGTCCATCACGTCGTTGGGCTGCGCGAGGAACGCGTTGCCGAGCTGCTGCACCCAGTCGGGCTTCGAGGCCATCGTCGCGAGCACCTGAGGGAACGCCACCAGCGATTGCACGCTCGGGTCCCACGGCTCCGATGCGACGGCTTTCACGGCGTCGTCACCCTTGTACTGCGAGTTCGCGTTCGACCACGCGGCGGCCGCCGTCACGTCCTGCGGGAACGTCGACGCCATCAGCACCTGCGCGAGCAGCGCATCGGGATAGAGCGCGATGGGCGCGGTCAGCGAATCGAGTTGCTGGTTCGAGACTTTCGCGGGCGTTTGCGCGACGGCGCCAGTGGGCGCGACGAGGCCCGCAGCGAGCGGCATGCCTGCCAGCGCCGCGCAGACGAGCCACGCGCGCGGCCCGTAGGGTCCGTAACGTTTCACGATGAAAACCTCCTTGCTGCGTTGTGAGCACAGCGGCTGCCGGCCCGGGCCGGCATGCCGCCACGCGGTCTTGTGGCAATGGAGCGACAAGCGGACGACGGTGTAGGGCGACTGATAATGGAAGTGGGCGGGACGCGCAAGGGCAATCTGTAGCCACGGCGTCGTTCGCGGCGAGAGCGCTTCATGCGGCACGCATCGTGGCCAGCGATGCACGCGTCGCGGCCCGCGTTGCACGTGTCGGGCATGGGTCGCTTTTTCGGTTGATCTGGTAGGTAAATTAAAAAGCGGGGCCGCGACTGTCAATGCGCGATATCAAACTTCAACGCGGGCGCCCGAACCGGTCGCGCTCGCGGTGCGAGACGGGCCGACGGATGCCATGCGAGTCAGTTGGGATTGCTAATGAAATGGGAGCGCCGCGCGCGACGAAGAATCGTGCGCAAGAGAAGGGGGGAATGGCGCTAAAGACTGCGCCGCGCGACGGCCTCAGCGGGCGCCGACGTTGCTTCATGCGCCTGCGCAACGAAGCGCAGGCGACGATCGCGGCCATCGCGTGATGACGGCCGCAACGCGGACTACGGTGGGATTACTGCGCCTGTTGTGGCTTGTTAGACAACGCGAGACGCAGCAGATCGGCGACCGTGTTCACGTTGAGCTTTTCCATGATGTTGGCGCGGTGCGCTTCGACCGTCTTGATGCTGATGCCGAGGTCGTCGGCGATCTGCTTGTTCAGGCGGCCTGCGATGATGCGCTCGAGCACCTGATGCTCGCGCGCCGTGAGCTTGCCGAGGCGCTCGGCGGCGGCGCGCTGTTGCTGGACGCTGCTGCTTTCGCTGCGGGCCTTGTCGAGCATGCGTTCGACCAGCTTGCGCAGTTCCGCTTCGTCGAACGGTTTTTCGATGAAGTCCATTGCGCCTTTCTTCATCGTCGACACGGCCATCGGCACGTCGCCGTGACCCGTCACGAAGATGATGGGGAGCAGCGTGTTGTCGGCGATCAGGCGTTCCTGCAGTTCGAGCCCGCTCATGCCCGACATCCGCACGTCGAGAATCAGGCACGCGATCTGGCCGGGATGCTGATGCGGCTGCCATGCGTCGATGAACTGCTCGGCGCTGGAGAAGCACTGAACGCGATAACCGTTCGCCTCCAGCAGCCAGCGCAGCGAATCTCGCACCGCTTCATCGTCGTCGACGACAAACACGGTTTCCTGTGTGGTAACTGGGGTGTTCATAGCTCTCCCGTAACGGTTTGTGGTGTCGGCGCCTCTGACCCGCCGTTGCTCGGGCCGTCAGGCTCTCCAATAGGCAGACTGCAATGGAAAGTGGCGCCCGTGATGTGGCCGTCGGATTCGACGTTGTTGACCACCCACAGGCGTCCGCGATGCGATTCGATGATCGAACGGCAAATGTTCAGCCCCATGCCCATGCCGTCGGACTTGGTGCTGTAAAACGGTTCGAAGAGACGTTCGGCCGTGGCTTCGTCGACGCCCGGCCCCTGGTCGACGACACTGAGGCATACGAAGCCGGAATCGAGCTTGACGACGAGGCGAATGACGGGGTCGACGGCATTGGGCCGCGCGTCGTGCATCGCTTCCGCCGCGTTCTTCAGCAGGTTCACGAGCACCTGCTCGATCAGCACCGGATCGACATAGATGACGGGCAGACGCTGGCGCATATCCGTCACGATGCGGATGCGGCGCTTGCGTGCTTCGATCTCGGCAAGGCCGACGGCATCGGCGACGATGTCGGCGACGCGGGTGGCCTGGCGTTTCGGTTCGCTGCGTTTCACGAATTCGCGGATGCGCTTGATGATCATGCCGGCCCGCACAGCCTGCTGCGCCGTCTTTTCGAGAACTGGTAACAGGTTGTCGGGAGTTGTCCGACCAGATTTAACCAGCGCCACGGCTCCAGAGCAATAGTTATTGATGGCCGCGAGAGGCTGGTTTAATTCGTGCGCGAGCGACGACGCCATTTCGCCCATCGTCATCAGGCGGCTGGTGAACTGGAGTTTCTCGTCCTGCTGGCGTGCCAGTTCTTGTGCCTGCTTGCGGGTGGTGATGTCGGTCGCGATCTGCATCTGCGCGAGATGGCCGTCCACCCACTGGATGTACTGGCGGCGCACTTCGAACCACTTCTGGATGCCTTGCACGTAGACTTCCTGCGCGTCGGCGGAGCCTTCCGTGAGCGCCGCGGCGGGCAGGCCGGCGAAGGCGTCGACCATATCGATCGAATCCGACGAAGCCGCCGAACTGTCGAAGCCGCCGCCGCCCGCCAGTTCAAGATGGCCGTCCGGGCGGATGCCGAACAGGTGCCGGTAATAGCGGTTCGCGAACAGCAGCTCGGCTTCGTCGGCGGCGAGCACGGACACGGCGGCGTCGAGGCTTTCGAGCACGGTGGTGAAGCGCTCGTGCGCGGCGGCGAGTTCTTCGCGCGCGCGCTTGGGCTCGGTGATGTCCGTCATCGACGACATCCAGCCCGTCTGCCGTCCCGAGCTGTCGATCAGCGGCGACACATACAGCCGCGCGTGGAACAGCGAGCCGTCCTTGCGGCGCACGCGCAGCTCGAACCCGGAAGAGGGCGCCTTGCCGCGCAAGGTCATGTCGAGCTGGCGCTGCATCTCCGGGTAGGAGTCGCGCGGCCAGTACGGGAACGGCGCATTCTTGCCGACCAGATCGCTTTCGTCCCAGCCCGTCATCCGGCAGAACGCCGGGTTCACGTGCGTGATGCGGCCGTGCATGTCGAGCACGCGCATGCCGATCAGCACGGAGTTTTCCATCGCGCGGCGGAAGAAGGCTTCGGCGTACAGCGCCTGCTGCGCCTCGAAGCGCTGGCGCGTGTGCTTCCACAGGCTCCACAAGCTCCACAGCACGAAACACGACAGCCCCGCGACCAGCCACACGAGCGTGTTGTTCGTGAAGTTGGTCATCTGCGGGTACGCGTACACGCGCACCGACACGCCCTGGCCGGGCGGATCGAGCGGCAGGTCGTAATACGCGTCGCGCGGCAGGCGCGGGCGCGTGGACGTGGTGGCCAGCTCGCGGTTGTTGATGTCGATGATCGAAATCTTGTACTTCGCCGATAGCTCCGGCGGGATGTCGCGCTTCAGTATCCCTTCGACCGAGAACACGGCCGCGACCGTGCCGAGGAAGTCGCGGTCGCGATAAACGGGGGTTTGCAGCGTGATGTAGCCATTGCCGACGTCGTCGTACATCAGCGGCGAGTAGACCTGGCGGCGCGTGTTCTTCGCTTCCGCGAAGGCGGCCTTGACGGCCTCGTCCATCTGCTGGTCGTTGGGCTTGGCGAGACGCTGGCCCAGCACGGGCAGCGCGTTGTTCGGCCAGCGCGGCTGCTGCGCGCTGGTGTACCAGTTCATGTAGAGGATCTCGGGATGCCCCTGCATGATGTCGGCCGTCGACACCTGGAAGGAATGCGGGTCGGCGCGGCCGGAGACGAGGTCGCGGGCGAGCGCCTGAAGCTGTTCCTGCGCGCCCGTCATGGACAGGCGGATCTGCTGCTGCGCCCACGCGACGTTGCGGTAAAGCGTGTCTTCCTGCTGCTGCTGCTCGCGCCGGTTCAGGCTCCACAGGATCAGACTCATGACCACGAGGAACACGAGGATCGACAGCAGCGGCGTCAGCAAATAGGAATTCGACCACCACGGTCCGTGGTGCCAGCGGGACGGCGACGAATCCGCCGACTGTCCGGCAGAGCGCGCCGAGCGTGCGAAAAGCCGATCGGTCAACATGGCTGGCATTGTAGCGCAGCGCCTGACATGCAAATGACGCAAAAAAGCGGTGAAAGTCACGCAATTCGGCGCAAACTAGCCGACGTACTTGCTGATGGGCAGTCAAACCAGGGTGCGTCGCAACAATTTTTCGCATTATGAGAAACTCTCTCGTAATCTGAAAATTTTGTTGCGCAGGCAATGTGGGCCTTATTACAATCGGCCGGAAGCTGCCGCGGCCGATGTTCGTCCTCGACGTTAGTCCGCGTCGCCTGTTCACAGAGCGTTCCCATATCCAGGAGACGAGCATGTCCGCTGTACCTGACGAAGTCTTGAAATACGTCGCCAACGCCAAAGACGACAACGACCCGCAAGAAACGGCCGAATGGCTCGAAGCGCTAGATGGCGTGATTTCTGCTGTCGGACCCGACCGCGCTCACTACCTCATCGAGAAGCAGATCGAATTTGCCCGCGTGCATGGCGAGCATCTGCCTTTCTCCGCCAACACCCCGTACATCAACACGATCCCCGTCGCGAATCAGGCGAAGATTCCGGGCGACCAGGACGTCGAACACCGCATCCGTTCGTACACGCGCTGGAACGCGATGGCGATGGTGCTGCGCGCCGGCAAGGAAACCAACGTCGGCGGCCACATCGCGTCGTTCGCATCGGCGGCCACGCTGTACGACGTCGGCTTCAATCACTTCTGGCACGCGCCGTCGAAAGATCACGGCGGCGACCTCGTGTTCGTGCAGGGCCACTCGTCGCCGGGCGTGTACGCGCGCGCGTTCCTGCTCGGCCGTCTGACGCAGAACCAGCTCGACAATTTCCGTCAGGAAGTGGGCGGCGAGGGCATCTCGTCGTATCCGCACCCGTGGCTGATGCCGGACTTCTGGCAATTCCCGACGGTGTCGATGGGTCTCGGCCCGATCATGGCGATCTACCAGGCGCGCTTCATGAAGTACCTGCAGGCGCGCGGCATCGCGAAGACGGACGGCCGCAAGGTGTGGGCGTTCCTCGGCGACGGCGAAACGGATGAGCCGGAATCGCTCGGCGCGATCGGCATGGCCGGCCGCGAGCGTCTGGACAACCTCGTGTTCGTCATCAACTGCAACCTGCAGCGCCTGGACGGCCCGGTGCGCGGCAACGGCAAGATCATCCAGGAACTCGAAAGCGAATTCCGCGGCGCGGGCTGGAACGTCATCAAGGTCATCTGGGGCAGCCGTTGGGATGCCCTGTTCGCACGCGACAAATCGGGCGCGCTGATGCGCCGGATGATGGAAGTCGTCGACGGCGAATATCAGACGTACAAGTCGGAATCGGGCGCGTTCGTTCGCGAGCACTTCTTCAACACGCCGGAACTGAAGGCGCTGGTCGCCGACTGGTCGGACGACGACGTGTGGAACCTGAACCGCGGCGGCCACGATCCGCACAAGATCTACGCCGCGTTCAAGGAAGCGACGCAGTCCAAGGGGCAGCCGACCGTGATCCTCGCCAAGACCATCAAGGGCTATGGCATGGGCGAAGCCGGCCAGGCGATGAACATCACCCACCAGCAGAAGAAGATGCAGGTGGAGTCGCTCAAGCAGTTCCGCGACCAGTTCCGCCTGCCCATCTCGGACGACGAAATCGCGCACGTGCCGTATCTGACCTTCGAGGAAGGCTCGAAGGAACTCGAATACATGCGCGCCCGCCGTCAGGAACTCGGCGGCTATCTGCCGGCGCGCCGCCAGAAGGCGGAATCGCTGCCCGTGCCGTCGCTCGAAGCATTCGAGCCGCTGCTCAAGGGCACGGGCGAAGGCCGTGAAATTTCGACGACGATGGCGTTCGTCCGTATCCTCAACATCGTGTTGAAGGACAAGGTCATCGGCAAGCGCGTCGTGCCTATCGTGCCGGACGAATCGCGCACCTTCGGCATGGAAGGTCTGTTCCGCCAGATCGGCATCTGGAATCAGGACGGCCAGAAGTACGTGCCGGAAGATTCCGACCAGCTGATGTTCTACAAGGAATCGACGACGGGCCAGATCCTGCAGGAAGGCATCAACGAAGCAGGCGGCATGTCGGACTGGATCGCAGCGGCGACGTCGTACTCGACGCACGGCGAGATCATGATTCCGTTCTACATCTTCTATTCGATGTTCGGCTTCCAGCGCATCGGCGATCTGGCATGGGCCGCGGGCGACATGCGCTCGCGCGGCTTCCTGCTGGGCGGCACGGCGGGCCGCACGACGCTGAACGGCGAAGGCCTGCAGCACGAAGACGGCCACTCGCTGCTGTGGGCGGCATCGGTGCCGAACTGCATCAGCTATGACCCGACGTTCGGCTACGAACTCGCCGTCATCATGCAGGACGGTCTGCGCCGCATGGTGCAGGAGCAGGAAGACGTGTTCTATTACGTCACGGTGATGAACGAGAACTACGAGCACCCGGCCATCCCGCAGGGCGAGCACGTCGCGAAGGACATCATCAAGGGCATGTACGCGTTCCGCAAGGGCGCGGACAACGCCAAGGCGCCGCGCGTGCAGCTGATGGGCGCGGGCACGATCTTCAACGAAGTGATCGCCGCCGCCGACCTGCTGAAGAACGACTGGGGCGTCGAGTCGGATCTGTGGAGCGTACCGAGCTTCACGGAACTGGCCCGCGAAGGTCACGAAGTGCAGCGTCAGAACCTGCTGAACCCGCTGGCAGAGAAGAAGCTCTCGCACGTCGAGACGCTGCTGAAGGACGCGAAGGGTCCAGTGATCGCATCGACGGACTACGTCCGCGCGCTGGTCGACCAGATCCGCGCGTTCGTGCCGCAACGCTTCGTCGTGCTGGGCACGGACGGCTTCGGCCGCTCGGATACACGCGAGAAGCTGCGTCACTTCTTCGAAGTGGACCGCTACTGGACCACGGTCGCTGCGCTGAGCGCGCTGGCCGATGAGGGTACGATTGAGCGCAAGGTCGTGGCCGACGCGCTGAAGAAGTACAACCTCGATCCGTCCAAACCCAACCCGATGACCGTCTAAGGCATCGACCCGCGAGCCCCAATGCGCACCTCGCCGCCCGAAGCGGGCGGACGAGGCGCGCGCGGCCCTGGAGACAGAAAACAATGAGCCAAGCGATCGAAGTCAAGGTGCCGGACATCGGCGATTACAAGGACATCCCTGTGATCGAGGTGCTGGTGAAGGCGGGTGATACCGTCGAGAAAGAGCAGTCGCTCGTCACGCTGGAATCCGACAAGGCGACGATGGATGTGCCGAGCCCCGCGTCGGGCACGGTCAAGGAAGTGAAGGTCAAGCTTGGCGACACGGTGTCGGAAGGCACGCTGATCGTGCTGCTCGACGGCGAAGGCGGCGGTGCCGCAAAGCCCGCGCAAGGCAACGGCGCGGCCGCGCCTGCCGCGACCCCCGCACCGGCTCCCGCGCCTGCCGCTGCACCCGCCCCCGCGGCTGCATCCGGCAAGACGGGCGGCGTGCAGGAAGTGAAGGTGCCGGATATCGGCGACTACAAAGATGTGCCCGTGATCGAAGTCGGCGTGAAGGTCGGCGACCGCGTCGAGAAGGAACAGTCGCTCGTCACCCTCGAATCCGACAAGGCGACGATGGACGTGCCGAGCCCCGCCGCCGGCATCGTGAAGGAAATCAAGGTCAAGGTCGGCGATAGCGTGTCCGAAGGTACGCTGATCGTGCTGCTCGAAGGCGACAGCGGCGGCGCCGCTGCGCCCGCTCCGGCACCCGCTGCCGCGAAGCCCGAAGAAAAGCCGTCGGACGCGCCCGCTGCGCCGTCGCCAGCGCCGGCGCAACCGTCCGCGCTCGCGCAGGCGCCCGTCATTCCGGCAGGCGAAGGCGGCGCGTATCGCGTGAGCCATGCGTCGCCGTCGGTGCGCAAGTTTGCGCGCGAACTGGGTGTCGACGTGTCGCGTGTGACGGGCACGGGTCCGAAGGGCCGCATTACGCAGGACGACGTCACCGCGTTCGTCAAGGGCGTGATGACGGGCCAGCGCGCCGCGCCCGCCGCTGCTGCTGCACCTGCTGCTGCGGGTGGAGGCGAACTCGGTCTGCTGCCGTGGCCGAAGATCGACTTCACGAAGTTCGGCCCGGTCGATCCGAAGCCGCTGTCGCGCATCAAGAAGATTTCCGGCGCGAACCTGCACCGCAACTGGGTCATGATCCCGCACGTCACGAACAACGACGAAGCGGACATCACCGAACTCGAAGAACTGCGCGTGAAGCTGAACAAGGAAAACGAGAAGTCGGGCGTCAAGTTCACGATGCTTGCGTTCGTGATCAAGGCCGTCGTCGCCGCGCTGAAGAAGTTCCCGACGTTCAATGCGAGCCTCGATGGCGACAACCTCGTGTTCAAGCAGTACTACAACGTGGGTTTTGCCGCCGATACGCCGAACGGTCTCGTCGTGCCCGTGATCCGCGATGCGGACAAGAAGGGTCTCGTCGATATCGCGAAGGAAATGACCGAGTTGTCGAAGCTCGCGCGCGAAGGCAAGCTCAAGCCCGACCAGATGCAAGGCGGCTGCTTCTCGATCTCGTCGCTGGGTGGTATTGGCGGGACCAACTTCACGCCGATCATCAATGCGCCTGAAGTCGCGATTCTCGGGCTGTCGCGCAGTGCGATGAAGCCGGTGTGGGACGGTAAGCAGTTCGTGCCGCGTCTCACGCTGCCGATGTCGCTGTCGTATGACCATCGGGTGATCGACGGGGCTGAAGCGGCGCGCTTCAATGCGTATCTTGGGTCGATTCTTGCCGATTTCCGGCGTGTGATTCTTTGATTGTTGGGCGTTTGTCGCGTGGCGAGGCGTGAGCTTTTCGTGGTTGCTCATGCTTCGTCGTTGAACCTGCTTTGTCGTCTCGCTTCTGGCGTCGCCCCTGTGCGGGGCGGTCCCTACTTTTCTTTGCACCCCAAGAGTACTTCCTGCGGGGCGTCTTCCAAAGAAAAGCAGGCAACAGAAAGGCGCGTCCTTGGCGGACAGCATTGAGTCTGCGTTTGGCGTTGCGGGTTTTTGAGGCGAAGGTTCAGCGGCTCATCGTTCAACACGGTCAATAAGAGAAGGGGACACTATGAGTCTCGTCGAAGTGAAGGTGCCGGACATCGGCGATTTCAAGGACGTCGATGTCATCGAAGTCAATATCAAGCCGGGCGATACCATCGAGAAAGAGCAGTCGCTGCTGACGCTCGAAACCGATAAGGCCTCCATGGAAGTGCCGAGCGAAGCGGCCGGCACGGTCAAGGAAGTCCGCGTCAAGGCGGGCGACAAGGTCTCGCAAGGCACCGTCATCGCCACGGTGGAAACGTCGGGCGAAGCGAAGGCCGCCAGGGAACCTGAGAAAGCTGCGCCTGCACCCGCGCCCGCTGCCGCGCCGGCAGCAGGCGGTGGTGGCGTGCAGGAAATCAAAGTGCCGGATATCGGCGACTATAAAGATGTGCCCGTGATCGAAGTCGCGGTGAAGGTCGGCGATCGCGTCGAGAAGGAGCAGTCGCTCGTCACGCTCGAATCCGACAAGGCGACCATGGATGTGCCGAGCCCGGCCGCCGGCGTCGTCAAGGAACTGAAGGTCAAGGTCGGCGATAACGTTTCGGAAGGCAGCGTGCTGCTGTTGCTCGAAGGCGAAGGCGCGGCGGCTGCGCCCGCGCCGAAGGCTGCGCCTGCTCCCGCGCCCGCTGCTGCAGCGGCGGCCGCGCCGCAAGCAGGCAGCTATTCCGGTTCCGCCGATATCGAGTGCGACATGCTCGTGCTTGGCGCCGGGCCTGGTGGTTACTCGGCAGCATTCCGTTCGGCTGACCTCGGTATGAAGACGGTGCTGGTCGAACGCTATGCGACGCTCGGCGGCGTGTGTCTGAACGTTGGCTGTATTCCGTCGAAGGCGTTGCTGCATACGGCGCTCGTGATCGACGAAGCGGCTGCCCTCGGCTCGCACGGCATCTCGTTCGGCAAGCCGCAGATCGATCTCGACAAGCTGCGCGACTTCAAGTCGGGCGTCGTCAAGAAGCTGACGGGCGGTCTCGCCGGCATGGCGAAGGCGCGCAAGGTCGAAGTCGTGACGGGTGTCGGCACGTTCGTCGATCCGCATCACATGGAAGTGCAGGGCGAGAGCGGCAAGAAGGTCGTCAAGTTCAAGCAGGCGATCATCGCGGCCGGCTCACAAGCCGTGAAGCTGCCGTTCATTCCGGAAGATCCGCGCGTGGTCGATTCGACGGGCGCGTTGGAACTGCGTCAGATTCCGAAGCGCATGCTCGTGATCGGCGGCGGCATTATCGGTCTGGAAATGGCCACCGTTTATGCGACGCTCGGCGCGCAGATCGATGTGGTCGAAATGCTCGACGGTCTGATGGCTGGCGCGGATCGCGATCTCGTGAAGGTCTGGGAGAAATTCAACAGCAAGCGTTTCACCAACGTGATGCTGAAGACCAAGACGACGGCGGCGGAAGCGAAGCCGGATGGCATTTACGTGTCGTTCGAAGGCGAGAAGGCACCCGCCGAGGCGCAACGCTACGATCTCGTGCTGGTTGCCGTGGGCCGCAGCCCGAACGGCAAGAAGATCGGCGCGGACAAGGCGGGCGTGGCTGTGACGGATCGCGGCTTCATCGAAGTGGACAAGCAGATGCGGACCAATGTGCCGCACATCTTCGCGATCGGCGATGTCGTGGGTCAGCCGATGCTCGCGCACAAGGCCGTGCATGAAGGCCATGTCGCGGCGGAAGCGGCGCATGGCGAGAAGGCGTACTTCGACGCGCTGCAGATTCCGTCGGTGGCTTACACCGATCCGGAGGTGGCGTGGGCGGGCAAGACGGAAGAACAGTGCAAGGCCGAAGGCATCAAGTACGGCAAGGCGGTGTTCCCGTGGGCCGCTTCGGGGCGCGCGATCGCGAATGGTCGCGACGAGGGCTTTACGAAGCTGATCTTCGATGAGGAGACGCATCGCGTTATCGGTGGCGGGATTGTAGGTCTGAATGCCGGCGATCTGATCAGCGAAGTGTGCCTGGCGGTTGAGATGGGCGCTGACGCGACGGATATCGGGAAGACGATTCATCCGCACCCGACGCTCGGGGAGTCGATTGGTATGGCTGCCGAGCTTTATGAAGGTGTTTGTACGGATTTGCCGCCGCAGAAGAAGAAGTAACCTGAGGTGGATTTATCGTGGTGATGGCGTGCCCTTTTTGGCGAAGGGGTGCGCCGTTTTTTTTGGGGGTGCTTTGGTTGGTGTTGGCATCCGCGATTTGCTTTTGCTTTTGCTTTCGCTTTCGCTGGCATCCGCGAATTGTTAGCGTGCTTCAGGCGTCGCCCCTGTGCGGGGCGGCACCTACTTTTCTTTGCCGCCGCAAAGAAAAGTAGGCAAAAGAAAGCGGCTCACACCGCCAATTCTTGACGTTTACCCACGGGCCCCCAACGTCCCCATCGTTCACACACCAGCGCCTTGGTTAGTGCCCGTTGCCAACGCTTCGAACAAACGCCTCACCCGCTTCAATTACCCGTACCCGGGCCAGCGGCAGCGAATGGTATGTGCCGCCCAGGTGGCAAACTGTGTGTCGGTTGTCGCGTCGTATGGCTTGGCGCTCTTACCGGGTGGGACGCGCGCGCTATCGGTCTGGAGTGAAGCGTGTGGAGCACCGAGGGCCGACACACAGTTTGCCACCTGGGCGGCCGTGGACTGTCTGGTGAGGCATGCCGAAACGCGGGTGCTTGAAGTGGGTGAGGCGCTCATTCAGAGCGTTGGCAACGGACGTGGGTCATGTGATTGCCGTGTGAAGCGTAAGACCCTTTGGGGGCCCTCAGGCAAGAATTAGCGCTGGCGGTGTGAGCCGCTTTCTTTTGCCTACTTTTCTTTGCGGCGGCAAAGAAAAGTAGGTGCCGCCCCGCACAGGGGCAACGCCTGAAGCACGCTAACAATTCGCGGATGCCAGCGAAAGCAAAAGCAAAAATAAAAGTAAACCGCGAATGCCAACGCGAAGTCAAATACACCGAACTGCAACGCCTGAGGCACGCAGGCAACTCACGGATACCACCGCGAACAACCGAACCAAACCAGACCGCCGGCCGCGCAGGCAAAAAAACAAAAAAAAGGCAAAAAAAACCCGGCCTAGACCGGGGAAACGATACGCTGTTTAACGTATCGGAGCGTCTGGCCGCATGGCCACTGAAGTCTCGACCATGCGGCGCTGTTCATACCGCCAGTCACTTCGACAGTGCATCTCGCGGCTGCGCGCCGACAAACGATGGGGCATCCGTCGACACGCAGGTGAAGCCCGATCCGTTGAAGCCGTTACATCGTTATCAGACAGCAGCCTTCTTGGCCGAAGCTGCCGTACGCGAAGCCTGAGCAGCAGCTTGCGAAGCGGCCTTCGATGCAGCCGTAGCAGCCGCGTTGAAGTTGCTTTCAGCGATTTCGACAGCTTGCTTCGTTGCCTTGTGAACCGTTTCGTACGTCGTGTTCGCGGCCGTAATGGCCGACTTGATCACGGCGACAGCCGTTTCCGAACCAGCCGGTGCGTTCTTCGCGACGTTCTCGACGAGCGCCTGCACCTTCTTGTTCTGTTCTTCATATTGCGCTTCAGCAACACGCGCAAACTCAGCTTGCGTGGCCGATGCGATTTCGTACAGGTGACGACCGTACGACAGAACCTTCTCGGCCACCGGCTGCGTCAGGCTCGCTTGCAGCGCGAGCAGTTCTTGCGCGTCCTTCACCGACAGCGCACGTTGTGCGTTTTCCTGGCCTTCAGCGATCGTCGACTTGACGACCTGGAGATTCAGCTCGACCAGCTTTTCGACGCCTTCGAATGCCTTCGAAGTCAGGCCAAACAGCGTTTCAAGGTTGGCCTTCTGTGCTGCGGCGAATTGCTCAGGGGTCAGCAGAGTCATGTTTACGCTCCTGGATTACCGGCCCGTCTGGCGCGGACCGAGTTGGGTTAACTGCAGAACAAATTAGGAATCGCTGGTCCGCTGTCAATTGTGCGTCGCAGCAATGGTTCCCATTTTAGGACGACGCCGATAGATGTCAAGGACTTTTTTGTGCAACGCACAACGCATAGAAATTACTAATAAAACAAGACGTTATGTAGCGTTTATGACATTGTGGTGAAGCGTGTGCACATTAGGGTTTGCACCGATGTGGTGCGGTGAAAAAGGTGGTCTCTCAAGCCAGATAAGGGCTTGGGATGCGCCGAAGGCGAATTTTCGGGCAAAAAGGTAAAATTCTCAGGTAAACCGAAAACCGTAGCGGAACGTTAAATCGCCATCCCGGTCGAACGCGCGGCATGCTGCTTCGCAGTAGTCGCTTAAGAGTCGGCCGGCGCGCCCGTCCGCATGTGTGCTTCGGTGCGGCAGGCATCGCGCGCTGGATGCTTGCGGCAGGATCGTATTGCCATGCGTACGCGACCGTACTTCCCCTGATCAAGTTTGGTTCGAAGATGCCGATATGCTGAACGAGTGAGAGTCTTTCAGCGAATTGGCGAGGGCGGCTTGCTGGCGTGTCATTGGTATTTTCAATGATGCACCTGCAACTTATTGCATTTCCGCAATCGAGTCTGACAACTCGGTTTAAGGACTGTCGATAAGTGCTTAATATTGCTAATTTTTAACTGTTTTACTACACTGGCGAAAACTCTCTCGCCGCTCCAACCAGAACACCAATGAAAACCGACATGTTTTCGTCACTGAAAGTGATGCACGGCGCGGCGCTCAGCACCGCTCTGTCGGTGGCTGCCTCGGTGGTCATCGCAGCGGCTTTTGCTGCGCCGGTGGACGCCTTCGCCGCGTCCGCCACGGCGCCTGCCACGTCCGCGAAAGCCGGTAAGAAGCCTTCGAAGAAGGCCGCCGCCGAGCAAGTCTCCAGCAAGTCGTCGAAAGCCGCGAAGGACGTCAAGGCCGCCGCGAAGAACGATGACGATCAGCCCCGCACCGTTTCGAAGAAGCGCCGCGTCTCGTACACCGTGAACGGCCGTCATCACTCGGTCGTGCGCCGCGTCGCGTTCGAGCCGCGTCAACCGTCCGTCGGCACGGCGTTCGGCCTGCACGAGACGCCTGACGCGCTGATGCTGCGTTCGAGCGTCGCTTACGTGGTCGACCAGAACACGTCTGAGTCGCTGTTCGACAAGAACTCGCGCGCCGTCGTGCCCATCGCGTCGATCACCAAGCTGATGACGGCGATGGTCGTGCTCGATTCGAAGGCGGCGATGACCGAGCAGATCGAAGTCACCGACGAAGATCGCGACTACGAGAAGAATACCGGCTCGCGCCTGTCGGTCGGCTCGGTGCTCTCGCGTGAGGACATGTTGCACATCGCGCTGATGGCGTCGGAAAACCGCGCGGCGGCAGCGTTGTCGCGTTACTTCCCGGGTGGTCGTCCCGCTTTCATGGCCGCGATGAACGCGAAGGCGAAGGCGCTCGGCATGACCGACACCCACTTCGAAAATCCGACGGGCCTGACGAGCCAGAACGTATCGAGCGCGCGTGATCTGGTGAAGATGGTCAACGCCGCGTATCAGTATCCGCTGATCCGCAGGTTCTCGACCGATCGCAGCTACGAGGTGTACACGGGCAAGCGCACGATTGCCTACAACAGCACGAACGCGCTGGTGCGCAACCCGACTTGGGATATCGGCCTGCAGAAGACAGGCTTCATCAACGAAGCAGGCGAGTGCCTCGTGATGCAGGCAACGATCCACGATCGTCCGATGATCATGGTGCTGCTCGATTCATCGGGCAAGTACTCGCGTTTCGCCGATGCGCAACGTCTGCGCACGTGGCTCGACAACGGCGGCGAACAGCGCATCACCAGCGCGGACGCCAACGGCGCCGGGACCTGAGCGAAAGCTCTGCCCAACAAAAAGCCCCGCATTGCGGGGCTTTTTTATTCGCGCGTGTGGGCGGGCATCATGCTGTATGTGCCGAAGTGCTTGCGTGCTGCACCTGCGGGTGATAGCCGAGCGACTCGGAAATTACCAGCGCAGTCTTGCTCAACTGGCCGAGCCACGAGTCCTGCAGACGGTCGGCCGGCGCGGACAGCGACAGGCCAGCGACGAGCTTGCCCGTATCGTCGTAAATGCCGGCTGCGATGCAGCGTACGCCGAGTTCCAGTTCTTCGTTGTCGCGCGCGCATGCCTGCTGGCGCACGTGCGACAGTTCGCGTTCCAGCTTGGTGAGATCGGTGATGCTGTTCTGCGTGTGGCCCGACAGACCCGTGCGGGTCGCGTAGGCGCGCACGCGGGTCGATTCGTCGGCGGCGAGAAACAGCTTGCCGACGGAAGTCAGATGCAGCGGCGCACGGCCGCCTATGGCGCGAACCACCTGCATGCCCGAGCGCTCGGAATAGGCTCGCTCGATGTAGACGATTTCGTCGCCCTGACGCACCGACAGGTTGACGGTCTGGCCCGTCAGCCGGTGCAGCTCGCGCATCGGCATCAGCGCGGCGTCGCGCACCGACAGGCGCGCCTTGACGAGATTGCCCAGTTCCAGCAGTCGCATGCCGAGACGGTAGGTGCCCGGGTCCGAGCGATCCACCAGCCGGCAGGTCACCATATCGTTCAGGATGCGATGGGCGGTGGACGGGTGAAGATCGGTGCGTTGCGCGAGTTCCTTCAGGCTGACCGGGTCGCTATGCGCGGCGAGGGCATCCAGCAGGCGCATCATGCGCTCGATCACCTGAATCGACGTCTTGGGGTCCGGGTTCGTATCGCTCATAAGGCTAAACGGTTGACGCGTCAAACAGCGGAAACTGATTGTATCTCGTATTGTGAAAAAAGCGAACGCCATTGGAAATGATCCTCCAATCTCACTATTTGGCGGTTCATTGCGCAGTGGGGCGGTTACGCGTTGGTATTGCGCGCCAAACAGCGGATAATCGGGGACGTTTCCCCGGAGGAGCACACATGCGAGTCGGTTTTTTCGTCACCTGCCTGATCGATCTGATGCGCCCCGAAATCGGCTTCTCCGCGATCAAGCTGATCGAGCGCGCTGGCTACGAGGTGTTCGTGCCGCCGGCGCAAACGTGCTGCGGGCAGCCCGCCTACAACTCCGGCGACCGGCGCATCGCGCGGGACCTGGCGGAAAAGACGCTGCGCGAGTTCGAGCAATACGATTACGTGGTCGTGCCGTCGGGCTCATGCGGCGGGATGATCCGCGCACATTACGGCGACCTGTTCGCTGATGACCCCGAACTGATGGGCCGCTTCGGGCGGCTGCGTCCGAAGGTCTATGAACTCACCGATTTTCTCGCCACCGTCGCGAAGGTCGAGCTGACGCCGGGCGAATTTCAGGGGCCCGTGACGTATCACGACTCCTGTTCGGGGCTGCGCGAGCTGGGCGTCAAACAGCAGCCGCGCGCGTTGCTCGCGCAGGCTGGCGTCGCCGTGACCGAGATGAAGGACTGCGAGCATTGCTGCGGCTTCGGCGGTACGTTTGCCGTGAAGTTCGGCGACATCTCGACGGCGATCGTCGACGAGAAGTGCGCCAATGTTCAGGCGAGCGGCGCGCAAGCCGTCGTGCTGGGCGATCTCGGCTGCATGTTGAATATCGAAGGGCGCCTGCGGCGCACGGGCGATACGACCACGCGCGTGCTGCACATCGCGCAGGTTCTGGCAGGCGACGCCTGAGCGCGGTCGAACGTTGTTCGTTGCCTGATAAGTGCCAGCAAGCGGTAGCGCAAACCTGTAACCGATCCCCAAGGCTGTCATGCAAGTCCAAACGATGCAGTTCAAGGCGCGCGCGGGCCAGAAACTCGCCGACCAGCGCCTTCAGCAGAACCTCACCAAGCTGTCGACGAAATTCGTGTCGGCGCGCGCGTCGGCGATGCTGGCAATCGATTTCCCCGCCACGCGCGCCGCGCTCAAGGAGCGCCGCAACCGCGCGCTGGAGAACCTCGACGTCTGGCTGGAAACCTTCGAGCGCGAGGCGACGCGGCGCGGCGTCACCGTGCTGTTCGCCGAATCGACACAAGACGCCGCGAAGCTCGTCGCTGATATCGCGCGCAAGCACGACGTGAAGAAGGTGATCAAGACGAAGTCGATGGTGTCCGAGGAAATGCGCCTGAACGAGGTGCTGGGACAGATGGGCGTGCAGTCGATCGAAACCGACCTCGGCGAATACATTCTGCAGATCAACGACAACGAGCCGCCGAGCCACATCATCGCGCCCGTCGTCCACAAGGATAAGGAAGAGATCGCCGACCTGTTCGCAAAGACGCACCAGAAGCCGCGTTTGACCGAAATCCCCGAGATGACGCGCGAGGCGCGCGAGATGCTGCGCCCGCACTTCATGACGGCCGACATGGGCGTGACGGGCGGCAATTTCGTGATCGCGGAAACGGGTTCGGTCGCGCTTGTGACCAACGAAGGCAACGAAGGCATGTGCACGGTGATGCCGCGCGTGCACGTCGCGGTCACGGGCATCGAAAAGGTACTGCCGACGCTCGAGGATCTCGCGACGGCCATGCGTCTGTTGCCGCGCTCGGCGACGGGGCAGGACGTGTCGAACTATTTCTCCGTGCTGACGGGGCCGCGCCGGGAGGGCGACCAGGACGGGCCGGAGCATATGTACGTGGTGCTGGTCGATGGCGGGCGCACCGGGCTGATCGGCGGCGACTTTCAGGAGATGCTGCGCTGTATCCGCTGTGGCGCGTGCATGAACCATTGCCCTGTGTATCAGAAGGTCGGCGGACACGCGTATGGGTGGGTCTACCCGGGGCCGATGGGCTCCGTGCTCACTCCCAGCTATGTCGGCATCGAAAAGGCGCTCGACCTTCCGCAGGCCGCGACGCTATGCGGTGAATGCAATAGCGTATGCCCGGTCGGCATTCCGCTGTCGGATCTGCTGCGCAAGCTGCGCGAGCGCCAGGTGGAGCGGCATCTGCGGCCGTGGCAGGAGCGCTACGGACTCGCCGTCTGGGGCTATCTGGCCATGCATCCGACGGCGTACAGTCTTTTCACGAAGGTCGCGGTGCGGATTCTCGAGCGGATGGGCGGCAGCCGGAAGTCGATTGCGAAGCTGCCACTTGGCGCGGGCTGGACGAATACGCGCGAGATGCCGGCGCCCGTAGGGCGCACGTTCCGCGAACTCTACGCCGCGAGCAAGACACATATCGGGTAACGCTCCTCTTTCGAGCGTCGAAATTGAAAGAGGCTGTATCGCATGTGCGATACAGCCTCTTCCTTTTTTGCGCCAGGCACTGCGGCAATCAGTGCGGCCTGCCGCCTTCGTTGTTCCATGCCTGTCCGCCGCCACCGCCGCGACTACCGCCGCCGCCGCGATTGCCCCCGCCTTGCTGCTGACCCGCGCCCGCCTGCACGGGCGGCCGATTGCCATGGTAGCCGCCGCCCGAATTGCCGCCGGGGTTCTGCGGCGGCGGATTGCCCGCCTGTGGTGGCTGGCCGCGCGGCGGGCCGCCGTTGTTGCCATTGCCGCCCCGGCCATTACCGTTCCAGTTGCCACGGTCGCCGCGATTGTAATTGCCGTAATTGCCGTGGTCATAGCCGCGTCCGCCCCAATAGCGGCGGTCATAGTCGGGCCCCGAGTATCCGCCGAAGCCCAGGAAAAGGCTCGATTGAACGGGCGGCTCGGCGTAGCCATACGCGGGGACGCCGTAGCCATCGTAATACCCGTCGTTGTAGCCGTAGCCCGCCGGCGGGCCGCCGTACGGATACGCGGCACATCCGCCGAGCGTGGCGACCGCGCAGAGTGCAACGGCGGCAGGAAGGAAAGAAGGAATAAGACGTTTCATTTGAGTGTTAAGACAAGCGAGAGATGCGTGTCTATCCATGTAGCTAGTTGTACCGCCTGCCGAGTATTACCTGTGTGTGCTTTTGTAAGGATATCTTTCGGCGGTCGAAAGACTGGCGTCGGCACTTTGCGAAATCGCTTCGCGATCCCGACTGTTCATCGGGATGCAACGCTGTGTTCCGGCGGGGCGGGTTTTTCCGGATTGCGTCCTCGGCTACCATTTCGACTGGGCAAAGTGCGTCTGTCACTAGGGCCCGCTTAAAGAGAACCACATCATGAAAAAGAAAATATCGGTGTATTGGCCATTAGCCATCGTTGTGCCGCTTGCGGCCGTTGCTTACCTGCATCTGTATAACGGCGCAGCCGCGCAGTCGCCGCTCGCCGCCGAGCGCGTGTCGGCTGAACTTGCTCGTACCGTTTCGTATGGATTCGTCGGTGGCGAGGCTGTCATGCCCGCGACGGCACGCATGTCCGCACAGCCGATGTAATCGGCATCGCTGCTGGCGCGCCGCCGGCGTGATTTTGCATGGCTTTGTATAATCGCGGCACAGTTTCACCACATATGACACTTGCGGCTGAGCCGCTCAGCCACTGATGAAAACCGTCGCCATCTGCTTCGTGTGCCTTGGGAACATTTGCCGTTCCCCGACCGCGGAAGGCGTCATGCGGCACCTGCTGGCAGAAGCGAAGCTGGCGGATCGCGTGATCGTGGATTCGGCGGGTACGGGCGACTGGCACATCGGCGAAGCGCCGGATGAACGCGCGCAGCGGGCTGCAAAAAATCGCGGTTACGATTTGTCGATATTTCGCGGCCGTCAGATCACCGCGGACGATTTCCAGCGCTTCGACCTGATCATCGCGATGGACGACAAAAATATCGCCGCGCTTAGACAAATCTGTCCGGCCGGGCAGCGCGACAAGATTCGTCTGCTGATGGAATTTGCGGCTGACGCGGGTGCGCCGGACGCAAGTGGCGCGGAAAGACTCGCGCCAGGTTTCGATGCGCGCGAGGTCGTCGATCCGTACTTCGGCGGTGGCGAAGGCTTCGAAATCGTGCTGGACCAGTGCGAAGCCGCCTGTCGTGGCCTGATCGCGGCACTGCGGCCCCAATTGACCCCGTAGACAGGTTTTTCGTTAAGTAAATGACCCAAATCGAGATAGGGATACTTGACTAAATCCGTCATGTATTTATACTTGACCAAACTTGTCGAGAATTGCGGTTCCCACCACATATGAGACTCACCACGAAAGGCCGTTTCGCCGTCACGGCGATGATCGACCTGGCATTGCGCCAGGAGCAGGGCCCGGTGACGCTTGCGGGTATCAGCCAGCGCCAACATATCTCCCTGTCCTACCTCGAGCAGCTGTTTGGCAAGCTGCGCCGTCACGAGATCGTCGAATCCGTGCGCGGGCCGGGCGGCGGCTACAACCTCGCGCGTCGCGCAGAGGATGTGACGGTCGCGGACATCATCATCGCTGTCGACGAACCGCTCGATGCCACCCAATGCGGCGGCAAGGGTTCGTGCGAAGGCACGAAGCATCACGACGGCCACTGCATGACGCATGAACTGTGGTCGACGCTGAACCAGAAGATGGTCGAGTATCTCGACTCCGTTTCTCTGAAAGACCTGGTCGACCAGCAGCGTTCGCGCGAAGGCTCGACGGCTGTGCTGCGCGACCGGCGTACGGAAGCGCCAGCCGTGGAGCCGCGCGCGGTGCCGAAAGGGCCGAATTCCGTTTTCAACATGGCCGGCTGACAGAACGCGCCAAGACGCGAACGCCAGAACCATGAAGCCATAAGCACTGATGTCCCCGGAGCGATTGATGAATAACGACATTCCCCACCTGCCCATTTACATGGACTACAGCGCGACGACACCCGTCGACCCGCGCGTGGTGGACAAGATGATTCCGTACCTGCGCGAGCAGTTCGGTAACCCGGCATCGCGCAGCCACGCATACGGCTGGGACGCGGAACGTGCCGTCGAGGAAGCGCGCGAGAACGTCGCGGCGCTCGTCAACGCCGACCCGCGCGAAATCATCTGGACTTCAGGCGCGACGGAATCGGACAACCTCGCCATCAAGGGTGCGGCGCACTTCTACAAAGGCAAGGGCAAGCACATCATCACGGTGAAGACCGAGCACAAGGCTGTGCTCGACACCACGCGTGAGCTGGAGCGCGAAGGCTACGAAGTCACGTACCTCGATGTGAAGGACGACGGTCTGATCGACCTCGACGTGTTCAAGGCCGCACTGCGTCCGGACACGATCCTCGTTTCGGTGATGCACGTGAACAACGAGATCGGTGTCGTGCAGGACATCGAGACGATCGGCGAGATCTGCCGCGAGAAGGGCATCATTTTCCACGTCGACGCGGCGCAGGCTACCGGCAAGGTCGAAATCGACCTGCAGAAGCTGAAGGTCGACCTGATGTCGTTTTCGGCGCACAAGACATATGGCCCGAAGGGCATTGGCGCGCTGTATGTGCGCCGCAAGCCGCGCGTGCGCATCGAAGCGCAGATGCACGGCGGCGGTCACGAGCGCGGCATGCGTTCGGGCACGCTGGCGACGCACCAGATCGTCGGCATGGGCGAAGCGTTCCGTATCGCGCGTGAAGAAATGGCGACCGAAAACGAACGCATCCGCATGCTGCGCGACAAGCTGCTGCGCGGCCTGCAAGAGATCGAAGAAACGTATGTGAACGGCGACATGGAAAAGCGTGTCCCGCACAACCTGAACATCAGCTTCAACTTCGTCGAAGGCGAGTCGCTGATCATGGCGGTGAAGGACGTCGCGGTGTCGTCGGGATCGGCGTGTACGTCGGCGTCGCTGGAGCCGTCGTATGTGCTGCGCGCGCTCGGCCGCAACGACGAACTGGCGCACAGCTCGATCCGCTTCACGGTCGGCCGCTTCACGACGGAGCAGGACGTCGATTACGTCATCAACCTGCTGAAGAGCAAGATTGCGAAGCTGCGCGATCTGTCGCCGCTGTGGGAAATGCACAAGGACGGCATCGATCTGTCGACGATTCAATGGGCCGCGCACTGAGCGCGCCTGAAATCAGTCGATACACGCACGCAGGTTGAATCGAATCAAGGAGTCACAAAATGGCATATAGCGACAAGGTTCTGGATCACTACGAAAACCCGCGCAACGTCGGTTCGTTCTCGAAGGACGACGACACGGTCGGCACTGGCATGGTCGGCGCGCCCGCTTGCGGCGACGTGATGAAGCTGCAGATTCGCGTTGGCGCAGACGGCGTGATCGAAGACGCAAAGTTCAAGACGTACGGCTGCGGTTCGGCCATCGCGTCGAGCTCGCTCGTCACGGAATGGGTGAAGGGCAAGACGCTGGATCAGGCGCTGTCGATCAAGAACACGCAGATCGCCGAAGAGCTGGCGCTGCCGCCCGTGAAGATCCACTGCTCGATCCTCGCGGAAGACGCGATCAAGGCGGCCGTTGCCGACTACAAGCAGCGTCACGGCGAAACGGCTGACGCAGCGAAGGCTGAGCAATCGGCTTGAAGACGGCGCGGTTCAGTGCGTCGGAGTGGCACGGCGACGCGTCGGTAGTGGTGGTTGCTATCGGCGCGCGCCGGAACGATTTGGGAAGCAGGCAGGGTCGCGACACGCTTCGCGAGGAGCGTCGGCGTGCCGCACATTGAGAAACGCTATGGCAATTACGTTGACCGAAAAGGCAGCACAACACGTGCAGAAATATCTGATCCGGCGCGGCAAGGGCGTCGGGCTGCGGCTCGGTGTGCGCACGACGGGTTGCTCGGGCCTCGCGTATAAGCTCGAGTACGTCGACGAACTCGCGCCCGAAGACGAAGTGTTCGAATGCAAGGGCGTGAAGATCGTGGTGGACCCGAAGAGCCTCGCTTATATCGACGGCACGGAACTCGACTTCGCACGCGAAGGGTTGAACGAAGGCTTCAGGTTCAACAACCCGAACGTGAAGGACGAGTGCGGCTGCGGCGAATCGTTCCGCGTGTAAGCGCGCGAGTCATGCTGAAAAGGCGGCCTGTGCCGCCTTTTTTCAATTTCGCCGCGCACCTGGTGTGCGCTTCGGCGCTGCCCGGCGCGCATTGCATGGACAAAGTAACCTGATGGCTTCGCTGAACGACAGTCACTTCGAACTCTTCAACCTGCCCGAGCAATTCGCGCTCGATACGTCCGCATTGGATCACGCGTATCGCACGGTGCAGGCGCAGGTGCATCCCGACCGTTTCGCCGCTGCGGGCGACGCGCAAAAGCGCATCGCGATGCAGTGGGCCACGCGCACGAACGAGGCGTATCAGACGCTGCGCGATCCGCTGAAGCGCGCGCGCTACCTGCTAACGCTGCGCGGCATCGATGTCGGCGCGGAGAACAACACGGCGATGGAGCCGGCGTTCCTGATGCAGCAAATGGAATGGCGCGAGAGCATCGAGGATGCGTCGGCGGCGAAGAACATCGATGCGCTTGATGCATTGCTCGCCGAGTTGCGCGAAGAGGAAAAGCTGCGCTTCACGAAGCTCGCGGCATTGCTCGACAGCGGCTCGAATCAGGCAGCGGGCGAAGCCGTACGGCAACTGATGTTCATCGAGCGCGTGGCTGCGGAGATCGGCACGCAGATCGAGCGGCTCGACGTCTGAGGCCGCCTGTCGCAGCACGACGCGGTTCGATGAACCCGCCCAATCACCACGCGAACCAACACGATCAGGACCGGGGCGAAGCAAGCCCCGAAGAAGATTCCAGATGGCTTTACTGCAAATTTCTGAACCCGGCATGGCGCCCGCGCCGCATCAGCGGCGTCTCGCGGTCGGCATCGACCTCGGCACGACCAACTCTCTCGTCGCGGCGGTGCGCAGCGGCGTGCCCGACGTATTGCCCGACGACGAAGGCCACTATCTGCTGCCGTCCGTCGTGCGGTATCTGGAGAAGGGCGGCCGCCGCATTGGCCGCGTGGCGAAAGCGGAAGCCGCCACCGATCCCCGCAACACGATCGTCTCGGTCAAACGCTTCATGGGGCGCGGCAAGAGCGAAGTCGAGCACGCGGAAAACGCGCCCTACGACTTTGTCGATGCGCCGGGCATGGTGCAGATCCGTACCGTCGACGGCGTGAAGAGTCCCGTCGAGGTGTCCGCGGAAATTCTCGCGACGCTGCGTTATCGCGCGGAAGACACGCTCGGCGACGAGCTGGTCGGTGCGGTGATCACGGTGCCGGCGTATTTCGACGAAGCGCAGCGCCAGGCAACCAAGGATGCCGCGCGTCTGGCCGGCCTGAATGTGCTGCGCCTGCTGAACGAGCCGACGGCGGCCGCGATTGCGTACGGTCTCGACAACGGCGCGGAGGGTCTGTACGCGGTGTACGACCTGGGCGGCGGCACCTTCGATCTGTCCGTCCTGAAGCTCACGAAGGGTGTTTTCGAAGTGCTCGCGGCGGGCGGCGATTCTGCGCTCGGCGGCGACGACTTCGATCACGCGCTGTACCGCCATGTTTTGGAGAAGGCGAATGTTCCCGCCGCGTCGCTGACGCCGGAAGACGTGCGGCTGCTGCTCGACGCCGTGCGCGTCGCGAAGGAAGCGCTGTCGTCGGCGCCGGACGCTGCCGTCCAGGTAACGCTCGCCAGCGGCGCAAAGATCGACGTCACCGTCGATGAAGCGGCATTCGAAACGATTACGCAGGCGCTCGTGCAGCGCACGCTCGGCCCGACGAAAAAAGCGCTGCGCGACGCGAAATTGACGGCGGCCGATATCAACGGCGTCGTGCTCGTCGGCGGCGCGACGCGCATGCCGGTGATCCGCCGCGCAGTCGAAAACTTCTTCGGCCAGCCGCCGCTGACCAATCTGGACCCGGATCAGGTCGTCGCGCTCGGCGCGGCCATCCAGGCCGATCTGCTCGCGGGCAACCGCGGCGCCGACGGCGACGACTGGCTGCTGCTCGACGTGATTCCGCTGTCGCTCGGCGTCGAAACGATGGGCGGTCTCGCCGAGAAGATCATCCCGCGCAATTCGACCATTCCCGTCGCGCGTGCACAGGAATTCACCACCTTCAAGGACGGTCAGACGGCGATGGCGATTCACGTCGTCCAGGGCGAGCGCGAGCTCGTATCCGACTGCCGTTCGCTGGCGCGTTTCGAGTTGCGCGGCATTCCGCCGATGGCAGCGGGCGCGGCGCGTATCCGCGTCACCTACCAGGTCGATGCGGACGGTCTGCTGTCCGTGTTTGCGCGCGAGCAGCATTCGGGCGTGGAGGCGTCGGTGGTCGTGAAGCCGTCGTACGGCCTCGCCGACGACGACGTCGCGCGCATGCTCGAAGACAGCTTCAAGACGGCGGAAGTCGATATGCGCGCGCGGGCGTTGCGCGAGGCGCAGGTCGAAGCGCAGCGGCTGATCGAGGCGACGGAAGCGGCGCTCGCGGCCGACGGCGAACTGCTCGACGCCGACGAGCGCAGCGCGCTCGAAGATCTCGTCGCCGCGCTGCGCGCAATCGCGCCCAGCGACGATACCGACGCAATCGAAGCCGCGACGAAGACACTCGCCGAAGGCACCGACGAATTCGCCGCGCGCCGGATGGACAAGAGCATTCGCCGCGCGCTTGCGGGCCGCAAGCTCGACGAGATCTGACGGCGCGCCAGTCTTCAGCCGGCGCGGTGGACGCAACCAGGGCGATGTCGTGAATCGATGATTCACGCGTCGCCGCTGAATCACGCGGCGCGTGCCAAAAACGGCCGCGCCACCAGTAAAATGGTACGGTGCCTGAAGGGCGGTGTCCGTGCCTCACAGACCAGAACGGAATTTGTATGCCTCAAATCGTTGTGCTGCCTCACGTCGAACTGTGTCCGGAAGGCGCGGTCATCGACGCCGTGCCGGGTAAGAGCATCTGCGACAATCTGCTCGAACACGGCATCGAAATCGAGCACGCATGCGAGAAGTCTTGCGCGTGCACGACCTGCCACGTGATCGTGCGTGAGGGTTTCGACGCGTTGACGCCGTCGGAAGAAGACGAGGACGATCTGCTCGACAAGGCATGGGGTCTCGAACGCGAATCGCGGTTGTCGTGCCAGGCGCTCATGCCTGAAGGCGACGATCTCGTGGTCGAGATTCCGCGTTATTCGATCAACCACGCGAAGGAAAATCACTAACAGGAGCGAGCAGCCATGAAGTGGACCGACACGCAAGATATCGCGATGGCCTTGACCGACAAGCACCCGGAGATCGATCCGCAACAAGTGCGCTTCACCGATCTTCACCGCTGGGTGATGGAACTGGACGGTTTCGACGACGATCCGAACCGCTCGAACGAAAAGATCCTTGAAGCGATTCAGGCGGCATGGATCGAAGACGCGGATTACTGAGTGCGGCGCGTTTAGTGGCGCTTCGAGGCGCAACAAAGACAAAGGCGACTTCCGTGGAAGTCGCCTTTTTTAATGCTCGAAGCCTGGCGAGCGTGGGCGTCCCTTAACGTTCGTTAGCGTCCGTTAAAGATCAGCCCGCGACGAGCGTCCCGTTCTCCACGCGCACGCGCTGGCCTTGCTGAAACGGCGGCGCTTCGTGATACGTGAAGTAGCGCGTCTTGCCGTTTTCCATATGCACGCGCACCGAGTAACTGGTCGAGCTGCGCAGATGCTTTTCGACCGAGTTACCCGCGAGGCCGCCGCCGAGCGCGCCGAGCAGCGTCATCGCCGTGCGGCCGCCGCCACTGCCGAACTGGTTGCCGACGACACCGCCCGCCACCGCGCCGCCCACGGCGCCAATCCCGGTTCCGTGGCCCTCCTGGCGCACCGCCGAAATCGCTTCGACCGTGCCGCACGTCGAACAGTAGGCGGGTCGCGCGGGTTGCTGTTGCGCGTATTGCGGCTGTTGCGCATATTGCGGGGCCGGCGCGGGTGCCTGGGGCGCTTGCTGCGCAGCTTGCTGTTGTGCCTGCTGGGCCCGCGCCTGTTGCTGGGCCTGCTGTGCCTCAGCCTGCTGCTGCGCAGCTTGCTGCTCGGCTTGCTGTTCGGCTTGCCGTTGCGCTGCTGCTTGTTGTTGCGCGCTCAGGTTAGCCGGTTGTGCGGTATCGACGACAGGCTGCTGTTGCTGCGCGACGGCCGCCGATTGCACCTGATCGCTTTGCTCGCCGTTGCTCGAAGCTTTCGGGAACAGTCCCGTCACGGCCGCCGTCGCCACCAGACTGGCGACGATGACGGCGCCCGCCGCCACGGCAATAAGGGGATGAAGGCGGCGCGGTGAATTGTTTGGGTTATCCATGGTGGTAGGCCTCCAGCTTTGCAGAGTTTGACCTGTAAGAGTAGCGGTATCAGTGTCTGACATGCCGATCTGGGCGGGGTTTCAATTTGTAACCGCGAGCGAGCCGGAAGTTGCCCACCACTGACGCAAGAACCGCACCAAAAGCCAAAAGCCGCGCCGTAATTGCGTTTCGACGGGATGAAGAGGAAGGCGGACGGGATCGAATTGCGCAGCTTTTACCGATAGTTACAAACGGTACGTGCGCTTCGGAAAGAACGGCGAGGGGCGGGAAGCCGCGCACGGCGGGAAACGGCCGTGCGCGGGGACTGCGATATCGGCGGGGAAGATCAGTCTTCGCGGCGCAGATGCGGGAACAGGATGACGTCGCGGATGCTCGGGCTGTCGGTGAGCAGCATGACCAGACGGTCGATGCCGATCCCGCAGCCGCCGGCAGGCGGCATGCCGTATTCGAGCGCGCGGATGTAGTCGGCGTCGTAGTACATCGCTTCTTCGTCGCCGGCGTCCTTCTGGTCGACCTGTTTCTTGAAGCGCGCAGCCTGGTCTTCCGGATCGTTCAGTTCCGAGAAACCATTGGCGATCTCACGGCCCGTGATGAACAGCTCGAAGCGCTCGGTGATGCCGTCCACGCTATCCGATGCGCGCGCGAGCGGCGACACTTCGATCGGGTAGTCGATGATGAAGGTCGGCTCCCACAGCTGCGATTCCGCCGTTTCCTCGAAGAGCGCCAGTTGCAGCGCGCCGATACCCGCGTTCAGGAACTGCGGCTGCGTGGCGTCGACGCCGAACTTCTTCAGTTCCGTGCGCAGGAACGCGCCGTCCGCCAGTTGCGCGTCCGTGTATTGCGGTGCGTACTTCTGGATGGCCTGCGTGATCGTCAGGCGATGGAACGGCTTCGACAGATCCAGTTCGCGGCCCTGATAGGTGATCGTCGCGTTGCCGAGGGCATCGACGGCGGCCTGGCGGATCAGTTGTTCGGTGAAGTCCATCAGCCACTTGTAGTCGGTGTACGCGGCGTAGAACTCCATCATCGTGAATTCCGGATTGTGACGCGGCGACACGCCCTCGTTACGGAAATTCCGGTTGATCTCGAACACGCGCTCGAAGCCGCCGACCACGAGGCGCTTCAGGTACAGCTCAGGCGCGATACGCAGGAACATCTGCATATCCAGCGCGTTGTGATGCGTGACGAACGGCTTGGCCGCCGCGCCGCCCGGGATCGGGTGGAGCATCGGCGTTTCGACTTCCATGAAGTCGGCGTCGGCCATGAACTTGCGGATCGACGACACGGCCTTGGTGCGCGCGACGAAGGTCTTGCGCGCTTCGTCCGTGACGATCAGGTCGACGTAGCGCTGGCGATAGCGCATTTCCTGGTCGGCCAGACCATGGAACTTGTCGGGCAGCGGACGCAGCGCCTTCGACAGCAGGCGCAGTTCCGTGCAGCGCACGGAGAGCTCGCCCTTGTTCGTGCGGAACAGCACGCCTTTCGCGGCGACGATGTCGCCCAGGTCCCACTTCTTGAACGCTTCGTACGTTGCTTCGCCGACGTCGGCGGGCGTGATGAAGAACTGGATCTGACCCGAGCCGTCGCGCACCGTCGCGAAGCTGGCCTTGCCCATCACGCGCTTGAGCATCATGCGGCCGGCTAGCGCGACTTGAAGCGCGGTCGCTTCGAGCGCGTCCTTGTCCTTGTCCGCGTAGTCGGACTGGAGATCGGCGGCGTGGTGGGTCGGGCGGAAGTCGTTCGGGTAGGCGACGCCTTGCTCGCGCAGCGCGCGCAGCTTTTCGCGGCGCTCGGCGATGATCTGGTTGTCGTCCAACTCGGCGACTGCATTCTGCTGGGCGGCATCCCGCTGGATCGGTTCGGTCATGGTGATGATGTTCAGTGTCCGATGCCTCGTGCGCGCGTTCGACTGTGGCGCACGGGCGGTGAAAAAAATGCGGCGCGGCGAAGCGTGCCGCGCCGGATGCGCTTTAGATGCCCTGTTTCAGGCTCGCGCTGATGAACGCGTCGAGATCGCCGTCGAGCACGCTCTTCGTGTTGCTGATTTCGACGTTGGTGCGCAGATCCTTGATGCGGCTGTTGTCGAGCACGTACGAACGGATCTGGTGGCCCCAGCCCACGTCCGATTTGCCCGCTTCGAGCTTGTCCTGTTCCGACTGGCGCTTGCGCATTTCGGCTTCGTACAGGCGCGATTTCAGCATGGCCATGGCTTCGGCGCGGTTACGGTGCTGCGAGCGGTCGTTCTGGCACTGCACGACGATACCTGACGGGACGTGCGTGATACGCACCGCGGAGTCGGTCTTGTTGATGTGCTGACCGCCCGCGCCCGAAGCACGGTAGGTATCGATGCGCAGGTCGGCCGGATTGACTTCGATCTCGAACGATTCATCGATTTCCGGATAGACGAACACCGACGAGAATGACGTATGACGGCCGCCTGACGAGTCGAACGGCGACTTGCGCACGAGGCGGTGAATGCCTGTTTCGGTACGCAGGAAGCCGTATGCGTATTCGCCTTCGACCTTGACGGTGGCGCTCTTGATGCCGGCGACATCGCCTTCGGATTCTTCGAGCACTTCCGTCTTGAAGCCCTTGCGCTCGCAGTAGCGCAGGTACTGACGCAACAGCATCGCCGCCCAGTCGCACGCTTCCGTGCCGCCTGCGCCCGCCTGGATGTCGATGAACGCGTTGTTCGGGTCGGCCGGGTTCGAGAACATCCGGCGGAATTCCATATCGGCGACGCGCGCTTCGAGTTTCGCGACGTCCTCTTCGACCGCGACGAGCGTGTCTTCGTCGTTTTCCTCGCGCGCCATGTCGAACAGGTCTTGCGTGTCGCGCAGATCGTTATCGAGCGCGCTCAGCACGTCGACGACGCCTTCGAGCAGCTTCTTTTCCTTGCCGAGCGCCTGGGCGTGCTTCGAGTCGTTCCAGACGTTCGGGTCTTCGAGTTCCTTATTGACTTCGATCAGTCGTACCGACTTTGCATCGTAGTCAAAGATACCCCCGGAGCTCGCCTGCGCGTGTGCGCAGGTCCGCAAGGGAGGATTCGATTGCGTTGAGGCGTTCCGCTTCCATGTCGATCCAGTTTCAAATAGATGGGGGTTTTTTGTCTGCGACGCTGTTGGGGTTTGGGTTTTGGGTTGCGTTGTTGGTTTGGTTTGGTTTGGCGGTGGCATCTGCGATTCGCCTTTGCGCTGGCATCCGCGCATTGTTAGCGTGCTTCAGGCGTCGCCCCTGTGCGGGGCGGCACCTACTTTTCTTTGCCGCCGCAAAGAAAAGTAGGCAAAAGAAAGCGGCTCAAACCGCCAACATTTCTTCCTGCCTGAGGGCCCCCACAGGGCCTTACACTTCACACGACAATCACGGGACGCACGCCCGTTGCCAACGCTTCGAATGAGCGCCTCACCCGCTTCACACACCCACATTCCAGCATGCCGCGCCAGATAGTCCACCGCCGCCCAGGTGGCAAACTGTGTGTAGGTTGTCGCACCGCACAGAAAGCGCTCTTACCAGAAACACCAACCCTGCTTCACAGTTCGGAGTGGTGCGCGTACGACGCGAAAGCCTGCACACAGTTTGCCACCTGGGCGGCGCCAACCGTTCGCTGCCGCTTGCTCGCGCATGGGAATGCGAAGCGGGTGAGGCGCTCATCCGAAGCGTTGGCAACATGCGCCGACGGAGACGTTGCCGTGTGAAGCATAAGACCCGCTGGGGGCCCTCAGGCAAGAACTGTCACTGGCGGTGTGAGCCGCTTTCTTTTGCCTACTTTTCTTTGCGGCGGCAAAGAAAAGTAGGTGCCGCCCCGCACAGGGGCGACGCCTGAAGTACGAAGGCAAATCGCGGATGCCAGTTCAAGCGCAAATCGCGGATGCGAGCAAACCCAACCCAAACCAAAACCAAACCCAAAACCGAAAAAAGGCCAACCACACCCCTTCCAGCGAAAAACCAAAATTATAGCGGATCAAAGCGCCAGGGCTGGGCGCCCCCAGCCTAGAGCACTGCATGCTCAACGATCAGTTGCACACGTGCAACGCCATTCCACGTATCCGCCGACAACCGATAGGCCACCGTCGTCCTCGCCGGCAAGGGATCCGTGTGATTGAACCAGATCGCATTGAACCGCTGGCGCCCGCGCATCAACTGCAGCTTCAGATGCTTATCCTTCACCAGCGCCTGCGACATCACCTCGAACTCGCCCGAAAAAACAGGCGCCGGAAACCCCTGTCCCCAGACAGCCGCATCGATCATCTCGACGAATTGCGGTGTGAAATACGCATCTTCCAGATCGCCATCCGTCTCGACCGTCCGCGCCAGCACCTCCTGCGTCAGCCACTCGCGCCCAACCCGCTCGAACGCCGCCGTGAAGCGCGGAATATCGGCCGTGGCGATCGTCAGGCCCGCCGCCATCGCGTGGCCGCCGAATTTGGCGATCAGCCCCGGCTCGCGCTTCGACACGAGATCGAGCGCATCGCGCAGATGGAAGCCCGGAATCGAGCGGCCCGAGCCCTTGACGGTGGCGCCGCCGTCGTCGGCCAGCGCGAACGTGAACGACGGCCGGTGGAATTTCTCCTTCAGCCGCCCGGCCACGATGCCGATCACGCCCTGGTGCCAGCTCGCGTTGAACAGCGTGATCGTCGTCGAGCCGGCAGGATCGAACGTCGACAGGTCGTCGAGCGCCTGCTGCTGCATGCCCGCTTCGATTTCGCGCCGCTCGCGGTTCATCGTGTCGAGCTGCTGCGCGAGTTCCCAGGCGCGCCCGACGTCGTCCGTCGTCAGGCAGTCGATGCCCAGCGACATGTCCGACAGCCGTCCCGCCGCATTCAGTCGCGGGCCCAGCGCGAAGCCGAGATCGAAGCCCGACGCGCTGCGTGCATCGCGGCCCGCGGCGCGAAACAGGGCGGCGATGCCCGGCTGCATGCGGCCGTTGCGGATACGCTGCAAGCCCTGCGCCACCAGCACGCGATTGTTGCCGTCGAGCTTCACGACGTCAGCGACCGTGCCGAGCGCGACGAGATCGAGCAGCCCATCCAGGCGCGGCTCCGGACGCGTCTCGCCGAAGGCGCCACGGCGGCGCAGTTCGGCGCGCAGCGCGAGCAGCACATAGAACATCACGCCGACGCCCGCGATGCACTTGCTCGGGAACGTACAGCCCGGCTGGTTCGGATTGACGATCGCGCGCGCGGCGGGCAGGTCGTCGCCGGGCAAATGGTGATCGGTGACGAGCACGTCGATGCCGAGCGCGTTCGCCGCCTCCACCCCATCGACGCTCGCAATGCCGTTGTCGACGGTAATCAGCAGGTCGGGCTTGCCGCCCGGCCGTTGCGCGGCCAGCGCGACGATTTCGGGCGTGAGCCCGTAGCCGTACTCGAAGCGGTTCGGCACCAGATAGTCGATCTGCGCGCCGAACATCCGCAAACCGCGCACCGCGACAGCGCAAGCCGTCGCGCCGTCGCAGTCGTAGTCCGCGACGACCAGCATGCGGCGCCCGCCTTCGATGGCATCGGCGAGCAGCGCGGCGGCGGCATCGCAGCCCTTGAGCGAGGCGGGCGGCGTCAGGCGCGCGAGTCCCGTCTCGAGTTCATCGGGCAGGCACACGCCGCGCGATGCATAAAGGCGCGCGAGCACGGGGTGCAGGCCGTGCCGGATCAGCGCTTCGGCGTCGGCGGGAGAGCAAGGGCGCGTAACGATTCGAGTCATGCGGCAAAACCTGGAGCAAAAGAACAGTTCATTCGATGAAGAGCGACGCGAACAGACGCCGTCGCCAGAATTTGCGCAGATCGCCGCGCGTGATATTGAGTGTCACCGAGCCCGTGTCGCCGCACAGCGTGAGACCGAGCGCGCCGAGCTCGCCCGCCTGCAACGCGGCGAGCGCGGGCGCGAGCCAGTCGCGCTCCAGCGCGGCGAATGCGGCGTTCCAGCGGCCCCAGTCCTGTTCGATGAACGGTGCGGAAAACGGGTCGATTTCGACCAGCGTCGCGGCGGCGCTGCCGTTCGCGCTGTCCGCACGCCAGGCGTCGTATGTCACAGGCGGCGCGGCTGTGGCCGCCCGCGCGGCGAGCGCGAGACCGCGCGTCGCCGCTGCATCGGACAGCACGCGTGCAAAGTCGCTCCTGACCGGCTGCGCTGCGCCTTGCGCATGAAACCAGATCGAGTTGACGGCGGGCAGGCCGCGCGCCTCGCGCGCCTCGTTCACGGGATGCTCGAACCACGCCATCTGCACTTCGTTCTGCAGCTTCATCCAGGCGCGCGAGCGCTCGCCCGTGTGCGCCTCGTGCGGCAGCCAGATTTCGATGTTGCGCCCGCTCGCGCGCAGCGGCGACGCGCCCGCCAGCGTGCCGAACGCGTCGCTCGACAGATACCAGCGCGACGGCTGCGGCGCCTCGATCCGCACGCCCAGTTCCTCGATCAGCGGACGCGCGACGTCGAACAGCGCACGCGCGTCGTCGTCCGCGAGTTCCAGCGACGCGGGATCGATCAGCACCAGATGGTCGTGCGCGATCCGCACATGCACCGGCTGCACGCACGCCCATGTCGCGTCGCCAGGGTTGCCGCCGTCGGCGAGCAACATGTAGGGCGCGAGCGGCGCCTCGTCGGCGGCGGCCGTGCCGGCGGGCACCGCGCCGAAACTGCGCGCCACCCAGCGCTCGTGCGGCAGCGTGCGCTGGAAGTCTTCGCCGATCACGCGTTCGACCAGCGTCGCGCGGGCGATCAGTTTGTCGAGGGCGGGAATGTCGAGGGAGTACAGCGCCGTGGATGCGTCGGCTGCGGCGGGCAGCGCGAAAGGTAGAAGGAGATGCAGTCGGTTGGCATTCATGATGCTGCGCATTGTATGGCAAACTTCGCCCCGTTGATCCGCGATGGCGGGCGAAATGGCGGCCGGTTCGGCCGGACGGAAATCCGTCGCTTGTGCGCCAGTGCGTACAATTCACGCAACGATTGCGCACCGGACGGTGTCGTGCGCGTCGTCGCGCAGCATGGCAGCCCGCGCGCCGTATGAGGAAAGCGCCGCAAGCCGGTGTTCTGGAACCATCGGCCGGAATTCGCGCCCAATCGACACGGCTTTCGTGCGCCCGACAGGTTTTTTCGACCAGCGCGCGGGCGCCGCGGCAGGCAAATGCAGAACACAGCGCAATCACGCTGAAAAAGGACTCGCTTGAAACTTCCATACGAATGGCAGATAGGCTGGCGCTACACGCGCGCCGGCAAACGCACCACGGGTAACGGCTTCATCTCGTTCATCGCGCTCGTGTCGATGTCGGGCATCGCGCTCGGCGTGGCAGCGCTGATCGTCGTGCTGTCGGTGATGAACGGCTTCCAGAAGGAGGTGCGCGACCGCATGCTGTCGGTGCTCGCGCACGTCGAGATCTTTTCGCCGACGGGCTCGATGCCGAACTGGCAACTGACGGCACAAGAGGCGAAGCAGAACAAGGAAGTGATCGGCGCGGCGCCGTATGTCGAAGCGCAGGCGCTGCTCACGCGCCAGGACGCCGTGAGCGGCGTCGCGCTGCGCGGCGTGGAGCCTTCGCTGGAACCGGAAGTGTCGGACATCGGCAAGGAGATGAAGGCGGGCAGCCTGAACGAGCTGAAGCCCGGCGAGTTCGGCATCGTGCTCGGCGGCGATCTGGCCGGGAGCCTCGGCGTGACGGCGGGCGACAAGATTACGCTCGTCGCGCCCGAAGGCACGATGACGCCCGCCGGCCTGCTGCCGCGTCTCAAGCAGTTCACGGTGGTCGGCGTGTTCGAGTCCGGCCACTACGAGTACGACAGCACGCTCGCGCTGATCAATATCAAGGACGCGGAGGCGCTGTTCCGGCTGCCCGCGCCGACGGGCGTGCGGCTGCGGCTGAAGGACATGCAGCGCGCGCCGGAAGTCGCGCATCAGCTGGCGCGCACGTTGTCGGGCGATCTGTATATCCGCGACTGGACGCAGCAGAACAAGACCTGGTTCTCGGCCGTGCAGATCGAGAAGCGCATGATGTTCATCATCCTGACGCTGATCATCGCGGTGGCGGCGTTCAACCTGGTGTCGTCGCTGGTGATGACGGTCACCAACAAACAGGCCGATATCGCGATCTTGCGCACGCTCGGCGCGCAGCCCGGCTCGATCATGAAGATCTTCGTCATCCAGGGCATGACGATCGGCTTCGTCGGCACGGCGATCGGCGTCGCGCTCGGTTGCCTGATCGCGTGGAGCATTCCGTGGCTCGTGCCGATGATCGAGCATCTGCTGCACGTGCAGTTTCTGCCGCCGTCGGTGTACTTCATCAGCGAACTGCCGTCCGAACTGGTCCCCGGCGACGTGGTCAAGATCGGCGTGATCGCGTTCCTGCTGTCGTGCCTCGCGACGCTGTATCCGAGCTGGCGCGGCGCCAAGGTGCGTCCGGCGGAGGCGCTGCGTTATGAATGATCGTCCGAACAACACCCTCATGACCGCCGACGAAACTGGTTTGCATCCGTACGTGCTCGAAGCAACGGGCATTTCGAAGGCGTTCGTTCAGGGCGGCCTGAACGTGCAGGTGCTCAACAACACGCAGCTTTCCGTGCGGCGCGGCGAGAAGCTCGCGATCGTCGGCGCGTCCGGCTCCGGCAAGAGCACGCTGCTGCACGTGCTGGGCGGCCTGGACGATCCGAGCACCGGGCATGTCGAGGTGATGGGCAAGCCGTTCACGAAGCTCTCCGAGCGCGAGCGCAACGATCTGCGCAACCGCGCGCTCGGCTTCGTCTATCAGTTCCATCATCTGCTGCCGGAATTCACCGCGCTGGACAACGTCGCGATGCCGCTGCGCATCCGCCGCATGACGACGGAAGACGCACGCAAGCAGGCCCATGACATGCTCGAACGGGTGGGGCTCGCGCATCGCGCGAAGCATCGTCCGGGCGAATTGTCGGGCGGCGAACGCCAGCGCGTGGCGATTGCGCGCGCGCTGGTCACGAAGCCCGCCTGCGTGCTCGCCGACGAGCCGACGGGCAATCTCGACGGCGGCACGGCGGATACGGTGTTCAACCTGATGCTGGAGTTGTCGAACACGCTGTCGACGAGCTTCGTGATCGTCACGCACGATCCCGACCTGGCCGCGCGCTGCGACCGCACGATGCGTCTGCGCGACGGCGTGCTGTACGAGGAGCCGACCGTGCCCGTCTGAGGCCGGCGCTTCCATTCGACACGAGGCTGCGCGCATGTGGATCGATACGCACTGTCATCTCGACGCTTCGGAATTCGACGCGGACCGCGACGCCGTCGCGAGCGCCGCGCTCGAAGCGGGCGTGAGCCGGATCGTGATTCCGGGTATTGCGCGCAGCAACTTTTCGACGGTGCGCGAACTGGCGCACCGTGTGCAGGGCGGGGCGTACGCGCTCGGCATTCACCCGCTTTTCACGCCGCAGGCGCAGCCGTCCGATCTCGACGTGCTGCGCATGGAAATCGAGGCGAGTCTCGACGATCCGCGGTTCGTCGGTCTCGGTGAGATCGGCCTCGACTATTTCGTGCCGGGTCTCGACGACGAGACGCAGCAGTTCTACTACAACGAGCAACTCAAGCTCGCGCGCGAATTCGATCTGCCCGTGATCTGCCACGTGCGCAAGTCGCAGGATCAGGTGCTGAAGGGCCTGCGGCGCAATCACGTCAATCGCGGCATCGCGCATGCGTTCAACGGCAGTTTCCAGCAGGCGCAGGCGTTCATCGATCACGGCATGCACCTCGGTTTCGGCGGCAACGTGACCTTCGAGCGCGCGTTGCAGATCCGGCGGCTCGCGGCGCAGTTGCCGCTCGACGCGCTCGTCGTCGAAACCGACGCCCCCGATATCGCCCCGTCGTGGCTCTACAGGCAGCGCAACACGCCGGACCAGATTCCCGCGATCGGCGCGATCCTCGCCGGGCAGCGCGGCATCGACAAAAACACGCTGGCGATAGGCACAACGGCTAATGCGCACGCCGCATTGCCGCGACTCGCGCTTTACTCTGCATAATCACTGTTCGGCTCGCGTTTGTAGTGGCGCGCATATTGATTCGGCTTCCTGATGAATCATGTGATCGGGCGGCGCGGGCGTCGGTTGCGGAGGCGGCATGCGGGCAGTGTGGTGCGGTTTTGCGTTGGGCGTCGTGTGGTTGCAGCAGCAGTCCTCGTTGCCGGGCGGGCCGGGTTGGCTCGTGTCGGTCGCCAGCGCCTGCGCGCTGAGTCTGGTGGCGTGGACGGGCTTGCGGCGCGGCAGCGCGTGGTCCACGCGCGCGGGCTGGTGCGCCGTGCTGTGTGCGGCGGCGTGCTGTGGCTTCGGTTATGCGGCGTGGCGCGCGCAGGCGCGGCTTGCGTTTGAATTGCCGCATGCGTGGGAGGGGCGCGATATCGCCGTGAGCGGCTGGGTCAAAGGTTTGCCGGCGCGCAGCGCGGACCGTGTGCGTTTTCTGTTCGTCGTTGAATCCGCTGATGCGGTCGTCCCTCGGTTTCCGCGCACGCTGCAACTATCGTGGATCGCAGATGACGCGCCGCCGCCTGTGCTCGAACCGGGTTCACGCTGGCGTTTGGAGGTGCGGCTCAAGCGTGCTCATGGAAACGCGAACTGGGGCGTGCGCGACGCACAAGCCGTGTTGCTCGCGCGCGATGTTCGGGCGACGGGCTATGTGAGCGCGCCTTCGCGCGCGGTGCGGCTTGCGGGGAGGGCAGGCGGAGCGGGCGTGCTGATCGACGGCTGGCGATCGGCGATCCGCGCCCGTATTGCCGCCGTGCTCGGCGATGCGCCGCACACGGGAATCGTCGTCGCACTGGCGATCGGCGCGCAGGACGCCGTCAGCGCCGCCGACTGGCTGCTGATGCGGCGCACGGGCACGAGCCACCTGGTGGCGATTTCCGGTTTGCACATTGGCTTTGTCGCGGGGTTCGCAGGATGGTTGATCGGGTCGTTATGGCGGCATTCGTTCTTGATCGGACGCGGCTTGCCGTTGCTCGTGCCCGCCCAGAAAGTGGCGATCGTGAGCGGTGCGCTGTTCGCCGCTTTTCATGCGGCCCTTGCCGGTTTCAATGTGCCCGCGCAACGGGCGTTGTGGATGGCGGGCGTCGTCGCGCTCGCCTATGCCGGCGGACGGCGCGTCGCGCCTTCCGTCGTGATCGCGTGGGCGCTGGGGCTCGTGCTGCTGGTCGATCCGTGGGCGGTGGTGTCGGCGGGGTTCTGGCTGTCGTTTGTGGCGGTTGGCGCGATCCTGTTCGCGATGTCGGGAGCGGTGCGCGTCACGCGAAGCGGAGCGCCCGGCTCGCTAGATGAGGCGCCCGGCGAACGCTCGCTAGTGAGGCGCTGCGCCGATGTGTTGCGCTCGCGGATCGGCGCGTTGATCGGGCGCGTGCGCAGCGGTGCGCGCGTCCAGTTCGCGGTGACGATCGCGCTCGCGCCGCTGACGGTGTGCTTCTTCTCGCAGATTCCGCTGATCGGTCCCGTGGCCAATGCGTTCGCGATCCCATGGGTCAGCGTCTTCGTGACGCCTGCAGTGATAGCCGGCATCGCATTGCCCGCGCCGCTCGATGCGTTCGCTTTTCGCTTCGCGCATCAGTTGCTGGACCTGCTCGCAGCCGGTCTGCAACTGCTGTCCGGCCCGGCATGGACGGTCTGGCAGTTGCCGCAGCCCGATGCATGGGCGATGGCGTTTGCGGCCGTCGGCGCCGCGTGGTGTCTTGCGCCTGCCGGCTGGCCGTTGCGCTGGGCCGCGCCGCTGACGTGGCTGCCGCTGCTCGCGCCGGCATCGGCCGCGCCCGCCGAAGGCGCGTTCCGGCTCACGGCGCTCGACATCGGGCAAGGCTCGTCGATCGTCGTCGAAACCGCGCATCACACGCTGCTGTTCGATGCCGGGCCCGGGCCCGAATCGACGCACGCGGGCGAGCGGATCGTCGTGCCTTATCTGCAGGCGGCGGGCATCGCCACGCTCGATACGCTGATCGTCAGTCACGCCGACTCCGACCATTCGGGCGGCGCGCCCGCCGTGCTGGAAGCAATCGAAGTGAGGCAACTGCTGGCGGGGCTTCCAACAGGCCACGCGCTCTGGCGCGAGGCGGCCGGGAAGGGCGCACAAACGGTCCGCTGCGCGGCGGGCCAGCGCTGGCAGTGGGACGGTGTCGACTTCGCGATACTCTGGCCCGACCCCGGTCCCTTGGAAGGCAAGCCCAACGCGCACTGCTGCGTGCTGCGCGTGAGCACGGCGGGCGTTCCCGCGAGCGGCTCCCGGATTCAAACGCAGGCCGGCAAGCCGACGCCCGTCGTCGCCTTGCTGGCCGCGGACATCGAAGCGCCCGTCGAACGCACGCTGCTCGCGCGCGAGCCTGCCGCATTGCGCGCGCAGATTCTGCTCGTGCCGCATCACGGCAGCAAGACTTCGTCGACCGAGCCGTTCCTCGACTCTATCGAGCCGTCCATCGCGGTATTTCAGGTAGGCTATCGCAACCGGTTTCATCATCCGTACGCGGGCGTGTACGAACGGTATCGGGCGCGCGGCATCGAGCTTTCGCGCAGCGACGAAGACGGCGCCGCGCGCATCGAGGCAGGTGGCGCGAGCGTGTCGCTCGAGCGCTTCCGGCAGACACATCGCCGCTACTGGATGGAGCCGTAACGAAACACCTGCAGCGCAAGTAAGAACAAATCAGAACGGAGACCGAGCGCTTGAAGAACATCATTCATTACTCGCATGCGAACGGCTTCCCGGCGTCCACCTATCGGACGATCTTCGCCGAACTCTCCGACGACTACGACATGCGTTTCATCGAGCGGATCGGCCATGACGCGCGCTACCCCGTGACGCGCGACTGGCCGCATCTGGTCGACGAGTTGCTGGATGATATCGGGCGTGCTTACGAGAACCCGGTGTGGCTGGTCGGGCATTCGCTCGGCGGTTATCTCTCGCTGATGGCGGCGCTGAAGAAGCCGCAATGGGTGCGCGGCGTGGTGATGCTCGATTCGCCCGTCATCGCGGGCTGGCGCAGCAACATGCTGCGTGTGTCGCAGTGGACGGGGCTGGACGAGCGGCTGTCGCCCGCGGCGGCGACGCGCACGCGGCGCACACGCTGGGGCAGCCGCGACGAGGCATGGCGGCACTTCCACGCGAAGGCCGCGTTCGCGCGCTGGGACGAGCGGGTCCTGTCCGACTACATCGACTTCGGCATTCCGCAAGCGGGCGCCGACGGCACGCGGGAACTCGCGTTCGACCGGCAGACCGAGTACCGGATCTACAAGACCTTGCCGCATACCTTCGGCGGCCGGCTCGCGCGCGGCGCGCCCGTGCCCGTCGGCTTCGTCGCCGGGACGCGCTCGCGGGAAGTGCGGCAGGCGGGACTGCACGCCACCCGGCGCATCGCGGGCGAGCATTTCGAGTGGATGGAAGGAAGCCATCTGTATCCGATGGAACGGCCCATCGAAACGGCACGCGCCGTGCAGAGAATACTGCGCGGGCTCGAATGATTTTCCCCCGTGACGGCATCCCCGTTCGCGAATAAATGAAACGCCCGGGTGCGCTGCGACATAAACCCGCAACAAACCCGTGGCGGATTTGACGCACGCAACTCGCGAACAGAAATCCATCCTGCATCCATGCGAAAAGCGGCCCTGCGGATGCTCAAATAGAACGCTCGATCGTCGCGAACGAGCCGCCCCAGGTATGGGCTGGATGCACACGTTCGGGTATAATCCGTTTTTCCCGCGAGCATCCAGCGATGACCAAATATGTTTTCGTCACCGGCGGCGTAGTTTCTTCCCTCGGCAAGGGTATTGCCGCCGCTTCCCTCGCCGCGATCCTCGAATCGCGCGGTCTGAAAGTCACCCTCCTCAAGCTAGACCCCTACATCAACGTCGACCCCGGCACGATGAGCCCGTTTCAACACGGCGAAGTGTTCGTGACGGAAGACGGCGCGGAGACCGACCTCGACCTTGGCCACTATGAGCGCTTCATCAGCACGAAGATGCGCAAGGCCAACAACTTCACCACGGGCCAGATTTACGAATCGGTGATCCGCAAGGAACGCCGCGGCGATTATCTCGGCAAGACGGTGCAGGTCATTCCGCACATCACGAACGAAATCCAGGCATTCGTCGAGCGCGGCGCGGCATCCGCGACGTGCGGCGAGCCGGATGTCGCCATCGTCGAAGTGGGGGGCACGGTCGGTGACATCGAATCGCTGCCGTTCCTCGAAGCCGCGCGTCAGATGAGCCTGCGCATGGGCCGTAACAGCGCGTGCTTCGTGCACCTGACGCTGGTGCCGTTCATCGCCACCGCGGGCGAACTGAAGACCAAGCCGACGCAGCACAGCGTGCAGAAGCTGCGCGAAATCGGTATCTATCCGAACGTACTGCTGTGCCGCGCCGACCGCCGTATTCCCGACGACGAGCGCGCGAAAATCTCGATGTTCTCGAACGTCCCGGAAGACGCCGTGATCTCGGTGTGGGACGTCGACAGCATCTACAAGATTCCGCAGATGCTGCACGACCAGGGCCTCGACGAACTGATCTGCGAAGAGCTGAAGCTGACGGCCAAGCCGGCAGATCTGTCGATGTGGTCGGGCCTCGTCGAGAAGCTCGAAAACCCGAAGAGCGAAGTGACGATCGGCATGGTCGGCAAGTACGTCGAATTGACGGAGTCGTACAAGTCGCTGATCGAAGCGTTGCGCCATGCGTCGATCCACACGTCGACCAAGGTCAACATCGAATACATCGATTCCGAAGAGGTGGAAGAACACGGCGTCGACAGCCTCAAGCATCTGGATGCCGTGCTGGTGCCGGGCGGTTTCGGCCGTCGCGGCACGGAAGGCAAGATCAAGGCGATCCGCTACGCACGCGAAGCGAAGGTGCCGTATCTCGGCATCTGTCTCGGCATGCAGCTCGCCGTGATCGAATTCGCGCGCGACGTGGTTGGCCTGAAGGATGCGAACAGCACGGAATTCGACCCGGAAACGCCGAATCGCGTGGTCGCGCTGATTACCGAGTGGTACGACCGCGACGGTAAGGTCGAGAAGCGTACGGAAGAATCTGATCTGGGCGGTACGATGCGCCTCGGTTCGCAGCGCTGCCCGATCAAGCCGGGCACGATGGCTGAAGAGATCTACGGCAAGGATGTGAACGAGCGTCACCGTCACCGTTATGAAGTCAATAACCGCTTCGTGCCCCAGCTCGAAGCGGGCGGCCTTATCATCAGCGCCCGTACTCCGAGCGAAGATCTACCGGAAATGATGGAACTGCCGCGTTCGATGCACCCGTGGTTCGTCGGCGTTCAGTTCCACCCCGAATTCACGTCGACGCCGCGCGACGGACACCCGCTCTTCAAGGCATTCGTCGAAGCGGCGCGCGCCCATCGCGAAGCGAGCGTCGAGGAGAAAGTATGAAACTGGGCGATTTCGAAATCGGCCTCGACAGGCCGTTTTTCCTGATCGCTGGCACCTGCGTCGTCGAGTCTGAACAGATGACGATCGACACGGCCGGCAAGCTGAAGGAAATCTGCGCGAAGCTGAAAATTCCGTTCATCTACAAGTCTTCTTACGACAAGGCCAATCGCAGCAGCGGCAAGTCGTTCCGTGGCTTGGGAATGGATGAGGGTTTGCGCATTCTGTCCGAAGTGAAGCGTCAACTCGGCCTGCCCGTTCTGACCGACGTTCACAGCGAACACGAGATCGAGCAGGTGGCCTCCGTGGTCGACGTGCTGCAAACGCCTGCGTTCCTGTGCCGCCAGACGGACTTCATCCACGCGTGCGCGCGTTCGGGCAAGCCCGTCAACATCAAGAAGGGCCAGTTCCTCGCGCCGCACGACATGAAGAACGTGATCGACAAGGCGCGTGACGCCGCGCGTGAAGCGGGTCTGTCGGAAGACCGCTTCATGGCGTGCGAGCGCGGCGTGTCGTTCGGCTATAACAACCTCGTGTCCGACATGCGCTCGCTCGCGATCATGCGTGAAACGGGCGCGCCCGTCGTGTTCGACGCGACCCACTCGGTGCAGTTGCCGGGCGGGCAGGGCACGAGTTCGGGCGGCCAGCGCGAATTCGTCCCGGTGCTGGCGCGTGCCGCCGTCGCCACGGGCATCGCGGGTCTGTTCATGGAAACCCATCCGAATCCGGCTGAGGCGAAGTCGGACGGTCCCAATGCCGTGCCATTGCATCGCATGGCCGATCTGCTCGAGACGCTGTTGACCCTCGATCAGGCCGTGAAGCGCACGCCGTTCCTCGAGAACGATTTCAACTGATGCAGCCACGCGCGCTTCGCCGCTGTCCGGCGTGCGCGCGTGCTCCAACCCGATGGTCGTCGAACGCGTCCGGACGCGTGCTGTCGAAGTGAGCCGGACGTCTCAACTTAAGAATTCATCGTCATTTCAGAGGAAACCATGAGTGCTATCGTAGATATCATCGGTCGCGAGATTCTCGATTCGCGAGGCAACCCCACCGTCGAATGCGACGTGCTGCTCGAATCGGGCACGATGGGCCGCGCGGCTGTGCCGTCGGGCGCATCCACGGGCTCGCGGGAAGCGATCGAACTGCGCGACGGCGAAGCTGGCCGCTACAGCGGCAAGGGCGTGCTGAAGGCCGTCGAGCACATCAACACCGAAATCTCCGAAGCGATCATGGGCCTCGACGCTTCCGAGCAGGCCTTCCTCGACAAGACGCTGCTCGAACTCGACGGCACCGACAACAAGTCGCGCCTCGGCGCGAACGCGATGCTGGCTGTCTCGATGGCCGTCGCGAAGGCGGCGGCTGAAGAAGCCGGCCTGCCGCTGTACCGCTACTTCGGCGGTTCGGGCGCGATGCAACTGCCCGTGCCGATGATGAACATCGTCAACGGCGGCGCGCACGCGAACAACAGCCTGGACATCCAGGAATTCATGATCGTCCCCGTCAGCCAGCCGACGTTCCGCGAAGCGCTGCGCTGCGGCGCCGAAGTGTTCCACGCGCTGAAGAAGATCCTGTCGGATCGCGGCATGAGCACGGCCGTGGGCGACGAAGGCGGCTTCGCGCCGAACTTCGGCAGCAACGACGAATGCCTGTCGACCATCCTGCAAGCCATCGAAAAAGCCGGCTACCGCGCTGGTGAAGACGTGCTGCTCGCGCTCGACTGCGCCGCCAGCGAGTTCTACCACGACGGCAAGTACCAGCTCGCGGGCGAAGGCCTGCAACTGTCGTCGTCGGAATTTGCCGATTACCTCGGCGCGCTCGCGGATAAATTCCCGATCGTGTCGATCGAAGACGGCATGCACGAAAGCGACTGGGAAGGCTGGAAGATTCTCACCGACAAGCTCGGCAAGAAAATCCAACTGGTCGGCGACGATCTGTTCGTGACGAACACGCGCATCCTGAAGGAAGGCATCGAAAAGGGCATCGCGAATTCGATCCTGATCAAGATCAACCAGATCGGCACGCTGACGGAAACCTTCGCAGCGATCGAAATGGCCAAGCGCGCGGGCTACACGGCCGTGATCTCGCACCGCTCGGGCGAAACGGAAGACTCGACCATCGCAGACATCGCGGTCGGTCTCAACGCGGGTCAGATCAAGACGGGCTCGCTGTCGCGCTCGGACCGTATCTCGAAGTACAACCAGCTGCTGCGCATCGAGGAAGATCTCGGCGATATCGCCAGCTATCCGGGCAAGTCGGCGTTCTACAACCTGCGTTGAACGCCCTCGAATGAGCCGGATTGACGCGAGTAAGTGACGCTTGATGTCAACAAACCCGTCTCAATAACCGTTAAACCGGTTATGCTTCGCTACTGATTCACCCTACCGCCCTGCGTAAAGCGCAGGGCGGCGCACATTCAACCCTGCAATTCACTTCATGCGGCTTGTCACCGTCGTTCTGCTCGTCCTGCTGGTGCTGATCCAATACCCTCTATGGTGGGGCCATGGCGGCTGGCTGCGCGTGCACGAATTGCAGCAGGAACTGGCGCAGCAACTGAAAAAGAACGCGGACGCGAAGGAGCGCAACGAGCGCATCCAGGGTGAGGTGCAGGATCTGCAGAACGGCACGGCCGCCGTCGAAGAGCGCGCGCGCTACGAAATGGGCATGGTCAAGGACAGCGAGGTGTTCGTGCAGTTCGTGTCGCCGAACGCGCCGTCGCCGGCGGCGAACGCGCCGCAGTCGAACACGTCGACACGCGGGCAGATCACGGGCGCGCCGTTGCGGGTGGTGCCCAATCCGGAATCGCGCGCGAAGCCGGATCGCAAGCACGCGAAAAAGGATGCGAAGGAGAAGAAGCCGGGTTGACGGCTGGTGCAGAGGTGCCAGTTGGGCAGGCTCATGAAAAAGGCGCGGTTCGAAATGAACCGCGCCTTTTTATTTGGCGGGACGAAACGCGGGCGGCCGTTCGGGCAGTCAGGCCCGGGTGATGCTCACCAGCCCCAACCCCAGCCCGGCGCATAGCCGTAGCCGATGCCCGTGCCCCAGCCGTGCCCCCATCCGCCGCTGTAGTAGCTGCCGTACACGGAGACGGGCGGCGCGGCGTAGCGCGAATACGCCTGCGCGGCGGCGTCGGCGGCCATGGCCTGGTTCTGCTCGGCCATCACCTGCCTGTCGATCGCGTCGTAGCGGGCGCGTTCTTCCGGTGTGAGCGGCTGCGCCGTCGTGGCGATGCCCGACTGATCCGCAGGAAGGCGGCTGTAAATGGGCGATGGGCCGGGCGGGTCCATCATGCAGCCCGACAGCGCCGCCGCGCCCGCAACGAGAACGAGCGCCGCTATGCGGTGTGCAGGTTGGAACAGCGAAGGGGCATTCATATCGACCTCCATCGGTCGGATACCTAAGCAAATCGTTGGCCGGAAATCACGCGGCCGCCAGTATCCGATGATACCGCGCCGTCGTCGCCCGCCCGCAGCGGCGGGCAAAGCGACGCGGACGTTCCGGCTTCAGTGCCGCTGTTCGGCAGCGGGCGCCACTCCCTGTGAGAGCCCGCTCGCGACAAAAAGTTGCGCCACGTCGACCGGGTCGAATTCATAGCGCTGATTGCAATACTCGCAGTGAATTTCGACGTGGCCACGCTCTTCGATCACGCTGTCCACTTCTTCGCGGCCCAGCATTTTCAGCATATTGCCGACCCGCGCACGCGAGCACGTGCACTCGAAGCGGGTTCGCGTCGGCTCGAAATGCTGGACGTTTTCCTGCCAGAACAGGCGCCGGAACAGCGTATTCGGGTCTTCCGCGAGCATTTCGTCCTGTGACAGCGTGCTGCCGAGCGTGCACAGGCGATCCCACGTATCGGCGTCGATCTCGCCCGGATGCGGGACGATGCCGCCGTCGCCGGGGAGCTTCTGCAGCAGCATGCCGACCGCGCGCTCATTGTTCGCAGCAAGCCACATACGCGTGTCGAGCTGCTCCGAATGATGCATGTAGTGCTCGAGCACTTGCGCCATCGACCTGAGCGGCCCGTTTTCGTCAGAAAGCGGCACGATGCCCTGATAAGGCTGCTGACCGGGAACCTTGTTCTTCGGATCGAGCGTGATCACGCAACGGCCGTGGCCGCCCGGATTGACGAGATCGACCAGCGTCAGGTCGTCGGCGATCAGGTGGGCGGCATCGCCGGAGAACTTGGCCGTGGCACGCATCGACAGGTCCGAATTGCACTGCACGACGAGCATCTTCACGGGGCCGTCGCCGAAGATCTGCATGATCAGCGTGCCGTCGAACTTCAGATTCGCCGACAGCAGCGCGCACGCCGCCATCATCTCGCCGAGCACGTTGCGCACGGGCGCCGGATAGCTTCTGCGCGTCAGGACTTCCTGCCACGTGTTGCTCAGCGAAACGATCTCGCCGCGAACGGGCGCCGCGCTGAACATGAATTTCTGCAACTGGTCACTCACAACTTTTCCTCGGTCGAACCGCGCGGTGGGAAGGCCGCGCGTGGCGCGCCGTGCGGTCGGCCCTAGCCGATGCGCACGAGTTGCGCCTTGAAATAATCCCTGCGCTCCACGTAGATGTCCGCAGCGCGCTTCAGGCCTTTGATATCTGCTTCAGTCAGTTCCCGGACAACCTTTGCGGGCGATCCGAGAATCAGGGAATTGTCAGGAAAAACCTTGCCCTCGGTAACGACGGCGCCTGCGCCAACCAGACAATTGCGGCCGATTACCGCTCCATTCAAGACCACGGCCTGAATGCCGATCAACGCGCCTTCCTTGACCGTGCAGCCGTGCAGCATCGCCTGATGGCCGACCGTCACGCCGGCTTCGAGCGTCAGCGGGAAGCCCGGATCGGCGTGCAGGACGGCGCCTTCCTGTATGTTAGTGCCCTTGCCGACGGTGATCGGCTCGTTGTCGCCGCGAATCGACGCGCCGAACCAGACGCTCGCGTTTTCTTCGACGGTCACCTTGCCGATGATGGTCGCCGTGTCCGCGATGAACACGCTTTCGTGGATGGTCGGGGCGGCGTCGCCAAGCTTGTAGATTGCCACAGTGTCTCCTCTGGTCTCATGCAAGACGGTTGCTGCGCGATGGACGCGGTGCGCCGCCGGGCAGGCGGCGAGGCACGTTGCGCGAAATGGCGGCATCCCGCGCGGCATGGTCGAATCGCGTATTGTAAACGGTTGTGCCATTGACCCGTGCGAAGCATGCGCGCAGGCAACGCCGTGTCAGAATCGCTCGTTTTTGTCCTTTTTTGCTGATTCCCCTGCTGGTTCTCATTTCGCGATGCATGCTCCCGAGTCGACCCGTCCCCATCCAATCATCTGCGCCCGTTCCGAAGCGCTCGCCGTGCTGACAGCGCGTGTTCCCGCTGCAAAAGCCGCCGGGGCGCAGGCGCTTTACGCGCGGGTACTGGCAGGCGAGGCGGTCGTTTCGCCGGAACGCGTGCTGGACGAGCCGGGGGATTTGCCCGGGCGCCCGGCGCGGCCTGAACTCGTCGAGCCGCGCAAACTCGGACGGCGCAGCATGCAGTCGCCGGAAGGCCGTGCGGTATTGCTGCACGCGCTCGCGCATATCGAGTTCAACGCGATCAATCTCGCGCTCGATGCCGTATGGCGTTTCGGCGGCATGCCCGAGGCGTTTTACATCGACTGGCTAAAGGTCGCGTCCGAAGAAGCGCATCACTTTTCGCTGCTGTCGGCGCGTCTGGCGGAATTCGGCCGTGCGTACGGCGACTTTCCGGCGCACGACGGCCTGTGGGACATGTGCGAGCGCACGCGCGGCGACGTGCTCGCGCGCATGGCGCTGGTGCCGCGCACCCTGGAGGCGCGCGGGCTGGACGCTTCGCCGCCGATCCGCGCGCGCCTGCAACAGGCGGGCGATCAGGCGTCGGCGGCGATTCTGGACGTCATCCTGCGCGACGAAATCGGGCATGTGCTGATCGGCAACCGCTGGTTCCGGCATCTATGCGACGAGGCGGGCATCGACGCGCATCCCACCTACTTGCGTCTTTCCGACGAGTACCACGCGCCGAAGCTGCGCGGACCGTTCAATTTCGAAGCGCGCCGCGACGCTGGTTTCGAGGAAGAGGAGCTCGCCGCGCTCGCGGGTCTGGACGTCCAGCAGCGAGTGGGCGACTGAGCCAGTCGAGGGCCCAGATCAAGCAGCGGCCCGGTTATCTCGATATAATCGAACGATCATTCGTTTTGTCCGCTCGCACATGAACACTACGCTCCAGCCTTCCGTCTCCGAATTCGTGAGCGTGCGCGGCGTGCGCCTGCACGTGCGTCGCTGGGGCAATCCCGATGCACCGACGCTCTTCATGCTGCACGGCTGGATGGACGTCGCCGCGTCGTTCCAGTTTGTCGTCGACGCGCTCGCGAACGACTGGCAGGTGATCGCGCCCGATGCGCGCGGCTTCGGTTTGTCCGACTGGCCGGTTGCGCAGCAGAATGGCGGACATTACTGGTTCCACGAATATCTGGCCGACCTCGATGCGCTGCTCGACCACTACGCGCCAACGGGCGAAGTGAACCTCGTCGGGCACAGCATGGGCGCGAACGTCGTCTGCCTGTATGCCGGCGCAAGGCCCGAGCGCGTGCGCCGCGTCGTCGATCTGGAGGGCTTCGGGCTCCCCGCGTCGAAGCCCGCACAGTTGCCTCGCCGGATCGCGTCGTGGCTCGACGAACTGCGCGAGCCGCCGACGCTGCGCCGCTACGCGACGCTCGACGACGTCGCCGCGCGCCTCATCAAGACCAACGAACGACTGGCCCCGCAGCGCGCGCGTTTTCTTGCGCAGCACTGGTCGAAGCCGGACGGCGAGGGCGGCTACATGTTGCTCGCCGATCCCGCACACAAGATTCGCGGCCCGCTGCTGTACCGGCTCGACGAGGTGATGGCCGTCTGGGCGAACGTACGCGCCAAGGTGCTGCACGTGGAGGCCGCCGCATCGCCGACCCTCGCGGCGCTCGCGGGCAACGTTCCGCTCGACGAATTCAAGGCGCGCTTCCAGGCGTTCCCCGATTGGCGCGAAGTCATCATCGACGATGCGGGCCACATGGTTCACCACGATCAGCCGGAGCAGATCGCAGCGCTGATCGAAGCGTTCTGCGCGTAGTGTGCGTTCTATATTTGTCTCGACGAATCCTCTGCGTGTGCTTACTGCGTTGCAGTAAAATGGTCGGATCACGCTATCCCTAAAACGATGAACGCCGATCTGCATTGCCATTCCACCGTTTCCGACGGCGCTTTCGCGCCCGCCGATGTCGCGCGCCGCGCGCATGCGGGCGGCGTGACGCTGTGGGCGCTCACCGATCACGATGAAATCGCCGGTCAGGTCGAAGCGCGCGAAGCGGCCGAGGCGCTCGGCATGCAATATCTGAGCGGCGTCGAAATTTCGGTGACATGGGCGTCGCGCACCATTCACGTGGTCGGCCTGCATGTCGATCCTGCCTGCAAGGATCTCGTCGAAGGGCTCGAGCGCACGCGCAATGGCCGCGCCGCGCGGGCAGAAGCGATCGGCGAGCAGTTGGCCACGCTCGGCATTCCCGACGCGTACGAAGGCGCACTGAAGTTCGTGTCGAATCCCGACATGATTTCGCGCACGCACTTCGCGCGCTTCATGGTCGAGAGCGGCTACGCGGAAAACACGCAGGACGTGTTCAACCGCTTTCTCGGCGACGGCAAGCCCGGCTACGTGGCGCATCGCTGGTCGAAGCTCGCCGACGCCGTCAAATGGATTCGGGTGTCGGGCGGCGAAGCGGTGATCGCGCATCCGGGCCGCTATGCGTACACGCCGACCGAGTTCGACGCGCTGTTCGCGGAATTCATCGATCTCGGCGGCAAGGCAATTGAAGTCGTAACGGGCAGCCACACGCCCGACCAGTATCGCGAGTATGCGGACGTTGCGCGCCGCTTCGGCTTCGAGGCATCGCGCGGTTCCGACTTTCATGCGGCGGGCGAAGGCCGCGTCGAACTCGGCAGTCTGCCGCCGCTGCCGTCCGATCTGAAGCCAGTCTGGGAACGCTGGCTGTAAGCTCTGGTTTCGCGTGTTGCGCGGGCATGCCCGCTGCATGAGCCGTAGCTTGCCGTCTGCTGATTCCCGACCTTCTGACCGACACCATGTCCCAATATTTTCGGCTTCACCCGGACAATCCGCAGCCGCGGCTGATCAAGCAGGCGGCGCAGATCATCGAAGGCGGCGGCGTGGTCGCGCTGCCGACGGATTCGAGCTATGCGCTCGCCTGCCAGCTCGACAACAAGAACGCCGTCGACCGCGTGCGGCGCATTCGCGGCCTCGACGAACGCCAATTGCTGTCGCTGCTCGTGCGCGATCTGTCCGAACTGGCGAACTTCGCGCTCGTCGACAACCGCCAATACCGTCTGATCAAATCCGTAACGCCGGGTCCGTACGTGTTCGTGTTGCAGGCGACCAAGGAAGTGCCGCGACGCTTGTCGCATCCGTCGCGCAAGACGATCGGCCTGCGCGTGCCCGACCACGCGATCACGCTCGCCATCCTCGAAGAGCTCGGCCAGCCGCTGCTCGGCTCGACCTTGATCCTGCCGGGCGAAACACAACCGCTGAACGATCCGGAAGAAATTCGCGAAAAGCTGGAAAAGCAGCTCGATCTGGTGATCGACGGCGGCGCGTGTCCGTGCGAGCCGTCGACAGTCATCGACCTGACGGGCGACGAACCCGTGCTGGTGCGGCCGGGGCGTGGCTCGCTCGCGCCGTTCGGTCTCGAAGAGACGGCATGAACGAAAGCCGACAGAGCCGCAAGGCGCCGTTGTTACAATAGAGCGATATGGATTCCTCCCTGATACAGACCATCGTCGTCTACGCATTACCGGTAATCTTCGCGATCACGCTGCACGAGGCGGCTCACGGCTACGTCGCACGCATGCTCGGCGACAACACCGCGTACGTGCTCGGCCGCGTGTCGTTCAATCCGATGCGGCACATCGACCCGATCGGCACGATCGTAATTCCGCTCGTGCTGTACTTCGCCACGAGCGGCGCGTTCATGTTCGGCTACGCCAAGCCCGTGCCCGTCGCGTTCGGCAACCTGCGCAATCCGCGCTGGGGCTCGCTGTGGGTCGCGCTGGCAGGGCCGCTGTGCAATTTCGCTCAGGCGCTGGTGTGGGGCATATTCGGTGTCGCGCTCGCGGCGATGAATATCGACGAGCCGTTCTTCACGCGTATGGCGGGTGCGGGCGTCGGCGTGAACCTGGTGCTCGGCGTGCTGAATCTCTTCCCGTTGCCGCCGCTCGACGGCGGCCGCGTGCTGACGGCGCTGTTGCCCGTGCGTCCGGCAATGGCCCTCGCGCGCATCGAGCCTTACGGTTTCTTCATTGTGATGGCGCTCGTCATGACGGGCACGTTGACGCGCTTCTGGCTGCGTCCGCTCGTGAATATCGGCTATGAGGCCGTGACGGTTATCCTGACACCTCTCGTTTCGCTTCTATAAATCAAAACCATGTACCCCGACCGTATCTTCTCCGGCATGCGGCCTACCGGCTCGCTGCACCTCGGCCACTATCACGGCGTGCTGAAAAACTGGGTGCGTCTGCAGTCCGAGTACCCGTGTTTCTTCTGCGTGGTCGACTGGCATGCGCTGACCACTCACTATGAAACGCCGGAAGTCATCGAGAAGAACGTCTGGGATGTGCTGATCGACTGGCTTGCTTCGGGCATCGATCCGGCGCAGGCGACGCTGTTCATCCAGAGCCGCGTGCCGGAGCACGCCGAACTCGCGCTGCTGCTCGGCATGAGCACGCCGCTCAGCTGGCTCGAACGCGTGCCGACCTACAAGGAACAGATCGAGAAGCTGCGCGACAAGGACCTCGGCACGTACGGCTTCCTCGGTTATCCCGTGCTGATGGCCGCCGACATCCTGCTGTACCGCGCGTCGCTCGTGCCCGTCGGCGAGGACCAGGTGCCGCACGTCGAAATGGCGCGCGAAATGGCGCGGCGCTTCAACTACATGTACGGGCGCGAACCCGGTTTCGAGGAAAAGGCGAACGAGGCCGCGAAGAAGCTCGGCGGCAAGCGCTCGAAGCTTTATCACGAACTGCGCATCGCGTATCAGCAGGAAGGTCACGAAGAGGCGCTCGAAAAGGCGCGCGCGATGCTGTCGGAGTCGCAAAGCCTGTCGATGAGCGATCGCGAGCGCCTGTTCGGTTACCTCGAAGGCTCGCGCAAGATCATCCTGCCGGAGCCGCAGGTGCTGTTGACGGAAGCGTCGCGCATGCCGGGTCTCGACGGCCAGAAGATGTCGAAGTCGTACGGCAACACGATCGGCCTGCGCGAAGACGCGGAAACCATCACGAAGAAGGTCCGCACCATGCCGACGGACCCGGCGCGCGTGCGCCGCACCGATCCGGGCGATCCGGACAAGTGCCCGGTATGGCAGCTGCATCAGGTCTACACCGACGCCGACACGCACGAGTGGGTGCAGAAGGGCTGCCGCACGGCGGGCATTGGGTGTCTGGAGTGCAAGCAGCCGGTGATCGAAGGCATCCTGCGCGAACAGCAGCCGATGCTCGAGCGCGCGCAGAAATACATGGACGACCCGTCGCTGCTGCGCGCGATCGTTGCCGACGGTTGCGACAAGGCGCGCCGTTTCGCGTCGGAGACGATGCGCGACGTGCGCGAAGCGATGGGCCTGTCGTACACCTGATGACGGACAGCCTGAGCCCGGGCGCATCGGCCGCGAGCCATGCGCCGACCGGCGAGCCGTCGCGCTGGGTGCAGCGCTGGGCGCACCTGGTCGAAGCGGGCGGCGCGGTGCTCGATGTGGCATCGGGAACGGGGCGGCACGCGCGGTTTTTCGCAGCGCGCGGCCATCCTGTGACGGCGATCGACCGCGATGCCGCCGCTCTGGCGTCGATTCACGGCGTGGACGGCCTTACGACCGTCGCCGCCGATATCGAAAACGGTCCGTGGCCGCTGCCGGCGCAGGCGCAATTCGCGGCCGTCGTCGTCACGAACTATCTGCACCGTCCGCTCTTCCCCCAGTTGCTGCGCGCGCTCGCACCCGGCGGCGTGCTGATCTACGAAACCTTCGCGCAGGGCAACGAAACGGTCGGCAGGCCCTCGAACCCCGCTTTTCTGCTCGCGCCCGGCGAGCTGCTCGACGCGGTGCGTGCACTGTTACGTGTCGTTGCATTTCAAGATGGATTCCTCGCGGAGCCACGTCCCGCCTACGTACAGCGCATTTGTGCGGTGCGCGAGCCGGACGGGTCGGTTGAAAGGAAAGATACGGGTGTTCCCCCACGTTACGATCTGACCGGTTAATCCGCTACAATCGCAGTTTATCGAACAAATTCATGGCGTTTCATGGCTAACGGCACTCAGCAAGACGGCGTCGCGATTCGCGGCAGCATTCCCGCCATCATCACTCCGATGCTCGAAGACGGCAGTCTCGATCTCCCCGCCTTCCGCAAACTGATCGACTGGCACATCGAAGAGGGCACGAACGGTCTGGTCGTGGTCGGCACGAGCGGCGAGTCCGCCACGCTGTCGGTCGAGGAACACGTGCTGATGGTCCGGACGGCCGTCGAGCAGGCTGCCGGCCGCATCCCCGTGATCGCGGGCGCGGGCGCCAATTCGACGACGGAAGCCATCGAGCTCACCGAGCAGGCGAAGAAAGTGGGTGCCGATGCCACGCTTCAGGTCGTGCCGTACTACAACAAGCCGACGCAGGAAGGCATCTACCGCCATTTCTCGAAAATCGCCGAAACGGTGGATCTTCCGGTGATCCTGTACAACGTGCCGGGCCGCACGGTCGCGGACATGTCGAACGAGACCATCCTGCGTCTCGCGAACGTGCCGGGCATCATCGGCGTGAAGGAAGCGACGGGCAACATCGACCGCGCTGCGCATCTGATCAAGTCGGCGCCGGCGCACTTCGGCATCTACAGCGGCGACGATCCGACCGCGATCGCGCTGATGCTGCTGGGCGGCCACGGCAATATCTCGGTGACGGCGAACGTCGCGCCGCGCCTGATGAGCGACCTGTGCAAGGCCGCGCTCGCAGCCGACGCGAGGACGGCGCGTGAAATCCATCTGAAACTTCTCTCGCTGCACAAGAACCTCTTCATCGAATCGAATCCGATTCCCGCCAAGTGGGCGTTGCAGCAACTGGGCCGCGTCAAGGGCGGCATCCGTCTGCCTCTGACGCCGCTCGACGCGCGTTACCACGACGTGGTTCGCGCGGCGCTGCGCGAGGCTGGGCTGCTCGGCTGAGCGTCTGACATTTCAGGCGCCTCCCGGCATTTTTTCAACTGACGTCGATATCGCCCACGGTCCGCACCGTTCCAGGCAGCGCGTTTAGCTTCACGAAGGACCCCATGAAACGTTCCGCACTATCCCTCCACGCAACGCGCCTGGCGGCGCTGACGCTTGCGGCTGGCGCGATCGCGTCGCTTTCTGGCTGCGAGTCGCTGAACGACATGCTCGCGTCGGACAAAGTGAACTACAAGGCAACTGCGAGTGCGCCGCCGCTCGCCGTGCCGAGCGACCTGTCCGCAGCGCAGATCGACCAGCGCTACGTCGCGCCGCCTGCAGGCGCCGCGCTTGGCGGCGCGCCGCAACGCGCGAAGACAGCGGCGGGCAACCTGACGGAAGGCGTGCCGACCGCGCAAGACCCGCTGGGCATGCATATCGAGCGCGACGGCGACCGCCGCTGGCTGGTCGTGAACGGCCGCTCGCCGGAACAGCTGTGGCCGCAGTTGCAGGAATTCTGGACCGAGAACGGTTTCTCGCTGAAGACGGACGCGCCGACCACGGGCATCATGTCGACCGATTGGGCGGAAAATCGCGCCAACATTCCGGATGACTGGTTCCGTCGCACAATTGGCAAGGTCGTCGATTTCGCGTACTCGTCGGGCACGCGTGACAGCTTCCGCACGCTGGTTTCGCGCGACCCGAGCGGCGCAACGGATATCTCGATCACGCATTCGGCGATGGAAGAAGTGCTGACGGGCCAGGACAAGACCTCGTCGCGCTGGGTCGAGCGTCCGCGCGATCCCGCGCTGGAAGCCGAGTTCCTCGCCAAGCTGATGCAGAAGTTCGGCCTCACCGACGCGCAATCGAAGCAACTGCTGACGGATGCGCGTCCGTCCACCGCGCAGGCGCAACTGGACAAGAGCGCGGGCGGCGCGACGCTCGACCTGCCTGAATCGTTCGATCGTGCGTGGCTGCGCGTCGGCCTTGCGCTCGACCGCACGAACTTCACCGTCGACAACCGCGACCGCGAAAAGGGCATCTACTACGTGCGCTACGCGGATTCGATGCAGGAGCTCAAGCGCGACGGCCTGTTCGGCAAGCTGTTCTACAGCGACAAGAGCGCGAAGAAAGACAGTCACGAATTCCTCGTCAATGTGCGTTCGAAGGGCGACGCGATGACGCAGGTTGCCGTCGTCGACTCGAATGGCCAGGTGGATACGTCGTCGGACGCGCAGCGCATCGTGTCGCTGCTGCATGCGCAACTGAACTAAGGCGGGTCGTGCAATTCGCCAGTCTGGGAAGCGGCAGTGAAGGCAATGCATTGCTGGTCCAAGCCCAAAGCGGTGTCACGACCACGCGCATCCTGCTGGACTGCGGCTTTTCGGGCAAGGAAATAGCCCGGCGGCTGGAGCGGCTGGGCACAGGCGTCGACGAACTCGACGCCATTCTCATCACGCACGAACACAGTGATCACATCGGCAGCGCGCTCACTCTGGCGCGCAAGCTCTCCATTCCGTTGTACATGAGCTGGGGCACGGCGCGCGCCGTGGGCGCCGACGAAGCCGATGTCGATCTCCACGTGCTGTGGGGCGACGAAGCCGTCGCGATCGGCGATCTGAGCGTGCTGCCGTACACCGTGCCGCACGACGCGCGCGAGCCGCTGCAATACCTGTTCTCCGATGGCGCGTCGCGCCTGGGTGTGCTGACCGACGTCGGCACGTCGACGCCACATATCAGCGCGGTGCTGAGCGGTTGCGACGCGCTCGTGCTGGAATGCAATCACGATGTGCAGATGCTGGCGGCTTCGCGCTATCCGCCGTCGCTGAAAGCGCGGATCGGCGGTAATCATGGGCATCTGAACAATGACGCGGCGGCGGATATTCTCGCGTCGCTCGATCGCTCGAAGTTGAGGCATCTGGTGGCGGCGCATCTGAGTCAGCAGAACAACTTGCCTGAACTGGCCCAGGCGGCGATGGCGGCCGTGCTAGGCGCGGCGGCAACGGAAGTGGTGGTGGCGACGCAAAGCGAGGGGTTCGGCTGGTTGGGTCTGTGAGTGTTGGCGCCCGTGTGGGGTGCCGGAAATGAAAAACGCCCGTGACGATTGCTCGTCACGGGCGTTTTGCCTTGGCTAGCGATCAGCGTCGATCAGTTCCGGTTGCCGCCGAAAATGCCGAGGAGCGACAGCAGGTTCACGAACACGTTGTACAGGTCGAGATAGATCGCGAGCGTGGCCGTGATGTAGTTCGTCTCGCCGCCGTTCACGACGCGCTGCACGTCGAACAGCATGTACGCCGAGAAGATCACGATCGCGAGTACCGACACCGTCAGCATCAGCGCAGGCAGTTGCAGAAACACGTTCGCGACCATGGCCAGCAGCAGCACGATCACGCCGACGAACAGCCATTTGCCGAGGCCCGAGAAGTCACGCTTGCTGACCGTGGCGATGGTCGCCATCGCGGCGAAGATCACACCAGTGCCACCGAAGGCGAGCATGATCAGCTGCGGTCCGTTCGAAAAGCCCAGGATGAAGCTCAACAGGCGCGACAGCATCAGGCCCATGAAGAACGTGAAGCCGAGCAGCACGAACACGCCCGCGGAGCTGTCTTTCGTCTTCTGGATCGCGAACATGAAGCCGAACGCGATGGCGAAGAACGCCAGCATGCTCATTGCCGGGCTGGTGGCGGCGAACAGCGAGAAGCCGGTGGCGACGCCCACCCACGCGCCGAGCACGGTCGGCACCATCGACAGCGCGAGCAGCCAGTAGGTGTTGCGCAGTACCCGGTTGCGCGTCTCGGCCGTGGTGACGCTGCCGCCCCGGCCGAAGTTATAGGGATATTCGTTCATGGTTTCTCCTTGCGTCAGACGCAGTGTTGCGACGTGGCTTGCAACGGTTTTTTGTACGGTGCCGGCTGGCGGTTGCCGCCGTCACGCGAACCCACAACCTTAAGATTAGCGGCGTAGCCCGGAGTTTCAATGCAGCGCACAACACCGTGCGATTACATTGTGTTACCCCATTCTTAGCGCTGTCTTAAAAGGCTTTGGGCGACTTCAACTTCGACCTTACAGTATCGTAAGGGTTCAATCGCAATCATACACTGGAACATGCTACAATAGCGGATTCATTTAAATCTGTAACCTCTTAATTTTCTGGAGTTTTTATGGCGATCGAACGCACCCTGTCGATTATCAAGCCGGACGCAGTGGCCAAGAACGTGATCGGCCAGATCTACAGCCGCTTCGAAAACGCTGGCCTGAAGATCGTGGCATCGCGCATGGTTCATCTGTCGCGCGCTGACGCTGAGAAGTTCTACGCGGTGCACGCAGAGCGCCCGTTCTTTAAGGATCTGGTTGAATTCATGATCTCCGGCCCGGTGCAGGTTCAAGTTCTGGAAGGCGAAGGCGCCATCCTGAAGAACCGCGACCTGATGGGTGCAACGGACCCGAAGAAGGCGGAGAAGGGCACGATCCGTGCTGACTTCGCCGACAGCATCGACGCGAACGCAGTTCACGGTTCGGACGCAGTGGAAACGGCACGCGGCGAAATCGCGTTCTTCTTCCCGGAAGTCAACGTCTACTCGCGCTAAGCGCTTCGTAAGACAGCAGTAATAGCAGCAGGAGCGGGCGCGAGCGGCATACGCGTTCATGCAGCTTGTTGCATGAACGCGGTCTCGCACTGAATGGCAGGATTCGATATGACGAGCAGTTCCACCGTCAACCTTCTCGATCTCGACGCCGCTGGCCTCGTCGCGTACTGCGACAGCCTCGGCGAGAAGCCGTTTCGCGCCAAGCAATTGCAGCGCTGGCTACACCAGTACAACGCTGCGGACTTCGACGGGATGACCGATCTCGCGAAGTCCTTGCGCGAAAAGCTGAAAGGGCGCGCATCCATCACGATGCCGCCCATCGTCAGCGACCACATTTCCACCGACGGCACACGCAAGTGGCTCGTCGACGTCGGCAACGGCAATGCCGTTGAAACCGTCTTTATCCCCGAAGAAACGCGTGGCACGCTGTGCGTGTCGTCGCAGGCCGGGTGCGCCGTCAACTGCCGTTTCTGTTCGACGGGCAAGCAAGGTTTCTCACGCAATCTCAGCACGGGCGAAATCATTGGCCAGCTTCGCATGGCCGAGTTTGCGCTGCGCGCGTCGCTCGGCACGGCCGGCGGGCGCGCGACGGGCGGTGAGGGCAAGGGCGAGCGCGTCGTCACGAATGTCGTGATGATGGGCATGGGCGAGCCGCTGCTCAATTACGACGCCGTCGTGCCCGCCATGCGCCTGATGCTCGACGACAACGCCTATGGCCTGTCCCGTCGACGCGTCACGCTGTCCACCTCGGGTGTTGTGCCGATGATGGACCGGCTCGGCGCCGATCTGCCCGTGGCACTCGCCGTTTCGCTGCACGCGCCGAACGACGCGCTGCGCGACGTGCTGGTGCCGCTCAACAAGAAGTATCCGCTGCGCGAGCTGATGGCCGCGTGCCAGCGGTATCTGAAAGTCGCACCGCGCGACTTCATCACGTTCGAATACTGCATGCTCGACGGCGTGAACGACAGCGAGGCGCACGCACGCGAGTTGCTGGCCGTCACGCGCGACGTGCCGTGCAAATTCAACCTGATTCCGTTCAATCCGTTCCCGGAATCGGGGCTGTTTCGCTCGAAAAACGAGCAGATCAAGCGTTTCGCGCAGGTGTTGATCGACGCAGGGGTCGTCACGACGGTGCGCAAGACGCGCGGCGACGATATCGACGCGGCCTGCGGTCAACTGGCAGGCGCGGTCAAGGACCGCACGCGCCTCGCCGAGCGCACCGGCAAGTCGAAGGTCATCGAAGTTCGCGCCGTGTAAGGCGCGCGACAGGCGAAAAGAGGCGGCATGCCAGCAAGCCGCCCCTTCGGGTGCGCCGTGTCGCGTGAAGTGAAAAGAAAGTTTGCAAAAGCGATCGGAAGCGGCACGCACAGCCGCACATTTTGTTATAAACGGTCTGCGAAACTGGGGGAGGCCATAAGCCGCCCGTTCGCATGAGTGAAAAAAGAATCGACGCGAAAGGATTTGGGATGAGTGAGCCGCAGCACCCGCAACCGCACGACATGGATACGCATTCGGACCGACCGCTTCCGGCGGTCACGCCGGCAGCCGTGTCGACCGGGTTCGACTCGCTGGGCGCCGTCGGCGCGCGGCTTGCGCAGTTGCGCGAGTCGAAAGGGTGGTCGGTCGAGGACGTGTCCGCGCGTCTGAAGGTGTCGCCGGGCAAGTTGCGCGGGCTCGAAGCGGGCGATCTCACTCAGCTGCCGGACACCACGTTCGCGCTGGGCGTCTTGCGCAGCTACGCAAAAATGGTGGGTGCCGATCCCGCGCCGATGACGCAGGCGTTGCGTCGCGAAAAGGGCGTGCCGGAACCTGCGCTGACCATGCCGGCATCGGCTGGTACGGATCTGCCGCGCGGCAAAGTATCGCTCTCGCTTGGCGGCGGTGCGCCGCGCCGCCGTTCATGGCTTTGGGGTGTCGCGCTTGTGGTGGTCGTGCTGATCGCGCTCGCCATGTGGCACACGAACAATGGCGATTCGACTGCGTGGCTCGCGCGTCTGAAGGGCATGGCCGGCAGCGTGGCGACGACGGAAACGGCATCGTCGACGGCGGCACAGGCCGCAAGCGGTTCGGCTGTGACAGGCGAAATCAGCGCGTCGGATTCGGTGGCGCAAACGGATACGCAGGCGGCCGCTGAGGGCGCGTCGGCGACACCGATGCCCACGCCGCTGCCGATGGCAGGCGCTGCGCCGGCATCGACGGTCGCATCGGCATCGACGCCGGCTGCTGCAGTGCCGAAGGCCGCGAGCGCGGCGCCGGCGGTCGCGACAGCTGCATCGGCCGCCGCCTCGGCGAGCGAGTCGTCGATTGCGCCGGAAGGCTCGTCGACGGTCGCACTCTCGGTCAAGCAGGACAGCTGGTTCAGCGTGCGCCAGAAGGATGGCAAGGAAGTATTCTCCGGACTCGTGCACGCGGGTGAAAGCAAGGAAGTCACCGGGATGCCGCCGCTCAAGGTGACGGTCGGCAACAAAGCGGGTCTGGACGCGATCACGCTGGACGGCCAGCCGGTCGACCCGGCCAAATATGCGTCGGCGAAGGGCAATGTGGCACGCTTCGTGGTGCCCTGACGCCAGCTCAATCGTGTGCGTCGCGGCTTCGAGGCCGCGGCGCTTTTTCAATTCACGCGCCGTATTTCTCAACGGGGCCGGACACTTTCCGGGCCGTGGGCAGATGGCGTAAGCGGGTTTATCGATGCACTCCGATCAAGTGAAATCCAGCAGTCAGATTGTTTCGACCGTGCCGGTGTTCGGCGGTCACGCGCCGCGTCGCCGCTCGCATGCGGTCGACGTCCGTTGGGGCGGCCAGCTCGTGACGATCGGCGGCGACGCGCCCGTGCGCGTGCAGTCGATGACGAACACCGATACGGCAGACGCAATCGGCACGGCAATCCAGATCAAGGAACTCGCGCAGGCGGGCTCGGAACTCGTCCGTATCACGGTCAACACGCCGGAAGCGGCGGCCGCCGTGCCTGCGGTTCGCGAGCAGCTCGACCGCATGGGCGTCACGGTGCCGCTGGTCGGCGACTTCCACTACAACGGCCATTTGCTGCTGCGCGACTATCCGGGCTGCGCCGAATCGCTGTCGAAGTACCGGATCAATCCCGGCAACGTCGGCCAGGGCGCGAAGCGCGACACGCAGTTCGCGCAGATGATCGAAGCGGCCGCGAAGTACGACAAGCCGGTGCGCATCGGCGTGAACTGGGGCAGTCTCGATCAGGATCTGCTCGCGAAAATGATGGACGAAAACGCCGCGCGCGCCGAACCGTGGGAAGCGCAAAGCGTGATGTACGAAGCGCTGATCCAGTCGGCGATCGGCTCGGCGGAACGAGCCGTCGAACTCGGCCTCAGGCGCGACAAGATCATCCTGTCGTGCAAGGTGAGCGGCGTGCAGGATCTGATCGCCGTGTACCAGGAACTCGCGCGCCGTTGCGACTTCGCGCTGCACCTGGGTTTGACGGAAGCGGGCATGGGGTCGAAGGGCATCGTCGCTTCGACGGCGGCGCTGTCCGTGCTGCTGCAGCAAGGTATCGGCGACACGATCCGTATTTCGCTGACGCCGGAACCGGGCGCATCGCGCACGGGCGAAGTGATCGTCGGCCAGGAAATCCTGCAGACCATGGGCCTGCGCTCGTTCTCGCCGATGGTCATCGCGTGCCCTGGCTGCGGCCGCACGACGAGCACGCTGTTCCAGGAACTGGCATCGCAGATCCAGACGTATCTGCGCACGCAGATGCCGCTGTGGCGCGACAGCTATCCTGGCGTCGAGAAGATGAATGTGGCCGTGATGGGCTGCATCGTCAACGGTCCGGGCGAATCGAAGCACGCGAACATCGGTATCAGCCTGCCGGGCTCGGGTGAAAACCCCGCCGCGCCGGTGTTTATCGATGGCGTGAAGGTCAAGACGCTGCGCGGCGAACACATCGCGCAGGAATTCCAGCAGATCGTGAGCGATTACGTCGAGCGCACCTATGGTCGCGCCGAAGCGACAAACTGATTCGCTCCCCATCCAATCGTCAAGTAGACAGATGACTGAACAGAAGAAGCAGAAGCTCGAAAAGTTGTCGGGCGTGAAGGGCATGAACGACATCCTTCCGCAGGACGCCGGCCTGTGGGAGTTTTTCGAAACGACCGTCAAGTCGATGCTGCGTTCGTACGGATACCAGAATATCCGCACGCCGATCGTCGAGCACACGCAGCTCTTCACACGCGGTATCGGCGAAGTGACCGACATCGTCGAAAAAGAGATGTACAGCTTCACCGACGCGCTGAACGGCGAAAACCTGACAATGCGTCCGGAGAACACAGCGGCCGTGGTGCGCGCGTCGATCGAGCACAACATGCTGTACGACGGCCCGAAGCGCCTGTGGTACATCGGCCCGATGTTCCGTCACGAGCGTCCGCAGCGTGGGCGTTATCGCCAGTTCCATCAGGTGGGCGTCGAGGCGCTCGGTTTCGCCGGCCCGGATACGGACGCTGAGATTATCCTGATGTGCCAGCGTCTGTGGGACGACCTCGGGTTGACGGGCATCAAGCTCGAAATCAACTCGCTGGGCCTCGCTGAAGAGCGTGCCAAGCACCGCGTCGAACTGATCGCGTATCTCGAGAAACACCTCGACGTGCTCGACGAAGACGCGAAGCGCCGCCTGCACACCAATCCGCTGCGCGTGCTGGATACGAAGAACCCCGCCATGCAGGAAGTCGCGCAGAACGCGCCGAAGCTGATCGATTTTCTCGGCGAGGAATCGCGCGCGCACTTCGAAGGGCTGCAGCGCATCCTGAAGGCGAACAACATTCCGTTCACGATCAATCCGCGTCTCGTGCGCGGTCTGGATTACTACAATCTGACCGTGTTCGAATGGGTCACCGACAAGCTCGGCGCGCAAGGTACGGTCGCAGCAGGCGGCCGCTACGATCCGCTGATCGAGCAGCTCGGCGGTAAGCCGACGGCGGCGTGTGGCTGGGCAATGGGCGTCGAACGCATTCTCGAGTTGCTGAAGGAAGAGAATCTGGTGCCCGAAGCGGAAGGCTGCGATGTGTACGTCGCACACCAGGGCGATGCGGCACGCGAGCAGGCTTTCATCGTCGCCGAGCGTCTGCGCGACACGGGCCTCGACGTGATTCTGCATTGCAGTCCTGACGGTCAGGCGTCGAGCTTCAAGTCGCAGATGAAGCGCGCAGACACAAGCGGCGCCGCGTTCGCCGTGATCCTCGGCGAAGACGAGATCGCGAACGGCACGGCGGGCGTGAAGGCACTGCGCGACACCTCGCAAAGCAATGGAAAGAGCGAGCAACAAACGGTGCCGCTCGAAGACTTGACCGAATATCTAATCAATGCGATGGTTGCGTCCACCGAAGACGGCGACGACTGATCGCGGCGTCATGCAACGGGCCGCACCGGTTGCGGCCCCATTCATATAAAGCACCAGGAAAGGAAAACCCGTCGCGATGAGTTACCACGACGAACAAGAATCGCTTGAAAGCCTGAAGGCTTGGTGGGCGCAGTGGGGGAATGCCGTCACGTGGATCGTGCTGGTCGCGCTCGTTGCCGCCGCCGGCTGGAACGGCTGGAATTACTGGCAGCGTCATCAGGCCGCGGAAGCAGCCGTGCTCTACGACCAGGTTCAGCAAGCCACCGCGGGCACGGACAAGGCGGCCATCACGCGCGTCGCGGCCGACATGGAAGACAAGTTCAGCGGCACGGCTTACGCGCAGATGACGGCGCTCGCCGCTGCGAAGGCGCTGTACGCGGCAGGCGACGAACCGGGTGCGAAAGCGCAGCTCCAATGGGCCGTCGACCACGCGAAGGACGACGAATTCAAGCAGATTGCGAAGCTGCGTCTCGCGTCGCTGCTGCTCGATGAAAAAGCCTATGACGCGGGTCTCGCGTTGCTCAACGATCCTTCGGATGCATTCAAGGGCGTCGTCGCCGATCGCCGTGGCGACCTGCTTGCCGCGCAAGGCAAGCGCGACGATGCGCGCACCGCTTACAAGCTCGCGCTCGACTCGCTGCCGAAGAACGATGCCTCGGCCCGTCAACTGATCCAGTTCAAGCTCGACGCGCTGGGCGGCTGAACGTTGCGCGCCGCTGCAACGTCCGCCGACAATTTTTGATTAAACCAACATACATGCTTCGTTCACCGATGAATCTGCTGAAACGTTACGCTGTGCCCGTTGCCTGTGCGATGACCGTGCTCGCTTTGACGGCCTGCTCGTCGTCGAAAGACGAGCGCCGCGTGCCCACGCCGCTCACCGAGTTCAAACCCGTGCTCGATGTGCAGCAGGTGTGGTCGGCCAGCGTCGGCAAGGCCGGACGCTACATGTTCTCGCCCGTGACGGTCGGCGACGCCGTGTATGCGGCGGGCGCGAACGGTTCGGTCGCGAAGATCGATGCTAAAACGGGCAAGGATCTGTGGCGCACCAAGGTCGACGGCGACTTGTCGGCCGGCGTCGGTACGGACGGCACGCTGACGGCCGTCGGCGGCCTGAAGGGGGAGGTGTTCGTGCTCGACCAGAGCGGCAAGCTGTCGTGGAAGGGCGTTGCGCCGGGTGAAATCCTGTCGCCGCCGCTCGTCGGCAACGGTCTCGTGGTGGTGCGCACGGTGGACGGTCAGATCACCGCGTTCAACGCGCAAACGGGCGAACAGAAGTGGAATTACCGCAACCGTGCGGTGCCGCTGAATCTGCGCGTGTCCGCAGGCATGACGTTCGCCGGCGACCAGGCCGTGCTCGCCGGTTTCCCCGGCGGCCAGTTCGCGGCGATCAACCTGCAGACGGGCGACGCCTACTGGACGACGCCCGTGTCGTATCCGAAGGGCGTGACGGAAGTCGAGCGTATCAACGACGTGACGGGCCCGCCCACGCTGGTCGGCGCTGAAACCTGCGCGGTCACGTTCCAGGGTCAGCTCGGCTGCTTCGACGCCAACTCGGGGCGCGCGCTGTGGGAAAAGGCATTTTCGAGCACGAGCGGTCTCGCTCAGGACGACCGTGTCGTCGTCGCGGGCGATGACTGGGCAATCGTGTCGGCGTTCGACGCCAACACGGGCAAGCAACTGTGGCGCAATGACCAGCTGAAGAGCCGCGACGTCAGCGTGCCGATGCTGCTTGGCCACGCCGCCGTGGTCGGCGACTATCAGGGCTACGTGCACTTCCTGTCGCGCGACGATGGCACCTTCGTCGCCCGTGCGAAGACGGACGGCAGCGCAATTACGGCTGCGCCCGTGCTGGCGGGCGACACGCTGATCGTGCAGACGCACGACGGCGATCTGTACGGGTTCCGTCCGCGTTAAAACGTAGTTAGGCTGTACGGTGCGTCCAGGGCGGCGCGTCGTGCGGTGAATGCTGGCCGGCTTTGCCGGCCGCACTTTTTTGATGGCGTCCCGGTCCTGATCGGGCGCGAGCGCGGCTGGAACAGGCCGCCACGTCATCGGGACCGCCGGCCGGGCTGCACAGGCGGTCATTCCGTACGCGCCGATCCACGCGGCGCCGATCGGGTCCGTGCGAGCCACCTGGCGGACCCACGCAGGCAGCCAACCTGAAATCCGTTCGCACGCGCAAGCTCCGCGCGTTCGAAATGGGTCGAATTCGTGATAATTTTCGTCAAACGCAGCCGTGCAACGGCCGCATGGCGTTGCCAGCGCGGCAGATCGACCGTTCGATCCCGCGCCTCACTGTGAACAAGATCTGATGAAACCCGTTATTGCCCTCGTCGGGCGCCCCAATGTGGGGAAATCCACGCTGTTCAACCGGCTCACGCGTTCGCGCGATGCGCTCGTCGCCGATTTGCCCGGCCTAACGCGCGACCGTCACTACGGTGAAGGCCGGGTCGGCGGCGAGCGCCCGTATCTCGTCGTCGATACAGGCGGCTTCGAGCCCGTCGCGAAGGACGGCATTCTGTACGAGATGGCGCGGCAGACGCGCCAGGCAGTCGAAGAGTCGGACATCATCGTGTTCATCGTCGACGGCCGCAACGGCCTTGCGCCGCAGGACAAGTCGATCGCCGACTATCTGCGCAAGACGGGCCGGCCGATCTTCCTCGTCGTCAACAAGGCCGAGGGGATGAAATACTCGTCGGTGGCCGCCGACTTCTACGAGCTGGGCCTCGGCGACCCGCGCGCGATTTCCTCTGCGCACGGCGACGGCGTCACCGAAATGATCAACGAGGCGCTCGACGTCGCGTATGCCGGCCAGCCGGAAGAGAGCGAAGACGAGAAGGCGCAGCATGGCGTGAAGATCGCGATCGTCGGGCGGCCGAATGTCGGCAAGTCGACGCTCGTGAACACGCTGATCGGCGAAGACCGCGTGATCGCGTTCGACATGCCGGGCACCACGCGCGACTCGATTTACATCGACTTCGAACGGCAGGGCAAAAAATACACGCTGATCGATACGGCCGGCCTGCGCAAACGCGGCAAGGTGTTCGAGGCGATCGAAAAATTCTCGGTCGTGAAGACGCTGCAGTCGATTTCCGACGCCAATGTCGTGATTCTTCTGCTCGACGCACGGCAGGACATTTCGGAACAGGACGCGCACATCGCTGGCTTCGTCGTCGAGCAGGGGCGGGCGCTCGTGGTCGGCGTGAACAAGTGGGACGGGCTCGATCCGCATGTGCGTGAGCGCACCAAAGCGGATCTTCAGCGCAAGCTAAAATTCCTCGACTTCGCGAAGTTCCATTTCATTTCTGCAGCGGAAAAGACCGGCATCGGCCCGCTGATGCGCTCCGTCGACGACGCCTACAAGGCTGCAATGACGAAGCTGCCGACGCCGAAGCTTACGCGCGCGCTGATCGAAGCCGTGGAGTTCCAGCAGCCGCGCCGCCGCGGTCCCGTGCGTCCAAAACTGCGCTACGCGCACCAAGGGGGACAAAATCCGCCGATCATCGTGATTCACGGCAACGCGCTCGACGCCGTGACCGATACGTACAAGCGCTACCTCGAAAACCGCTTCCGGGAAACTTTCGGGCTGACGGGCACTCCATTGCGAATAGAGTTTCGATCGACGACGAATCCGTACGCGGACAAGGGCTGAATCAGACCGGCAACGCAGGCCGGTTCCAGGCTTGAAATCCGGGCTGAAACCCGCATGTACATTGGGTCCTGGCCGAACGGCCAGGCGCAGCGCTGGTCAATAAAAATCGGCTATAGTGTAGCGATTGACGGCGGATTTCTTTTTCTTCGCCGGCAATAAAGTCAACCTGCAAAAAAACACGGAGTTTGCTATGAGCAACAAAGGGCAATTGTTACAAGACCCGTTTTTGAACGCACTGCGTAAAGAGCACGTGCCGGTCTCGATCTATCTGGTCAACGGCATCAAGCTTCAAGGGAACATTGAATCGTTCGACCAGTACGTCGTGTTGCTCCGGAATACGGTGACCCAGATGGTCTACAAGCACGCTATCTCGACTGTCGTGCCTGCCCGTCCGGTGAATTTCCACCCCGATTCCGAATCGTCCTAACCTCTCGTCGCGGCCGGTCGAGCGTCGTCCGCAGGCGACACAGCCCGGCCGCTTCATTTTGACATCCACCAATTTGATCAACGCAGCGCTTGTCGGCATCGACTTCGGTAAGATCGATTTCGAAGCCAGTCTCGAAGAACTCAGCCTGCTCGCGCAAAGCGCGGGTGCCCATCCAGCCGTCACGCTCACCGGTCGCCGTGCCAGTCCCGATGCCGCCATGTTCGTCGGTAGCGGCAAGGCCGAGGAGTTGCGCCTCGCTTGCGAGGCGAACGACATCGACATCGTCATCTTCAATCACGCACTTGCGCCGGCGCAGCAGCGCAATCTGGAGCGCACGCTTAACAGACGCGTGGTCGACCGTACCAGCCTGATTCTCGATATCTTCGCGCAGCGTGCGCGCAGTCACGAAGGCAAGCTGCAAGTCGAACTCGCGCAGTTGCAATATCTCGCCACGCGGCTGATTCGCGCGTGGACTCACCTGGAGCGGCAAAAGGGCGGTATCGGCCTGCGCGGCCCCGGTGAAACGCAGCTCGAAACCGACCGCCGGCTGATCGGCGAGCGCATCAAGATGCTCAAGGGGCGGCTCGACAAGCTGCGCCGCCAGCATGGCACGCAGCGGCGCGCGCGGGCGCGCAATCGCACGATGTCGGTGTCGCTGGTCGGTTACACGAACGCGGGCAAGTCGACGCTGTTCAACGCGCTGACCAAGGCGCAGGCCTATGCCGCCGACCAGCTGTTCGCCACGCTCGACACTACTTCCCGCCGCGTGTATCTCGGCGAAGATATCGGGCAGATCGTCGTCTCGGACACCGTAGGATTCATCCGCGAGTTGCCTCACCAACTGGTGGCCGCATTCCGCGCCACGCTGGAGGAAACCATTCACGCGGACCTGCTGTTGCACGTGGTCGACGCATCGAGCGCAGTGCGGCTCGATCAGATCGATCAGGTCAACGATGTGCTGCGCGAGATCGGCGCGGACACGATCCGGCAGGTGCTGGTATTCAACAAGATCGACGCCGTGCCTGAACTGGCGGCCCGTGGCGACGCGGTCGAGCGGGACGAGTATGGTAATATTTCGCGCGTCTTTTTGAGCGCGCGCACGGGGCAAGGGCTGGACACACTGCGCGCTGCCATCGCCGAAATCGCAACTGCCGAACATCTGCCGGAGTCCGACGGTTTACTGTCGGAGGGAGGCCCGGAAGCGGCGGCACTTCATCAAGAGCAACGCGATGATGCAGGCGAAGACCACCGCGAAGACCGCAAGATCCCAGACACGGGCGCTGACCCGTTCCAATTGCATTGACCCGCTGTCTACTCTGGTGAACGAACACAGGTGAACGATTACAACGAGCGGAGTATCTGGCTGCGTCTGCGCGGCATGTTGTCGCTGAACGACCCGCGCTGGGGCCGGGGGGAAGGCAATGGCGATCGCCAGCGTCTGAACGATTCGAAGCGTCCGCCCAACGGCAAGGACAGCGAAGGTCCGCCTGATCTCGACGAAATGTGGCGCGACTTCAACCGGCGTCTGTCGCGCATGTTCGGCCGCAAGGGTGGCGGCGGCGGTCCGCGTCCGGATAACGGGCGCGGCGCGCGCATCGGCGTCGGCATCATCATCGGCGTGCTGATTGCGATCTATCTCGGCAGCGGCGTGTTCGTCGTGCAGGACAACCAGGCGGCCGTGGTGCTGCGCCTCGGTGAGCTGCGCGGCACGGTCGGGCAGGGCGTGCACTGGCGTCTGCCGTATCCGTTCGAATCCCATGAAACCGTCAACGTCGGCCAGGTGCGCTCGGTCGAGATCGGCCGCAACAACGTGGTGCGTCTCGCGAACGTGAAGGACGCGTCGATGCTCACGCACGACGCCGATATCGTCGACGTGCGCTTTGCCGTCCAGTACCAGATCCGCAAGCCGACCGACTATCTGTTCCGCAGCGCCGACCCTGATCAGAGCGTCACCCAGGCCGCGCAGGCGGCCGTGCGGCAGATCGTCGGCTCGCGCAGCACGAACGACATCCTCTATCAGGACCGCGAGGCCATCCGCGCGCAACTGACGGAAGCCATCCAGCATTCCCTGGACGAATCTCGCACGGGGCTGGCCGTCACGGGCGTGACGATCCAGAGCGTGCAGCCGCCCGATCAGGTGCAGTCCGCGTTCGACGACGCCGCAAAGGCGCGTCAGGATCGCGAGCGCGCCAAGCGCGACGCGCAGGCCTACGCGAACGAATTGCTGCCGCGCACGAAGGCGGAAGCCGAGCGCATGATCGACGACGCGAAGACCTACAGCGAACGCGTCGTCGCGCAGGCGCAAGGCGACGCCGAGCGCTTCAAGGAAGTCTATGCGCAGTATTCGAAGGCGCCTGCCGTGATCCGCGAACGTATGTACCTGGAAACGATGCAGCAAATCTACTCGAACACGACGAAGGTGTTCGTCGACAGCAAGTCGGGCAGCAACGTGCTGTACCTGCCGCTCGACAAGCTCGTCGAGCAGACGCGTCAGCGCGTGGCCGAATCGGCCGCGGCCAGCGCCGCGTCGGCGGGGCAGGCTGCGCAGCCCGCGCAGAATGCGCAGGGTGCGCAAGCGGCGGCGCAGGGCGGCAACACGCCCACGATCATCACGCCGCCCGCCGCGCCCGTCAGCAGCGCCAGTCAGGCGGCCGCCGCGAGCGACGCCTTCCGTTCGCGTGATTCGTTCCGCAGCCGCGGCCGCGAAGACGATCTGCAATAAGGAGCGCGAACATGAACAAAATCGTTGCGCTCGTCGTGGCCGTCGTGATCGTGCTGTTCGCAGCGTCGTCGATGGTATACGTCGTTGATCCGCGCCATATGGCCGTCGTCTCCGCGCGCGGCGACGCCGCGCCCACGCTCGCGGGCCCCGGTCTGCACGTGAAGCTGCCGCCGCCGCTACAGACGGTGACATCGGTGGACGCCCGTATCCAGTCGTTCGATGCACCCGACGAAGACCGTTACACCACGTCCGATAAAACGGATCTGCTGGTGAATCCCGTCGTCAAATTCCGTGTGTCCGACCCCGTGAAGCTCGTTACGGAAACCAGGGGCGACGTGCAAAGCCTGCCTGACCGGCTCGCGCTGCTCACGCGCGGCGCGCTCGGCGATGCGTTTGCGAAGTATTCGCTGACCGATGCGCTCGCGAAACAGGACGCGATCGCGACTGAGGCGCGCGACGGCATGAAGAAGGGCGCAGCGTCGCTGGGCGTCGACGTCGTCGACGTGCAGTTCACGCGGCTGGATTTCCCGGCTGCGATGGCCGATTCCGTCTACAAGCGCATGATTGCCGCGCGCCAGCAGGTAGCCAACCAGGAGCGCGCGGACGGCGCGGCCGAAGCGGACAGGATCAAGGCGGACGCTGCGCAACAGCAGCAGGCGGTGCTCGCCGACGCCTACAAGCAGGCGCAGGCCACGAGGGGCGAGGGCGACGGCAAGGCTGCGTCGATTGCCGCCGAGGCGTATGGCAGCGACCCGCAGTTCTATCAGTTCTACCAAAGCATGCAGGCGTACAAGAACAGCTTCAAACCCGGCGACGTCATGGTCGTCGACTCGAGCAACGATTTCTTCCGCTTCATGCGCGGGCCGGACGGCGCAGCCGCCGCCGTTCAATCGTCTTCCGGCGCGTCGACGGGCGCGCGCAAACACTGATAACTGGAACGCCGCGGCATACGGATCGCGGCGGCCTCATCGCATGGACATAGCCGGCTCGTTGTTGCTCGCGATCGCACTGATGCTGATCATCGAGGGAATGTTCCCGTTCGTGTTTCCGAGCGCCTGGCGCGACACGTTTCGTAGAATAGCGGAGCGCCCGCCGCACCACATCCGGATCGGCGGGCTGATCGTCATGGTGCTCGGGTTGCTGTTGCTGCTGATCGCGACCTGAGCGGGCGCCATGCGATACCGGGCGGCACTCACGAGGTGACGTCCTTATCCGGTCACTGCGCGCAGTACGCGCGATGCGCCGGGCGCGTTGAATGCCGCCTGGTCTGGCCGTGGGATCGGCGCGCTGATACGTCGCCGGCTTCCCGCGACGAAGCCCGAAGCGGGCATCGAGATTCCGCGCACCGCGCATCATCCCAATTTCCAACGGCGTTCGCCATGACGCCGGATTCACCGTCGTAGGACTGTATCGATGTCGACCTGGTTACTCCCCGAGAATATTGCCGACGTGCTGCCGTCCGAGGCACGCAAGATCGAAGAACTGCGTCGCCGGCTGCTCGACCGTTTTCGCGCGTACGGCTACGAGATGGTCATGCCGCCGCTGCTCGAATACCTGGAATCGCTGCTGACGGGCGGCGGCAGCGACCTGAACCTGCGCACCTTCAAGCTCGTCGATCAGCTATCGGGCCGCACGCTCGGTCTGCGCGCCGACATCACGCCGCAGGTCGCACGCATCGACGCGCATCTGCTGAACCGCCAGGGCGTGACGCGCCTGTGCTACGCGGGCAACGTGCTGCATACGCGTCCGCGCGGCTTGCACGCAACGCGCGAGCAGATCCAGATCGGCGGCGAAATCTACGGTCATGCGGGTCTCGAAGCGGATCTGGAAATTCAGCAACTGATGCTCGACGCGCTGCATCTCGCGGGACTGGGCCGCGTGCGTCTGGATCTGTGTCACGCCGCCGTGCTTGGCGCGCTGATCGACGGCGAGCCGGCGGCCTCGTCGCTCGGCGAGGCGCGTTACGAAGCGCTCGCCGAAGCGCTCGCGGGCAAGGACGTGCCGCTGCTGAACGAACTGACGGCGAACCTCACGCCCGTGACGCGCGACGCGCTGCGCGCGCTGCCCACGCTCTACGGCGACGCGTCCGTGCTCGAAGAAGCGCGCGCGCGTCTGCCGAACGCGCCGGAAATCGCGCGGGCGCTCGACGACCTCGCGTTCCTCGCGCAACAGGTCGACGGCGCGGAAGTCATGATCGATCTGGCCGACCTGCGCGGCTATGCGTATCACAGCGGCGTGATGTTTTCGGCCTACGTCGATGGCGTGCCGAATGCCGTCGCGCGCGGCGGCCGTTATGACAAGGTTGGGCAGGCATACGGCCGCGCCCGCGCGGCAACGGGCTTTTCGCTGGATTTGCGCGAAGTCGCGCGCATCTCGCCCATCGAGGCGCGCAGCAGCGCGATCCTCGCACCCTGGCAGCACGACGATGCGTTGCGCACGAGCGTCGCCGCGCTGCGCGATGCGGGCGAAGTCGTGATCCAGGCGCTGCCGGGCCACGACCATGCGCTCGATGAATTCGCGTGTGACCGCGTGCTGGTCGAGCGCAACGGTCAGTGGGTCGTCGAATCGAAGTCGTGATGCCGTGAAGGCCGGTCGCGTCATGTGAAACGTGACGCCGCAACCATCGAACGCGTGGCCGCTCCGTGCCGCGCGCGGCCGGCCCACAGCGGCTCGCCGCTCCCATGCCTTTGAGTGCAAAAGGAAATTTCGGGAAAAATCCCGGGATCAGTCCGTGAAAAAATCCGGAACCTTTCGCGAACATAGGTAAAATACGTTTTTAACCAGCTTAAGAAACAACATGTCTGCCAGCGCAGTGAATGTGAACCCTGGGCGCAATGTCGTCGTCGTGGGTACCCAGTGGGGTGATGAAGGCAAGGGCAAGATCGTTGACTGGCTGACGGACCACGCGCAAGGCGTCGTTCGTTTCCAGGGCGGTCACAACGCCGGTCATACGCTCATCATCGGCGGCAAGAAAACCATCTTGCGTCTGATTCCGTCGGGCATCATGCGCCCGGGCGTCGCGTGCTACATCGGCAATGGCGTCGTGTTGTCGCCTGAAGCGCTGTTCAAGGAAATCGAAGAGCTGGAATCGGCCGGCGTCGACGTGCAAAAGCGTCTCTTCATTTCCGAAGCCACCACGCTGATCCTCCCGTACCACGTCGCCATCGACCAGGCCCGCGAAGCACGCAGCGGCGCCGGCAAGATCGGCACGACGGGTCGCGGCATTGGCCCGGCCTACGAAGACAAGGTGGCGCGCCGTGGCCTGCGCGTGCAAGACCTGTTCGAGCCGAAGGCCTTCGCTGAACGCCTGCGCGCCAACCTCGATTTCCACAACTTCGTGCTCACGCAATATCTCGGCGCGCCGGCTGTCGACTATCAACAGACGCTCGACATGATGCTGAGCTACGCGGATCGTCTGAAGCCCATGGTCACGGACGTCTCGCGCCGTCTGTACGACGAGAACGCCGCGGGCAACAACCTGCTGTTCGAAGGCGCGCAAGGCACGCTGCTCGACATCGACCACGGCACCTACCCGTTCGTCACGTCGAGCAACTGCGTCGCTGGCGCGGCGACGGCGGGCGCGGGCATCGGTCCGCAGAAGCTGAACTACATTCTCGGCATCACGAAGGCGTACTGTACGCGCGTCGGCTCGGGCCCGTTCCCGAGCGAACTGTATGACGCCGACAACGCCAACCGCCAGGAAGAAGTCGGCCTGACGCTGGCGAAGGTCGGCAAGGAATTCGGCTCGGTCACGGGCCGCCCGCGCCGCACCGGCTGGCTCGACGCCGCCGCGCTGCGCCGCTCGATCCAGATCAACGGCGTGTCGGGCCTGTGCATCACGAAGCTCGACGTGCTCGACGGCCTCGACGAAGTGAAACTGTGCGTCGGCTACACGATCGACGGCAAGGAAGCCGATATCCTGCCGCGCGGCGCGTCCGAAGTCGCGCGTTGCGAGCCGGTGTACGAAACGTTCGGCGGCTGGCAGGAAAGCACGGTCGGTATCAAGGAATGGAACAAGCTGCCCGCGAACGCTCAGGCGTATCTGTCGCGCGTGCAGGAAGTGGCAGGCGTGCCGATCGACATGGTGTCGACGGGTCCGGACCGCGACGAAACCATTCTTCTGCGTCACCCGTTCAAGGTTTAAGCATGATCCAGGGTGTACCCATGATTGAAATGAAGGACCCGCGCAACGACGAGCGCAACCTGTGGGTCGGCTGGGACGAATATCACCGGCTGATCGAGATGCTTGCGCTCACCGTCCACGAATCGGGCTGGAAGTTCGACAAGATCCTGTGCCTCGCGCGCGGCGGTCTGCGGGTCGGCGATCAGCTTTCGCGCATCTACGATCTGCCGCTCGCGATTCTCGCGACGAGTTCGTACCGCGAAGCGGCGGGCACGGAGCAGGGCGACCTGGATATCGCGCAATACATCACGATGACGCGCGGCGAACTGTCGGGCAACGTATTGCTGGTCGACGACCTCGTCGATTCCGGCGTGACGCTCGCGCGCGTGCAGCAGCATCTGAAGGAGCGTTATCCCGCGATCACGTCGGTGCGTTCGGCGGTGCTGTGGTGGAAGGCGTGCTCGAAGGTGAAGCCGGACTATCACGTTCAGTATCTCGCGACCAACCCGTGGATCCATCAGCCGTTCGAGGAATGGGACACGGTGCGCCCGCACAATCTGAGCGCGTGGATCAAACGCGGTCAGGAGCGTTCGACGGACGCCAGCTAGCATCCAGCCGCCGTCGCGCGTGTCGATGGCGGGTGCTGCGAATAAAAGCGGAGCCCTCGAGGCTCCGTTTTTGTATGTCCGCCCGGACTATTTGACGGGCATGATCAAATCGGAAGAATTTGACAAATCAGCCCTTGACAGGGGCAAACGCATGCTGGCCAAGGGCGTGATGCAACATTGCGGCGGCGCGGCCCGCTCGCGTGGCGTCTGCACAACGGGCCTGATGGTGGGCTTTGTCGCCTATATTCTTTAGAATAGCGATCGTTTTTGCCGCTCAGGAACGGATTCTTTTCGCGTTTATGACAGACAACTCTCACGTCCCCAAGCAGCCGTTGCCCTCGCTTGCAGTCGCTGCGATCGGCGTGGTTTTCGGGGATATCGGCACAAGCCCCCTGTATTCGCTGAAAGAAGCCTTCAGCCCCTCCCACGGCATTCCCCTTACAGAAAGTTCCATTCTCGGCGTCATCTCGCTGCTGTTCTGGGCGATCATCGTGGTCGTCAGCATCAAGTATGTGATGTTCGTGATGCGCGCCGACAACAACGGCGAGGGCGGCGTGCTCGCGCTGATGGCGTTGTCGCTGCGTTCGTTCGACACGAAGAGCCGGGCAGCCGGCCTTCTGATGATGCTCGGCATTTTCGGCGCCTGCATGTTCTACGGCGATGCCGTGATCACGCCGGCCATTTCGGTGATGTCGGCTGTCGAAGGTCTGGAGCTTGCCGCGCCGAAGCTCTCGCATCTGGTGCTGCCGCTGACGATGGTGATTCTCGTGCTGCTGTTCTGGATCCAGCGTCACGGGACGGCGATGGTCGGCCGGCTGTTCGGCCCGATCATGGTGTTGTGGTTCGTGACGCTCGCGGTGCTCGGCCTGTCGCATATCGTGCAGGCGCCGGAAGTGATCAAGGCGCTCAATCCGTACTACGCGTTCTCGTTCATGTCGGCGCACCTGCTGCAGGCCTACGTGGTGCTCGGCTCGGTCGTGCTGGTGCTGACGGGCGCGGAGGCGCTGTACGCCGACATGGGGCACTTCGGCGCCGCGCCGATTCGTTGCGCCTGGTATTCGCTCGTGATGCCGTCGCTGGTGCTGAACTACTTCGGCCAGGGCGCGCTGTTGATGCACAACCCGCAGGCGATCGAAAATCCGTTCTATCTGCTTGCGCCTGACTGGGCGCTGCTGCCACTGGTCGTGCTGTCGACGGTTGCGACGGTGATCGCTTCTCAGGCGGTGATCTCGGGCGCGTATTCGCTGACGAGCCAGGCGATCCAGCTCGGCTATGTGCCGCGCATGAAGATTCTGCACACGTCGGAGCTGGCGATCGGGCAGATCTATGTGCCCGTCGTCAACTGGATGCTGCTGTTCATCATTCTGTGCATCGTCATTGCGTTCAAGAGCTCGGACAATCTGGCTGCGGCCTATGGGATTGCCGTGACGGCGACGATGGTGATCACGACGATACTCGCGAGCGTCGTGATGGTGAAGGTGTGGAACTGGAACAAGGGCGTCGTGGCGCTGATCATTGGTGCGTTGCTGGTGGTCGACCTTGGGTTCTTCGGGGCGAATCTGCTGAAAGTGGCGGAGGGCGGGTGGTTGCCGCTCGGCATCGGCGCGTTGTTGTTCTTCCTGCTGATGACATGGTTCAAGGGGCGCATGATCGTGAAGGAGCGCACGGCGGCCGACGGTATTCCGTTGATGCCTTTCGTGCAAGGACTGCTTGCGCATCCGCCGCATCGCGTGTCGGGCACGGCCATTTATCTGACGGGGAGCGCGACCCTCGTTCCTGTGAGCCTTTTGCATAATCTCAAGCACAACAAGGTGCTGCACGAGCGGACCATCTTTCTGACGTTCATCACGCGGGATATTCCTTATGTCGAGGATAAGGACCGGTTGACGGTGAAGGATGTTAGCGGCGGGCTTTTTCTCGTCAAGGCAGCGTACGGGTTCAATGAGACGCCTGATGTGAAGGCTGTGCTCGAGCAGATTAGCGTGTCGCACGATATGTCGTTTGAGTTGATGGACACGTCGTTCTTTCTCGCGAGGGAGACTGTCGTGCCGACGCAGTTGCCAGGCATGTCCGTGTGGCGTGAACGGGTGTTTGCATGGATGCATCAGAATGCTGCGAAGCCGACTGATTTTTTTAGTATTCCCGCGAATCGCGTTGTTGAGCTTGGGACGAAGATAGAGATTTGAGGTTTTTTTTGTCTGCGACGCTGGTGGTGGTTTGTAGCTTTGTGCGTTGCCGGATGGTGTTCTGGGCTTTGCGCTGGCATCCGCGATGCGTTAGCTCGCTCCACGCGTCGCCCCTGTGCGGGGCGGCACCTACTTTTCTTTGCCGCCGCAAAGAAAAGTAGGCAAAAGAAAGCGGCTCACACCGCCAGCGCTAATTCTTGCCTGAGGGCCCCCAAAGGGTCTTACGCTTCACACGGCAATCACGTCATTCGTGTTCGTTGCAAGCGCTCTGAAAGAGCGCCTCACCCGCTTCACGCACCGGCGTCACGGCACGCCGCGCCAGATAGTCCACGGCCGCCCAGGTGGCAAACTGTGTGTCGGCCCTCGGTGCTCCACATGCTTCACTCCAGACCGAATGCGCACGCGCCCCACCCGGTAAGAGCGCCAAGCTATACGACGCGACAACCTACACACAGTTTGCCACCTGGGCGGCCCATGCCATTCGCTGCCGCTTGATCGGGTACGGGTGCATGAAGTGGGTGATGCGATGGTTCGGCGCGCTAGCAACGGGCAAGGAATAGCGCGCTACCGTGTGAGGTGTGGGGACGCTGGGGGCCCGTGGGTGAACGTCAAGAATTGGCGGTGTGAGCCGCTTTCTTTTGCCTACTTTTCTTTGCGGCGGCGTAACTATTCAGCGGTAACCAGAGGTGAAACGACGAATCCGGCAAAGCCTAACGCCAGCGCGTTGATCAGCGAACGGTTCTGCTTGCGTAAGGTGGCAAGGTAGGAGCGGATCGTGCAGAACGCCTCCATGCCCGATTCCGAGCGGAAGCACCCGGAAATCTTCTGTTTGAGTTTGGGCATGCGGATATCGCGTTCGGCCTGATTGTTGTCGAACGGTACGCGGTGATCGGCAATGAAGCGCCACACCTCATCGGCATACTTGTGAAGCCGTGTGAGCAGGTTGCAGGTAAAGCTTTGCCTGATCCTGCCGCGACGTTCCTGGCGCAAGGGCTCACGCGCCTGCTGTGGATTGAGCTTGCGCGCCCGGGCGATCAGGGCGCGGCTGCGCCGTGTGTAATAGCGTTGGCGCGCCGGGCTCAGCATGTTGTTTCCTGAAGCCCGACTGAGTTCGACCTCGCGCTTTGCCTGGCGAAGCAGGTCAATCATCTGCTGTGCCCAGGGTTGCTGCGTGGACTCCAGGACGAACACCAGTTCACGCAGATGATGGGCATTGCACAGCGCATGCTCACACTCATAGCCGGCATACGGCCGCCAGCCGTCATGGACCGCGACTCCCGTAAAGCCGGGGAGAATGCCGAAGCTGTCCAGCGCCTGACTGCCGCGCTTGCTGTGCGCGCCATACCAGCTCAACGCGTGCGTCGAGGCGACATGCAGCCAGTGGGACTCACGCCCCACGCGCATGCAGCTCTCATCGAAATGCACGACGGGTTGCCCGCGTAGCGCCTGCTGGATCTGATCAACGCACGGCGCCAGTAACTGCGCGGCCTGATCAATACTGTGCTGGACGGTTCCCGTACTCACATGCAAACCGAACAGGTCTTCCAGCGCCTGGGCGGTGCGCGCAACCGGCAACTGCTGGTATTGCGTCAGATAGACGGCTGCGGCGCGAATCTGGGGGCCGTACTGAACCGCCTGGCTCACGCCCTTGGGAAATGCCCCCGAATGCTGCTTGCCGCAGCAGCGGCACTGTGCGATCTGCACGCGATGTTCAGTCACCTCAAAGCGCGTGGGCGGCAGATCAATCACCTGGCGGCCTTCGGGCAACACGGCCACGCTGGCTGCCGCGATGCGGTTGCCACATTTATCGCATACCCGCGCCACCGGGTGAATCTCGATGTGATCGGCTTGCGCGACGCGTTTGAGCGTCTTGCCTTTGTGCCCCGGTTGGGCGCGCGGCCTAGCGTCGCTCGTGTTACGCAATGACTTTGGCTTGCGCTTCGGACCATCGCTTGACGGCGGCTTGCTGGAGTTATGACTGTCCTTCTCAAGCTTTGCCTCGAGCTCGTTCAGACGCCTCACCAGATCAATGATAAGTGCGTCCTTCTGCTCCGGTGTCAGCTCCTTGATGTCGGGCATCTTCGTCATGCCCCTCACTATGCACATCCTGGTAGCAGTTTACAAGCGCTGAATAGTTACGCGGCGGCAAAGAAAAGTAAGTGCCGCCCCGCACAGGGGCGACGCGTGAAGTACGCTAACAATGCGCGGATGCCAGCGAAGACGCAAATAGCGGATGCCAGCGAAGACGCAAATAGCGGACACCAGCGCAAAGCCCAGAACATCAACGAGCAACGCTCAAAGCACAAAGCACAAAGCACAAAGCCAAACCGTCGTCCCAACACAAACCCGGGGCACGCGGGGCCAAGCCCCGCCCCCACTTACCGTTTCAATTTAGCAAAAGCCGCGGCCATAGCATTAACCGGCTCGGGCGCGCGCCCGCGTTGCTGCGAACGCCCCGCACCCGCGCCCGCGCCCGACCCGGCCCCCGAACGCCCACCCGAGCGCTCCTGCGGCGCCCCCGCAGCAACATCATCATCCATCCGCATGGTCAACGAAATCCGCTGACGCTTGACGTCGACCTCCAGCACTTTCACCTTGACGATCTGCCCGGCCTTCACGACTTCATGCGGGTCCTTGATGAATTTCGTCGACATCGCCGACACATGCACAAGCCCATCCTGATGCACGCCGATATCGACAAACGCACCAAACGCAGCCACGTTCGTCACGACACCTTCGAGCACCATCCCCGGCGACAAGTCGGAAATCTTCTCCACGCCTTCGCGGAAAGTCGCCGTCTTGAACTCGGGACGCGGATCGCGCCCTGGCTTTTCAAGTTCCGAAAGAATATCCCGCACAGTCGGCAGCCCGAAACGATCGTCCACGAACTCGGCAGGTGACAGCCGCGACAACGCATCGCGATTACCCAGCACATCACCGATGCTCCTGCTGATCTTCGCCAGCATCCGTTCAACGACGGGATACGCTTCCGGGTGCACCGACGAGCGGTCGAGCGGATTCTCGCCGCCATTGATACGCAAGAAACCCGCAGCCTGCTCGAACGTCTTGTCGCCGAGACGCGGCACCTTGCGCAGATGGTCACGCGTCGGGAACGGACCGTTCGCATCGCGATAATCGACGATATTGCGCGCGAGCGTCGCGTTCAGGCCGGACACGCGCGCGAGCAACGCAACGGAAGCCGTGTTCGCGTCCACGCCGACAGCATTCACGCAGTCTTCGACGACGGCATCGAGCGAACGCGCGAGATCGCGCTGATTCACGTCATGCTGATACTGTCCGACGCCAATCGCCTTCGGCTCGATCTTCACGAGTTCGGCGAGCGGGTCCTGCAGGCGGCGCGCGATCGACACCGCGCCGCGCAGCGACACATCCATATCCGGGAATTCCTTGGCCGCGAGTTCCGATGCCGAGTACACGGAAGCGCCCGCTTCCGACACGACGATCTTCTGCAACTTCAGTTCCGGATGACGCGACATCAATTCGCTGGCGAGCTTGTCCGTTTCGCGCGACGCCGTGCCGTTACCGATACTGACCAGTTCCGCCTGCGTCTGCGCGGCGATGCGCGCGAGCTTCGCGATCGAACCGTCCCAGTCGCGGCGCGGCTCGTGCGGATAAATCGTATCCGTGGCGAGCACCTTGCCCGTGCGGTCGACGACGGCCACCTTCACGCCCGTGCGCAGACCCGGATCGAGGCCGATCACGGCCTTCGGGCCCGCCGGCGCGGCCAGCAGCAGATCCTTCAGATTGCGCGCGAACACCCGGATCGCTTCGCTTTCGGCTTCTTCGCGCAGATTCGTCAGCAGTTCGTTTTCGATGTGCGGCTGCACCTTCACGCGCCAGCACCAGCGGCACACATCCGACAGCCACTTGTCCGCCGGCCGCCCCTGATTCGCGATGCCGAAGTGGCGCGCGATCATCGCCTCGCCCGGATGCGGCACCTGTGCGTCGAGTTCCTCGCCGAGTCCCAGCTTGATCATCAGCACGCCTGCATTGCGGCCGCGGAACAGGGCGAGCGCGCGGTGCGACGGCACGGTGCGGATCGTTTCCGAATACTCGTAGTAGTCGCGGAATTTCTCGCCTTCTTCGCCTTCCTTGCCTTCGACCACCGCCGAACTCACGACGCCCTGATTGAACAGGTAGTCGCGCAGCTTGCCGAGCACTTCGGCCGTCTCGCCGAACTGCTCGGAGAGAATGTCGCGCGCGCCGTCGAGCGCGGCCTTCACGTCCGCGACGCCTTTCTCGGCATCGACGTATTGCGCGGCTTCCGTCTGCGGATCGAGCAGCGGGTTCGCGAGCAGGGCGTCGGCGAGCGGCTGCAGGCCGGCTTCGCGGGCGATCTGCGCGCGCGTGCGGCGCTTCGGTTTGTACGGCAGATAGAGGTCTTCGAGAACCTGCTTGCTGTCGGCGCCTTCGATCGCGGCGCGCAGTTCGTCGCTGAGCTTGCCTTGCTCGTCGATGCTGGCGATGATCGCGGCGCGCCGGTCTTCCAGCTCGCGCAGATAGAGCAGGCGTTCTTCGAGCGTGCGCAATTGCGTGTCGTCGAGATTGCCGGTGACTTCCTTCCGGTACCGGGCGATAAACGGAACAGTCGCTCCTTCATCGAGTAGTTCCACCGCGGCCGCGACCTGGCGCGGCTGGACGGTGAGTTCGGTGGCGATGCGCTGTACGATCTTGATTGCTACGGTGTCCGTCATAGGGTCTTGATGTTCCTGCCGGATTCGACTGTGGCCGTGCTGCGCGAAACACGCGGCGGCCGGGTTGCGGAAAAGTCGTCAAAGCTCGTGAAAGCTTGCTGAAGCGGGGCATTTTGCCATAAATGCCCGAGCGCTCAAGCTCGGGGTGATAGAATTTCGGGCATGTTCCGCTGCCCATCTACGACGTTGCCGACCTCACGCCTCACGTCCGGAAATCTGCCCGGATCTTCACGCCGATCTCCGCTCGCATCGCCCGTCTTCAGGCCCGAGGCCGCGTCCGTTGCCTTTTGGTCTGCGGGGTCTGTCCGCCGGTTCGCGCTCGCCGCGTCGCTGGCGTTCGTTGCGAGCGCGGCGCTTGTGCCCGTGCTCGCCCAGGCGCAGGAAAATGCCGGGGCGGCATCGTCGGTCGCTTCGACTTCGGATGCGGCTTCTGGCGTACCGGCCGCGAATGATTTTGACGCGCGTCAAAAGACGCTCGATTCCCGTACGGCGGAGAACGACTACCGTTACGGCGTCGCCCAGCACAACTGTTATAGCAAGTTTTTCGTCAATCACTGCCTGAACAAGGCGCGTGAAGACATGCGCGTCGTCGCCGCCGACATTCGCAAGGAGCAACTCGCGCTCGACGACGAAAAGCGCGTCGAGCATGCGCGGCAACGCGACGAGCAGGCAGCCATCAAGCGCGCGCAATACGAAGCCGACGCGCCCGCGCGCGCCGCACAGGACGAGCGCAACGCGCAGGCGTACGAAGACAAGCAGCGTCAGCATCAGTTGAGTCAGGCGCAGCGCGCCGCGGAAGCGCCGCAGCGCGCCGCGAACGAGCAGGCGTTCCAGCAGAAGCAGCAACAGCACGCCATCGACCAGGCGCAGCGCGGCATTTCGCCTTCGCAAGCGGCCGCGAACCAGAAGGCCTACGATGCGAAGCAGGCCGACTTCCAGCGCAAGCTCGACGAGGCGCACCAGCAGGCCGCCCAGAAAGCTCAGGAGCGCACGGAGAAGCAGCAGCGTTTCCAGCAGAAGCAGTCGGAAGCGGCGCAGCATAAGGCCGACGTCGAAGCGCGTCAGAAGCAGGCGGCCGATAAGGCCAGGCAGAAGCAGGAAGAGCAGGCGAAGCAGCAACAGCAGCTCGAGCAGCAACAAAAGCAGCAACAGCAGCAGTGAGCATCAATCAGCAACAGCCGTAACGCGTTTCAGGCCGGACAGCAACCTCGAGCGGAGCGACCGCACAGCGCGGCCTTCGCCCTTTCGAAAGAGGAGGCGAGCATGCGCGACCATCATCGCGTCGTCAATTCGGACACACTGCGCGACCGCATTCTGCAACTGGAATCGGAGCATAGTGGACTTGATCGGTTGATCGACAGAATGTCCGAGGAACCCGGCATCGACGACCTCGAGATCCAGCGCCTGAAAAAGCGCAAGCTCAAGGTCAAGGACACCATCATCTTGCTGCAATTGCAGCTTGAACCGGAAGCACGCAACTGACGCAGCGGCCAGCCAGGCGCCGGCCCCGTTCAGCCTGTGGCGCGCCGGACTTTGCAGGAATCGCTTGCCTTGAATTCATCGCTTCAATCTTCTTCCGCTGCGTCGGCGGGTGCTACGGACGCCGCCGCGACGCTCGCCGACGAGCGCGCGGCAAAGCCCGCGTCGGGTGGCGGCGCGCTGGCCGCGTCGCTGAGTCACAAGCGATCATCCGAACTCGCCGACATCTTCGCCGCCGACGGGCTGCTCGCGCGCCAGATAGAGGGCTACCGGCCGCGCGCGTCGCAGATCGAGATGGCGCGCGCCGTGGCCGCCGCGATGGAAGCATCGGGTCGCGCGATGCCGGAGCCCGCGATGTTCGAGGCGCAAAAGCGTCCGGCGCGGCGTTTGCAGCAATCGGCATCGGCGGCGCAGTCCGAATCTGAAGACGCAGCGACCGCAGACGGCAATTCCGAAGGCGGCGAGAACACGCTGATCGTCGAAGCAGGCACGGGTACGGGCAAGACCTACGCGTACCTCGTGCCGGCCATGCTGTGGGGCGGCAAGGTGGTCGTCTCGACGGGCACCAAGCACTTGCAGGACCAGCTCTTCCAGCGCGACATTCCGACCGTGCGCGACGCGCTCGCGGTACCTGTGTCCGTGGCGATGCTCAAGGGCCGCGCGAACTATCTGTGTCACTACTATCTGCAACGCACGGCCGACAATGGCCGCCTGCCGTCGCGGCAGGAAACGTCGTATCTGCAGGACATCATCCGTTTCGCGAAGATCACGCGCACGGGCGACAAGGCCGAGCTTGCAAGCGTGCCGGAGACGGCGGCTGTGTGGTCGATGGTGACGTCGACGCGCGACAACTGCCTCGGTCAGGAATGTCCGCACTACAAGGACTGCTTCGTGATGCAGGCGCGCCGCGAGGCGCAGCAGGCCGATATCGTGGTGGTCAATCACCATCTGTTCTTCGCCGACATCATGCTGCGCGACACGGGCATGGCCGAGCTGTTGCCGACGGCGAACACCGTGATTTTCGATGAAGCGCATCAACTGCCCGAAACCGCGACGCTGTTTTTCGGCGAGACGCTGTCGACCACGCAGTTTCTCGAACTCGCGCGCGATTCGGTCGCGGAAGGCCTTGGCCACGCGCGCGATGCAGTCGACTGGGTAAAGCTCGGCGCAGCGCTCGAACGCTCGGCGCGCGACGTGCGGCTCGCATTCAAGGAAGATTCGGTGCGGCTGTCGATTGGCCAGTTACCCGACGACCATCCGCTGTTCCCCGCGCTCGAAGCCGTCGAAACCGAACTCGATGCGCTCGCAAGCGCGCTCGCTGGACAGTCGGAGCGTGCCGAGTCGCTGGCTGCGCTGGTCCGGCGCGCGCGCGAGTTGCAGGAGGTGCTGTCGGGCTGGACCACGCCGCCCACGGAAACCGAACGCGACGCGGCAAGCGATGCCGCGAAAGCAGCGGAGAAAAGCGATCCGAACGAGAAGGTCCGCTGGATCGAAGTGTTCTCGCATACCGTGCAACTCCATGAGACGCCGCTATCCGTCGCGCCTATTTTCGCGAAGCAGCGCGCGGGCGTGCCGCGTGCGTGGGTCTTCACGTCGGCGACGTTGTCGGTGCGTGGGGACTTCGCGCACTATGCAGCGCAGATGGGCCTCAATTCGCGTCGCTCGATGACACTGCCCAGCCCGTTCGACTACGGCACGCAGGGCCTGCTTTACGTGCCGCGCAATCTGCCGCAGCCGTCGTCGCCGGCGTTCACCGATGCCGTATTCGATGCCGCGCTGCCTGCGATCGAAGCATCGGGCGGCGGTGTGTTCATGCTGTGCACGACGCTGCGCGCCGTCGATCGCATCGCCAACAAGCTGCGCGACGTGATCGAGTCGCGTGGCTGGAACATGCCGTTACTCGTGCAGGGCGATGCGAGCCGTACTGAACTGCTCGACCGGTTCCGCTCGTATGGCAACGCGATTCTCGTCGGCAGCCAGAGTTTCTGGGAAGGCGTCGATGTGCGCGGCGATGCGCTGTCGCTCGTCGTCATCGACAAGCTGCCGTTCGCACCGCCCGACGACCCCGTGCTGTCCGCGCGGCTCGATGCGCTGACGAAGAAGGGCTTGAGTCCGTTTGCCGTGCATCAGCTGCCGCAGGCGGTCATTACGCTGAAGCAGGGCGCAGGACGTCTGATTCGCTCGGAGACCGATCGCGGCGTGCTGATGATCTGCGACACGCGGCTCGTCGACAAACCGTATGGGCGCCGGATATGGCAGAGCCTGCCGCCATTCAAGCGCACGCGTGAAATCGACGTGGTGCGCGAGTTCTTCGAAGAGAAAGCGCAAGCTTGAGAAAGACGCCCGCTACAGCTACATCGACAACACAGGCTTGCGATGCAGCAGGCAAATCATTCTGTTTTTAAGGCCGGACTACATGGTGTGGCTTAACGACATGAATTGACCAAAATGCATCGAATACATGCAAGCCGAATAATCGCGATTAATAACAGCGCATAAAGCAAAACGCCACGAGTTTGAATTCGTGGCGTTTTGCTTTTTGCCCGGGAAGCCCTCGGACTTCCCGTTGCAGTTTTCGCCCGGAGGGCGAACCCTGTGCTACAGCTTACTGGCTTGCGCCCGAAGCCGGAGCAGCTGCCGACGCAGCAGCGTCCGAAGCAGCAGCGCCTGCGTCCGAAGCAGCCGTCGTAGCCGAAGCAGCAGCGTCGCTCGCAGCAGCAGCAGCGCCCGAAGCAGCAGCAGCCGAATCCGAAGCAGCAGCAGCCGGTGCCGAAGCGGCAGCAGCGTCGCTAGCCGGGGCAGCTGCCTGGTCGCTGCTCTTGTTGCATGCAGCCAGTGCCACAGCTGCCAACAGGGATGCTACGAGGAGGGATTTCTTCATGATCACGTCCTTTTATGGTTAAAGGTAAGCAACAGCGCAAAATAATACCGGTAATGTGCTCCAACACCGACCTGGGCCGCTGGTGGAGACCGCACTTCATGAGCGTGAATCTTCCCTACGGCTTGGGCGGAAATTATATGCACTTTCGTATCGACCGTCGACAAATCCGGGGCCAATACGTTGTCTTTCTCAGACAATTTTTCGCTATACGGTATGACAGCGGAGCGAATCTTATCTCAGTTCACCCATCTGTATCCAGCCCGCACGATACCACTCGTGAAGTAGTGCTGTCACCGACGATTGCCCCGAGAGTGTTACAAAGCGTTTCGCACTCAGATAGCGGTTGTCGGCGAGTTCAATCACCGCGTTTTTTACTCCCGACAGCCTGCTTTCTTCTCCATTCAGGTAGTAAGCACGACTGTCGTAAAGCAGCACAGTCTTGCGATCCAGGCGCACGCCTTCGTTGCTTGCGCGCTTGACGAAACGCGCTTCATCGAGCGGTCGCGCGGGCGGATCGAACACGACGCTTGGCTTCGGCTCGCTCAGATACGTACCGAGGAACGACGACACGTCCTTCTCGGTCCAGTCGATCTTAGCAAGGATCGCGCCCACCCGGTCGACGAGCGCGGCGGGCAGTGCCGCGGGCGTCGCGACGGCCGGCTGCTGCGGATCGCGATAGAGCGCGGCGCCTTCCGGCGAGCCGGCCGCTTCGCCGCGCTCCGCAAGGTAATACAGGAACTGCGCGGCGAGTTCGGCCGTCGACGGTGCGCGAAAGCCGATCGAGCACGTCATGCATTCCCCTTCGGCCACGCCGTCGTGGGCGATGTGGGGCGGCAGGTAGAGCATGTCGCCCGGCTCCAGTACCCATTCCTCTTCTGGCTCGAAGCGTTGTAGAACTTTCAGGGGCAGGCCGGGCTGCAACGAGAGATCGCGTTGCGCGCCGATGCGCCAGCGACGCTTGCCATGAACCTGCAACAGGAAGACATCGTAAGAGTCGAAGTGAGGACCGACGCCGCCGCCGTCGGTCGCGTACGAGATCATCAGATCGTCGAGGCGCGCGTCGGGCACAAAGCGAAAACGGTCAAGTAGTGCGCGCGCGCGGTCGTTATGCAGATCGACGCCTTGCACGAGCAAGGTCCACGCACGCTGTTTGACGGAAGGCAATTCGTCTGCAGCAAATGGACCATGTTCGAGCTGCCATTTTTTGCGGAAGTGCGTGATTAGGCGCGACTCGACTTCGTCCTGATCGGCCAGTTCGAACAGTTCGTCGCGCGTGAGCGGCGCGGCGATATCCGCGATGGCCTGGCGGATCAGCAACGGCTTTTTCTGCCAGTAGCGCCGCATGAATTGCGAGGGCGTCAGATTGCCCAGCAACGACGCGGGCTGATCGGGCGCAGGCGCGGAAGAAGCGGAGACGGGAGTCGAAGAGGAACGCGCTGCAGCTTTGCCAGCGGTGTAGTCAGGGGGCCGCACGGGCATCGTATAATGTGAGTCGTAATCTGGAGAATCGAATGAAAATCGCAAAGAACACCGTCGTATCGGTCGCTTACAAACTGTCGGATGCGCAAGACAATCTGATTGAGGAAAGCGACGAGCCGATGGTTTATCTGCACGGCGGCTATGATGGCACGTTCCCCAAGATCGAGGAAGAGCTTGACGGCCATGAGCCCGGCTTCGAAACCCAGATCCAGCTGGAACCGGGCGACGCGTTCGGCGAATACGATCCTGAACTCGTGAAGATCGAGCCGCGCAGCCGTTTCCCCGAGCCGCTCGAAGTCGGCATGCAGTTCGAAGGCACGCCGGAAGAGGGTGACGAAGACCTGGACTCGCTGATCTACACGGTCACCGACGTAGCCGAAGACAAGGTCGTGCTCGACGGCAATCACCCGCTCGCGGGCATGGCGCTGCGTTTCAGCCTGACCGTGAAGGACGTGCGCGAAGCGACGGAAGACGAAATCCAGCACGAGCATGCACACGGTGCGAGCGGCCTCGAAATCGTCGACGAAGACGATGATGAAGACGACGGCGACGACGCGGAACCGTCCCGGCCCACGCTACACTGAGCTTGCAGGTGTCGGCTCCCGGGTCGAGGGCGGGCGGCGAAGCAGTTCACGAAACGGGCGCGTAAGCGCCCGTTGTCGCATCTGCGGTGCCGCAGCGCCGTACCGTGGTATCTGATGCCGTTGCCCTAATCCGGCGGCGTCGTGCGCGACGGTTCGGGCAGGATGGGCGGCAGCTCGGAAGCGGGTGCGGAGTCGGGCACGGCGGGCATCGACGGTGGCATCGGCGGTACGGCGTTTTCGTTGTGCGACGGCATGGTGGGCGCGGCGGGCAGCGGCAGATTCTTCGGCACATCCCGCACGGTCACGCGAAACGGAGGCCGCTTCTGCAGATCGACATCGATCTGTATCCACTGGTTCTGAGGGCTGCGCGGCGCGAATGCGATACGCGTCAGATTCGTCACCAGATCGCCCTTATCGTTGCGCAGCGGCTGGTCGATCATGAAGCCGGTATGCGATCTGTCGTCATCCTGATGAATCACGACGACCGGGCCGCGAAACGTCTCGGCCAGCTTCACCAGACTGCGCTTGAATTCCATGAATCCATCGCGCTTCGAGCGATGCCCGAAGCGCAGCCACGCGAAGCGCTCGGGGCGCTCGTAACGCTCGGGATCGAAGTCGCCCTGAACCAGCACGACGATTGCACGCGCGCCGCGGCGCTTTGCGTACTCGGCGGCGTGATCGAGCCAGAACGCATTCGCGATCACACGGTCTTCGAACTCGCCGTTGCGCCCGCCCGCATACAGAAAATGATTGTTCGGGCCCGGCACGTTCAGTCCGACGAACACCGTATCGCCAACGAGCCAGCGCACATTCTCGCGATACGGCCGAAACCGCGACACTTCGCTTTCGCGAGCGAGCGGAATCGGATTTTGTCCCATCGACGATGCATCGGCGAAGAGCGTCTGCCGCAGCAGATCGAGCCGCTCGACGGGATCGTAGCCGCCTGCCTCGGCGGTGCCGCAATCGGTCCAGTCGTGCTGGCCGGGAATGAAGACGAGCGCGGGCTTCGAAGTTTCGAGCAGGGTATGGCGCGTCTCGAACAGCGAATCGCGGCAGGCTTCCTTGCTGCTTTTCAGGTTGCCGTCATAGACGATGAACGACACGTCGGAATCGCGGCCGATCGCGTCGAGCAGCCGCTGCGTGAGCGCTTCGTCGGCGGGACTTTGCAGCGTGCCGCCGATGACCGCGAACGCGTAAGGCGGCGCGGGTTCCCTGGCGAACGACACGCGCGCGGGCGCCGCGAGCGAGAGCGCGACCGCGTGCGCGACCACCAACGCGATCGCGCGCGCTGCGTTGCGCGAGCGGCGGCGAAGGCGGGGCGGCGCGTGGCGATCGCGCGCGTCAGTGTCGCGCATCTGGCGACTTGGCCAGTTCATGCAGTTCGAACAGCAGGTCGAGCGCGTCGCGCGGGCGCAGGTCGTTCGGGTCGATCTCGCGCAGGCGTTCGACGAGCGCCTGCGTGGCGGGATCGATTGCCGGCGCGGGCGGCTCGTCGTCGGCATCTTCGAGTACCGCAAGGGGCGCCGCGAACAGATCGAGTTGCGGCGCGGGCTGCGCCGCCGACTGCTGCTCCAGATAGGCGAGGTGCTTGCGCGCCGCGCGAATCACCGCGTTCGGCACGCCCGCCAGTTGCGCGACCTGCAGGCCGTAGCTCTGGTTAGCGGGACCTTCGTTGACGGCGTGCAGGAACACGATGCCGTGCCCATGCTCAACTGCCGACAGATGCACGTTCGCCGCATGGGGAAATTCGGCAGGCAATTGCGTCAGTTCGAAATAGTGCGTTGCGAACAGCGTGTGGCAGTTGTTGTGCGCAAGCAGATGCCGCGCGATCGCCCACGCAAGCGCCAGGCCGTCGAAGGTCGACGTGCCGCGCCCGATTTCGTCCATCAGCACGAGGCTTTGCGGCGTTGCGTCGTTCAGGATGGCGGCGGCTTCCGTCATCTCAACCATGAAGGTGGAGCGGCCGCCCGCCAGGTCGTCGGCTGCGCCGATGCGCGTGAAAATGCGGTCGATCGGACCAAACGACGCGCGCCGCGCAGGCACGTAGCTGCCCACGTAGGCCATCAGCGCGATCAACGCGGTCTGACGCATGAACGTCGATTTACCGCCCATGTTCGGGCCGGTGATCAACAGCAGCTTGCGTTCGGCGTTGAGCACGCAGTCGTTGGCGATGAACTGCTCGACCTGCGCTTCGACCACGGGGTGCCGGCCCTGTTCGATATCGATACCGCCCGTCGGCGTGAAGCTCGGCGCAACCCAGTCGAGCGCGCGGGCGCGCTCGGCGAAGGCGGCGAGCAGATCGAGCTCGGCGAGCGCCAACGCAACGCGCTGGCAGTCGGCGATAAACGGCAGCAACGATTGCAGCAGCGCGTCGTACAGCGCTTTCTCACGCGACAGTGCGCGTTCCTGCGCGGACAGCGCCTTGTCCTCGAAGGTTTTCAGCTCGGGCGTAATGTAGCGCTCGGCGTTCTTCAGCGTCTGGCGGCGGCGATAGTCGTCGGGTACCTTGTCCGTCTGGCCGCGCGTCACTTCGATATAGAAGCCATGCACCTTGTTGTATTCGACGCGCAGATTGCCGATGCCCGTGCGCGCACGTTCGCGCGTTTCGAGATCGATCAGGAACTGTCCGCAGTTCTCCGAAATATCTCGTAGTTCATCGAGTTCCGCATCGTAACCGCGTGCGATCACGCCGCCGTCGCGCACCATCGCAGCGGGTTCTTGCGCGACTGCGCGCTTCAGCAGGTCAACGCAGTCGGCGGGCGGCACCAGCGCCGTATCGATGCGCGCGAGCGAATCGGCAGCGGCCGTCACGGCGGCGAGTTGCGCGCGCAGTTCGGGCAGCGCGATGAACGTGTCGCGCAGGCTCGACAGATCGCGCGGACGTGCCGACAGCAACGCGAGCCGCCCGGTGATCCGTTCGATATCCGAGATTTGCCGCAGCGCGCTGCGCAGCCCGTCGAGGCTGGCTTGAGGCGGCGCGTCGAGCAGTGCGCCGATCGCCTGCTGACGCGCCTGCGCGAACGACGCGTCGCGCGGCGGGTGGTGCAGCCAGTGACGCAGCAGACGGCTGCCCATGGTCGTGCAGCAGGTATCGAGCAGCGAGCAGAGCGTGGGCGAATCCGTGCCGCGCAGTGTTTCCGTCAGTTCGAGATTGCGGCGCGTGGACGGATCGAGGCCGATGTACTCCGATTCGTATTCGACTTTCAGGCTGCGCACATGGCGCAACTGCTGGCCTTGGGTCGCCGCCGCGTACAGCAGCAGCGCGCCCGCCGCGCCACACGCGCTCGACAGCGAATGCGCGCCGAAGCCGTCGAGGCCCGCCACTTCCAGTTGATCGCACAGCCGCTGCGTGCCCGAGGCGACGTCGAAGTGCCAGACGGGCACGCGCGTCGTCGCGCCGAAACCGGTGGGCACTGTCCACGCGTTCGCATCGTTTGACGACGGCGCGTCGGCAACGAGAATTTCAGCAGGGCGGATGCGCTCGAGGGCGGCCGCGACCTGATCGGGCGCGACTTCCGCGAGGCGCAGCGCGCCGCTTGCCAGATTGAGCCATGCAAGGCCGATCGTGTTCACGACGCCGCGCCGGTTGTGGCCTGCGCACACGGCAAGCAGATACGTGTCGTTCTTGTCGGACAGCAGCGCGGCGTCCGTCAGCGTGCCAGGCGTCACCACGCGCACGACCTTGCGCTCGACGGGGCCCTTCGAGGTCGCGGGATCGCCGATCTGCTCGCAGATCGCGACCGATTCTCCGAGCTTGACGAGCTTCGCCAGATACTGTTCGACGGCGTGATGCGGCACGCCCGCCATCTTGATCGGATTGCCGCCCGACGCGCCGCGCTGCGTGAGCGTCAGATCGAGCAGGCGCGCGGCCTTTTCGGCGTCGTCGAAGAACAGTTCATAGAAGTCGCCCATCCGGTAGAACACGAGCGTGCCCGGATGCTCCCCTTTAATGCGCAAATACTGCTGCATCATGGGGGTGTGTTGCGCGTTGTCGCTTGCGGCTGCGGTTTGAGTGCCCATCCTCGTGTCTTTCTTGCGTGACTGTTCAGGGCGTGAGTTTAACCCGCCGACGCGCCGAGCGAACCTGGCCGGATGGCCAGGTTGCCGTCGCCTGACAGACGCGCGTACGCTTCGTTCATTCTTCGATCAGCGCGCGCATGTCGACCTTGTGCGCGTTCGCGGCGCTGCGCCGCTGCGCAAGCCACATCATGCCCGTGATGAACACGCCGAACACGGTGATGATCCACTGCACGGGCATCTTCGCCGTCAGCAGGATTGCGTACGCGCCGAGCATCAGCAGCACGGCGAGATTCTGGTTGAAGTTCTGCACGGCGATCGAGTGGCCGGCAGTGAGGAGGGTTGCGCCGCGATGCTGGAGAATCGCGTTCATCGGCACGATGAAAAAGCCTGACAGCGCGCCGAGCAGCACCATCAGCGGATACGCGAAGATGATGTACGCGGGCGCAAAGAGTTCACCGACGCGCAGACCCGCGCCGGGCGGAAACAGGTTCTTGTTGTAGAAGGCCATCGCGACGGTCACGGCACCCATGATCAGACCGACGGGCAACACTTTGAGCGACGCGCGCAACGGAATCCACGCGGCGGCGGCGGCGGCACCCACGGCGATGCCAAGGCCGGCCACACCCTGCATGACGGCCGCTTTCGACAGCGACAGCCCGAGATTCGCGTCGGCCCATTTGAGCACCAGCAGTTGCAGCGTGACCGCGCCGCCCCACAGCAGCGTCGTGACCCACAGCGCGATCTGCGCGAGACGGTCGGCCCACAGCACGTTGAAGCAGCGCACGAATTCGCCGACCAGTTCGCCCGGCTCCGTCAACCGGTTCGGATAGCGCGCGCCCGTGTCGGGAATGCCGACATTGAGCGCGGCCGCGATCGCATAGGTGATCATCACGGCGAGCATCGCGAGGTCCGCGGCGGAATGGATCAGCGGCCAATGCGCGTGCTGCACGAAACGCGACGCGTAAGTGCTGATCAGCGCGCCGCCCAGCATCGTGCCGACGATGGTCGACAGCACGGTCGCCGATTCGAGCCACGCATTCGCGGCGACGAGCCGGTCGGCGGGCAGCAGCTCGGTGAGAATGCCGTACTTCGCGGGCGAGTACGCGGCTGCGCCGAAGCCGACCACGCCGTACGCGATCATCGGATGCACGCCGCCGATCATCAGCAGGCAGCCGCACGCCTTCAGCGCGTTCGAGATGAACATCACGTGGCGCTTTTGCAGCGCGTCGGCGAATGCGCCGACGAACGGCGCGAGCAGCACGTAGGAAATCGTGAAGAAGATCTGCAGCAGCGGCGTGATCCACGCAGCCGAACGGATCTCGGTGAGCAGCGCAATGGCCGCGATCAGCAGCGCGTTATCGGCGAGCGACGACACGAACTGCGCCGCGATGATCGTGTAGAAACCTTTCTTCATGGTCCCGATTGAAACACAGCGCCCGCAATTTTGCCGTGGATGTGATGCGGGTGTGCCGATGAGGTGCGCGATGTATCGCGAGTCGCGAGCCCAAAAAGAAAAAAGCGGCCGAGGCCGCTTTCAACCGCACGCAGCGTCTTAAGCTGCCTGCTCTTTCGTCTTGGTGTAACGCGACAGAATCGGAATCATCTGCGCATACACCTTCGGGTTGCCGGCGACGATCTCATGCAGATGCAGGAAGTCCGAGTCGCCCGTGTAATTGCCGACCAGGCCGCCCGCTTCCGTGACGAGCAGACTGCCCGCCGCCATGTCCCACGCGCTGATGCCTTGCTCGAAGAAACCGTCGAGGCGTCCCGCCGCGACGTTCGCCAGATCGAGCGCTGCGGCGCCCGGGCGGCGCAGGCCCGCGCAAGCCTTCGTCATGTCGGCGAAGAGCTGCGTGTACGCTTCGAGCGTGTCTTTTTCGCGGAACGGGAAGCCCGTGCCGATCAGGCTGTCGGCGAGCCGGTCGCGGCGGCCGACGCGGATGCGCCGGTCGTTCAGATACGCGCCGCGGCCGCGCGAGGCCGTGAACAGGTCGTTGCGCGTCGGGTCGTAGACGACTGCCTGCGTGATGATGCCCTTGTGCGCAAGCGCGATCGACACGCAGTAATACTGGAAGCCGTGGATGAAGTTCGTGGTGCCGTCGAGGGGATCGATGATCCACTGGAATTCGGACTCGTTGCCCGATTCGCCGGACTCTTCGGCGAGGATTGCGTGATCGGGGTAGGCGGTGGTCAGCGTTTCGATGATGGCGGCTTCGGACGCCTTGTCGACCTCCGTGACGAAATCGTTGTGCTGCTTCTTGCTGACCTGCACGAGGTCGAGATCGAGCGACGCGCGGTTGATGATCTGCCCGGCGCGGCGAGCGGCCTTGACAGCGATATTGAGCATGGGATGCATGAGTCTGGATCCTTGTGCCGGACGCGCACGGCGGCTGCCCGGTGTTGAGCTGAAAATAAGCTGTTAATCATGCGAAACGGGCGCCCGACACGATTGAGTCGAAATCTGGCAGCACATTCCGTCGACGGAGACAAATTGAAGAAGAGCGGTGCGCCGTGGCCGATGTCCCCGTGAGAGACAATGTGGCACGGCGCGAATATCGGGATTTTACCTGAGTCTCGCCGTTTCGAGGCGGTTGGGGCGGACCCGCGCGCAGGCAACCGGGCCTATGACGTTCGCCCGGTACGGCATCGGCCGGTCGGCAGATGGAAAGAGGCGGCGGGTTGGCGCTAACATTACTGTTTCCTCGTTTCCAAAGCTCATCGTGGTTCAAACCCCTGCTTCGCCTTCCTCCAGTATCGCTTCCGACAGTTCCAGCATCGGCGGCGGTTTCACGTCGACGCGTTTCGTGCTCGTCGAGCCGAGTCATCCCGGCAACGTCGGCGCGGCGGCGCGCGCGTTGAAGACCATGGGCTTTTCACGGCTCGTTCTCGTGTCGCCGCGCGTGGCGGACGTGAAAAACGACCCCGAGGCGATCGCGATGGCCTCCGGCGCGGACGACGTGCTCGCGTCCGCCCATGTCGTGCCGACGCTCGCCGATGCGCTGTCGGGCGCGCACTGGTCGTTGGCGCTGACGGCGCGCGCGCGCGAATACGGGCCGCCCCAGCTCGCGCCGCGCGCGGCCGCGACCCAGGCGCGCGAACACGCCGTGCATGGCGATATCGCGCTGGTGTTCGGCAACGAGCGCACGGGGCTGTCCAACGAAGACGTCGAGCGGTGCAGCGCGCTCGCCCATATTCCCGCCAATCCTGCGTACAGCTCGCTGAATCTGTCGCAGGCCATTCAGGTCCTGTCGTACGAACTGCGCATGGCCTATCTGGTCGACAGCGACGGATCGGAGCCGGTGGCGGGCGGCGCGGGCACGCTCGCCGCGAGCGACGAAATCGAGCGCATGTACGTGCACCTCGAAAACGCGCTGATCGCGCTCGACTTTCTCGATCCCGGCAACCCGAAAAAACTGATGTCGCGCTTGCGGCGGCTGTTCGCGCGTTCGGGTCTGGAGCGTGAAGAGGTCAACATCGTGCGTGGAATTGCGAAGCACATTCTGCTGAAGGCGAAAGGGCGCGACGGCGACGAGCGTTGAGCGGCGCGCGCGTCTCATGCCGGGCGCAGCCGCGTGCGCGGCGGCCTTCGCTTTCCGCGAAAGCGCAAACCTTGTCGTCCGCGTGGGCTTCCGGCAGGTTCCGCGCATTCGCCCTACAATGGCCCGAAACGTCATAAGCAAAGCTTGCCGGCTGGAATGCACATGATCGCGCCCGTAACCGCGGACGCGACGGCGCACGCACCGGCGGCCCGCTCCCCGCGCAATGCGCGGCGGCGATCAATCCCTACGACAGCCTCACTGCCATGTTCACGAGACTCCGCGAAGACATCGCCACGATCCGCGAGCGCGATCCCGCCGCCCGCAGCGCCTGGGAAGTCCTCACGTGTTACCCGGGCCTGCACGCGCTGATATTCCACCGTGTCGCGCATGCCTGCTGGCGCGCCAACCGCCGCTGGATCGCGCGTTTCGTGTCGCAGTTCGGCCGGTTCATGACCGGGATCGAGATTCACCCGGGCGCGACAGTCGGGCGGCGTGTATTCATCGACCACGGCATGGGCGTCGTGATCGGCGAGACGGCGGAAATCGGCGACGACTGCACGATCTATCAGGGCGTCACGCTAGGCGGCACGTCGCTCACGCGCGGCGCGAAACGCCATCCAACGCTGGAGCGCGGCGTGATCGTCGGCGCGGGTGCAAAGGTGCTCGGCGGCTTCACGATTGGCGCGGACGCGAAGATCGGCTCGAACGCGGTCGTCGTGAAGCCGGTGCCGGCAGGCGGCACGGCCGTCGGCAATCCGGCGCGCGTGATCATGCCGGCGACGGCGTCGGTGACGTCGGCTCCCGCACCCGCGGGCGCCGACGGCAAGGCGACGACGGCTCGCCCGGGGTTCTGCGCGTACGGCATCACGCCGAATGCCGACGATCCCGTCTCGCTTGCCATTCATGGGCTGGTCAATCACGCGTCGACGCAATCGCAGCGCATCGACGAAGTCGTCGCGGCGCTCGAGCGGCTCGGCGCCAGCCTTGAAGCGCTGCATGGCGCGGACGCGGCATTGCTCGATCTGCGCCGTCTGTCGGCGGCGATCGAGGGGAAGGTCGAGGAAACGGCGCGCTGAGCGGCGCCAGATCGAAGGGTGCGGGGAGGGGAAAGAGGGTGAAAACGACTACTTGTCCAGCCGCAGCGCCTTGATCCCTTCGGAATCGATGCGTACATAACCGCCGCGACGCTCGCCGTGGTCGAGATCCCAGTCGGGCAACACCCAGCGCATACCGCCTTTTTCATGATGCAGCGCTGGCCTGTGGGTATGGCCGTGAATGATGGTGGCCGTCTTCGTCTTCTTGAAGAGCGCGGCGATGCCTTCCGACGTCACGTCGTAACGCGGCGATACGGGGCGCTGGCGTCCCGCTTCACTCGACCTGCGCATTTTTTCCGCCAGAGCCTTACGCCAGCGATACGGCCACACAAGAAACAGCCACTGCGCGAAATGGTTGCGCGCGAAGCCGCGAAAGCGCTGATATTTGCGGTCCGACGTGCATTGCGCGTCGCCGTGGGTGAGCGCGATTTTCGTGCCGAACGCGGTGATGACGAACGGATCGGGCAGCCAGATGGCACCCGCCGCTTTCATGAAGCGCTTGCCCAGAAGGAAGTCGCGATTGCCGTGCATGATGTAGAGCGCGATGCCGCGCTCCGAGAGCGTGTGCATCAGCGCGGCCATGCGGGCGGGAAAAGGTTCGGCGAGCATGTCGTCGCCGATCCAGTATTCGAACAGGTCGCCGAGAATAAAAACGGAATCCGCATGCTCGGCCGTCACGCGGATGAAATGCTCGAACGCGTGGACCGTCTGTGGGATCGCCTCGCTCAGATGCAGGTCGGCGATAAAGAAAAACGGGCGCGCCGCGTGCGGGCGTTTGCCCTCGCCAGGCACGCCCGCAGCGACGCTTCGCAGCGGCGTCTCTTGCAGCATGGAAGTGTGCTTCTCTAGTTGCTCAGCGCTTCTTAAAGAATAGGCTGTTCGTATGAGTAATTCTCTTACTCGACGACAACGGCCTTTTCAATGATCACGTCGTCGACGGGCACGTCCTGGTGGAAGCCCTTCGAGCCCGTCTTCACCTTGCGGATCGCGTCGACGACTTCGAGGCCTTCGACGACCTTGCCGAACACCGCGTAGCCCCAGCCTTGCGGCGTCGGCGACGAGTGGTTCAGGAAGTCGTTGTCGTTGACGTTGATGAAGAACTGAGCCGTCGCCGAGTGCGGGTCGTTCGTGCGCGCCATCGCGATCGAACCCTTCACGTTCTTCAGACCGTTGTTCGCTTCGTTGGCGATCGGCGTGCTGGTCGGCTTCTGCGTCATGCCGGGCTCGAAACCGCCGCCCTGGATCATGAAGCCGTCGATCACGCGATGGAACACCGTGTTGTCGTAGTGGCCGGCCTTCACGTAGGCGAGGAAGTTTTCAACCGACTTCGGCGCCTTCTCTGCGTCCAGTTCCAGCTTGATGACGCCGTGGTTCGTGTGCAGTTCAACCATGATGATTTCCTTTGGGTCTAGGTGAGTGGAGGGCGCGGTGCATCGCCGTCTGTGCGGCCATCGGCCTGCGCCCGTGGCATGGTTAGTTCGGTGCCGCGCTGGCGCCGTGCATCGAGTTGCCGGCGGCGTGCGCGTCACCCTGTTTGCAAATGCTTCGTTTGCCCGTGTGCTACCGAGCGCCTTCTCGCGGTCCGCAGGGCCGCTTCATTGCCAAATTCTGTTCCTGGCTTATTGCCGGGTTACTTACCGACGATTGTCGCCGACTGGAGCACGATCTGCTTTTGCGGCACATCGCTCATCGGGCCGCGCGAGGTGGTCGGCGTGCCCTCGATCTTCTTCACGACGTCCATGCCCGACGTGACCTTGCCGAACACCGCGTAGCCGTTGCCGTCCGGATTCGGATAGTCGAGGCCCGCATTGTCGACCGTGTTGATGAAGAACTGCGCGGTGGCAGAATTCGGGTCGCTCGTGCGTGCCATCGCGATCGTGCCCGTCATGTTCTTCAGGCCGTTGCGGCTTTCGAGCGGAATCGGCGCGCGCGTCGGTTTTTCCGCATAGCTCGTCGTGTAGCCGCCGCCCTGGACCATGAAGCCGGGAATCACGCGATGGAAGATCGTCCCGTTATATTGACCGGATTTCACGTAGTCGAGGAAATTGGCAACCGTCTTCGGCGCTTTCTCAGGATACAACTCGACGCGGATATCGCCTTCCGACGTCTTCAAGAGAACGGACGGATGCGCAGCCTGTGATCCGTTTTGCGCAAAAGCCGGTGCGTTCGCGATCAGGGCGGCGCTGCCGAGCGCCAACATCAACCATTTCATGTAAATCCTCGGGGTGAAAACAGGGTGAACTCAGATGAAAGACGTCGACAGGCGCGCTGCCTGAAGGCATGCGTGCCGGCGCTCACTGCGATGGTGCAACGTACGGCGGCGTCGCGAGCGAACCGTTCGGGCCGCCGAACGTGAAACCGGGCGTCTCGGTAACGTTCTGCATGGCGCGATTCGTGTAGCCGGTATCAGCCGGCTGGCTGGTCTTCGTCACGGGCGTCTTGCGCGGCGTGACGATTTTCTCGATGTCGGCGATGCGCTGCGTTGTCGTGCCGTTGCCTGCGCCCAGATTTTGTGCGCGGCGATACGCCTGATCCGCCATGCGCAGATAGAGGTCGCCGAGATTCTCGTACGCGAGGCCGTAGCCGGGGCTCGCCTTGACGGCCGTTTCCAGCGCGGCGCGCGCTTCCGTATAGCGGCCCTGCTTCGCGTAGAGCGCAGCGAGGTTGTTGTACGGTTCGGGCAGTTCGGGGAATGTCTCGGTGAGTTCAGTGAATGCGGCGATCGCTTCGTCGTCGCGGTTCAGACGCGCAAGCACGGTGGCGCGCTTGAACTTGGCTTGCGCGTCGCGCGGATTCGTCGCGATGCGCGCATCGAGCTGCGTGAGCGCGGCCGTCCAGTTCTTCTGCTGGATCGACGCGTCGGCGTCGGGTGTCGCGTCGCGCACGGCCGGACCGTGTGCGACGGTCGGCGTTTTCTGCGCGAAGGCGGGCGCGGCAGGCAGGACCATGAGGGCGAGGCCGCAGCAGGTCGCGCCCGCTGCCGTGCTCAGCGCCGCGAGCAAACCCGGACGGGCACCCGCACGGAACGAGATGCCGGAAATCGGGCGTAGCGTCGAGCGGAGCGCCGTCGCGAAGAGGGGCGTGGCGCCTCGCGCGCGGCCGCTGGAGTGTTTCATAGGCTCAGGTCGGGATGTTATACTCCGACCCATTCTAACAAAAGGTCTGCGCGTTCCGTCGAACCACAGACTGTCTTTTCGCCACTCGTGGTCGTCTCCGCCTTGACGTCAGCCTGATCCCGCGCCGTTGCGCGACGGCTGTCAGTCATGCCGCACCGCCCGTGTTCGTACAGCATGCAGTTGCATGATTGCTTCGGGCGCGGTATGAACGAAGACCAAGCGGATTTCTTTCGGCCCACGCATCGTCTCTATGGAATCTCTGCGCATTTACAACACGCTCGCGCGTGACAAGCAAAATTTCGTGCCGCTTCATGAAGGCGAAGTGCGTATGTATGTCTGCGGGATGACGGTGTACGACTACTGTCACGTGGGCCATGCGCGGGTGATGGTCGTATTCGACATCGTGCAGCGCTGGCTGCGCACGCTCGGCTACAAGGTCACCTACGTGCGCAATATCACCGACATCGAAGACAAGATCATTCGTCGCGCAGTCGAGAACGGCGAGTCGATCCGCGCGCTGACGGACCGCTTCATCGCGGCGCTGCACGAGGATGCGGACGCGCTCGGCATCGAGCGGCCCGATCTCGAGCCGCGCGCGACGGACTTCATTCCGCAGATGCTCGGCATGATCGAGAAGCTCGAGCAGAACGGCTACGCGTATCAGGCCGCCGACGGCGACGTGAACTACGCGGTGCGCAAGTTCGCGAACTATGGCGCGCTGTCGGGCAAGTCGCTCGAGGACCTGCGCGCGGGCGAGCGCGTCGCCGCCAACGACGCGAAGCAGGACCCGCTCGACTTCGTGCTGTGGAAGCAGTCGAAGCCCGACGAGCCCGCCGACACCGGTTGGGATTCGAAGTACGGGCGCGGCCGTCCTGGCTGGCACATCGAGTGCTCGGCGATGGGCTGCACGCTGCTCGGCGAACATTTCGACATTCATGGCGGCGGCCAGGACCTGCAGTTTCCGCACCACGAAAACGAAATCGCGCAAAGTGAAGGCGCGACACATCAAACCTTCGTCAATTACTGGATGCACAACGGCTACGTGCAGATCGACAATGAGAAGATGTCGAAGTCGCTCGGCAACTTCTTCACGATCCGCGAGGTGCTCGCGAAGTACGATGCCGAAGTCGTGCGGTTCTTCATTGCGCGCGCGCATTACCGCTCGCCGCTGAACTACAGCGACACGCATCTCGACGATGCGCGCAGCGCGCTTGCGCGTCTGTATACCGCGCTGAAGGACACGCCGCCGGAAGCGGGCGAGATCGACTGGGACGAAGCGCACGCGCAGCGTTTTCGCGCGGCGATGAACGACGACTTCAATACGCCTGTTGCCGTGTCGGTGCTGTTCGAGCTGGCGAGCGAAGTGAACCGCACGCGTGATGCCGCGCTGGCCCGTCAGTTGCACGGTCTGGCGCTGGTGCTCGGATTGCTCAGGCGCGAACCGCGCGCCTATTTGCAGCAGGCGGCGGGCAGCGAAAGCGAGGGTGCGCTCGATGTCGCAGCGATCGAATCGAAGATCGCCGCGCGCGTCGCCGCAAAGCAGGCAAAGGACTACGCCGAGGCAGACCGGATCCGCAAGGAATTGCTGGATGCCGGTGTTGCGCTCGAAGACAAACCGGGCGGGTTGACCGAGTGGCGGCGCGTTTGAGCGCACCTCGCACTTCCCACTGATCGACTCGCCAGGCAGGAGGCAGGATGGCAACGGCCACGAAGACGCCGGCTAAACGGGCCACGTCTCAATCAAACGCGGCAGCTAAGGTAAAGGCAGTACGGGCGCGAAGCGGCGCAGCGAAGGTGGCGGTGAAATCGGCGTCGGCGAAAGGCGCCAAGGCGGGTTTGCATGGCCCGCGCAAAACGACGGGTTCGCACGGCGCGCTGGCAAAGCAGTCGTCGTCCCGACACCTGCCCAACGGCGCGGACCTGCCCGAAGCAACCGCTGTGAAGCCGTCGCGCGCGCGGGCCGCGCACGCGAAGGGCAACGGGTCGCTGCCAGCGGAACTCGCAGGCGATCTGCAGGAGCTCGCGCACGAAACCCGCGAGGGCGAAACGGTGCGCAAGCTGCGCGCGGCCGTGCCGTCGGCGGAAAGCGAACAGGCCGTGCAGGGCGACCCGCAGTCGTCCGTCGTCACGCGTCCGGCGTATTGGGACAAGGCCTGTGCCGATCTCGTCAAGCGCGACCGCATTCTGAAGAAGCTCATCCCGAAGTTCGGTCCCGTGCATCTGTCGAGCCGCGCCGATCCGTTCGTCACGCTCGCGCGCTCGGTGATCGGCCAGCAGATTTCCGTCGCGTCCGCGCAGTCGATGTGGCAGCGCATCGTCGCCGCCTGTCCGAAGCTCGTGCCGCAACAGATCATCAAGCTCGGCCAGGACAATCTGATGAGCTGCGGCGTCTCGAAGCGCAAGGCCGAGTACATTCTCGATCTCGCGCATCACTTCGTCTCGGGTGCATTACACGTCGGCAAGTGGACGTCGATGGAAGACGAGGACGTGATCGCCGAACTGACGCAGATTCGCGGCATCAGCCGCTGGACGGCCGAAATGTTCCTGATTTTCGATCTGTCGCGTCCGGACGTGCTGCCGCTCGACGACCCGAATCTGATCCACGCGATCAGCCAGAACTATTTCAGCGGTGAGCCGGTGACGCGCAGCGAAGCGCGTGAAGTCGCCGCGAACTGGGAGCCGTGGCGCACCGTCGCGACCTGGTACATGTGGCGCAGCCTCGATCCCGCGCCGGCCGGCGGCTGAAGCGAAGCATTGAAGCAAGAAGGCAAAAACCGTCGGAATCTATCGATTTGGTAAAATTGATAGATTCGAGACGGTTTTGACATGGGCGCGCGCGGTTAGAATACGCGCTGCCGGTAAGTCGAAGGATTAAAAACCAATGAAGACCACCTTTCTGGATTTCGAGCAGCCGATCGCGGAGCTCGAAGCGAAAATCGAAGAATTGCGCTTCGTGCAGGACGATTCGGCCGTCGATATTTCGGAAGAGATCGAGCGGCTGTCGAAGAAAAGCCAGCAGCTCACGAAAGATCTGTATACCAACCTGACGCCGTGGCAGGTTTCGCAGATTGCGCGTCATCCGCAGCGTCCGTACACGCAGGACTACATCAACGAACTGTTCACCGATTTCCACGAACTGCATGGCGACCGCTCGTATGCGGACGACCTGTCGATCGTCGGCGGCCTCGCGCGTTTCAACGGCCAGCCGTGCATGGTGATCGGTCATCAGAAGGGCCGCGACACGAAAGAGCGCGCGCTGCGCAATTTCGGCATGCCGCGCCCCGAAGGCTATCGCAAGGCTGAACGTCTGATGCGTCTCGCCGAGAAGTTCGGCCTGCCGCTCTTCACGTTCATCGACACGCCGGGCGCGTATCCCGGCATCGGCGCGGAAGAACGCGGCCAGTCCGAAGCGATCGGCCGCAATCTGTATGTGATGGCCGAATTGAAGACGCCCATCATCTCGACGATCATCGGCGAAGGCGGTTCGGGCGGCGCATTGGCCGTCGCCGTCGCGGATAGCGTGCTGATGCTGCAGTTCTCGACGTACTCGGTGATCTCGCCGGAAGGCTGCGCGTCGATTCTGTGGAAGAGCGCCGCGAAAGCGCCGGAAGCGGCGGAAGCGCTGGGCTTGACTGCACATCGGCTGAAGGCGCTGAACCTGATCGACAAGATCGTGAATGAGCCGCTCGGCGGCGCGCATCGCGATCCGAAGGGCATGGCGGCGTTGCTGCGCCGCGCGCTCGCCGATTCGCTGCGCCAGTTCCAGGGCATGAGCACGAACGATCTGCGTCAACGCCGCTTTGAACGCCTGATGGCCTACGGCAAGTTCAAGGAAACGACGCCGGGCGCGTAAGCCTTGCGTTCTCTTTCGAAGGCGCCTTGCGTACCGCAAGCGCCGTCACACCGTGACTCCCTCCGCTGACACGCCCGCCGACCGCCTCGTTCTCGATGCGGTCGGCGTTGCGTTTGCTGCCTTGCCCGACGATGCGCGCATCGCGATTGCGTTTAGCGGCGGCGTCGATTCGACGGTGTTGCTCGATGCCGCAGTGCGTGTCGCTGGTGCGTCGCGCTGCCTCGCGTTTCATGTTCATCACGGTCTGAGCGCCAATGCCGACGCATGGCTTGCCCATTGCGACGCGTTTGCGCGGGAACGCAGTGTCGAGTTTGCGTCGCTTCATGTCGACGTATCACGCGCGAGCGGTCTGAGCCTCGAAGCCACGGCGCGCGACGCGCGTTATCGTGCGCTCGATGCGCTTTGCGCGCAGCATGACGTGCGCACGCTGTGGCTCGCGCAGCATGCCGACGATCAGGCGGAGACCGTGCTGCTGCAACTGCTGCGCGGAGCAGGGCTTGCGGGGCTGGCGGCGATGGCGCCGGAATATCTGCCGTCCGGCGCGTCCGTTCCAAGGGTGCGTCCGCTGCTGCATCTGCTGCGCGCGCAACTGGAGCAATACGCACACGCGCGCGATCTGCGCTGGATCGACGACGAGTCGAACACCGACACGCGCTACGCGCGAAACGCGCTGCGTCACGATGTGCTGCCGTCGCTCGCCGTCCATTTTCCGGGCTTCCGCGATGCGCTCGCCCGCACGGCGGCGCACGCGGCTTCGGCGCAGCGCCTGCTCGACGAGCTTGCGCGCATCGATCTGCAAACGGCTCGTGGCGAAGAAGAGGGCGCATTGTCGCGCGACGCGCTGCTCGCGCTCGACGACGATCGCGCGGCGAATCTGCTGCGTTACTGGATGCGCACGCTCGCCTTGCCCGCTGCATCGACTGCGCGTCTGACGGATGCGCTGCGGCAGTTGCGCGCGATCGGCGATGCACACAGCTTGCGAGTCGATCACGCCGGCCAGGCATTGCGCAGCTATCGCGGGCAGGTCTATTGGGAAGCGGGCGACAGCGCCGATCCCGCCGACGAAACGGCACTCGTCGAACGCGCCGAAAGCGTGCTCGTATGGCAAGGGCAAAGCGTGTGGCGTTTGCCGCAGTGGCGCGGCACGTTTGTGTTCGGCGATGCGAGCGCCGATTCGCCCGACGCGATTCCCGCCGATGCGCTCACGCGCGCGCCGCTCATTGCGCGCTCGCGCCGCGGCGGCGAACGGCTGCGCTGCGTCGCGAACGGCCCGAGCCGCACGTTGAAGAATCTGTTTCAGGAGCGCGGCGTGCCGTCGTGGAAGCGCGACGTGCCATTGCTTTTCGCCGGTGACGCACTGCTGTTCGTGCCGCTGATCGGCGTCAACCGCGCCGCGCGCTTCGACCCGGCTCAGCCTGCGGGCGCGCGTTACATCCGGATCGACTGGCGCGAGGATCTGACGCTCGCGTAACGCGCGCGTTAGGCGCGCATTCCGTTTGACGGACCTCCGCGTCGCCCGCGGCCGACGCCCGACCGGCCGGACGGACATTGTCATGCGCGCGCAACAATCGCCGCAAATCCTTCTACGACAAGCATTTGCAACGGCCTTTGCCCGGATTGCGGCTTGTCTTTTTATTGCCGATCAGGTAGGGTAACTTGTTTGCCCGACTCGCTTTTTGTCGTGTTACCTGGCTGTTCTTACGCGGACATCCGGGGCGCGCTCCAAGCCGTTAGCCACCCCGTTAGCGTCCGTCAGCCCTGTTTACCGGCAGGTTTCGGCAGGGCCGGAAAAAAGCAAACCCGGCAAATCCGCGCGTACCCTACGCACGCTGCATCTGCGCCGCCACACTGCGCCGTCGTTCCCGAACGTTGTGCCCTGTGCTTTCATGTGCGGCCGTCTCCAGCGCGCCCGGCGCGCGCCGGTTGGCGTATCAGTTTCCCTTCAGTTCAGAACGACAATGGCACTCATCGTACACAAATACGGCGGCACATCGATGGGCTCGGTCGAGCGCATCAAGAACGTCGCGAAGCGCGTCGCGAAATGGCACAAGGCAGGCCACAAGATGGTCGTCGTGCCTTCGGCGATGTCCGGCGAAACGAACCGCCTGCTGGGTCTCGCGAAAGAGATTTCGCCCCAGCCCAGCCCGCGCGAACTCGACATGATCGCGTCGACGGGCGAACAGGTCAGCGTCGGCCTGCTGTCCATCGCGCTGCATGACGCAGGCGTCGATGCCGTCAGCTATACCGGCTGGCAAGTGCCCGTCAAAACGGATAGCGCATTCACGAAAGCGCGTATCAGCGACATCGACGGCGAACGCGTGCTGCGCGATCTCGACGAAGGCAAGGTCGTCGTCATCACGGGCTTCCAGGGCATCGACCCCGAAGGCCACATCACGACGCTCGGCCGTGGCGGCTCGGACACGTCGGCCGTCGCGGTTGCCGCGGCACTGAAAGCGGACGAATGCCTGATCTATACGGACGTCGACGGCGTGTACACGACGGACCCGCGCGTGGTCGAAGAAGCGCGCCGTCTGGATCGCGTGACGTTCGAGGAAATGCTGGAAATGGCCAGCCTCGGTTCGAAGGTGCTGCAGATCCGCTCGGTGGAATTCGCCGGCAAATATCAGGTGAAGACGCGCGTGCTGTCCAGCCTGACCGATCCGCTGATGTCGCTCGACGAAGAAATGAAGTCGGGCACCCTGATTACTTTTGAAGAAGACGAAACCATGGAAAAAGCAGTCATCTCGGGAATCGCGTTTCAGCGTGACGAAGCCCGTATCGCCGTGATGGGTGTGCCCGACAAGCCGGGCATCGCATATCAGATCCTCGGCCCGGTTGCCGATGCGAATATCGATGTCGACATGATCATCCAGAACCAGAGCGTCGAAGGCAAAACGGCGTTCACGTTCACGGTCGGTCGCGGCGATTATCAGCGCGCCATGGAGATCCTCACGAACCAGGTGAAGGGTCACGTGAGTGCGGAGCAGGTGCTTGGCGATCCGAAGGTGTCGAAGGTGTCGGTGGTCGGCGTCGGCATGCGTTCGCACGTGGGCATCGCAAGCAAGATGTTCCGCACGTTGTCGGAAGAGGGCATCAACATTCAGATGATCTCGACGTCGGAAATCAAGATCTCGGTGCTGATCGACGAGAAGTACATGGAGCTCGCCGTGCGCGCGCTGCATAAGGCATTCGAACTCGACCAGGCGTGATGTGCACGACATGTCCGTTCGCTGCGGCGAAGGGCATGTGTGTGAAGGTTGGTGAAGGTGAAGCGGGTGTTGTTGCGCCGGGTCTTTGAGATGTCATCGAAATGACGTTTCAGGCACAAAAAGTGTGAAGTAAAAATTGACCTGGGCCTTCGAACCCGCTATTATCTTGGCTTCGTTGCGCTGCCTCCCTGGCGCAAGCGAAAGTTTGGGAGACGTGGCCGAGAGGTCGAAGGCACTCCCCTGCTAAGGGAGCATCTGGGCCAAAACCTGGATCGAGGGTTCGAATCCCTCCGTCTCCGCCAGAAATGGCGGTGGAACCCCGTAGAGCTGCGGCTCTGCGGGGTTTTGTTTTTTGCGCGCCTGTTTCATTTGCCTGCGTGATTTTCTCCGTTCAGGCTCAACTTTTCATTCCATTGCCCGTAAACATCGGTATTGGTGAATTGCGTTCGCGATGAATGCGCCATTCACGCGATTTACGTGGGATGTCTTTTTGTTTGGGATAACCAAACGAACTGTCTGCCGTTTGCAAATCGCAAAGAAACCGACAAAGAGCGCGCGAAATGTGCGTGCACGCAACAGTGCAAGCGCTGGGCATATCACCAAATACCATCGCATGTAACAGTACGTTACGAAGCGCCTTGCGACGCGAAGTTATGCATCAGTTATTACAAAGTTGAAATACGCGTTAAGCGTCGCTTTGTTATATTCGAATCAAGCAGTCGATAAACACAACTCCCGCAAAGAAAGGTGAAACCATGAAGTCCACGCGTCTTATCCCGTTGATCGCTGGCGTGCTCGCGATTAGCGCGTCGAGTGCGGCGATGGCTGGGGGACTGAACGTCGGTGTCAACATCGGTATTCCCGCTCCCGTTTACGTCGCGCCGGCGCCTGTGTATGCGCCTCCGCCGCCCCCGCCGCCGCCCGTCGTGTATCAGCCGTATCAGCCGGTGCCCGTCGTGGCTGGACCTGCCATCGTGATCGGCTGGCACGGCGATCGTTACTGGGATGGCCGCCGCTACTGGGGCCGCGACGACTACTATCGTCATCACGGCGGCTACGATCGTGGCCATGGTCACGACCACTGGGACAACGGCCGTCACAACGGCTGGCATTGATCCCGCACTGGGTCGCATGCGCCCAACAAAAAACCGCCCCGAGGGGCGGTTTTTTTTCTGGTTGCACGCGCAACGACGCGTGCACGCGCATCAGCGCGCGTGCTTACTCGGCGACGGCGGCCATCCCGCCGACCACGGCGCTGAAGCCGCTATCGACGTGCATGATCTCAGCCGTCACGCCGGCAGCGAGATCCGACATCAGGAATGCGGCTGCATTGCCGACCTGTTCGATCGTGACATTGCGCTTGAGCGGCGCATTGCCCTCGACGAAATCCAGAATCTTGCCGAAGCCCTTGATGCCGCTTGCCGCGAGCGTCTTGATCGGGCCTGCCGAAATGCCGTTCACGCGAATGCCCTTGCCGCCCAGCGACACGGCGAGATAACGCACGCTCGCTTCGAGCGATGCCTTCGCGAGGCCCATCGTGTTGTAGTTCGGGATGGCTTTTTCTGCGCCGAGGTACGACAGCGTGAGCAGCGCCGCGTCGTTCGACAGCATGGGCAGCGCAGCCTTCGCGAGAGCGGGGAAGCTGTAGGCGGAGATGTCGTGCGCGATGCGGAAGTTTTCGCGCGTCATGCCGTCGAGGAAATCGCCGGCGATCGCTTCGCGCGGCGCGAAGCCGATCGAATGAACGAGGCCGTCGAGGCTGTCCCAGTGTGTTTTCAGCGACGTGAACAGCGCGTCGATTTGCGCATCGTCGGCGACGTCGCACGGGAAGATCAGATTGCTGCCGAATTCGTTCGCGAATTCGGTGATGCGATCCTTGAAGCGGTCGCCGACATACGTGAACGCGAGTTCTGCGCCTTCGCGCTTGCAGGCCTGCGCGATACCGTACGCGATCGAACGGTTCGACAGCAGGCCCGTCAGCAAGATTCGTTTACCAGCGAGGATGCCCATGGATTCTCCTAATGAGGTCAGTGCGCCGCGATGACAGAGTGCGGGAACGCGCGGGATTTTGGGTAGAATTCTCTCACATTGCAACTGCCCACCGACCAACAAGGCACCTATGACCGCAGGCACGCGACGGGTTGAAGCGCCACGCCGGAGATGGCGCACTCTGATTCGTCCGCTGTTGCGTTCCCTCCCGCGTATCCGTTGCGATGCGACGCCGCGCGCCGTGCTCGCCGCGTGTGTCGCCTCGCTGCTCGCCTTGTCGTCCGTGACGGCGCAGCATGCGCAGGCAGCGTATGCGATCGCGCAGTACGGCAATCCGAAGTATCCGCCCGGCTTCAAGCACTTCGACTACGTCAATCCCGACGCCCCGCGCGGCGGCACGCTGGTGCTCGCGAATCCCGACCGCTCGACCAGCTTCGACAAGTTCAATCCGTTCACGATGCGCGGCAGCGCGGCGCCCGGCATCGGCCTGCTGTTCGAGAGCCTGACGACGGGCAGCGCCGACGAAGTCGCGTCCGCCTACGGCCTGCTGGCAGACGACGTCGCCGTCGCGCCGGACGGCCTGTCCACGACTTTCCACATCAATCCGCGCGCGCGTTTTTCGAACGGCGATCCTGTCACGGCCGAAGACGTGAAGTTCTCGTTCGATACGTTGAAGAGCCCGCAGGCCGCGCCGCAATTCGCCGCGTATTTCGCAGAGATCGCGCGCGTCGTGATCGTCGATCCGGCGACGGTGCGCTTCGAATTCAAGCAGCACGATCGCGAGTTGCCACTGCTCGCGGGCGGCATGCCCGTGTTCTCGCGCAAGTGGGGCATGAAGCCGGACGGCCGCCGCACGGCGTTCGACCAGCTCGCGTTCGAAAAGCCGATCGGCAGCGGGCCGTATCTGATCGAGAGCTACGACAACGGCCGCACGATTACGTATAAGCGCGATCCGAAGTACTGGGGCGACAAGCTGCCCGTGCGCGTCGGCATGTATAACTTCGAGCGTATCAACTACAAGCTCTACTCGGATACGACGGCGCGCCTCGAAGCGTTCAAGGCGGGCGAATACGATGCGCTCGTCGAGTACGTCGCGCGTAACTGGGTGCGCCGCGACGTGGGCAAGAGATTCGACAGCGGCGAACTGATCAAGCGCGAGTTTCCGCAACATAACGGCACAGGGATGCAGGGCTTCATCCTGAACCAGCGCCGGCCGCTTTTCTCGGACGTGCGCGTGCGCAAGGCGCTCGATCTCGCGCTCGACTTCCAGTGGCTCAACCGGCAACTGTTTTACAGCCAGTACAGGCGGATCGACAGCTACTTCGTCAATACGGATCTGCAAGCTAAAGGTCTGCCGTCGCCGGGCGAACTGAAACTGCTCGAACCATGGCGCGCGCAGCTCGAGCCGGGCGTGTTCGGCGTGCCGCCGAAACAACCCGACACGGACCCGCCCGGTTCGTTGCGCGCGAATCTGCTCGAAGCGCGCGCGCTGCTCGCGCAGGCCGGTTGGACGTATCGCGACGGCGCGTTGCGCAACGCGAAGGGCGAGCCGTTCGTGTTCGAGATACTCGACGACTCGGGCTCGTCGTCTACGTTCGACCCGGTCTACGCCACCTACATCCGCAATCTGAAGAAGCTCGGTATCGATGCGCGCACGCGTACGGCGGACTTCGCGGTGTACCAGAAGCGCCTCGACGCGTTCGATTTCGACGTCACGACCATCCGTTTTCCCGACGTGCAAGTGCCGGGCGCGGACATGATCGACCGGTTCGGCAGCAAGGCTGCGGGCGAACCGGGCTCGGGCAATCTGATCGGGTTGAAATCGCCCGCCGTCGACGCGATCCTGCGCGCGCTGGTCGGCGCGCAAACCCGCGAACAACTCGTCGATGCCACGCACGCGCTCGATCGCGTGCTGATCAATGGTTACTACATGGTCCCGCACTGGTACAGCGCGACGCATCGCGTGGCGTTCAAGCGCGGCATGGCGTGGCCGTCGACCTTGCCGCTGTACTATACGGCGGAGGGATGGATCACCTCGATGTGGTGGTTCGCCACGCCGCAATGAGCGCGCTGACCGCGTACCCCAACATGTACTTCTGATTCTGGACGGCCGCCATGTGGAGCTACATCCTCAAACGTCTGCTATTGATGATCCCGACGTTGATCGGCGTCCTCACGCTGACTTTCGTCGTGATCCAGTTCGTGCCGGGCGGGCCCGTCGAGCAGGCGGTGCACGAGTTGCGGCGCAGTACCGCCGAAGGCGGCGCGCCATTCGGCCTGCGCGCCCATAGCGGTGTCGACGCGCAGCAGATCGCACAACTCAAGGCACTGTATGGCTTCGACAAACCGCCGCTCGAACGCTACTGGCTGATGCTCAAGCGCTTCTCTCACTTCGATCTTGGGCAAAGCTATTTCCGGCATCAAAGCGTGTGGTCGCTGATCGTGTCGAAGTTGCCCGTATCGATCAGCATCGGGTTGTGGACGTTCTTCCTCACGTATCTGATATCGGTGCCGCTCGGCATCGCGAAGGCGGTGCGCAACGGCTCGCGCTTCGACGTCGCGACTAGCCTCGTCGTGCTGATCGGCTATGCGATTCCCGGCTTCGTGCTCGGCGTGCTGCTGCTCGTGCTGTTCGGCGGCGGCTCGTTCCTGCAACTGTTTCCGCTGCGCAATCTCACGTCCGACAACTGGGATCAGCTGAGCTTCTTCGGCAAGATTCTCGATTACCTGTGGCACATCACGTTGCCGATCGTGGCTTCCGTGGTCGGCAGTTTTGCCGTCGTCACGATGCTCACCAAGAACGCGTTCCTCGACGAAATCCGCAAGCAGTATGTGTTGACCGCGCGCGCGAAAGGGCTGTCCGAGCGGCGCGTGCTATGGAAGCACGTGTTCCGCAACGCGCTGCTGCCGTTGATCGTTGGTTTTCCGGCCGCGTTCATCGGCGCGTTCTTCACGGGCAGCCTGCTGATCGAAACGCTGTTCTCGCTCGACGGCCTCGGGCTGCTGTCGTACGAGTCGGTCGTGCGGCGCGATTATCCCGTCGTGCTCGGCACGCTCTATCTCTTCACATTGATCGGACTCGCGACCAAGCTCGTCTCCGATCTCTGCTATGTGTGGGTCGATCCACGCATTCAATTCGAACAACTGGAGCGCTGATTTGAGCCGCGTTCGTACAGATGCCGAAGTGTCGCGCGCGCAGCCGGTGCGCGCGTTCGTATCGCCGTCGCCGGCACGCCGGGTGTGGCTGCGTTTCCGGCAGCAGCGGCTTGGCTACTGGAGTCTGATCGTGTTCGTCGTCGCCTTCGCGGCGAGCCTTGCCGCGCCGCTGTGGTCGAACGACAAGCCGGTCGTCGTGCGCTACGACGGCCACTACTATTTCCCGCTCGTGAAGGACTACGCGGAGACGACCTTCGGCGGCGACTTCCCGACGCCCGCCGACTATCTCGATCCGTACGTCAAGCAGCGCATCGACGCGCCGGGCAACTTCGCGATCTATCCGCTGAACCGCTACTACTACGACACGCTCAACTATTTTTCGAAGCGGCCGAATCCGGCGCCGCCTTCGCGCGACAACTGGCTCGGCACCGACGACCGGGGCCGCGATCTGTTCGCGCGTCTCGTGTACGGCTTTCGCGTGTCGGTGGAGTTCGCGCTGGTGCTGACTTTTATCGGCACGGTGCTCGGCGTGCTGGCGGGCGCCGTGCAGGGTTACTTCGGCGGCAAGACGGACATCTTCGGGCAGCGTCTGATCGAAATCTGGAGCGCGATGCCGGAGCTGTATCTGCTGATCATCTTCGCGTCGATCTTCGAGCCGGGCTTCATCCTGCTGATCGTGCTGTTGTCGCTGTTCGGCTGGATCGGCCTTGCCGACTACGTGCGCGCCGAGTTTCTGCGCAACCGGCAGCAGGACTACGTGCGCGCCGCACGTGCCATGGGCCTGTCGAACTGGCAGATCATCTGGCGGCATGTACTGCCCAACAGTCTGACGCCCGTCATCACGTTCCTGCCGTTTCGCATGAGCGGCGCGATCCTCGCGCTGACAAGCCTCGATTTTCTCGGTCTCGGCGTGCCGCCGCCGACGCCCAGCCTCGGCGAACTGCTCGCGCAAGGCAAGGCGAACCTCGATGCATGGTGGATCTCGATGTGGACGTTCGGCGTGCTGGTTGTCACGCTGCTGTTGTTGACGTTCATGGGCGACGCGCTGCGCAACGCGCTCGACACGCGTATCTCCGATGCGATGAAGGCGGGAGGCAACCAGTGAGGCCAGGCGCGACGAAACACGACGGGCCTCTGCTCGAACTCGAACATCTGCGCGTGACCTTCGGCGACACGGTGGCCGTCGACGATGTGTCGCTCACGATCGGCCGTGGCGAGCGCGTCGCGCTGGTCGGCGAGTCGGGCTCCGGAAAGAGCGTGACGGCGCTGTCTATCCTCCGTCTGTTGAACGATGCGCAGACGAGCGGCGTGGTGCGCTTCGACGGTGAAGATCTGCTCGCGAAGAGCGAGCGCGAAATGCGCGGAATGCGCGGCTCCGATATCGCGATGATCTTTCAGGAGCCGATGACGGCGCTCAATCCGCTCTACACGGTCGGCGACCAGATCGCGGAAACCATCGTGCTGCACGACGGCGTCAGCGCCAATGAGGCGCGCAAGCGCGCCGTGGCGCTGCTCGACCGCACGGGCATCACGGAGCCGGGCAAGCGCGTGAACAGCTATCCGCACCAGTTGTCGGGCGGCCAGCGCCAACGCGCGATGATCGCGATGGCGCTCGCGTGCCGTCCGCGCCTGCTGCTCGCCGACGAGCCGACTACGGCACTCGACGTGACGATCCGTGCGCAGATCGTCGAACTGCTGCTCGAACTGCAGCGCGAGGAAGCCGAAAAGCGCGGCATGGCCGTGCTGCTGATCACGCACGATCTGAACCTCGTACGCCACTTCGCGCAACGCGTCGCGGTGATGGAGAAGGGCGTGCTCGTCGAGAGCGGGCCGGTCGACACCCTGTTCGCATCGCCGCAGCATCCGTACACCGAGCGGCTGTTGCGCAGCCGCCCGGAGCGCACCGTCGTGCCCGTGCTGCCGATCGCCCCCGTGCTGCTCGACGCGCGCGACGTGTGCGTCGATTTCAGGACGAAACTGCCGGGCATCGCCGGCTGGTTCCATTCGGGGCGCTTTCGTGCGGTAAACGACGCGACGGTGTCGGTGCGGCAGGGCGAAACCCTGGGTATCGTCGGCGAGTCGGGCTCGGGAAAATCGACGCTTGCGATGGCTCTGCTCGGCCTGCAAAGAACCTCACACGGCGCAATCGATTTTCAGGGCAGGGCGCTCGGCAGCTATCGGGGGCGCGAGCAGACGACGCTGCGCTCGAATATGCAGGTCGTCTTTCAGGACCCGTTTAGTTCACTTTCACCCCGGCAGACGATCGAACGGATCGTCGGCGAAGGGCTCGCGCTGCATCGCCCGCAGCTGAATGCCGAGGCGCGGCGCGACAAGGTGATCGGCGTGCTGCGCGAAGTGGGCATCGACCGGACGGCGCTGCAGCGGTATCCGCACGAATTCTCCGGCGGACAGCGGCAGCGCATTGCGATTGCGCGTGCGCTGGTGCTGGAGCCACGCATCCTGATTCTCGACGAGCCGACGAGCGCGCTGGACGTCTCGATCCAGCAACAGGTTTTGAAGCTGCTCGCGGGTTTGCAACGCAAATACAACCTGGGGTTCGTGTTCATCAGCCACGATCTGGCCGTGATCGGCGCCATGGCGCATCGCGTCGCGGTGATGCAGAACGGGGCGATCGTGGAGACGGGCGAGGTCGAGCGGATCTTTGCGGAACCGAGTCACCCTTACACACGTAAGCTGTTGAAAGCGGCCTTGACGACTTGACATTCACCAATTGGGTGCGACGAGTCATTGTTTTTTTCTATTTGTTTTGACATTGGAATACTTACTGGCTAGTATCGACCAAACTTTTTTCCTAGCCTGTTGATTTTCAGGCAAAAACTACCGCCGCACCCCAAGCCCTAACCAAGACCAACCACCAGACCAATGCAGCACCAAAACCTAACCCAGGCTTGCACGCGCGTCGTCGCCGGGATGTTCATTGGCGTACTGATGGCCGCAGCTCCCGGCGCTTTCGCCGATGAAGTAAGCAGCTTTAACCAGAATGCCTCATTCTCGACCTCTTCCGGGTCGAGTTCCGTGTCCTCCACCACACAAAGCACGCGAAGCGCTGCCTCGAATTCCGAGAGTGGCGCTCGTTCGTTTTTGTCCGGCATGGCCGGCAAGGCGGGTGATGTCGTGGTCGGCGCCCTCAACATGATTGGCGTGCGTTACCGCTGGGGTGGCGACACGCCGGATTCCGGCCTCGATTGCAGTGGCTTCGTGCGCTACGTGTTCCAGGACACGCTGGGCATGGCACTGCCGCGCCGCGCAGAAGAAATGAGCCGGGTCGGCGAGAAGGTTCGGGTTTCCGACCTGAAGCCGGGCGACCTCGTGTTCTTCAACACGATGCGCCGTACGTTCTCGCACGTCGGCATTTACATCGGCGACAACAAGTTCGTGCATTCGCCTTCTACAGGCAGCACGATCCGCGTCGACGACATGGATGACGGTTACTGGGAAAAGCGCTTCACGGGCGCGCGTCGTATCGAATCGACGGTGCCGCAGCAGCAGGAGCTGCGCCAACGCGTGAGCGCGACGATCGGTGGCAGCAACTAAGACGATCGTCGGTTGACTGGTTTCAAAAGAAGGGCCCGCTTCATCTGAAGCGGGCCTTTTGTTTTGCCGCGCCCGTTTTCGCGTATGAGGCCGCCGCCGCTCAGGCGGTCGCGCGCGCCGCCGCCAGCTTGCGCAGCAGTTCCGGCGCGATACGGGCGGCGGCTTCCTCGCCCGCCAGAATCGCCGCATTGCGTTGTCCGAAGTCGGTGCCGCTCATCGCGTTCAGATTCGGACGGATCACGACATCGGCGTATTTGTCTAGCTCATATGCCTTGATCGTCTGACCCATGATGGTAAACGTCTGCATCAGCACGTCGAACGAGCTTTCGGTGAGCGCCGTTTCGGGTCGCGCGGAAATATCGACGGCGATCACGAAGTCCGCGCCCATCTTGCGCGCGAACGACGCCGGCACCGGGCTGACGAGACCGCCGTCGACATATTCGTGCCCGCCGATTTTCACCGGCTCGAACACCGACGGCACGCTCGACGACGCGCGCACCGCGATGCCCGTGTTGCCGCGCTGAAAAAGAATCGGCTGGCCCGTTTTCAGATCCGTCGCGACGACGCCGAGCGGCTTCGCCATCTTTTCGATCGGGCGATTGTCGAGCGTCTTGTTCAGATAGTTCTGTAGCGCGACGCCTTGCAGAAAGCCGCGTGTGCGAAACGGCATCGCCCAGTCGCTGATCGACGCTTCGTCCATCGTCAGCGCGAGCTTGTTGAGCGCGAAACCGTTCAGGCCCGACGCATACAGCGCGCCGACCACCGACCCGGCGCTCGTCCCGCACACCAGATCGATCCGGATGTTGCGCGCCTCCAGTGCCTTGATCACGCCGATATGCGCAAAGCCGCGCGCCGCGCCGCCGCCGAGCGCGAGCCCGATGCGCAGCGGCCGTTCTGGCTTGACGGTCGGCGTCGGCGGGATGGACGCGGTGCTGGGCGTGGGCGTGGGCGTGACCGTGTCGGGCTTGTTGCCCGTCGACGCGCAGGCGGAGAGAACAGCGGAGGCCGCGGCAATCGAGAACGTGCGGCGGGACAAGCGTGGCGATGACGGTTTCAACGAATTCTCCAGCGACGGCGCCGACGTCCAGGCGGAAGTGTCGTGCCGCGGGTCATGCAAAAGCGATCGCCGGCGGCGATCCTTGGTGCGCTGCACGGAGCCGGCGGAGAGCAGGACGGCAGCGCGCGCACATCATAATGCAAAGCAGACATGGGGCGACAAACGGTTGAGGAAACCGTCTACATGTGCAGTGGTCAGTCTCGTGTACCGACGGCATCCTCGGTCCGATGTTTCGGCTTATGCCTTCCGGCGCGCTGCCGGACGCGCCTGCAAACCCATGTTGTCAGTATTCGACGGGTATAATTCGTCTCTCTTTTTCAATCGCGTTCGCGCCGTCGGCAGGCGTTGTCACCGTCGCCGGGCGCGATCCGTTTCCGTTGCCGCGCCTGGCTTCGATGTTCGCCGGCGCAGGCGTCTGCCTCCGAGTTACCGCACATGACCACTCCCGTTCGCACCCGCTTCGCACCGAGCCCCACCGGCTTCATTCACCTCGGCAACATTCGCTCTGCGCTGTATCCGTGGGCGTTTGCGCGCAAAACGAAGGGCGTGTTCGTGCTGCGTATCGAGGATACCGACGTCGAGCGCTCGACCGAGCAATCCGTCGACGCGATTCTCGAAGGCATGCAATGGCTCGGCCTCGACTACGACGAAGGTCCGTTCTACCAGATGCAGCGCATGGACCGTTATCGCGAGGTGCTCAAGCAGATGCAGGAGCAGGGGCTCGTGTATCCCTGCTACATGTCGACGGAAGAACTCGACGCGTTGCGCGAGCGTCAGCGTGCCGCGGGCGAAAAGCCGCGCTATGACGGCACGTGGCGTCCCGAGCCGGGGAAAGTGCTGCCCGAGCCGCCCGCCGGCGTGGAACCCGTGCTGCGTTTCCGTAATCCGCTGACGGGTGTGGTCGCGTGGGACGATGCCGTGAAGGGCCGCGTCGAAATCTCGAACGAAGAACTCGACGATCTCGTGATCGCGCGTCCGGACGGCACGCCGACCTATAACTTCTGCGTGGTCGTCGACGATCTCGACATGAAGATCACGCACGTGATTCGCGGTGACGACCACGTGAACAACACGCCGCGCCAGATCAATATCCTGCGTGCGCTCGGCGCCGAGCCGCCTGTCTACGCGCACCTGCCGACCGTGCTGAACGAGCAGGGCGAGAAGATGAGCAAACGGCATGGCGCGATGAGCGTGATGGGCTACCGCGACGCGGGCTATCTGCCTGAGGCCGTGTTGAACTATCTCGCGCGTCTGGGCTGGTCGCATGGCGACGCGGAGATTTTTTCGCGCGAGCAACTGATCGAATGGTTCGATCTCGAGCACCTCGGTAAGTCGCCGGCTCAGTACGACCACGCCAAGCTCAACTGGCTGAACAACCACTACATCAAGGAAGCGGACAACGCGCGTCTCGCCGATCTGAGCAAGCCGTTCTTCGCGGCGCTCGGCATCGACGAAGCGACGCTCGCGAAGGGCGCGGATCTGGCGGCGGTGATCGGGCTGATGAAGGATCGCGCGTCGACGGTGAAGGAGATCGTGGACAACGCCGCGATGTTTTATCGCGAACCGAATCCTGATGCCGACGCGCTCGCACAGCATGTGACGGACGTCGTGCGTCCCGCGCTCGCCGATCTCGCTACGGCATTGAAGACCTGCGAGTGGACGAAGGAGGGTATCGCCGCCTCGTTGAAGGCGACGCTCGGCGCGCACAAACTGAAGATGCCGCAGCTCGCGATGCCCGTGCGTCTGCTGGTGGCAGGCACGACGCATACGCCGTCCATCGATAGCGTGCTGATGCTGTTCGGTCGCGACGTGGTCGTGAGCCGCATCGAAAAGGCGCTTGCCTGAACAGGCGAAGCGGGGCCGCCGGAGATCGTTGCGCGGCCTCGCAAAAAAATTGTAGAAAGCGACTCAAGAGGTATTTACAAAGCGAAATTTGCTCACTACAATCTCGCTTCTGTTCTGCAAGGGGGTATAGCTCAGCTGGGAGAGCGCTTGCATGGCATGCAAGAGGTCAGCGGTTCGATCCCGCTTACCTCCACCATCAGAGCAGAGTGAAGTCTTCCGGTTAGCCGGAAGTTGTAGAAAAAAGACTTCACAAACGGTAGTAAAGTTGTTAGAATGGCGGTCTTCGCTGCTGATGAATGAAGTTAGCTGCAAGAACGAGACAGATCTGAAAAGATTATGTCCCCTTCGTCTAGAGGCCTAGGACATCACCCTTTCACGGTGAGTACAGGGGTTCGAATCCCCTAGGGGACGCCAAAATACTGGCGTTGCTTGAGATTCAAGTAATGCGCTTGCGAGAAGTAACCGACGCTCGCAAGTCAGGTAGCAAGACTGGAGTGGTAGTTCAGTCGGTTAGAATACCGGCCTGTCACGCCGGGGGTCGCGGGTTCGAGTCCCGTCCACTCCGCCAGATTAAGCCCGTTCGGTGAGCGGGCTTTTTCGTTAAAGGTGTAAGCAGTAGCATATGAAGTATGTTGTCCCCTTCGTCTAGAGGCCTAGGACATCACCCTTTCACGGTGAGTACAGGGGTTCGAATCCCCTAGGGGACGCCAAAATACTGGCGTTGCTTGAAATTCAGGTAATGCGCTTGCGAGAAGTAACCGACGCTCGCAAGTCAGGTAGCAAGACTGGAGCGGTAGTTCAGTCGGTTAGAATACCGGCCTGTCACGCCGGGGGTCGCGGGTTCGAGTCCCGTCCGCTCCGCCAGAAATAAGAAGCCCGCTGAATTGTCAGCGGGCTTTTTGTTTTGCGCTTATCTTGCTTACCATTCGACACCGCTTGCAAAGGCAGCCAGGTCGCCGGGTGCGCCGCCGTGGGGCAAACAGCCATTGCCAGCGAGGTCCGCGTGTCTTAACGTTGAGCGGACCGACTCTTTCGTCCTTGCACGATGCTCGACCCGACTGACGATCCATCTCCCTTCCATTTGCGCAAGGCCAGCATGGACGACTTCTCGTTCGCCGAGGCGCTGACGCGCAACAACATGGGCGGGTACTACCGCCGGCATCACCTCGTGTGGCGCAGCGATCTGTTTCTGGCGAGCTGGCGGGAGTCGGAAAATTTCATTCTCGAAGCGGACGGCGAGCGGATCGGCGTGTTGCGCATCACCGAAGAGGGTGACTCGCTGCATATCCGCGACGTGCAGATCGCCGAGGGGCATCGGCGGCGCGGCGCGGGAACCTATCTGCTGAATACCTCGCACCGTTGGGCGCGCGCCCGCGGTCTCTCCGAACTGCAACTGCGCGTATTCGTCGACAACCCTGCGGCGCGACTCTATCAACGGATGGGCTACCGGCTCGCCGGCCCACGACTCGCGCAGCTCGGCTCGATCCGGCACATGGCCCGGCGCGTCTGAGGACGTTGCGGGCGCATCGACTGCGTACTTCCGCTCGTCGCGGCAGCCCATTTGATCAACGCTGTTCGTCCTGATCGTCGTCTTCGTCCCGCTCCCGTTCGTCACGCCTATGCTCCGCGCCTCGCACCATGAATGCCCGTGGACTTTCGCCGAACGCGCGCCGGAACATCGCGGAAAACGCACTCTGACTCTGGTAGCCCAGCTCCCGCGCGACGTGCGACAGCGGCCGCCCCTGACTGAGCAAGGGGATCGCGCGAGCCAGCACGGCTTGCTGACGCCATTGCGAAAAGCTCACCCCAAGTTCCTGACGAAAAAGCCGCGCGATGGTGCGCGTGCTCGCACCCGCCGTCGACGCCCATCGCTCCAGTGACTCCGTATTCGCGGGATCGGCCAGCACCGCCTCGCACAACGCACGCAGACGTTTTTCCGTCGGCATGGGCACGGATAGCGGCAGAGGCTGCGACCGGGTGATTTCGTCGAGCGCCAGCGAGCCGAGCAGGCGTTCGCGGTCGGGTGGCAAGCCGGGCGTGTCCAGCGAGGCAATGACCTCGCGCAGCAGCCCCGAGACTTCGACGACCCGGCACGCGTCCAGTCCCGGCGGCACGACCGTCTCGTTGACATAAAGCGTGCGCAGAAAGGCCTCTTCGACGATGGTCACTTCGTGCAGCACGTACGGCGGCACCCAGATTGCGCGCGACGGCGGCACCATCCACGTCGTGCCGGACGTGCCCACCCGCAGTACGCCGCGCGACGCATACGCGACTTGCGCCCACGCGTGGGTGTGCCGCGCGATGCGCACGCCAGCCGGCATGGGCCGCGAGCGCACGCGGATAGGATGCGTCGGGGTGGGCGCGAACTCCGGCGGAATGTCGGCGAAATCGACGCGTGTCGACATTTCGGCGGACGCATTTATGGCGGGCGGCGTCGCGCGGGTAGTGGATGGGGCGGCTTCAGTCATGGCGTAGCGGAGTGGGCGGCAGCGAATCTGCCGTATGACGCTTGTCATTGTAGGGTCGTGCAGGTCATCCGAACATTGGCCGAATGGACGATGCGACATCGAAAAGATGGCACGGCATAATGCTCCCGATTCCTTTCGTCAACGGGAGAAGCTCATGAACTTTGCCACAGCCGACTTGTGCGACGCGCACGAAGATCAGCTCGCCGCCGGCACGTTGCGCGTGCTCGATCCCGTCTTCAGCCGTTTCGGGCGCGCGTCATGTTTCGGCGGCGAGGCTGTCACGCTCAAGGTGTTCGAAGACAACACGCTGGTGCGCGCCACGCTCGAAGAAAAGGGCGCAGGCCGTGTGCTGGTGATCGACGGAGGCGGCAGTCTGCGTTGCGCGCTGGTCGGCGGCAATCTGGGCAAGCTTGCCGAGAAGAATGGCTGGGCAGGCATCGTCGTGTTCGGTTGCGTGCGCGACGTGCTCGAACTGAACGAATGCAACATCGGCATCGTCGCTCTCGCGACCCATCCGCAGCGCAGCGAGAAGCGCGGCGGCGGAGAGCGCGATGTGCCCGTGCGTTTGCCCGGCTCGGCCGTGCGGCCGGGCGAATGGGTGTATGCCGACGGCGACGGGGTGCTGGCGGCGAGCGCACCGCTCATGTAAGGCGTCGCGTCATGAATGGATGGTGTCTGAACGGAGAGTAGTGAACTGATGCAAAACGTCTTTGTATATGGCACGTTGCGTGCCGGTGAGATCAATGACATTGGCGCGGCGGCGGCGCGTAACGACATCGCTTCGCCGACGCTGGTCGGCCCGGCGACCTTGCGCGGTCGTTTGTTCGATTTCGGCGCGTACCCGGGCCTGGTGCCCGATGACGCCGGCGTGCACGTGCGCGGCGACGTCTACGCGATCGACGACGAACTCGTCGCCGTGCTCGATGAGATCGAGCAGGTGTATCCGGGCATCGAGGGGCTGTTCATGCCGCGTGAAGTGACCGTCGACGTCCAAGGCACGCCCGTCACGTGCCGTTACTATCCCGTGCAGCGGGACGCTGTCAAAGGACTGCCGGAGATACGCAGCGGCGATTGGGTCGAGCATCGGCGTTCGAACGGGCGCTAAGGGCCGCGCCGCAATCGGCAGGACGCAGTCGATAAAAGAATGGCCCAGCAGGCATGACGCCCGCCAGGCCATCCCGGTCGGTCAACCATCGAGCAGTGGTGCTGCTCAGAGTTCTTCGTAAAGCGGCAGCGTCAGGAACTCGGTGAAATTCTCCGACGTCGACATGTCGCTGAAGATCTGCGCGGCGCGATCGTACGGCTTCGTATCGCCAGTAATCGCGGCCTTGACCTTGTCGAGTTCCTGCGCCGTCAGTTCGCGCACGAGTCCGGCCGTCACCTTGCGGCCATCGTCGAGCTTACCCTTCGGCGAGCGGATCCACTGCCAGACCTGCGAGCGCGAGATTTCCGCCGTCGCCGCGTCTTCCATCAGGTTGTGAATGGGGACGCAGCCATTGCCCGCGAGCCACGAGCCGAGGTAGTGGATGCCGACGTTGATGTTGTTGCGCAGTCCTGCCTCGGTGATGGGCGCTTCCGGACGGAAATCGAGCAGATCCTTGCCCGTCACCTGGACGTCGACGCGTTGCTTGCCGATCTGGTTCGGCTTGTCGCCGAGCACCTTCACGAATTCTTCCATCGCGATGGGCACGAGTCCCGGGTGCGCAACCCAGCCGCCGTCGTAGCCGTCCGTCGCGTCGCGTGCCTTGTCCGAGCGTACGCCTGCCATCGCCTTGTCGTTCGCGGCCGCATCGCTTTTGATCGGAATCAGCGCGCTCATGCCGCCGATGGCAGGCGCTTTGCGGCGGTGGCACGTCTTCAGAAGTTGCAACGCGTACGCGCGCATAAAAGGCACGGTCATCGTGATCTGCGAACGGTCAGCCAGGCAGAAGTCCTTGTCGTTCTTGAACTTCTTGATTGCAGAGAAGATGTAGTCCCAACGCCCAGCGTTCAGACCCGAGCTGTGTTCACGGAGTTCGTACAGGATCTCATCCATTTCGAACGCAGCGAGGATCGTTTCGATCAGCACAGTCGCTCGGATCGTGCCGCGCGGCACCCCCACGGCTTCCTGAGCGGCGACGAAGATATCGTTCCACAGGCGCGCTTCGAGATGACTCTCCAGCTTCGGCAGATAGAAGTAGGGGCCGGTGCCGCGCGACAGTTGCTCCTTCGCGTTGTGATGCAGGAACAACGCGAAGTCGAAGATGCCGCCCGACACGCGCTGACCATCGACGCTCACATGCTTCTCGTCGAGGTGCCAGCCGCGCGGCCGAACGATCAGCGTCGCGATTTTGTCGTTCAGCTGGTACGACTTGCCGTTCTGTTCCAGCGCGATCGTGCGGCGCACGGCTTCCTTCAGGTTGATATGGCCGGTGATCTGGTTGTCCCAGCTCGGCGCATTCGAATCCTCGAAGTCGGTCATGTAGGAGTCCGCGCCCGAGTTCAGCGCGTTGATGATCATCTTGCGGTCGACGGGACCCGTGATCTCGACGCGGCGGCATTGCAGGTCCTGCGGCAGCGGGGCGATCGTCCAGTCGGCTTCGCGGATGTTCTTCGTTTCCGCGAGGAAATCGGGGCGCTCGCCCGCGTCGAGACGCTGGGCCCGCTCGGCGCGCGCCTTCAACAGTTGCTGGCGACGCGGCTCGAACGTCCGGTGCAGGCTGGCAACGAGCTCGAGCGCTTGCGGCGTCAGAATCGCTTCGAAGCCGGGCTTGATCTCACCGGTAATTTTCATGCCCTGCGGGAGCGACAACGTGTTCGCCATGATTTCTCCTTGGTCGGTCAGTTTCAAAAATGCGTGGTGATGCCACTGCGTTGCTTCACGGGGTTGGCTGCCGTCACGTGCCAGGGCTGTGGCGCGCGGGGCGGCTTGCCCCCCGTTTCGCTGGTTTTGCGGGCGGCGTCTGGTGCTCGATAAACGTCATCAGATCGCTCATGCTCGTGCCTGTGCCGTGCGGCGTGACGCCGAGTTCTTCGGCGGGCGCGCCCTGGCGGTTCAACCAGAACACGGTGTAGCCGAACCAGTTCGCACCGCTCGCGTCCCAGCCGTTCGACGACACGAATACGATCTCGCGCGCGGCCACGCCGAACGCCTGCGTGCCGAGCGCATAGGTCGCGGGCGCAGGCTTGAATGCGCGCACGGCGTCGACCGACAGCACGTGATCGAACAGTCCCGACATGCCTGCGCTCTTCACCGCGATGTCGAGCATTTGCGGGTTGCCGTTCGACAGGATCGCGAGACCGATCGGCGCGTGGCGTCCCGCCGTGCGCGCGTCGCGCAATTGGCGCAACGCGGGCAGCACGTCGGGAAATGCCGACAGGCACGCGTATTCGTCCATCAGGCGTTTTTCACCCGCCGCGTTCAGCGCGAGGCCGAGCTTGCGCGCGGAGAAACGGAGCGCGTCGAGCGTGATGTTCCAGAACGGCTGGTAGCGTGCGCCGGCGGGATCGGAGGCCGTGCGCAGCTGCGTGTATTCGATCTGTTTTTGCCGCCACAACTGCGAAAGCGCATCGCCGTGGCCCGGAAACATCTGCTCCGCGGCAGCGACGACGGAATGCACGTCGAACAGCGTGCCGTATGCGTCGAAAATCACTGCCTTGGGTAAGAGTGTCGTTGTGGCCGACATTGCCTTGCGCTCCATCAGAGGTCAGGATCGATTCTATTCGTGACGGCTTGTGCTAAAAAAGACTCTAAAGATCACTTGATCTTTTACTTTCATCAACCTAATCTGACGCCACTTCTTATTCGTGCGCGATCGACGCGCGCCATCATCCGCCGTGGACCGATTCAAACAGATCGAGACCTTCGTGACCGTCGCGGCGCGTGGCAGCCTGTCGGCGGCGGCCCAGTCCGAAGGCGTCGCACCTGCCATCATTGGGCGTCGCATCGACGCGCTCGAGGAGCGGCTGGGCGTCAAGTTGCTGGTGCGCACCACGCGCCGTATCACGCTGACCTACGAAGGCTCGGCGTTTCTCGAAGACTGTCAGCGCATCATTCACGACATGCAGAATGCCGAGGCGAGCGTGTCGGCGGGCGGCGTGAAGGCGAGCGGCCATCTGCGCGTGTCGGCACCGGCAGGATTTGGGCGGCGGCATGTCGCGCCGCTCGTGCCCGCGTTCACCGTCGCGCATCCCGACGTGTCGATTTCTCTCGATCTGTCCGATCGCATGGTCGATCTCGTTAACGAAGGATTCGACTGCGCGATACGGCTCGGCGAATTGCCTGACTCGTCGCTTGTCTCGTTGAGACTCGGTGAGAACAAGCGCGTATGCGTGGCATCGCCGACTTACCTTGCGCACCGCGCGGCGCCGCAGACGCTCGCCGATCTCGCGCATCACAACTGTCTCGCGCTCGGCGCAAGCGCGAACCAGCAGCGCGGCTGGGTGTTCCAGCAGGGGGACAAGGTCGTCACGATCAAGGTGTCGGGCACGATGGAATGCTCGGACGGCGCGGTGCTTCACGAATGGTGTCTGGAAGGCTATGGGCTCGCGTGGCGCTCGTGGTGGGAAGTCGGCATGGACATCGCGGCGGGGCGCCTCGTCAGCGTGCTCGACGAATTCGCCGCGCCGCCCATCGGCATTCACGCGGTGTTCCCGCAACGGCGGCATCTGCCGCTGCGCGTGCGTCTTTTTCTCGATTTCCTCAAGCATACGTACGGCAATCCCGCGTATTGGGGCTGAGCGCGGCGCGCGCCGTGCTGCGAAGCCCAGATGGCGCGCGGGTTTCCGATATGCGGACATGCCCGCACGCGCCGCTTGCGCGACTTTTCGGCGCACTACAATCGTTTTGACGGCCCGCCGCGCGGCATCGCGACCGCTGCGGCGCAGGCGGTTGCACGCGCATACCGGTATTCGCGTTCCTGCTTGCCAGGCCGCGAGACGCGAATCGCATGCGCGCGCATTCCACACCTGCAGTCGACGACGGAGGGCACCATGTTCAAGCACATCCTCGTTCCGACGGATGGTTCGGACCTGTCGAAGAAGGCGATCGACGGGGCGATCGATCTCGCCCAGGCCGTCGGCGCGCGCGTGACTGCGTACGCGTGCCTGCCGCAATATCCGTACTCGCCGTTTTCCGAAGTCGTGATCGAGCCGCCCGTGGACTTCCAGGACCGCAGCGAGCGCGAAGCGCGCCAGCATCTGCAGGAAGTCGAGGAGGCCGCGCGCGGTGCGGGTGTCGAATGCACGAGCCAGACGAGCGTGCATCCGTCGCCGTATCTGGGCATCATCGAAGCGGCCGAGTCGGGCGGCTGTGACGTGATCTTCATGGCGTCGCATGGGCGGCGGGGGCTCGGGAGTCTGCTGATCGGCAGCGAGACGCAGCGCGTGCTCACACATACGAAAATTCCCGTGATTGTGTATCGGTGATCGGCGCTCTCGGCCGTCGTCTTTGTGGATGCCGGGTCTTCGCCCGGTGTGTCTGAAAAACGCGCGCCAGCGGATCGCCGGCGCGCGAATTCATGACGTCGGCAGCCTTGATCGGGCTGACCGACGAATGCGTCCTTTCGGTTCTCTCAGATTCGTCTCATTCATATCGGGCGTCATGGACAGACCACCCGAACTTCCTCCCTGGAAGTATTGGAAACCGGCCCTCTTCGGGGCCGTTTTTTACGATGCTGCGAGTGAGAAGCGCGTATCTTCTTGCCGCTGACACCCGTCGACGTCGGAGGACGGCAGACGTTTCAGGCGACCTTCTTGTTGTCGAAGAACTGTTCGTCTTCCGTCGAACCGTGCAGGGCCGTCGTCGACGCATCGCGCTCAACCGTCTGCGTGACGGCGTCGAAGTAGCCCGTACCGACTTCGCGCTGATGTTTCACGGCCGTGAAGCCCTTTTCGGCGGCGGCGAACTCGGCCTGCTGCAGTTCGACGAACGCGCTCATCTGCTGGCGCGCATAGCCGTGGGCGAGGTTGAACATCGAGTAGTTCAGCGCGTGGAAGCCCGCCAGCGTGATGAACTGGAACTTGTAGCCCATCGCGCCGAGTTCCTTCTGGAACTTGGCGATCGTCGCGTCGTCGAGGTTCTTCTTCCAGTTGAACGACGGCGAGCAGTTGTACGACAGCATCTTGCCGGGGAACTGCTTGTGGATCGCTTCGGCGAATTTCTTCGCGTATTCGAGATCGGGTTTGCCCGTCTCGCACCAGATCAGGTCGGCGTACGGCGCATAGGCGAGACCGCGCGATACGGCTTGCTCGAGGCCCGGCTTGGTGCGGAAGAAGCCTTCCACCGTGCGTTCGCCCGTGAGGAACGGCTTGTCGTTGTCATCGACGTCCGACGTGATCAGATCGGCGGCTTCCGCGTCGGTGCGGGCGATCAGCACGGTCGGCACGCCGCAGACGTCGGCGGCCAGACGCGCGGCCGTCAGCTTCGCGACGTTTTCGCGGGTGGGCACGAGCACCTTGCCGCCCATGTGGCCGCATTTCTTGACGGACGCCAACTGGTCTTCGAAGTGCACACCGGCCGCGCCCGCTTCGATCATCGCCTTCATCAGTTCGAACGCGTTCAGCACGCCGCCGAAACCGGCTTCCGCGTCCGCGACGATCGGCGCGAAGTAATCGATATACCCTTCGTCGCCGGGATTCTTGCCTTCCGACCATTGAATCTGGTCAGCGCGTGTGAGCGTGTTGTTGATGCGCTTCACGACGAGCGGCACCGAGTTCGCCGGATACAGCGACTGGTCAGGATACATTTCGCCTGCCACGTTGGCGTCGCCAGCGACCTGCCAGCCCGACAGATAGATCGCCTTCAGGCCGGCCTTGACCTGCTGCATCGCCTGGTTGCCCGTCAGCGCGCCGAGCGCGTTGACGAACGGCTGCTCGTGCATGTCATTCCACAGCTTTTCAGCACCGCGGCGGGCGATGGTGTGTTCGGCTTGCAGCGAGCCACGCAGGCGCACCACGTCGTCCGCCGTGAAGCCGCGCTTGATGCCTTTCCAGCGGTTGTCCGTTTCCCATTGCTGTTGAAGCTGCTGTGCCTGTTCGTTGCGCGTCATGGTGTGCTCCTTTTGCCTTGTAAGAGGGTTCGCTGGACTCGTGACCTCCGCGAGGCGAGACCGCCGGTGGCGTTCCGTTTCGTGAAGTCTTATATAAGAGTCTAGGCAAAAGGCATTGGGTGGGCCAGACACCATCGAAGCTTTTTCGGTGTTTTTTATTTGATGTTTTTCAACGGGTTACGTTAGTTATTTCACAATAAGAAATGAAATTTTCCATGTTGCAACAGCGCTTGTTGTGCCGTGCAACACGATTTTTTACGACGCAAAAAAATTTTTCGCATCGTGAAATAACGGCCGGGACGAAAAAAAACCGACGCCGGAACGTCGGTTTTTCGGGATGCAGCAGATTTTCGCCAGTGCGTACCGGGCGCCGTGAGGGCGCCCGTGCGGACAATCAGTCGCCGCGGCGCGTGTTGCGCGGGCCGTCGTTGCGGCGAGCGCCGTAACCGCCGTCGCGCGAGAAACCGCCTTCGCGATTGCCGCCGCGATAGCCGCCTTCGCGGTTACCGCCGCCGAAGCCGCCTTCACGCGAACCGCCTGCCGGCTTGTTGCCCCAGCTGCGGCCACCCCCGCTGCCGGCTTCGCGCGGCGCGCCGAAGCCGCCGCCATTACCGCCTTCACGGGCGCCATAGCCGCCGCCGTTGCCGTCACGCGAACCAGCGTAGCCCGGCTTGCCGCCGCCGCTGCCGAAGCGTCGGCCGCCATTGCCGCCGCCCGGACGGCCACGGCCGCCGCCGAAACCGCCGCGACCGTTGGCCGGCGGTGACTTACGCGGCTCGAAGCCTTCGACGACGTTGACGGGCAGCGGCGAACGCACGAAACGCTCGATGCGCTTCAGCGCGCCCTGTTCCGCGTGATGCACGAGGCTCACCGCGATGCCCGACCGGCCCGCGCGGCCCGTACGGCCGATACGGTGCACGTAGTCTTCGGCGAACTTCGGCAGGTCGTAGTTGAACACGTGGGTGATGCCGGGGATGTCGATGCCGCGCGCAGCGACGTCGGTAGCCACCAGCACGCGCACGCGGCGCTCGCGCAGCGCGCGGATCGTGCGGTTACGCGCGCCTTGCGGCAGGTCGCCGTGCAGCGCAGCCGATTCGAAACCGGCATCGGCCAGACGGCCGGCCAGCGAGTCGGCGTCGCTCTTGGTCGCCGTGAAGACGATGGCCTGGTCGAGGCCGTCGGCGCGCAGCAGATGGTCGAGCAGACGATCCTTGTGATCGCGGTCGTCGACGTAGTGCACGGTTTGCGCGATGTTCGTGCGCTGTTCCATGCGCTGGACGATCTCGATACGCTCCGGATCCTTCAGCAGACGGCCCGTCAGCGAACCGATCTTGCCGTCGAGCGTGGCCGAGAACAGCATGGTTTGACGCGTCGCGGGCGTCGCGGCGACGATCGTCTCGATGTCGTCGATGAAGCCCATGTCGAGCATGCGGTCGGCTTCGTCGAGCACGAGCATCTGCAGTTGCGACAGGTCGATGCGGCCGCGCTCCAGATGGTCGAGCAGACGGCCCGGCGTGGCGACCAGGATTTCGGGGTTCTTCGCCAGCAGCATCAGCTGCTGGCCGTAGGCGACGCCGCCCAGAATGCTGACGGTGCGCAGGCGCTTGAGGTGCTTGCCGTACGTGGACGCTGCCGTCGTCACCTGCATCGCGAGTTCGCGAGTCGGCGTGAGGACGAGCAGGCCCGGACGCGCGACGGGCATCGGACGGCGGCCACGGCCACCCGCGGCGCTGTCGCTGCGCGGCTCGCGCGGTTGGCTGGCCTGGGCTTTTTGCAGCTGTGCGAAACGCTCGATGGCGGGCAGCATGAACGCCGCCGTCTTGCCCGAACCCGTCGGGCTCGAGACCAGCAGATCGCGGCCCGCGATGCCGGCGGGGATGGCGCGCTGCTGGACGGGCGTCGGCGTCTTGTAGCCGGCTGCCGTCAGCGCAGAGACGATATCCGCCGACAGACCCAGCTCAGCGAACGTCGGGCCTTCAGCTTCAACGGCTTGCACGGCCGTTTCCGGCGTGTCGAGACCGAGGGCTTGTTCGGCGATGGCGTTCAGCGGGCTGGTGGTATTGCTCGAAGTCATGAGAATCCTTGAAACATGGGAAATAACACGTCGGCGCCAATCGGCATACCCAAGTCGTCGGATTCAGCGAGCAAAAAATCAGCGAGCAAATCGAAAAACGGGGGCAACTCGCAACAATGAAGGCGAGTTTCTCGTTAGAAGCTGTATCGAATGCGACATGCCGGAATTGGCGTGCCGCCAGCCTGGACTTGACGGCCCGTAGGGCCATGCAGGAGGGGACAGGTTCTAAACTGGATTGGAGCAAAACGCTACGAGACGCTTTTCCGCAGCGTCGCCGGAACAGGCCGGACATAAGCGGTGAAGCGCAGTCAGCATTGTACCGAATTTTGCTGCACCGCGCCACCATTAAGAACTTTCTGAACGAAGATGGCTGATTCGTGGGACGAATAGATGCTCAGCCGTGCCTTCAATGCGAGCCGTATCAGGCCGCCGTGCCGTTTTTCAGCGACTCGACCAGCTCGACATATTGCTGGCGCGCGGTTTCCTGCGGCGTGCCCTGCAGCGCGGCCCACGCGTCGTATTTGTATTTGCCGACGATATCCGTAAAGCCGGGCTTGTCGCCGTGCACGTCGCCGTCGGTGGCCTGCTTGAAGAGCGCGTACAGGCGCAGCAGCGTGAGATTGCCCGGACGCTCCGGCAGTTGCTTCACGTCTTCCTGTGCCTTGGCGAAGAGACCGTCCACGTCGCTCATCAGATTCTCCATGCTTTATTCGAGATAGGGCGTCGATCATAACAAGCGACGCGCGGCGCGCGGTCACGCGGGGATGGAGCGATCCTTCCAAACGCCGGGCGCGGATGGGCTTTTGTTCGCATCCGGCGACGCAGGGTGCCGCATTACAATAGCGGTCATGACGAAAACCGTGCTGCTTGCCCTCGATACTTCGACCGAATTCTGCTCGGTCGCACTCCTGTCCGCCGAATCCGCCGACGCTGCGTCACCGGCCGGTCCGCGCGCGCCTGCGTCCGCGCCGCGTGTGTGGACTCGCCACGAGGCGACGGGCGCGGTCTCCAGCGCACGGCTTCTTCCCGCGATCCGCGAACTGTTCGACGAAGCGGGCCTCGCGCTCGCCGATTGCGACGCGATCGGGTTCGGTGCTGGTCCCGGCTCGTTCACGGGTCTGCGCACCGCGACGGGCGTCGCGCAGGGCCTCGCGTTCGGGCTGGACTGCCCGGTGGTGCCCGTCGGCACGTTGCTCGCGTGTGCCGAAAGCGCGCGGCTGCGCGATCCGTCGGTGACGCGCGTGCTTGCCGCGCTCGACGCCCGCATGGACGAGGTCTATTGGGCCGACTACGCGTGGGACGACGGCGCGGGCGAATGGCGCACGGTTCATCCCGCGTCGCTTGGCGCGCCGGATGCGCTGACGTTGCCGGATCAGCCGTTCACGCTCGCGGGCAATGCCGCAGCTGCGTTCGGCGAGCGACTGACGGCGGCGTCGGCGGCGCGCAGCGTCGATCGGGAAGCCGTGCCGCACGCCTTGCCGGTTGCGTTCGCCGCGCTGCGGGCGTTCCGCGCGGGCCGCACGCTACCCGCCGACCAGGCCGCGCCGGAATACATCCGCGACAAGGTCGCGCAGACCACGGAAGAGCGCATGGCCGCGAAAGCGGCGCAAGTGCGGGCCGCGGCAGCGCTGACGGGTCAGCCGGGCAACGAGTCCCAGCCGGGTAAAGCAGATCAATCGGGTAAAACGGATAAAACGGGCCGGTCGGCCCAAACCGCGCACGACGAGGGCACGCGATGAGTGGTGTGTTGCTGGCGGACCGCTACATGTCGCCAATGACGGAGGGCGATCTCGATGAGGTCGCCGCCGTCGAAAAGCTCGCGTATGAATTTCCATGGAGCCGGGGCAACTTCGAAGACTCGCTACGCAACGGTTACTTTGGCATGTGCCTGCGGCACGTGACGGGTACGCTGATCGGCTATTGCGTGCTGATGCCCGTCGTCGATGAAATGCATCTGCTGAACCTGTGTGTCGCGCCCGTGGCGCAGCATGCGGGCGCGGGGCTCGCACTGCTGCGCGAAGCCGTGCGCATCACGCGCGGCGAGAAGCTCGCGGGCATGCTGCTCGAAGTGCGGCCGTCGAACCATCGCGCGATCAAGCTGTACGAGCGCTTTGGCTTCACGTCGATTGGCCGTCGCAAGAACTATTATCCGGCGCGGCATCGCAGCCGGGAGGACGCCATCGTCATGCGTTTCAGTTTCGCAAAGGAGGGCGCAGATGGCGCTGCATGAATCTGCAATGGAAGAACTCGGCCTGGCGCCGATGTGGGTGCGTCGCGGGATCACGCAAGGCGCGGCAGACCAGCCTCCACCCGTAATCTCCGCCGATGCCGTGGCGAGCCAAGCGCCGCTTGCGCGCGCCGATAGGGAGGCGGCTGATAGCAACCAGGCGGTTCGCGCGGAAGCAACGGGTCCGATCGAAGCGCAATCGGACACTGCAATGCCGGGTGACATCGTTGAGCCTGCAATCAAACCCGTTGCGCGAGCCGAAGCGCAAGGGGCGCATGCACCCCAATCCCGCCGCGCGCCGCCGCCCGCAGCCGACACGCCATCGCCGCCGGCCGACGACGACTTCGCCTGGTTCGACGACCTTCCCGCCGAACCGCCGTCGCCTGCGTCCGAGGTCGAAGCCAGAGCGGACAGCCCCGCGCAGCCCGCCATCGATACGCTCGACTGGCCCGCGCTCGAAGCCCGCGTGTCGGCATGCGAACGCTGCCGTCTATGCGAGCGGCGCACGAACACGGTGTTCGGCGTCGGCGATCGCGAAGCCGACTGGATGCTGATCGGCGAGGCGCCAGGCGAGAACGAGGACAAGCAGGGCGAACCGTTCGTCGGTCAGGCGGGCAAGCTGCTCGACAACATGCTGCAATCGCTCGATCTCGCGCGCGGCACGAACGTCTACATCGCCAATGTGATCAAGTGCCGGCCGCCTGGCAACCGCAATCCGGAACCGGACGAGGTCGCGCGCTGCGAGCCGTATCTGCAACGCCAGGTCGCGCTCGTGAAGCCGAAGCTGATCGTGGCGCTTGGGCGTTTCGCCGCGCAGAGTCTGCTGAAGACGGAGGCGAGCATTTCGTCGCTGCGCGGACGCGTTCACGAATACGAAGGCGTGCCCGTCATCGTTACTTATCATCCCGCGTATCTGCTGCGCAGCCTCGGCGACAAGGCGAAGTCCTGGCAGGACTTGTGCCTCGCTCGCGACACCTGGCGCAACGCAGCCGCGCAAGGAGAAGCGGCGAAATGAGCGAGGACGCCGGGCCGGCCGCCTCATTCGATGCGCCGTCAACGGTCCGGCTCGATGCGCTGGCCGATGCCGCCGTACGCGACATCGCGTGGTTGCTGTTCAGTCCCGGTCTGTTGCGCGCCCAACGGCCGCCCGGCGTGCTCGCGACGCCGTTCGAATCGCCCGATGAAGTCGCTGCGTCGCTGGACTGGCTCGAAGCGCAGGATGCCGACCCCGCCGCGTTGCATCGGCATATCGCGGCGGCGCGCGTGACGCGCCTCGGGCGCTACGCCGAGTGCCTGCTCGGATGGTTTCTGCAGCAGGGCCCGGCGGCCCACCTGATTGCGGCGAACGTCGCGCTGCGCCGCGCGGGCGTGACGCTAGGCGAATGCGATTTTCTCGTCGAGACGCAGGCGGGCAGGCGGCTGCATTGGGAACTGGCTGTCAAATGTTATCTGCACGCGGGCGATGGCCGCGGCGAGCTGGCCGATTACGTGGGCCCGAATCTGCAGGACCGCTTCGATCTGAAGCTCGCGCATCTGCTCGATCATCAACTGCCGCTCAGTGCGCGCGAAGAGTTTGCGTCGCTCGGACATCGGGGGCCGTGGGAGCCGCAGATGTTCGTCAAGGGCTGGCTGTTCTATCGGAATGGACGCGCGGAGCGCGATCCCGTCGAAATCGATCCGGCGCACGCGCGCGGCTGGTGGACGACGCGCGCCGACTGGGCGTCGTTTGCCGGCACGCAGGCCGATGCGTGGATGCTGCTGCCCAGGCTCGAATGGCTCGCACCGCGCGTGCGCGATGGGCGTCACGCGCCGGGTTTCATGTCAGCGGCTGCGCTCGCGCAGCAACTCGCGCAACAGACCGGCCCCACGATGGTCGCGGCGTTCGTCGAGCGTGCCGATGGACAGTGGACCGAGCGCTCGCGCGGCTTCATCGTGCCCGACGACTGGCCCGAGCGCGCGCAGGCATTTGCGCGCGAGCCGACGCGCCGCTGACCAGGCGCTCAGCGCCAGGGCGTCACCACCAGCGATAGAAATGATGCACCGGCCCGACGCCATGACCGACGTCGAGCCGGCCGCTCTGTTCGAGCGCGCCCGTCAACCAGACTTTCGCGTCGGCGACGGCGCTCGCGAGGTCGTCGCGCTGCGGAATCAGCGCCGCGATCGCCGACGACAGCGAGCAGCCCGTGCCGTGCGTGTTCTTGACGGGCACGCGCGGTCCGGCGAGGCGCATCGTGCCGCTGTCCTGTATCAGCCAGTCGGGGCTGTCGGCAGCGGCGAGATGGCCGCCTTTCATCAGCACGGCGCGCGCGCCCAGCTTGCGTAGCGCTTCGCCCTGATCGACCATCGCGGCTTCGTCGGCCGCGCTCGATGTGCCGAGCAGCGCGGCCGCTTCCGGCAGGTTCGGCGTCAGCAGATCGGCGAGCGGCAGCAGTTCGCTGCGCACGGCGTCGACGGCTTCGGGTGCGAGCAGCGCGTGATTGCTCTTCGAGATCATCACGGTATCGAGCACCACGTGCCTCGGCTGGTGACGGCGCAGCGCATCGGCGACGGCGCGCACGATCGACGCGTTCGCCAGCATGCCGATCTTCACCGCGTCGATGCGGATGTCGTCGAATACGGCGTCCAGTTGCGCGGTGACGAAGCCGGGATCGGGCGTGTGGATGGCCGTCACGCCGCGCGTGTTCTGCGCCGTCAACGCGGTGATCACGCTCGCGCCGTACGCGCCGAGCGCCGAGAAAGCCTTGAGATCGGCCTGAATGCCGGCGCCGCCGCCGGAGTCGGAACCGGCGATCGTCAGGACGTTGGGAATCGGTCGGGTCATGGAAGAACCTGAAAAGCGAAGCGCGCGTGACGCATTGAAAGAAGACGGATGCGCGGCGGCAGCCAAGGTGCGGCAGCGGCGGGTGTCAGCGCGGCGTCAGTGCCGCGCTTCGCCGATCAGCGACACGGAATCGAACGCGCGCTGGTTCGCCTGATGGCGGCGCATCACGAGCCACATCATCACGCACACGAAGGTGCCGAACAGCACGATCACGATGGCGACGGGCACGTCGAGCCACACCAGCACGGCGTACAGGCACAGCATGACGAGCACGGAGAGATTCTCGTTGAAGTTCTGCACGGCGATCGAGTGACCCGCCGACAGCAGCACGTGCCCGCGATGCTGGAGCAGCGCATTCATCGGCACGACGAAGAACCCCGACAGCGCACCGACGATCATCAGGAAGATATAGGCAAAGATCAGATAACCGGGGACGTGCATCCTGCCGAAGTAAAAGCCCCAGTGAGTCGGAAACAGATGTTTCGTATAGAAGGCCATCAGCATCACCGCGATGCCCATGATGATGCCGACGGGCAGCACCGACAGCGACTTCTTCAGCGGCACGCGCGCGGCGGCGACCATCGCGCCCGCCGCGACGCCCACGGCGACGACGGCCTGCAGGATCGCGCCTTCCGACAGCGACATGCCGAGCGACACTTCCGCCCACTTCAGCACGATGAATTGCAGCGTCGCGCCGGCGCCCCAGAACAGCGTCGTGACGGCGAGCGAGATCTGGCCGAGCTTGTCGCGCCACAGCACGACGAAGCAGTCGGCGAAGTCGGTGATGAGCTTGATCGGGCCGTGTGCCTGGCGCGGATAGCGGGCGCCCGTGTCGGGAATGCGCAGATTGAAGAGCGCGGCGATAGCGTAGATCACGATGATGATGAGCATCGCGGCTTCCGCCGGCGTATGGATCGCGGGGGGCGTGTGCTTGATGATATGCGAGGCGATATGCGGGCTGATCAGCGCGCCGCCGAGCACGGTGCCGAGAATGATCGAGCCGACGGTCGTGCCTTCTATCCAGCCGTTGGCGGCGACGAGTCGGTCAGGCGGCAGCAGTTCGGTGAGAATGCCGTACTTGGCGGGCGAGTAGGCGGCGGCGCCAAAGCCGACGATGCCGTACGCCAGCAGCGGATGCGCGCCGATCAGCATCGCGAGGCAACCGACCACCTTGATCGTATTGGTCACGAACATCACACGGCCCTTCGGACGGGAATCCGCGAAGGCGCCGACAAAAGCCGCGAGCACGACGTACGACAGCACAAAAAACAGCTTGAGCAGCGGCGTCATCCAGTTCGGGGCGTGAAGATCTTTCAGCAGTGCAATAGCAGCGATCAGAAGCGCATTGTCGGCCAGCGACGAAAAAAACTGCGCGGCCATAATGGTGTAAAAACCTTTTTTCATCTGATGCGATGCTTTCCTCGCTGCGGTCTGTCCGCCCCGGCCGTGAGGTGTGCGTCCGGGCTTATTCCGTTCGAAATGGGTTGTGCGCACGGCTTTATATCACGAAAATAGCCGAATCCCGACTAGCAGAATCCTTGATCGCATTGTCGCGGTTGCCGCGGGAGCGTTACAAACGCCCTGTAAGCTGCTGATTCGACAATGTCTTTACGAAAATATCCCATGCCGCGCCCAGTCTCAGCCACGATTCATACCGCCGCTCTCGCCAATAACCTCGCCGTTGCCCGCCGTTACGCGCCGAAGTCCAAGATCTGGGCCGTCGTCAAGGCCAACGCCTACGGTCACGGGCTCGCTCGGGCGTTCCCGGGCCTGCGCGCAACCGACGGCTTTGGTTTGCTCGACCTCGAAGAAGCCGTGAAGTTGCGTGAATTGGGCTGGGCCGGGCCAATTTTGTTGCTCGAGGGCTTTTTCCGGCCGACGGATATCGACGTGATCGACCGCTACAGCCTCACCACGGCGCTGCATTCGGACGAGCAATTGCGCATGCTGGAAATGGCGCGGCTGTCCAAACCCGTCAATATCCAGCTGAAAATGAACAGCGGCATGAACCGGCTCGGCTATCTGCCCGAGAAGTTCCGCGCCGCGTGGGAGCGTGCGCGGGCCTGCCAGGGCGTGGGTCAGATCACGTTGATGACCCATTTCTCGGACGCCGACAGCGAGCGCGGCATCTCCCATCAGATGGAAGCGTTCGAGCGCGGTGCGCAGGGCATCGCGGGCGCGCGCAGCCTGTCCAATTCGGCCGCTACGCTCTGGTATCCGGAGGCGCATTTCGACTGGGTGCGCCCGGGCGTGATGCTGTACGGCGCGTCGCCGTCGGGCCTGAGCGCGGACATCAAGGACACGGGCCTGCAGCCGGCCATGACGTTGAGCTCGGAACTGATCGCTGTGCAGACCCTCGCGGAAGGCAGCACGATCGGCTACGGGTCGATTTTCACCGCGCGCGCAGGCATGCGCATCGGCGTCGTTGCGTGCGGCTACGCGGACGGCTATCCGCGTGTCGCGCCGGAAGGCACGCCCGTGATCGTCGACGGCATCCGTACGCGGATCGTCGGGCGCGTGTCGATGGACATGATTACCGTCGACCTCACGCCCTGTCCGCAGGCGACCGTCGGCTCGCGCGTCGAGCTGTGGGGCGCGCAGTTGCCCATCGACGATGTCGCGCAGGCATGCGGCACGATCGGCTACGAGCTGATGTGCGCCGTCGCGCCGCGCGTGCCCGTGCGCGCCGAATGATCCCTATCCAGAACAACGAAGCATCACGACGCGTGACGAAACAAGTTGGCTAAACAGAAAACGTTGTACATCTGCACGGAATGCGGCGGGCAATCGCCGAAGTGGCAGGGCCAGTGCCCTGCATGTCATGCGTGGAACACGCTCGTCGAATCGGTCGCGGAGTCGCCTTCCGCGCACCGCTTCCAGGCGCTTGCCAAGAGCCAGCCGGTGCAGCGGCTGGCTGAAATCCATGCGTCGGACGTGCCGCGCTTTTCGACGGGCGTCGGCGAGTTCGATCGCGTGCTCGGCGGCGGACTGGTGGCGGGCGGCGTCGTGCTGATCGGCGGCGATCCGGGGATCGGCAAATCGACGCTGCTGTTGCAGTCGCTCGCGGAAATCGCCAGCGAGCGGCGGGCGCTCTATGTGAGCGGCGAGGAATCGGCGGCGCAGATTGCGTTGCGCGCGCAACGGTTGTCGCTGCTCGAACCGGGTTCGCACGCCAGCGAGCTGAAGCTGCTGGCCGAAATCCAGCTGGAGAAAATCCAGGCGACCATCGCCGACGAAAAGCCGGACGTCGCCGTGATCGACTCGATCCAGACCATCTATTCTGAAGCGCTGACGTCGGCGCCGGGCTCGGTCGCGCAGGTGCGCGAGTGCGCCGCGCAACTGACGCGCGTCGCCAAGCAGTCCGGCACGGCCATCATCATGGTCGGCCACGTGACGAAAGAGGGCGCGCTGGCTGGTCCGCGCGTGCTCGAGCATATTGTCGATACCGTGCTGTATTTCGAAGGCGACACGCATTCGTCGTTCCGGCTGGTGCGCGCGTTCAAGAACCGCTTCGGCGCCGTCAATGAGCTGGGCGTGTTCGCGATGACGGAACGCGGCCTGCGCGGCGTCGCGAATCCGTCGGCGCTGTTCCTGTCGCAGCACGAGCAGATCGTGCCTGGCTCGTGCGTGCTGGTCACGCAGGAAGGCACGCGGCCGCTGCTGGTCGAAGTGCAGGCGCTCGTCGATGCGGCGAACGTGCCGAATCCGCGCCGGCTTGCCGTCGGCCTCGAACAGAACCGTCTCGCGATGCTGCTCGCCGTGCTGCACAAGCACGCGGGCATCGCCTGTTTCGATCAGGATGTGTTCCTGAACGCGGTGGGCGGCGTGAAGATCACCGAGCCGGCCGCCGACCTCGCCGTGCTGCTCGCGATTCATTCGTCGATGCGCAACAAGCCGCTGCCGAAGGGGCTGATCGTGTTCGGCGAAGTGGGGTTGGCGGGTGAAATCCGGCCGTCGCCGCGCGGTCAGGAACGTCTGAAGGAAGCCGCGAAACTCGGTTTTTCGATTGCGCTGATTCCGAAGGCGAATGCTCCGAAGCAAGCTATCGACGGATTGCAGGTGATCGCCGTCGAGCGCATTGAGCAGGCAATCGACCGTATCCGAACGCTCGAATAGCCGGCCCGGACATTGGCGGACTGCGTCGGCTTTCTGTCGTAATCCGCTGTAAATTTCTCAACTGCGGCTGTAACCCAGGCGACTTTCGTTTTCCCTATCCTCGTGAAGTGGAATGTCACGAGCGGAAAAAGGAAGCGTCTTGAAACAGTCTCATGAATCCTCGGGCGAGTTTCTCTCGAACCTGCGCGGCTGTCGCGTATCCGCGCCCATTCAAGGGCTTTGGGGCGGCGGCTGCCGGATCGTCGAATGGATCGACACGACGGGGCAAATTTCGCGACGCGTGGTCGCGGAAGATGTGACGCCCGACGAGGTGCGGGCCACGATCCGGCACCACGTTGAAGGCCGCAAGCACCGGTTGATCGACGACGAGCGGGAGCCACGGCAGACCTTGCCGCGGCGCTAAGGTTTCCCCGCGCGGCTTTCGCTGAGTCCGTCGGGCGCCTCGTCGGACTCTGCGTCGCTCGCCTGCCGCTGCATCAGCGCCTCGCGCGCGGCCGCATTGAAGAGCGGATGGTGGGCGGCTTCCGCCGGCGTCAGCACGGGCGATACGCAGCAATCCAGCGGCACCAGCAGCGCGGCCCATTCGTCGAGCGTCCGCGCGGCAATCACGTCGGCCAGGTCCTTGATCAACTGCACCGCGTCCGGTCCGGCGATCGCCTGGCCGAGACTCCAGTGGCGCGTTGCCCAGTCGGGGCGGTCGAGCGCCATGCACAGCGTTTCCCAGAATTTGAGTTCGAGCGCGCCGACGGCGAGCCAACGCCCATCGAGCGTGCGATACAGGTTGTAGCAGGGCACGCCGCCGTTCAACAGGCTGCTGCCCGCGACGGGCGCCGTGCCGTCATTGGCGAGCGCGACTTGCGCGACGACGTTGTTCGCGTACGTGCAATGCGCCATCGACACATCGACGAACCGTCCATCGCCGCCGCGCGCCACGGCCCATAGCGCGGCAAGAATCTGGTTGACTGCCGACAGCGCGCCGCCGAGCAGATCGGCGATCTGGAAGTTGGGGACGATCGGCGCGCCGTCGCGCGAAGCCAGCTGGTCGAGCACGCCCGCATAGCCGATGTAGTTCAGATCGTGCCCGGCCAGTTGCGCGAAAGGCCCGTCTGCGCCGTAGCCCGAAATCGCGCAATAGACGAGCTTCGGGTTGATCACGCGCAACACGTCATAGCCCAGGCCCAGCCGCTCCATCACGCCAGGCCGGAAGCTCTCGATCAGCACGTCCGCTTCGCGCGCGAGCGCCATCAGCACGGTGCGTCCGCCTTCAGACTTCAGATCGAGCCGCGTCTCGCGCTTGCCGCGATTCACCAGCCGGTAGAACGCACCGGGCCGTCCCGCCACGCGGTCGGCGCTGCTTTGCATCATCGTGCGCGTGGCGTCGCCGGCGCCGGGCGCTTCGATCTTCAACACGTCGGCGCCCATTTCCGCGAGCCGGAGCGTCGCGACGGGACCGGGCAACAGGCGTGTCAGATCGAGCACGCGCAAGCCCTTCAATGCGGCAGTAGACGACAATGCCCAGCCCTCCATCGATTGCTGGCGCGGCCTCGATTCCCTGTCTGTGCCTTCGCGGCGGCGAAGGGGCCGTTAGCCGATTTGTTCGAGTTCCTCGTGCGCTTCGAGCCAGTCGGCTTCGAGCGTTTCGAGACGTGCGCTGACATCTGCCTGACGGCGTATGGCCTCCGTCAGCCTGGTTTTTTGCTCGGCGGCGTAGCTGGCGGGATCGGCGACGAAGGTATCGAGCGTCGCTTTTTCCGCGTTCAGCGCATCCATTTCCTTTTCGATCTTCGCGATGCGGGTCTGCAACGGCTTCTTCAGATGCGCGAGCTTCTGGCGCGTTTCCGCTTCGAGACGGCGCTGTTCCTTGCGATTCACCGACACATCCGCGCCGTTCACATCGCCGTTCGATGCTTCCGCCTTGAGCGCCGCGCGTTGCTCGGCGGCGTGTTGCAGCAGCCAGTCGCGATAGTCGTCGAGATCGCCGTCGAACGGCTGCAGCTTGTGCTTCGCGACGAGCATAAACTGGTCCGTGGTGGCGCGCAGCAGATGCCGGTCGTGCGACACGAGGATCAGCGTGCCTTCGAACTGCGCGAGCGCCATGGTGAGTGCATGGCGCGTTTCGAGGTCGAGGTGGTTGGTCGGTTCGTCGAGCAGCAACAGGTTCGGTTTCTGCCAGATGATCAGCGCCAGCGCCAGACGCGCTTTTTCGCCGCCGGAGAAGGGCGCGATGGCGGCCGTCGCCATGTCGCCGGAGAAGTTGAAGCTGCCGAGGAAGTCGCGCAGTTCCTGTTCGCGCGTGTCGGGCGCGAGCCGCGCCAGATGCTGCAAGGGGGAATCGTCGGGCCGCAGTGTTTCCAGCTGATGCTGCGCGAAGTAGCCGATCTGCAGACCCTTGCCTTCGCGCACATGGCCGCCGAGCGGCGCCAGCGTGCCCGCGAGCGTCTTGATGAGTGTCGACTTGCCCTGGCCGTTCGCGCCGAGCAGGCCGATGCGCTGCCCGTTCTGGATGGACAGCGCGACACGCTCGACAATGGGAATCTCGCCGCCGTCCACCGCGTGATAACCGCAGCGCACCTCTTCCATCACCATCATCGGATTAGGCGCGGAGACGGGCGTGCGGAACTCGAACGTGAACGGCGACGCGATATGCGCGGGCGCGATCAGCTCCATCTTTTCGAGTGCTTTCATCCGGCTTTGCGCCTGGCGCGCCTTGGTCGCCTTTGCCTTGAAGCGGTCGACGAAGCTCTGCAGATGCTCGATGGTCTTGCGCTGCTTTTCGTAAGCGTTCTGCTGCAGCGCGAGTTGCTGCGCGCGCAGCACTTCGAACTGCGAGTAGTTGCCGCCGTACCGCTTGATCTGCTGGTTCTCCAGATGCAGCGTAACATTGCAGACCGAGTCGAGAAATTCGCGGTCGTGTGAGATCACGATCAGCGTGCCCGGATAGCGGTGCAGCCAGTCTTCGAGCCAGACGATCGCATCGAGGTCCAGGTGGTTGGTCGGCTCGTCGAGCAGCAGCAGGTCCGAACGGCACATCAGCGCCTGCGCGAGGTTCAGGCGCATGCGCCAGCCGCCCGAGAAACTGCCTACGCTCGCGCGTGTCTGTTCGAGCGTGAAGCCGAGGCCGAGCAGCAATGCCTCGGCACGCGCGGGCGCCGTATAGCCGTCTGCATCGGCGAACGCGGCGTGCGCTTCGGCTTCGGCTGCGCCGTCATGGGCGGCGGAGGCCGTGGCGATGCGCGATTCGATCGCGCGCAAGGCCGCGTCGCCGTCGAGCGTGTAGTCGAGCGCGGTCTTGTCGGCGGCGGGTGTTTCCTGCGCGACGTGCGCGATCTGCCACGACGGCGGGATCGAGACATCGCCGCCGTCCGCGTGCAGTTCGCCGAGCAGGACGGAGAACAAAGTGGATTTGCCCGCGCCGTTTGCGCCCACGAGACCGGCCTTCTCGCCGGGGTTGAGCGTGAACGTGGTTTGTTCGAAGAGCGGCTTGGTGCCGCGCGCGAGACTGAACTGGTTAAAGCGGATCACAGCAAGGCCGGCTCGAAGAAAAACGCTATTTTAGACTGCGCGGCGCGCGCTCAGGCATTGGCCGATCGGCCAGGTGGCGCGCGGCGTCGAAACACCTACACTAACGACATTCCTGGAGGGCGGCACATGGCAGCGGACAAGTCTTCGGTTTATTCCTTTTCGGCTCGCACACTGGGTGGCGAGCCGGTCAATCTCGATCGCTATGACGGCAAGGTGATGCTGATCGTCAACACGGCGAGCGAATGCGGTTTCACGCCGCAGTACGCGGGTTTGCAGAAGCTGCACGAGCAGTATGCGGCGCGCGGACTGCAGGTGCTGGGGTTTCCGTGCAACCAGTTCGGCAAGCAGGAACCCGGCGACGCCGCGCAGATCGGCGCGTTCTGTGAAAAGAACTACGGCGTCACGTTCCAGATGTTCGACAAGATCGACGTCAACGGACCGGACGCGCACCCGCTGTTCAAATTTCTGAAAGACGAGGCGCCCGGCGTGCTCGGCATCGAAGCGATCAAATGGAACTTCACGAAGTTCCTCGTCGACCGCAGCGGCAAGGTCGTCAAGCGCTACGCGCCCACCACGAAACCCGAAACGATCACCGACGACATCGAAGCGCTGCTGTAAGCGCGCGTCACAGGATCGGCGCGAAGAGCCGCGCGACATGCATCAACACGCGCCGCAGCGCGGGCGCGTTGCGATACTCGCTGCGGTCGATCTCGAACGATTCGGCGAAGTCGCGCAGCAGCATTTCTTCGACTTCGAGCGCGAAGCCGTGATCCACGGTCAGCACCATGATCTCGAAGTTCAGGCGGAACGACCGGTTGTCGAGATTCGCGCTGCCCACGGCTGCCGCGACGTCGTCGATCAGCACCACCTTCTGATGCAGAAAGCCCGGCCGGTAACGGAACACGCGCACGCCCGCGCGGATCGAGTCGTACGCGTAGAGTTTGGACGCTTCGAACACGACACGGTGGTCGCGCCGGCACGGAATCAGGATGCGCACGTCGACGCCGCGTAGCGCCGCGAGCCGCAAGGCCGCGAACACGGCTTCGTCGGGCACGAGGTAGGGCGTGGTGATCCAGACCCGCTCGCGCGCCGCATTGATCGCTTCGACGAAAAAGAGCGAGCAGGTCTCCTGCTTGTCGGCCGGGCCCGTCGGCACGACGAGGCAGTGCATGCCGTCGCCAGGCCCCGCGGGTGGCGGCGAGTCGAAGTGCGGCAGATCCTGCGTGGCCCAGTACCAGTCTTCCGTGAACACGAACTGGATGCTGGCGACGGCGGGGCCGCGCACTTCTATGTGCGTGTCGCGCCACGGTGACAGGGGCGGCTTGCCGCCCAGATACTCGACGCCGACGTTGTGTCCGCCGACAAACGCACGCTCGCCATCCACCACGACGATCTTGCGGTGATTGCGGAAGTTGAGCTGGAAACGGTTGACGAACTGCCGGTTCGTCGCGAACGGATGCATCTGCACGCCGCCCGCGAGCAGCGAAGCGACATAGCGGTGCGGCAGGTCGAAGCTGCCGATGCTGTCGTACAGCACGTACACGCGCAGGCCTTGCGCGGCCTTTGCGAGCAGCGCGTCCTTGAGCATCTCGCCGAGCGCATCGGCGCGCACGATGAAGAACTGCACGACGATGTAGCGCTGCGCGTTTTCGATCGCATCGAGAATCGCGGCGAACGTCGCTTCGCCGTTCACGAGCGTGCGCACGTGGTTACCGGGCAGAAACGGCATGCCCGACAGGCGCGTGAGCGAGCGTACGAAATGATGGCCGAGCGCTTCCGTCGGACGGCCATGCGACGAGGCTTCCGTATCCCACTCCGGCGGATGCGCGCGGGTGCGCAGCGTTTCGTTCTCGAGGCGGCGCGCGTCCGCGTAACCGGCGAACTTGCTGCGCCCGAGGAACAGATACGGAACCAGCGTCAGATACGGCATCGCGACGAGCGACACCGCCCACGCGATCGCGCCTTGCGATGTGCGGGTATGCAATATGGCGTGGCAGGCCGCGATCACGCCCAGCGCGTGGGCGAGAAACACAAGCGTGCCGATGTGAAGCAGATCGAATTGCATAAGCGTGCGAGCGATGGCCTTCCGCTGCGCGTAGTTGACTTCGTGGCGGCACTTATCGAGGCCGGGCTCGCGTGACTGACTACTTGACTGAGCTTCAATACCGGGCGACAGCAGCGCGGTCGCGCTCATATTACCGAAAGCGCCCGCGTCGCGGTCGGCGCTTCGTCAATGCGTGAAGGGCTTTTTGCGCAATTCGATGCTTTTGCACATCGAATGCGCGGGCTGAAAAGCACGCGACGCACGGCGCCCAGGCGGGCGGCGTGCGTCGTGTCGTGCGTGGATCAGAAGCGTGCGGCCGTCGGATTCGTCAGTTACCGGGCAGATCGCTGGCCTGGATCAGGAACACGTTGTCGTCGCCGGCGCTGGTCGACATCCACACCAGGTCGAGGCCGCCAAACGCCGCTTCGACATGCGCGCGCTCGTTGCCGATCTCGACCACCAGCACGCCTTCGTCGGTCAGCCAGTTGCGGGCATCGGCGATGATGCGGCGCACGATATCCATGCCGTCCGCGCCGCCCGCGAGCGCCATTTCCGGCTCGTGTTTGTATTCGGCGGGCAGCGCCTTCATCGATTCCGCGTTCACGTACGGCGGATTGGTGATGATCACGTCGTAGCGGCGCTCGGGCAGCGGCGCGTACAGATCGCCTTCGAACAGTGCGACGCGTTCGTCCAGCTCGTAGTCGTGGACATTGCGTGCCGCGACTTCGAGCGCGGCGGGCGACAGATCGACGGCGTCGATGTCGGCATTCGGGAAGGCGTGCGCCGCGAGAATCGCGAGGCACCCGGAGCCCGTGCACAATTCGAGCACCGCGCCAACCTGTTCGGGGTCCTCGACGTACGGCTGCAAGCCGTCCTGCAGCAGCTCGCCGATGAACGAGCGCGGCACGATCACGCGCTCGTCGACATGGAAGCGATAGCCGTGCATCCACGCTTCCTGCGTGATGTAGGCGGCCGGCACGCGATCCTTCGCGCGCCGCTCGACCACTTTCAGCACCGCGTCGATTTCTGCGGACGTGAGGCGCGCATCGAGAAACGGCTCGAGCAGGTCGATGGGCAGATGCAGCGTGTGCAGGACAAGATACGCGGCTTCGTCATAAGCGTTCGACGAGCCGTGGCCGAACGCCAGGCCGGCCTGGTTGAACTGCGTCACCGCATGGCGCAGCACATCGCGAACCGTGGAAAACGGATGAGTCATGGTCTGGGCCCTCCGTCAGGCGATCAGTTGTTCGAGCACGCGTCGATAGACGTTCTTGAGCGGCTCGATATGTGCAACTTCGATATGTTCGTCGATCTTGTGGATGCTCGCATTCAACGGCCCAAATTCGATCACCTGCTTGCAGATGCGCGCGATGAAGCGGCCATCGGACGTGCCGCCCGTGGTGGACAGTTCCGTCGTGAGACCCGTTTCGGCGTGGATCGCGCTTTCCAGCGCATTCGACAACTCGCCGCGCGGCGTCAGAAAGGGCAGGCCGCTCACGGTCCACTTCAGGTCGTACTCGAGGCCATGCTTGTCGAGGATCTGATGCACGCGGCTTTGCAGTCCTTCAACCGTGCTCGCCGTCGAAAAGCGGAAGTTGAACATCACTTCCGCGTGGCCCGGAATGATGTTGGTCGCGCCCGTGCCGCTGTGGATGTTCGAAACCTGCCAGGTGGTGGGCGGGAAATACTCGTTGCCTGCGTCCCAATGCTCGGCGACCAGTTCGGCGAGCGCGGGGGCGAGCAGATGCACCGGGTTCTTCGCCAGATGCGGATAGGCGATGTGCCCTTGCACGCCCTTGACGGTCAGCTTGCCCGACATCGAACCCCGGCGGCCGTTCTTCACCATGTCGCCGAACTGCACGCTCGACGTCGGCTCGCCCACCACGCAATAGTCGAGACGCTCGCCGCGCGCCTGCAGCGCTTCGACGACCTTCACGGTGCCGTCCGTTGCAGGGCCTTCTTCGTCGCTGGTGATAAGAAAGGCGAGCGAACCGCGATGCTGCGGATGCGCGGCGACGAACTCTTCGCTTGCCACCACGAAGCCCGCGATCGACGCTTTCATGTCGGCGGCGCCGCGTCCGTACAGCTTGCCGTCGCGATGGGACGGTTCGAACGGCGCGGAGGTCCATTGATCAAGCGGGCCCGTCGGCACGACGTCGGTGTGACCCGCGAACGCGAGCAGCTTGCCGTCCTGGCCCGCGGTGCCGCGCTTGACGGCCCACAGGTTCGTCACGCCGTTCGATTCGATCGTTTCGCATTCGAAGCCGATCGCGGACAGGCGCTCGATCAGCAGGCGCTGGCAGTTCTGGTCGTCGGGCGTGACGGACGCGCGGCCGATCAGGGCTTCGGTAAGGGCAAGGGTGCCGGACATCGATTCAGTTCCTTCCAACCAGCAGGTGAGACGCGCGCGTAACCGCCACGCTTGAATCCAGGGGTGAAAAAATGCCGGCCCGAGCGGGCCGGCAACAGCTTTTACATGCGTGCGCCGAAGCGCAGAAAGCTCAGGCGAACAGCGACGCGTAATTGTCCGCCGAGAAGCCCAGCGTCTTCACACGCCCGTTCACGACGATCACAGGCCGCTTGATGATCGACGGTTTGTGGATCATCAGCGCGATCGCGCCGGCGGTCGTGCCGGCTTCGGCCTTGTGCACGTCCGACAGGCCGCGCCAGGTCGTGCCGCGCTTGTTGATGAGCTGATCGAGCGGCACATCCTTGAGCCAGTCTTCAATCAGCTTGTCGTTCACGCCGGCCTTCTTGAAGTCGTGAAACTCGAACTCGACGCCGTGTTCCTCGAGCCACACGCGCGCCTTCTTCACGGTGTCGCAATTCGGAATGCCGTAGACGACGGTCGTAGCGGAAGCGCGTGCCACGATCAGTCGCCTCGCAGCAGTTCGTTCAGGCCGACCTTCGCGCGCGTTTTGGCGTCGACCTTCTTGACGATCACCGCGCAATACAGGCTGTGCGAGCCGTCCTTCGACGGCAGGTTGCCCGCCACCACCACCGAGCCCGCCGGAATGCGGCCATACGTGACTTCGCCCGTTTCGCGGTCGTAGATCTTGGTGCTCTGGCCGAGGTACACGCCCATCGAAATGACCGAGTTCTCTTCGACGATCACGCCTTCCACGACTTCCGAGCGCGCGCCGATGAAGCAGTTGTCTTCGATGATGACGGGGTTGGCCTGCAGCGGCTCCAGCACGCCGCCGATGCCCACGCCGCCCGACAGGTGCACGTTCTTGCCGATCTGCGCGCACGAACCGACGGTGGCCCACGTGTCGACCATCGTGCCTTCGTCGACGTAGGCGCCGATGTTGGTGTACGACGGCATCAGCACCACGTTCTTCGCAATGTACGAGCCGCGGCGCGCGATGGCGGGCGGCACGACGCGGAAGCCGCCGGCGGCGAAGTCTTCAGCCGTGTAGTTGGCGAACTTCGACGGCACCTTGTCGTAGAACTGCGAGTAGCCGCCAGCCGGCATCGGCGCGTTGTCTTCGAGGCGGAACGACAGCAGCACGGCCTTCTTCAGCCACTGGTTGACGACCCAGTCGCCATCCTTCTTTTCGGCGACGCGCAGCGCGCCCTTATCGAGCTGCTCGATGGCATGCGCGACGGCTTCGCGCACGTCGGCGGGCGCGGCCTTCGGCGACAGGTCGGCGCGGTTGTCCCAGGCGGTATCGATGATCTGCTGAAGTTGTTGCGACATGTTCGTGGTGCTCTTTCGAGAAGGTTGAAATCGGAAAGCGGGTGAGAGCGGAGCGCAACGGCGGCGCTCCATGCGGCCTGTGAGAAATGCCGGATCTAGCTTTTCAGCGAGCGGCAGAACTCGACGATGCGCCGCGCGCCCTCCGTGCATTCGTCGACGCCCGCGACCAGGGCGAGGCGGACGAAATCGCGACCGGGGTTCGTGTCGTGCGCGGTGCGCGCGAGAAACGAGCCGGGCAGAACCGTCACATTATAGTCGGCGTACAGGCGGCGGGCGAACTCGTCGTCCGACAGGCCCGTGCGCGCGACGTTCGCCCACAGGTAGAACGCGGCGTCGGGCAGCCTGACGTCGAGCACGTCGGCGAGCATCGGCGTGACGGTCGAGAACTTCTGCACGTACATTGCGCGGTTTTCGCGCACATGCGCTTCGTCGCTCCACGCAGCAATGCTCGCAGTTTGAAAGACCGTCGACAAGGCGGCGCCGTGATAAGTCCGGTATAGCAGGAACTGCTTGAGAATGGCCGCGTCGCCCGCGACGAAGCCCGAGCGCATGCCCGGCACGTTCGAGCGCTTGGACAGGCTCGACAGCATCACGAGCCGCTCGAAACCCCGGCCGAGCTTGTGCGCCGCTTCCAGACCGCCGAGCGGCGGACGCGCCTCGTCGAAATAGATCTCCGAGTAGCATTCGTCCGACGCGATCACGAAGCCGTGACGGTCCGACAGTTCGAACAGCTCGCGCCAGTCGTCGAGCGTCAGCACGGCGCCCGTCGGGTTGCCCGGCGAGCAGACGTAGAGCAGCTGGGTGCGCGCCCAGACGTCGTCGGGAATGGCGGAGTAATCACACGCGAAGTTGCGGGCCGGGTCGCTGTTGGCGAAGTACGGCTGCGCGCCCGCCAGCAGCGCCGCGCCTTCGTAGATTTGATAGAACGGGTTCGGACAGAGTACGATCGCAGGCTCGCCGCGAGCGTTTTTCTTCGGGTCGATCACCGTCTGCGCCAGTGCGAACAGCGCCTCGCGCGAGCCGGACACGGGCAGCACCTGGGTGGCGGGGTCGACGTGCGGCAGGTTGTAGCGCTGTCCGACCCACTTCGCGATCGCTTCGCGCAGCGCCGGCGTGCCGAGCGTGAGCGGATAGGCTGCAAGACCGCCGAGCGAATCGATCACGGCTTGTTTGATCAGCTCGGGCGTCGGATGTTTCGGCTCGCCGATCCCGAAGCTGATGTGCGCGAGACTGGCGGGCGGCGTGACGTCCTTGAAGAGCAGGCGCAGCTTTTCGAAGGGATAGGACTGAAGGGAGTCGAGTAGCGGATTCACTTGGCGGTTCGGCGTAGGTTCGGCGTGTTGCAGGACGGATTGTCGGACGGACACAGGCTGACACAGCGAAAGCGGCGCGCGGCGGACACGATGCGCAAGGCCTCGGATGCGGCGGCATCGAAACGGCTGCGCGGCACCGGCGACGAGCGGTCGATTATAGCGTGTCGGCGGGCTGCGGCACGGCGCATCGTCCATCTGGACAAGGCTTTGCGGCGCCGGCAACGAGATGGGCGCGACCGGCGCGGTGCGCCCGGCACACAGAAGAAAGCGGAGACACAATGCGGGCAGTCACCGGATGCAACGGTAACGGATTCAGCGGCAACGGCTGGCAGCGATCACGCGCCGCCTGCGGCAATCAGCAGTACAACAAGGGCAACAACGGCAACAAGGGCAACACGCAACGCAAGGCAGTCATGCAAGACACGCTGGGCGCCGGCGGGAGCGCCGCGCGATGAATCTCTCGCTTCGCAACACTGTGGGCAACGCGTGGCCGACGCTCGCGATCATGCTGGGCGCGTCGGTGTGGGGCATGGTCTGGTATCCGCTGCGCATGCTGCACGCGCTGGGCGTGACGGGCACGGCCGCGAGCGCGCTGACGAGCGGCGCGGGATGCCTGTTCGTGCTGCTCGTGCGGCGCAGTGCGATCAAAACGATGCGCTGGCACTGGCTGCTCCCCGCGCTCGCGCTGTTCGCGGGCATCACCAATCTTGGCTTCGTGTGGGGCGCGATCCACGGCCAGGTGATGCGCGTGCTGCTGCTTTTCTATCTGACGCCGGCATGGACCGCGCTGTTCGCGCATTTCATCCTGCACGAGCGCCTGACGTGGGCGGGCGCGGGGCTCGCGGCGCTGTCGCTAGCGGGCGCGATGATGATGCTGTGGTCGCCGCAACTCGGCATTCCCGTGCCCGGCAGCCTCGCCGAATGGGCGGGGCTCGCGGCGGGCATGTCCTTCGCGATGAGCAACGTGCTGATCCTCAAGACGAGCCGCGTGCTGCCCGGCATGAAGGCGGAGATGCGCACGGCCGTGATCTTCGGCGGCGCGGCGATCTTCGGCGGCTGCGCGTCGTTCTTCGAATCGATGCCCGCGCCGCCGGCGGGCGAGCACATCGGCATGGCCGTGTTTCTCGTGCTTGCCATCGGCTTCGTGCTCGCCACCAACAACATGCTCGTGCAATACGGACTCGCGCGCGTGCCTGCCAACCGGGCGTCGATCATCATGCTGTTCGAGATCGTCATTACGGCGCTAACGGCATGGCTGTTCGCGGGCGAAGTCCCTGGTCCGCGCGAATGGGCGGGCGGCGCGTGCATCGTGCTGGCGTCGGCGCTGTCGAGCTGGGTGCATCGCGCGAAGGCTGCGGAGAAGACGGACACGGGCAAGGACGGAAACGCCGACGGCAACGGTAAGAATCGGCCACGCGCGATGGTATGATTGCCCCTCATTGGCCGGCGGTGCAGCGTAGGGCGCACCGCGGCGCCGGAATCGCAGCGGGCTCGCGCTACATCGTGCCGTCAGTCGGGGGGTGAACCTCGTGGCGGTTCGCACATGAACCCGCGCGTTCCGTTTCCATAAATTATTTCTCAAACAGCGAAATCGCCGTGCGTCTGACCTCGATCAAACTCGCTGGCTTCAAGTCATTCGTCGATCCCACGCATTTCCAGGTTCCGGGCCAGCTCGTCGGCGTGGTCGGTCCCAACGGTTGCGGCAAGTCCAACATCATCGATGCCGTGCGCTGGGTGCTCGGCGAATCGCGCGCCTCGGAGCTGCGCGGCGAATCGATGCAGGACGTGATCTTCAACGGCTCGACGGCGCGCAAGCCGGGTAGCCGCGCCAGCGTCGAACTGGTGTTCGACAACGCCGACGGCCGCGCCGCCGGCCAGTGGGGCCAGTATGCCGAAATCGCCGTCAAGCGCGTGCTGACGCGCGACGGTACGTCGAGCTACTACATCAACAATCTCCCCGCGCGCCGCCGCGACATCCAGGACATCTTCCTCGGCACGGGCCTCGGGCCGCGTGCGTACGCGATCATCGGGCAGGGCATGATCGCGCGGATCATCGAGGCGAAGCCCGAAGAACTGCGCGTGTTCCTCGAAGAAGCCGCGGGTGTGTCGAAGTACAAGGAACGCCGCCGCGAAACCGAGAACCGTCTGCACGACACGCGCGAGAATCTGACGCGCGTCGAAGATATCGTCCGCGAGTTGACGGCGAATCTGGAAAAGCTCGAAGCGCAGGCTGTCGTCGCGACGAAGTACAAGCAACTGCAGGCCGAAGGCGAAGAGAAGCAGCGCCTGTTGTGGCTGCTGCGCAAGAACGAAGCGGGCACCGAGCAGGACAGGCAGAAACGCGCGATCGAACAGGCGCAGATCGACCTCGAAGCGCAAACGGCGAAGCTGCGCGAAGTCGAAGCGCAGCTCGAAACGCTGCGCGTCGCGCATTATTCGGCCAGCGACGCGATGCAGGGCGCACAGGGCGCGCTGTACGAAGCGAACGCCGAAGTGAGCCGTCTCGAAGCCGAAATCAAGTTCATCGTCGAATCGCGCAACCGCGTGCAGGCGCAGATCGCCGCGCTGACGGCGCAGCGCGAGCAGTGGCTCGCGCAGGCACAGAAGGCCCAGGACGATCTCGAAGACGCCGAAATCCAGCTCGGCGAAGGCGAAGAGAAGGCGGTGATCGCCGAAGAGACGGCGGCCGCGAAGCACGACGCGATGCCCGCGCTCGAAGCGCGCTGGCGCGATGCGCAGGCGCAACTGAATGAAGAGCGCGCGGGCATTGCGCAGACCGAGCAGGCGCTCAAGCTCGAAGCCGCGCACCAGCGCAACGCCGACCAGCAGTTGCAGCAGTTGCAGCAGCGGCAGGAACGTCTGAAGACGGAAGCGGGCGGGCTCGACGCACCCGACGAGGCGCAGCTCGAAGAACTGCGCATGCAGCTTGCCGAGCACGAAGAGATTCTGAGCGAAGCGCAAGCGCGTCTCGCCGATGCGCAGGACACGCTGCCGCGTCTGGACGGCGAGCGCCGCGCCGCGCAGGAACGCGTGCAGGCGGAGAGCGCGCAGATCCATCAGCTCGAAGCACGTCTGGGCGCGCTGCGCCAGTTGCAGGAAAACGTGCAGACGGAAGGCAAGATCCAGCCGTGGCTCGACAAGCACGAGTTGGGCGCGCTGCCGCGTCTGTGGAAGAAGCTGCATGTCGAAGCCGGTTGGGAAACGGCGCTCGAATCCGTGCTGCGCGAGCGTCTTGCCGCGGTCGAAGTGTCGAATCTCGACTGGGTGAAACACTTCGTCAGCGACGCGCCGCCCGCCAAGCTCGCGTTCTACGCGCCGCCCGCGGCCGGTCAGCCGGTGGCGGCGCCGGCGTCGCTGCGGCCGTTGCTTTCCCTGGTGCGCATCGACGACGCTGGCATCCGCGCGGTGCTCAACGATTGGCTCGGCAATGCGTTCATCGCCGACGATCTGCCCCAGGCGCTGTCGATGCGCGCGCAATTGCCGGAAGGCGGCGCGTTCGTCGTGAAGGCCGGGCACGTGGTGACGCGCGTCGGCGTGCAACTGTACGCGGCGGATTCCGAGCAGGCAGGCATGCTCGCGCGTCAGCAGGAAATCGAAAACCTGACGCGCCAGGTGCGCGCGCAGGCGCTGCTCGCCGAAGAGGCGAAGGCGGCCGCGATTCGCGCGGAAGCCGCGCATACGCAGGCATCGAACGCGTTGACGGAAGTGCGCCAGCAGGCCGAGCGCGCGACCCAGCGCGTGCACGCGCTGCAGATGGACGTGCTCAAGCTCACGCAGGCGCACGAACGCTACACGCAGCGCAGCACGCAGATCAGCGAGGAGCTCGAAGAGATCACCGCGCAGATCGACGAGCAACGCGCGTTGCGTGCCGAATCGGAGGCGAACTTCGAGCGTCACGACAGCGAACTCGCGCAATTGCAGGCGCGTTTCGAAGACAACCAGCTCGCGTTCGAATCACTCGACGAAGAACTCGGCAACGCGCGCAACGAAGCACGCGATCTCGACCGTGCCGCCACCGATGCACGCTTTGCCGCGCGCAACTCGGCGAACCGTATCGACGAGCTCAAGCGCAGCATCCAGGTCGCGCACGAGCAGAGCGAGCGCGTCGCCGGTTCGCTCGAAGACGCGCGCGCCGAGCTCGAAACCATCAACGAGCAGACGGCGCACACCGGCTTGCAGGACGCGCTCGAAATCCGCCGCACGAAGGAAGAGGCGCTGCACGCGGCGCGTCTCGAACTCGACGATCTGACGGCGAAGCTGCGTGCGTCGGACGAACTGCGTCTGACTACCGAGCGCGCATTGCAGCCGTTGCGCGACCGCATCACCGAATTGCAGTTGAAGGAGCAGGCGGCACGCCTGAACGCCGAGCAGTTCATCGAGCAGCTGACGGCGGCGGGTGTCGACGAAGCCGATTTGCAGGCGAAGCTCACGCCGGACATGAAGCCGTCGTACCTGCAGGGCGAAGTCACGCGCATCAACAACGCGATCACCGCGCTCGGGCCCGTCAACATGGCCGCGCTCGACGAGCTGAAGGCGGCGTCCGAACGCAAGACTTTCCTCGACGCGCAATCGGCCGACCTGACCAACGCAATCGAAACGCTCGAAGACGCGATCCGCAAGATCGACCAGGAAACGCGCACGCTGTTGCAAGGCACGTTCGACCAGGTGAACCATCATTTCGGCGAGCTGTTCCCGCGTCTCTTCGGCGGCGGCCAGGCGAAACTCATCATGACGGGCGACGAGATTCTCGACGCCGGCGTGCAGGTGATGGCGCAGCCGCCGGGCAAGAAGAACTCGACGATTCACCTGCTGTCGGGCGGTGAAAAGGCGCTGACGGCGACGGCTCTCGTGTTCGCGATGTTCCAGCTGAATCCGGCGCCGTTCTGTCTGCTGGACGAAGTGGACGCGCCGCTCGACGACGCTAACACCGAACGTTTCGCGAATCTCGTGCGTGCGATGTCGGAGAAGACGCAGTTCCTGTTCATTTCCCACAACAAGATCGCGATGGAAATGGCGCAGCAACTGATCGGGGTGACGATGCAGGAGCAGGGCGTCTCGAGGATCGTGGCCGTCGACATGGAAACGGCTGCGGGATTTGTCCAGAATATCGTTTAAACGTCCACCCGCGCGTCGCTTCGGCTGCGCGGGTGTTGCTGAAACAGAACTCTGAATACGCTGCGCGTCTGTGCCCGCAGCGGCGGCGCGTGTCACTTACGGTGTCACCTGCCAGCCGCGCGAACCTGGCGCTGCGCGCAACGACGAAAAGAATTGCAGATGGAGCGTGCATGGACGAGTTGACACTCGGATTGATTGGCGCGGGCGCCGTGGTGGTCGGGGGAGTGGTGGTCTACAACGCGTGGCAGGGTGCGAAGGTGCGCCGCAGGATGCCGCGGCCGATGCCCGCCGATGCGGCGGACCCGCTCGTCCGGGACGACCAGGTCGAGCAAAGCCCGTTCATCGAGCCGGCGCGCCCGACGACGCGCCGCGAATCCGCCGCGGGCGAGCCGGCGGAAGCCGCGCGCGTCGAGCCGACTTTCGGCGGCGCCGCGCCGCTCGACACGCCAGCGGACATTCAGGCAGAGAACACCTCGCCGAACGGTTTTCCCGAGGATGAAGAAGCCGCTCAGCCGGCTGCCGAAGTGCAGGCCGACGACGAGCGCAACGAGCCGATTTTGCCCGCTGCCACGACGATTTCGTCGGCGCCGCCCGCGATCGTCGATCGGCGTATCGACTGTATCGTGCCGATCAGGCTGTCGTCTCCCGTGGCGGGCGACAAGGTGCTGCCGCTCGCGCAGCGTCTGCGCCGCGCGGGCAGCAAGCCGGTGCACATCGAGGGCAAACCGGAAGGCGGCGGCGCGTGGGAACTTCTGCAAAACGGCGTGCGCTACGAAGACCTGCGCGCGGCTGCGCAGCTTGCGAATCGCAGCGGCCCGCTCAACGAACTGGAGTTTTCCGAGTTCGTTACGGGTGTCCAGCAATTCGCCGATGCGCTCGACGCATCGCCGGAGTTTCCGGACATGATGGAAACGGTGTCGATGGCGCGCGAGCTCGACGGCTTTGCTGCGCAATGCGACGCGCAACTGTCGATCAACGTGCTGTCCGACGGCGCGCCGTGGTCGGCGAACTACGTGCAGGCCGTCGCGTCGCAGGACGGGCTGCTGCTGTCGCGCGACGGCACGCGCTTCGTCAAGCTCGACGTGAAGCAAAGCCCGGTGTTCATGCTGCAGTTCGGCGACACCAACTTCCTGCGCGACGACCTCACGTACAAAGGCGGCCAGATGATCACGCTGGTGCTCGACGTGCCCGTCGCCGACGAAGACATCCTGCCGTTCCGCCTGATGTGCGATTACGCGAAGTCGCTGGCCGAGCGCATCGGCGGGCGCGTGGTCGACGATGGCCGGCGGCCGCTGCCGGAGAGTGCGCTGCTCGCGATCGAGCAACAGTTGATGACGCTTTACGCGAAGCTCGAGCAGGCGGGGATTCCCGCTGGCTCGCCAGCAACGCGGCGACTGTTCAGCCAGTAAGCCTGCAACACAGGTTACGCGACGAAGCTTCGTCTTCGCCGGGCCAACAACAGGGCCAACAACGGGGCCAACAACAGGGCCAACACCCGGACAAACCGCCTGTCGCGCGCCGCCGCTTCAGGCGGTTTTCATTTGAATCTCGCCTTTCGCACAGGTGCTTGCAGCGCACACTGCGGCAGGCCTTATCCCACGTCGTCCTGCCATGGTTGGCCGCTGATCCACGCCTTGATCGCGGCGACCACTGCCTTGTCCCTTCCATAGAACCCATGATGCGACGAAGCCTCGCAAGGTTCGCCGCGCACATCGCCGCCATGCACGGTGATCAGCGCGTACTGGCCGCTCTCCGCGATGCGTCGTAGCGCTTCATACGAGCAGAGGAAGCAGCCGTCGTCGGCGTGGTGCACGAATAGCTGGCGCGGGCGAATCGAGCCGTAATCGAAGCCGATCAACGGCGTGGCGCGGCCGCGTGCGGGACTGCTGAGCGTGGACGTATGCACGACGGCGTCCCAGACATCGGGCAACGCGCGGCCCACATAAGCCGTCGAGATCGTGCCGCGGCTCGTGCCGACCAGTACGAGTTTCGCGTCAGGGAGGCGGCCATGCAGGCTGGCTGCGACCTGGGCGAGATCCCGCGCGGAACTTGGCGACGCGCGGAACGCATCGGAGTAGCCGCGAGGTTGATCGGATGGGGCATCGACGATCGCCGTCGCGAACTGCGCGTCCACGAATAGCTGGCGTGCGCGAACCAGGAAGTTGTTCTTCTCGCGCATGTGGATCGTGCCGTCGGGCTGTTGCGACAGTTCGAGATCTCCGGCGCTGCCCGGGAACATCACCAGCACCCAACGCGGCGCGCTGCCGTCCTGCTGCGTGAGCAGATAGGAGATCGACGCGCCCTTGGCGAGCGGCACGCTGACCACTTGCTCGCTCGCGCTTGCGTCTGGTGCGCTCAAAAGGGCGAGCGCACCCAGAAGCACGAGCAGCGAATGGACGAAGCGAACGAAGCGGACGGCGATAGCGGGCATGGCGACAGGTTCTCCCAGTCGATGCGTGCCAATGTGGATCAAGGCACGCGATGGACGGCAGGCGACACGGTCGCATTGCGAGCCGCGCGCTGTCAACGGTTTGCGCGCGAACTAGCCGATCGGCCAGGACTTGTAGGAATACCGTCGTGCTGGGTTTGCGCGCGCACGAAACTGGCCATCCGGCCGATGCGACAGGAAGCGCTTCCTGAGATAATCTGACATCCCGTTACCATCCGCGAAACGCTGACAGCATGGCCCGAACCAACGTCCCTGATCCAGCAACCAGCGCACCCGCCGAGCGGGCGTTGTGGCTGCGCGCCGAACTCGAGCGCGCGAACCACGCGTACTACGTGCTCGACCAGCCGGACTTGCCCGACGCGGAATACGACAGGCTGTTCAAGGAACTGCAGCAGGTCGAAAGCGAGCATCCCGATCTCATCACGCCGGATTCCCCCACGCAGCGGGTCGGCGGCGAAGTGGCGAGCGGCTTTCAGCCCGTCGTGCACGACATGCCCATGCTGTCGCTGAACAACGGTTTTTCGGATGAAGACATCGCGGCTTTCGACAGGCGCGTGTCGGACGCGCTGCACGAAGAGACCGTCGACTACGCGTGCGAACTGAAGTTCGACGGCCTGGCCATTTCGCTGCGCTACGTGGACGGCCAGTTCACGCAGGCGTCCACGCGCGGCGACGGCGCGACGGGCGAAGACGTGACGCAGAACGTGCGTACCATCCGCTCTATACCTTTGAAGCTCAAGGGCAAGCGCGTGCCGAAGCTACTCGACGTGCGCGGCGAAGTGTTGATGTTCAAGCGCGACTTCGACAAGCTGAACCAGCGTCAGCGCGACGCCGAACAGCGTGAGTTCGCGAACCCGCGCAACGCGGCGGCGGGCAGCTTGCGGCAACTGGATTCGAAAATTACCGCGCAGCGTCCGCTGTCGTTCTTCGCCTATGGGATCGGCGTGCTCGACGGCTTCGAGTTGCCCGCTACGCACAGCGAGCTGCTCGACTGGTATCACGAGATGGGCTTGCCCGTGAACAGCGAGCGCGCGGTCGTGCAGGGCGCTGAAGGGCTGCTTGGCTTCTTCCACAAAGTGGGCGAGAAGCGCGACAAGCTGCCGTACGACATCGACGGCGTCGTCTATAAGGTGAACCGCCGCGATCAGCAGGAGGCGCTCGGTTTCGTGTCCCGCGCCCCGCGCTTTGCGCTCGCGCACAAGTTCCCGGCGCAAGAGGCGTTGACGAAGCTCGTCGCCATCGACGTGCAGGTTGGCCGTACAGGCGCGATCACGCCCGTCGCGCGACTCGAGCCGGTGTTCGTCGGCGGCGCGACCGTGACGAACGCGACGCTGCACAACGAGGACGAAGTGCGTCGCAAGGACATTCGTATCGGCGACACCGTGATCGTGCGGCGCGCTGGCGACGTGATCCCCGAAGTGGTCGGCGCGCTGCTCGACCGGCGTCCGGCCGACGCGCACGAGTTCGTCATGCCGACGCAATGCCCCGTGTGCGGCTCCGCCATCGAACGGCTGCCGGACGAAGCGATCGCGCGCTGCTCGGGCGGCCTGTTCTGTCCGGCGCAGCGCAAACAGGCGCTGTGGCATTTCGCTCAGCGCCGCGCGCTCGATATCGACGGCCTGGGCGAAAAGATCATCGATCAACTCGTTGAACTGAATCTGGTGCGCACACCCGCCGATCTCTTCAACCTGGGCTTTGCGACGCTCGCCGAACTCGACCGCTTTGCGGAAAAGTCCGCGCAGAACCTCATCGACTCGCTCGAGAAGGCCAAGCACACCACGCTCGCGCGCTTCATCTACGCGCTCGGCATCCGGCATGTCGGCGAATCAACGGCGAAGGATCTGGCGAAGCACTTCGGCTCGCTCACGCCGATTATGGATGCGTCGGTCGAAGCGTTGCTCGAAGTCAACGACGTCGGTCCCATCGTCGCGGAGGCGATTCATCAGTTCTTTGCCGAGGAACACAACCGCACTGTCATCGAGCAGTTGCGCGCGCCCGGCAAGGTGACATGGCCTGAAGGGCCGCCCGCGCCGAGGGCGCCGCAGGGCGTGCTGGCCGGCAAGACGGTCGTGCTGACGGGCACGCTGCCCAATATGGGCCGCGACGAAGCGAAGGAGTTGCTGGAGGCGGCCGGCGCGAAGGTGGCCGGCTCGGTGTCGAAGAAGACCGATTACGTGGTGGCGGGTGCCGAAGCGGGCAGCAAGCTCGCAAAGGCCGAGGAACTCGGCATCCCCGTGCTCGACGAAGATGGTATGCGTAAGCTCCTGGAGGGGCAGACAACATGATTCACGAAATCCTCAAGATGGGCGATCCGCGCCTGCTGCGCATCGCCAAGCCAGTCGATCATTTCGACACGCCCGAACTGCACGAACTCGTCCGGGACATGTTCGAGACGATGCATGACGCCAATGGCGCCGGGCTCGCCGCGCCGCAGATCGGCGTCGATCTTCAGGTCGTCATCTTCGGATTCGGCCATAACGAGCGGTATCCCGACGCGCCTTCCGTACCGGAAACGGTGCTGATCAACCCGACCATCACGCCCGTTTCTCTGGACACAGAAGAGGGCTGGGAAGGCTGCCTGTCGGTGCCGGGCCTGCGCGGCGCGGTGAGCCGGCTGTCCATGATCCGCTATCACGGCTTCGACCAGTTCGGCAAACCGATCGATCGCGTCGCCGAGGGCTTCCATGCGCGCGTCGTTCAGCATGAGTGCGATCATCTGATCGGCAAGCTGTATCCGATGCGTATCACGGACTTTTCCAAGTTCGGCTTTACCGAGGTGCTGTTTCCCGACCTCGATCCGAAATCGGACGATTGAGTTTCAGACGTCGAAAATGAAAAAGCCCGCGCGAGCGGGCTTTTTCATGTCGAGCGGCGCCGATGGACGGCGCCCGATCTCAGAACGACTCGTCCGGACCGAGATAGCGCCACTGTCCGGGGGGCAATGCGCCGAGCATGACGTGACCCATCCGCACGCGCTTGAGGCCGACGACATGCAATCCAACCAGCTCGCACATACGACGAATCTGGCGCTTCTTGCCTTCACGCAGCACGAAGCGCAGTTGCTCGCCGTTTTGCCAGCTGACCATTGCGGGCTTGAGCGGCACGCCGTCCAGCTCGAGGCCGTGGCGCAACTGCGCAAGACGTTCCGGCGGGAAGTGGTGTTCGACGTCCGTTTCAACGTCGCCGTAGGCGACGCGCACCAGATATTCCTTGTCGATTTCCGAATGGCCGCCGATCAACTTCTTCGCGACGCGGCCGTCCTGCGTCAGCACCAGCAGGCCCGTCGAGTCGATGTCGAGGCGGCCCGCCGGCGCGAGTTGGCGCAGGTGCGCGACCGAGAAGCGCGTGTCCGTGTGATCGCCGTCCCAATGGTTCTCGGGTTTGACGAGCGTCACGGCCGGCTCGTAGCCATCTTCCGCCTGGCCCGACACGAAGCCGACCGGCTTGTGCACAAGGATCGTCACCAGCTTCATCTGCATGGCTTGCGCGGCGGGATCGATCTGGATGTCGGCGTCGGGGCGAACCTTCGTGCCGAGCGTATCGATGACGACGCCGTCGACGGTCACCCAGCCTTTCTCGATCCATTCGTCCGCTTCGCGGCGCGAGCACAGGCCGAGTTCGGACATCAGCTTCGACAGGCGCAGGTTGCCGGGCGCGTCGTTGTATTCGCCCTCGTCGCGATGCCGCGGGGCGGCCTCCGGGCGAGCCTTGCGCGCTGGTTTCGGGGCGGCGCGGTCGAATTGGGCTGGGCGGTCGAAGCTGTCGTCGAGCGAGCGCGGGTCGCGTTTTGCTTTCACTGCGCGCGGTGCGGCCTTAGGCGGCGCGTCGTCGGTGCGGCTCGCGTAGGCGCTTTTGACGGGCTTCGCGTAGGTGCGTTCGACGCGGGCTTCCGGGGCGTCGCTGCGTGGGCGGCGGTCGGTGGCGGCTTCGCGCCCGGCACCGAAGCGTGAGCGGGGCGATTCGCTGCGTTCGCGGGGTGCGCTGCGTTCGTTGCTCTCACGGGAGAAACGCGGAGCACTGCGGCGTTCGTCGCCTTCGCGCGGAGCGCGGGGTGCCCGGCGTTCGTCGCCATCACGCGGAGCGCGAGGCGCGCGGCGTTCGTCGCCATCGCGGGAGAAGCGCGGCGCGCTACGGCGTTCATCGCCTTCACGCGGGGCGCGAGGCGCGCGGCGTTCGTCGCCATCGCGGGAGAAGCGCGGTGCGCTACGGCGTTCGTCACCCTCACGCGGAGCACGAGGCGCGCGGCGTTCGTCGCCATCGCGGGAGAAGCGTGGTGCGCTACGGCGTTCGTCACCCTCACGCGGAGCCCGGGGCGCGCGGCGTTCGTCGCCATCGCGGGAGAAGCGTGGTGCGCTACGGCGTTCGTCACCCTCACGCGGTGCGCGAGGCGCGCGGCGTTCGTCGCCATCACGGGAGAAGCGCGGTGCGCTGCGGCGTTCGTCACCCTCACGCGGAGCGCGAGGTGCGCTACGGCGTTCGTCGCCTTCACGCGGTGCGCGAGGCCCACGGCGTTCGTCACTTTCACGCGCGAAACGTGGCGCGCGCTCCGCTGCGCCCGCCGAAGCGTCGCCACGCGAAGGACGATCCGACGGCGCGCGTCGTTCGGTCCGGTCACCCGTCGAGCGCCGTTCGAACGAACCGGAATCGCCGCGTTCGCGTGAACCCGTGCCCGCTGCACGCGCGGGCCGATCGCCGAAGCGCGGTGACGCGCCGTCACGCGCACCCGCCGGCTTGCCGGCAGGGCGCCTCGGTACTTCGCCGCTCGCCGTTGCGCCGCGGCGCGCCGTGCTTGCGCCCGCTGAGCCGGCGCCGCCGCGCGGCCCCGTTGAAGAAGCACCTTTGGCTGGGGCGGCGGGCCGCGTCGTCTTGCGTGCCGTCGTGCTGCCCGGACGCACAGGGGTGCGCTCGGACGAACTCGGCCGCGGATGCTTGGCTGTCAGTTTGACTCGCATGAAATCTCACACTGCGATCGCGCGCAGCAGCTCCGTTTCGACCTGGATTTGTCGTCGGTTGTCAGAGAGGCCGTGTCCGTCGAGTAGGAACACGTCCTCGACGCGTTCGCCGAGTGTATTGATCCGCGCCGCATGGACGCCGACCCGGTGCTCGGCCAGCACGCGCGCGATCGAATAAAGAAGGCCCGGCCGGTCGTTGGCCGACACGGACAGGATGTAATACTGGCCGCGCTCGTCGGCCCGCAGGTCGACGCGCGGCGTCACGGGGAACGTGCGCGACAGGCGCGACAAACGGCCCTTCGACGGTTCCGGCAACAGCGTGCCTTCCGCCCTCAGGCGCTCCGCCAGTTCCTGTTCGACGAGGTTGGCGATGTCGCGATAGTGGACGTCCTGCTCGGTATGCGCAACGAGGAAGTTGTCGAGCGCATAGCCGTGTCGCGTGGTGCTCACGCGCGCATCGAGCACGGACAGCGAATTGCGGTCGAAATACGCGCAGATGCCCGCGAACAGATCGGGACGGTCTTTCACGTAGACGAGCACCTGCAGCGCCTCGCCGATAGGCGAAGGCCGCGCGCGCACGATCGGCGTCTCCGTCTCGACGTGACGGTGCAGCACGCGCGTTTGCCACGCGATGTCGGCGGCGTCGTGGCGCAGGAAGTAGCCGACGTCGAGCTTGTCCCACAGCGCGCGGTGCGCGTTCTCGGGCACCGTTTCGAGGCGCAGCAGCGCGAGCGCTTCTTCCTGGCGCTGCTTGAGTTCCGAATGCGCGTCCGGACGGGCACCGCCGAGCACGGCGAGCGTCGCACGGTACAGGTCTTCGAGCAGCTTGCCTTTCCACGTGTTCCAGACTTTCGGGCTGGTGCCGCGAATGTCGGCCACCGTCAGCAGATAGAGCGCCGTCAGGCGCCGCTCGGTGCCGACCAGATCGGCGAACCGCTTGATCACTTCCGGGTCGCTCGTGTCCTGCTTCTGGGCGACCTGGCTCATCGTCAGGTGATGCTGGACGAGCCAGACGATCAGCGAGGTGTCGTCGCTGGAAATGTCGTGCTCGCGACAGAAGCGGCGCGCGTCGGCCATGCCGAGGGTGGAGTGATCGCCGCCGCGGCCCTTCGCGATGTCGTGGAACAGCGCGGCCACGTACAGCACGTATGGCCGCTCGAAGTTCACGATCAGCTGGCTGCAGAACGGGTATTCGTGCGCGTGCTCGGCCACCGCGAAGCGCCGCATGTTCCGAAGCACCATCAGGATGTGCTGATCGACCGTATAGACGTGATACAGATCGTGCTGCATCTGTCCGACGATACGTCGGAAGTTCAGCAGATAGCGCCCAAGCACGCTGGTCTGGTTCATCAGACGCATCGCATGCGTGACGCCCTGCGGCTGTTTGAGGATTTCCATGAAGAGGCGCCGGTTTTCCGGATCGCGCCGCCAGCGGTGGTCCATCTTGTCGCGCGCGTTGTACAGCGCGCGCAGCGTGCGCGCCGACAACCCTTTTACGCCGGGCGTCTCTTCATACAGCAGGAAGGCTTCGAGGATCGCGTTCGGCTCGCGCTCGAATACGTCGTCGCTGGCGATTTCCAGCATGCCCTGTTTCTCGACGAAACGATCGGACAACACACGCGTAATACCGCTCGTGCTAGGAAAAAGCTGCGCTTCGATGTTCTGGATCAGAATGGTCGACAGCTGCGTGACGGCTTTGGCGGCCCAGTAATAGCGGCGCATCAGCTGTTCGCTGGCGCGGCGCGTGGACGTGGCCTTGAAGCCGAAGCTCTCGGCGAGCGGATTCTGCAGGTCGAAGACCAGAATGTCCTGGCGACGCCCCGCCAGCACGTGCAGACGGGCGCGCAGCGCCTTCAGGAAGCCTTCGTTGCGGCGCAGTTCGCGTGCTTCACGGTCGGTGATCAGGCCGCGCGCGTCCAGTTCGCGCCAGCTGCTGCCGAAGCCCGCTGCCTGCGTGATCCACAGAATCAGTTGAAGGTCGCGCAGGCCGCCCGGACTTTCCTTGACGTTCGGTTCGAGCGAGTAAGGCGTGTCCTGGAATTTCGCGTGACGCTGGCGCATTTCCAGGACTTTCGCCTGAAAGAACGCGCGGGGATCGAGAGCGTCGCGGTAGCGCAGCGAAAAGCTCTCAAACAGCGTCGTGCTGCCGACGATACGCCGCGCTTCGAGCAACGAAGTCTGCACGGTGACGTCATTGGCCGATTCCTCGATGCATTGCGACACCGTGCGTACGCTGCTGCCCAGTTCCAGCCCCAGATCCCACGCGAGCCCGATGAAGCGCTCGATGCGCGCTTCGAGATGCGCCACCGGCTCGTCGGGCAGCAGCACCAGAATGTCGATGTCGGAGTGGGGCGCGAGCTCGCCGCGCCCGTAGCCGCCGACGGCCAGCAGCGCCAGCGACGCAGGCAGTTCGCACGCGGCCCACGCGCCGCGCAGCGCGTCGTCGGTGATGCGCGCGAGCGCGTGCATCAACGTGTCGACATTGGTCGCAGTCTTGAAGCGATCGAGCAGCGGGGTCTTGGCCACCTTGTAGTCCGCCTTGAGAGACGTGGCATCGGAAAGGGCGACAGCGTGAACGCTACTCATAGGCGGCGGGTGGCGGGAAGAGGATCAGGCTGTGGCGGCGGCCGCGATCTGCGGGCGGGCGGGCGTGCCGGCGGAAACAGTCAGCACTTCGTAGCCGGTCGGCGTGACGAGAATAGTGTGCTCCCATTGCGCCGACAGGCTGCGGTCCTTCGTCTTGACTGTCCATTGGTCGGGCATCGTGCGGATGTCGCGGCGGCCAGCGTTGATCATCGGCTCGATCGTGAAGATCATGCCCGCCTGCAGTTCGATGCCCGTGCCGGGGCGGCCGTAATGCAACACCTGCGGATCGTCGTGGAAAACCTGGCCTATGCCATGGCCGCAATACTCGCGCACGACGCTGTAGCCGAGGCCTTCCGCGTGCTTCTGGATGGCATGGCCGATGTCGCCGAGATGCGCGCCCGGGCGCACCTGCTCGATGCCGAGCCACATGCATTCGTACGTGGTCTGGACGAGGCGCTTCGCCATGATCGAGCCCTCGCCGACGATGAACATGCGGCTCGTATCGCCGTAGTAGCCGTTTTTGATAACGGTGACGTCGATATTGAGCGCGTCGCCGTTCTTCAGCGCCTTGTCGCCGGGGATGCCGTGGCAGATCACGTCGTTCACCGACGTGCAGACCGCCTTCGGAAACGGCGGATAGCCCGGCGGCTGGTAGTTCAGCGGCGCGGGAATCGTGCCCTGCACGTTCGTCATGTATTCGTGGCATAGACGGTCGAGTTCGCCCGTCGTGACGCCGGGTTTGACGAACGGCGTGATGTAGTCGAGCACCTCGCTCGCGAGCCGTCCGGCGATGCGCATCTGCGCGATATCGTCTTCGTTTTTGAGCGTAATAGCCATGAGTCGGGCCTGAAATGCGGTTTATCGTGTAATTATCGCACCTTATTCACGCGATCGCTGGAAATTGCGGGGCGCGAAGGTTGGCAGCGGCGCTTGCGGCGGGCGTTGCGCGCGGCCTTGCCGGGCGGCCGGGTTGCGCGCGAGCGGGGCGTTACGGTGCAACCCGCGGCGCAGATGGGGCCACCGGGCAGGTTGAGTCCTGCAATGCTCGCGTGCTATACTGTTTGGCTAAGTCAATCGCCAGTTTGAATATTCAGCATTCACCTCGGCGGTGGGCTTCTTCGTGAGCGGCGTCGTGCATGCATAAACATGCGGCGCGGTTCGCGGAATTCGCAAGCCGGCGCACCCAGGGTGTTCGCGGCGTCAGGTCTTCCCGAAGCGGTGAAGGCGGCGCGGCGGATACGGCAGCCGGCTTAAGACCCAACCCTAGCGGAGATTTTCATGGCAGTTACCATGCGTCAAATGCTGGAAGCCGGTGTCCACTTCGGTCACCAGACGCGCTTCTGGAATCCCAAGATGGCCCCCTTCATCTTCGGCCATCGCAACAAGATTCACATCATCAATCTCGAAAAGACGCTGCCGATGTACAACGACGCGCTGAAGTACGTGCGTCAACTGGCAGCGAACCGCGGCACGATCCTGTTTGTCGGCACGAAGCGTCAATCGCGCGACACGATCGCTGAAGCAGCGCAACGCGCAGGCATGCCGTTCGTCAACGCACGCTGGCTCGGCGGCATGCTGACCAACTTCAAGACGCTGAAGGTTTCGATCAAGCGCCTGAAGGACATGGAAGCAGCAGTCGAGGCAGGCGAGCTCGAAAAGATGAGCAAGAAGGAAGCGCTGCTGTTCGAACGCGAAATCGCCAAGCTGCAAAAGTCGATTGGCGGCGTGAAGGACATGGGCGGCATTCCTGATGCAATCTTCGTCGTCGACGTCGGCTATCACAAGATTGCCGTGACGGAAGCGAACAAGCTGGGCGTGCCCGTCATCGCCGTGGTCGATACGAACCACTCGCCCGAAGGCGTGGACTACGTGATCCCGGGTAACGACGACGCCAGCAAGGCTGTCGCGCTGTACACGCAAGGCGTGGCCGACGCGATCCTCGAAGGCCGTGCGAACGCGGTCAACGAAGTCGTGCAGGCTGTCCGCGGCACCGACGGCGACGAGTTCGTCGAGGTCAACGGGGAAGCGTAAAGCACCCTGTGTCCGGCAAAAAAGGGGGCTCTCTATAGTCCCCTTTTTTTTAGTCGCGACGATCTGAATGAGCGTGCCGCAACGGGCACGCGGCGGCGCCCGAAAAATGTGCGCTGCGCAGGAAACGAAATCCTGCCGCCGGCATCGAATGCGGGCGGCGTGTGACAGACAGACTCAAGGAGCGAATGATGGCGGCAATTACCGCAAGCATGGTGGCAGAACTGCGCGCGAAGACCGATGCGCCGATGATGGAATGCAAGAAGGCGCTGACGGAAGCCGACGGCGACATGGCGCGTGCGGAAGAACTGCTGCGCGTGAAGCTCGGCAACAAGGCCAGCAAGGCAGCGTCGCGCGTCACGGCTGAAGGCGTGATCGCTTCGTTCATCGAAGGCGGCGTCGGCGCGATCGTCGAGCTGAACTGCGAAACCGACTTCGTTTCGAAGAACGACGACTTCATCGGCTTCACGAAGCAGGTCGCCGAACTCATCGTCAAGCAAAACCCGGCTGACGTCGCTGCTCTGTCGGCACTGCCGCTGGAAGGCTCGACGGTCGACGCAGTGCGCTCGGCGCTGGTCGGCAAGATCGGTGAAAACCTGTCGATCCGCCGTTTCGCACGTTTCGAAACGTCGAACAAGCTGGCTGCGTACCTGCACGGCACGCGTATCGGCGTGCTGGTCGAGTACACGGGCGCGGACGAGCAGGTCGGCAAGGACGTCGCGATGCACATCGCGGCCATGAAGCCGGTTTCGCTGTCGTCGGACGACGTTCCCGCTGACCTCATCGCCAAGGAACGCAGCATTGCCGAACAGAAGGCTGCCGAATCGGGCAAGCCGGCTGAGATCGTCGCCAAGATGGTCGACGGCTCGGTGCAGAAGTACCTGAAGGAAGTGTCGCTGCTGAACCAGCCGTTCGTGAAGAACGACAAGCAGACGATCGAGCAGATGCTGAAGGCAGCGAACGCGAGCGTGCAGAAGTTTGCGCTGTTCGTGGTCGGCGAGGGCATCGAGAAGCGTCAGGACGACTTCGCGGCTGAAGTGGCTGCGCAAGTCGCTGCTGCAAAGCAACAATAAGCGTTATTTAAGTTTCACGCAGTACCGTGTGACCCGCGGCGGAGCTGGACTTCGCCGCGGCCGGCAGCGCCTCCGGGCTGTGCGCGCGACAGGCGTTGCAGCCACCCGTTGGCAGGCCTCGATCAAAGGGTTGAGGCGCGTCAATTTGGCGGCGCTTGCCCGAACCCCTATTTCACCCCTACAGTTAGTTTCTTGTTGTTTGGCGGCTTTTTGCCCTGCTCAGCGCGACCCGGATATCTCTATGCCCACTGCCTATAAACGCGTCCTCCTCAAACTCTCTGGCGAAGCCCTGATGGGCGACGATGCATTCGGCATCAATCGTGCGACGATCGAAAGAATGGTGGCGGACGTGGCCGAGGTGGTGCGGCTCGGCACGCAACTGGCGGTGGTGATCGGCGGCGGCAATATCTTTCGTGGCGTCGCGGGCGGCGCGGCGGGCATGGACCGTGCAACGGCTGACTACATGGGCATGCTGGCCACGATGATGAACGCGCTGGCGCTGCAGGACGCAATGCGTCACGCCGGCATCGAGGCGCGCGTGCAGTCGGCGCTGCGCATGGACCAGGTGGTCGAGCCTTACATCCGCCCCCGCGCGATCCGCCAGCTGGAAGAAGGCAAGGTCGTGATCTTCGCGGCCGGCACGGGCAATCCGTTCTTCACGACCGACACGGCAGCTGCGCTGCGCGGCTCGGAAGTGGGCGCCGAAGTGGTGCTGAAGGCGACCAAGGTGGACGGCGTCTACTCGGCCGACCCGAAAAAAGACCCGTCGGCCACGCGCTATACGACGATCAGTTTCGACGAGGCGATCGGCCGCAATCTGCAGGTGATGGACGCCACGGCGTTCGCGCTGTGCCGCGACCAGAAGCTGCCGATCCGCGTGTTTTCGATCGTCAAGCCGGGCGCGCTCAAGCGCATCGTGCAGGGCGAGGACGAAGGCACGCTCGTCCACGTGTAAACTCTCTTTCACGTCTGTGGGCTTGAACGCGGGCTCAGGCTGCGCCTCGCGCGCTTATGGGCCCGCATCGTTTTGAAGGTTCGGAGGTTTAATCATGTCTGTGGCTGACACCAAGAAAGGCGCTGAGCAAAAGATGCAGCGCTCGATCGACGCGTTCAAGAACGATCTGTCGAAGATCCGCACGGGCCGTGCGCACACGGGCCTGCTCGATCACATCCAGGTCGATTACTACGGCTCGCCGGTGCCGATCTCGCAGGTCGCGAACCTGACGCTGATCGACGCGCGCACGATCGGCGTGCAACCGTGGGAAAAGAAGATGATCACGGTCGTCGAAAAGGCGATTCGCGAGTCGGATCTGGGGCTGAACCCGGCGTCGCAAGGCGACGTGATCCGCGTACCGATGCCCGCGCTGACGGAAGAGCGCCGCCGCGAACTGACGAAGGTCGTCAAGAGCGAAGGCGAAACGGCCAAGGTGGCCGTGCGCAACCTGCGCCGCGACGCGAACGAAGCGCTGAAGAAGCTCGTGAAGGACAAGGAAATTTCGGAAGACGACGAGCGCCGTGGTAGCGAAGACATCCAGAAGCTGACGGACAAATTCGTGGCCGAAATCGACAAGCTCGTACAGACCAAGGAAGGCGAGATCATGACGGTTTGAGGACCTGGCGCATACCAGACCTCAAGACTTTCACTGATCATCGTTTCTTTCTTTGCAGCTTTACCCGACGGCCATGACCTATACAAGCTCAACCGTTCGCGTCCCTGACGTCTCAGCCGTACCGCGTCATATCGCGATCATCATGGACGGCAATGGCCGTTGGGCGACGCAACGCCGCCTGCCGCGCGTGGCGGGCCATACGCGCGGCGTCGACGCCGTGCGCGCAGCCGTCGAGGCGTGCGCGCGCCAGGGCGTCGAATATCTGACGCTGTTCGCATTCAGTTCGGAAAACTGGCGCCGTCCGACCGACGAAGTGTCGTTTCTGATGCGCCTGTTCGTGACCGCGCTGGAGCGCGAAATCGGCAAGCTGCACGCGAACGGCATCCGCCTGCGCGTGGTCGGCGATCTGTCGATGTTCGACAAGAAGATCCAGGATCTGATCGCGCGCGCAGAAACCAAGACGGCGCGCAACACACGCCTCACGCTTACCATCGCCGCGAACTACGGCGGCCGCTGGGACATCATGCAGGCCACGCGCAAGCTGGTCGAGCAGTCGGTGGCGGCGGGGCGTTCCGTCGAGGTGAACGAAGACGCCTTCGCCGAGCACCTCGCGATGGCCTACGCGCCCGAGCCGGATCTGTTCATCCGCACGGGCGGCGAGCAGCGCATCAGCAACTTCCTGCTGTGGCAGCTCGCCTACACCGAGTTCTACTTCACCGATACCTATTGGCCGGATTTCGACGCCGACGCGCTCGGCCGCGCCATTGGTTCGTACACGGGGCGCGAGCGGCGCTTCGGACGCACGAGCGCGCAGCTCGAGCCGCAATCGCAAAACGTCGATTCGCTTCCATGCTAAAAACCCGTGTCATCACGGCGATCGTCCTGCTGGCCATTCTTCTGCCTGTCACGCTTTGGGCGCCGATCGGCGGCTTTGGTGCGCTGATCGCGTTCGTCGTCGTGTTTGCCGCGTGGGAATGGGCGCGGCTTCTGAAGCTGCCGGGCGCCGGTCCCGTCATCTACGCGATCGTCGCCGCGCTGGCGCTGGTCGCCAGCACGAAGCTCGGCACGGGCGTCACGGCGCCTCGCCCGCTGTTCGAGGCTTCATCAATCTTCTGGATATTCGCCGGCCCGTTCGTGCTGCTGCGCAAGCCGACGCTCTCGCAGGGCGCATGGCGGCCGTTCCTGCTGCTGGCGGGCGTGGTCGTGTTCGCCGCCTGCTGGCATGCGCTCGTCGCGGCGCGGATGGCGGGCGTGCCGTTCGTGCTTTCCCTGCTGCTGGTGGTCTGGTTGGCCGATATCGGCGCATACTTTGCGGGTAAGGCGTTTGGAAAGCACAAACTCGCGCCGTCGATCAGTCCCGGCAAGACCTGGGAAGGCGCGATCGGCGGGTGGCTGGCCGTGATGATCGTCGCGGCTCTCGCTGTCATCACGCATGCCTTTGCGCCGACCCTGTTTTCCGCGCTGCTCGACCATCTGGGCACCGCTCGTGCGTTCGCTACGCTGACCTTGCTGGTCGTGTTCAGCGTGGTGGGCGATCTGTTCGAATCGATGCTCAAGCGCCAGGCCGGCGTGAAGGATTCGAGCAATCTGCTGCCGGGTCACGGCGGCGTGCTCGACCGCATCGACGCTTTGTTGCCGGTGCTGCCGCTTGCGATGCTCGTGTTGTCGTAGCCATCGGCTAGAGAAAGAGATATGCAAAAACGAATTAGTTTGCTCGGTTCTACGGGCTCGATCGGAGACAGCACGCTCGACGTCGTCGCGCGTCATCCTGAGCGCTTCTCGGTGTATGCGCTGACGGCGCACCGCAATGGCGACAAGCTCGTCGAGCAATGCCTGCGCTTTCAGCCCGAAGTCGCCGTGGTCGGCGACGCCGATACGGCCGCGAGCGTGGCCGCGAAACTGCGCGCAGCGGGCTGCAAGACCGAGGTGACTTACGGTACGCAGGCCTTGGTCGATGTGTCGAAGAGCGACGGCTGCGACACCGTGGTCGCGGCGATCGTCGGCGCGGCGGGCCTCGAGCCGAGTCTTGCGGCGGCGCGCGCGGGCAAGCGCATCCTGCTCGCCAACAAGGAAGCGCTGGTGATGTCGGGCGCGATCTTCATGGACGCCGTGCGCGACAACGGCGCGATCCTGCTGCCCGTCGACAGCGAGCACAACGCGATCTTCCAGTGCCTGCCGCGTGAATCGGCGCTGCATGGCGGCGTGTCGAAGATCATCCTGACGGCGTCGGGCGGCCCATTCCGCACGCGCGAGCCCTCCAGCCTCGGCGACGTCACGCCGGAAGAGGCATGCAAGCACCCGAACTGGGTGATGGGCCGCAAGATTTCCGTCGATTCCGCGACGATGATGAACAAGGGCCTCGAAGTCATCGAGGCGCATTGGCTGTTCAATCTGCCGGGCGACCGCATCGAGGTGCTGATTCACCCGCAGAGCGTGATTCACTCGCTCGTGTCGTACGCGGACGGTTCGGTGCTCGCGCAACTGGGCAACCCGGACATGCGCACGCCCATCGCGCACGCACTGGCGTTCCCGGATCGCGTCGATTCCGGCGTCGCGCAACTCGATCTCGCGCAGATCGCTCAACTGTCGTTCGAAAAGCCCGATTACACGCGCTTCCCGTGTCTCGCGCTGGCGATGAAGGCGCTGGCCGAGGGCGGCGTCGCAAGCGCAGCGCTGAATGCGGCGAACGAGATCGCCGTCGAGGCATTCCTGACGCGCCGCATCGGCTTCATGGCGATCGCCCAGGTCGTCGATGCCGTGCTGAACGCATTGCCCAACCGCGAGGCATCGAGCCTCGCCGATGTGGTCGACGCCGACGCCGCTGCGCGACGCGCCGCCCACGCTTTCATCGACGGTCTGCCGGCGGGCGCCCGCCTTACGGAACGCGCCGTCCAGTGAGGCGTTTATGAACCTGCTGATCGAAGTGGTCGCCTTCGCAGTCGCGATTGGCGTACTGGTGGTCGTCCATGAGTATGGCCACTACAGCATCGCGCGCCTGTGCGGCGTCAAGGTGTTGCGTTTTTCGATCGGCTTCGGCAAGCCGCTCGCGCGCTGGGTCAGCAAGAAGACGGGAACCGAGTGGACCATCGCGGCGCTGCCGCTCGGCGGCTACGTCAAGATGCTCGACGAGCGCGAAGAGGGCGCGCCCATCGAGCCCGCCGATTTACCGCGTGCGTTCAACCGTCAGTCGGTCGGCAAGCGCATTGCAATCGTGGCGGCGGGCCCGATCGCCAACTTCATTCTTGCTGTCGTGCTGTTCGCCGCGGTGTTCGCGACGGGCGTCACCGAGCCCGCGGCGATCGTCGCGGCGCCCGCTGTCGAAACGGCCGCCGCGCGCGCGGGCTTTGACGGCGGCGAGACGGTGGTGGCCGTGCGCGATGCGAATGCGGGCGAATCGGAACCCGTGCGCTCGTGGTCCGATCTGCGCTGGAAGCTGCTGGGCGCCGCGTTCGACCACAAACGCGTCGTGCTGACCGCGAAGGACACGCACGGCACGTTCGACTTCCCGCTCGACTTGCAGAATCTTTCCGACAAGGAAGTCGATGACGATTTCATGTCGCGCCTCGGTTTCGAGCCGGGCGGCGGGACGTTGTCGGTGGCGGGCGTGCAGCCGGGCAGCGCGGCCTTGCAGGCGGGGCTGCAGGCGGGCGACCGGATTCGCGCTGTTGACGGCCATCCCGCCGACAACGCGACCACCTTCATCAACTACATCAAGTCGCACGCGGGCAAGCCGATCGTGCTGCAGATCGAGCGCGGCGCGAAGAACCAGCAGACGGGTGCATTACAGAATCTAACCATCGTGCCGGGCGCACAGCGCGACGAAACGACCGGGCAACCCATCGGCCGGATCGGCGCCGAGCTCGCCACCCAGGTGCCGTCCATCGACGTCCGCTATGGTCCCGTCGACAGCGTGCGGCTCGGCGCGCATCGCACGTGGGACCTTGCTGTGTACTCCGTGCGGATGTTCGGCAGGATGATCGTCGGCGAAGCGTCGCTGAAGAATCTGTCCGGTCCCGTGACCATTGCGGACTATGCAGGCAAGAGCGCGAGACTCGGTCCGTCAGCATTCCTGTCGTTCCTTGCGCTTGTCAGCATAAGCCTCGGCGTGCTCAACCTTTTACCAATACCGGTATTGGACGGGGGGCATCTGTTATATTATCTGGTTGAAGCTGTTACCGGCAAAGCCGTATCGGATCGCTGGCAGCTCGTTCTTCAAAGAGCGGGACTGGCTTGTATCGTCGCCTTGTCGGCGATCGCGCTGTTCAACGATCTTGCTCGTTTAATCCATTTTTAAAGTGTCTGGCGGCGTACGATGGCGCCCGCCTGACCTGATGCAGCTATACACACTGGGGAAGCACGTTGTTTAAACCTCATCGCTTTGTTCCAAAGACGGTTGTAGCCGCGGCAATCGCCGCGCATGGGCTGGCAGCTCACGCGACGACACCTTTTGTGGTGAAAGACATTCGGATCGAAGGGCTGCAACGCGTAGAACCCGGCACGGTGTTCTCCTATCTTCCCATCAAGCAAGGCGATACGTTTTCCGACGAGAAGGCTTCCGAAGCCATTCGCGCGCTGTATGCGACGGGTTTCTTCAACGACGTGAAGATCGCCACAGAAGGCGACGTCGTGGTGGTTCAGGTGCTCGAGCGTCCCGCCATCGGCACGATCGACTTCTCCGGCCTGCACGAGTTCGAGAAGGACAACCTGATCAAGGCGCTGCGCGCCGTTGGCCTCTCCCAGGGCCGCTATTACGACAAGGCGCTCGTCGACAAGGCCGAACAGGAATTGAAGCGCCAGTATCTGACGCGCGGTTTCTACGCAGCTGAAGTCACGACTACGATCACGCCGATCGATCGCAACCGTGTTGCGGTCCTGTTCGCCGTGATCGAAGGTCCGAGCGCGAAGATCCGCCAGATCAACTTCATCGGCAACAAGGCTTTCAGCACGGGCACGCTGCGCGACGAAATGCAGCTGTCCACGCCGAACTGGTTCTCGTGGTACACGAAGAACGACCTGTATTCGAAAGAAAAGCTCACGGGCGACCTCGAGAACGTCCGCTCGTACTACCTGAATCGCGGCTATCTCGAGTTCAACATCGAGTCGACCCAGGTGTCGATCACGCCCGACAAGAAGGACATGTATCTGACGGTGACGCTGCACGAAGGCGAGCCGTACACGATCAACAGCATCAAGCTCGCGGGCAATCTGCTCGACCGCGAAGCCGAGCTGAACAAGCTGATCAAGATCAAACCGGGCGACAAGTTCTCTGCTGAAAAACTGCAGGCGACGACCAAGGCGATCGTCGACAAGCTCGGCGAATACGGCTACGCGTTCGCGACCGTGAACGCGCTGCCGCAGATCGACCAGGAGCATCACAAGGTCGACCTGACGCTGCAGGTCGATCCGAGCCGCCGCGTGTACGTGCGCCGCATCAACGTGGTGGGCAACACGCGTACGCGCGACGAAGTCGTGCGCCGGGAAATGCGCCAGCTCGAAAGCTCGTGGTTCGATTCGAACCGGCTGGCATTGTCGAAGGACCGTATCAACCGTCTGGGCTACTTCACGGACGTGGACGTGACGACGATTCCCGTCGAAGGCACGCCGGACCAGGTGGACGTCGACGTGAAGGTCGCCGAAAAGCCGACGGGCGCGATCACGCTGGGCGCGGGCTTCTCGTCGACGGACAAGGTGGTGCTGTCGGCGGGCGTGTCGCAGGACAACGTGTTCGGTTCGGGCACGAGCCTCTCGGTGAACGTGAACACCGCGAAGACGTACCGTACGTTGACGGTCACGCAGGTCGACCCGTATTTCACGGTCGACGGCATCAAGCGCATCACCGACGTCTACTATCGCACGTACGAGCCGCTGTACTACTCGACGGATTCGAGCTTCCGTATCGTCACGATGGGTGGCGACCTGAAGTTCGGCATTCCGTTCTCGGAAGTGGACACGGTGTATTTCGGCGCGGGCTTCGAGCAGAACACGCTCGACGTCGATGCGAACACGCCGCAGGCCTACAAGAACTACGTGCAGGACTTCGGCCGCGTGTCGAACAACGTGCCGCTGACGGTCGGCTGGTCGCGCGACGCGCGTGACAGCGCGCTGGTGCCGAGCCGCGGTTACTTCACGCAGGCCAACGCCGAATACGGCACGCCGATCGGCGGCACCGAGTATTACAAGGCTGACTTGCAGGCGCAGTACTATTACTCGTTCTCGCGCGGCTTCGTGATCGGCTTCAACGTGCAGGGCGGTTACGGCAACGGCATCGGCAACGCGTACCCGATCTTCAAGAACTACTACGCGGGCGGTATCGGCTCGGTCCGGGGTTATGAACCGAGCTCGCTGGGTCCGCGCGACAAGGTCACGAACGACCCGATCGGCGGCAACAAGATGTTCGTCTCCAACATCGAACTCACGTTCCCGCTGCCGGGCACGGGCTATGACCGCACGCTGCGTGTGTTCACCTTCCTCGACGCCGGTAACGTCTGGGGCGATTCGCGTCAGGGCGGCGACACGACGGTCGGTTCGAACGGCTTGCGTTACGGTTACGGTGTCGGTCTCGCGTGGATTTCGCCGATCGGGCCGCTCAAGCTGTCGCTGGGCTTCCCGCTCCAGAAACATACGGGCGACCAGTATCAGAAGTTCCAGTTCCAGATCGGTACGGCGTTCTGATTGCGCGCACCGGAACTGGAACCCCTTACAGCATCGAGAGGATGACTTTGCTAACTGGTATGTTTTCGAAACGTGTGGCGTGTGCAATGGTGCTTGCCATGACGCTCGGCGTGGGCGCGGCGAATGCCGCGCTGGCGCAGGAAGCGCGAATCGCCGCGGTGAATTCGGATCGCATCCTGCGTGAATCGGCGGCGGCGAAAGCGGCGCAGACCAAGCTCGAAGCGGAGTTCGCGAAGCGCGACAAGGACCTGCAGGACATGGCGCAGCGTCTGAAGTCGCTGTCCGACTCGCTCGACAAGAACGGCGCGTCGCTGGCGCCGGCCGACCGCGCGCAAAAACAGCGCGACCTGTCGCAGCTCGACACGGATTTCCAGCGCAAGCAGCGGGAATTCCGCGAAGACCTGAACCAGCGCCGCAATGAAGAACTGGCGGCCGTGCTGGACCGCGCGAACAAGGTCATCAAGCAGATCGCCGAGCAGCAACACTACGATCTGATCGTGCAGGAGGCCGTCTACGTCAGCCCGCGTATCGACATCACCGACCAGGTGCTGAAGGCGCTGGCCGCATCGGGCAACTGAAGCCGGGCCGGACGGCGCCCACGCCAGCCGTCCGGCGCCAAACCCTTGGCGCGCGCGAGAAGTGTGCGACGCGCGCAAGTTGGGCAACTGAACAGCAGGAGCAGTACACGCATGGCATTCACGCTCGAGGAGATCGTCCAGCAGTTCGGCGGAGAGATCGTCGGCGATCGCGCGCACCGCGTCAGCAATCTGGCGCCGCTCGATCAGGCTGGCCCCGATCAACTGGCGTTTCTCGCCAACCCGAAGTATCTGGCGCAAGTCGAGACGACGCGCGCGGGCGCGGTGCTGATCAACGCGGCGGATCTGGAGAAGGTGACGTCGCGCGACGCTCGTAATTTCATCGTCACGCCGAATCCGTACGCTTACTTCGCGCGCCTCGCGCAGGCCTTCATCGACATGGCGTCGCCGAAGGCGAAGCCTGGCGTGCATCCGAGCGCGACCATCGACCCGTCGGCGCAGATCGCCGCGAGCGCCGTGATCGGCCCGAACGTGACGGTCGAAGCGGGCGCGTCGATCGGCGAGAAGGTGCGCCTCGACGCGAACGTATTCGTCGGTCGTGGCACGCAGATCGCGGCAGGCTCGCATCTGTATCCGAACGTCGCCGTGTACCACGGCTGCAAGATCGGCGAGCGCGTAATCATTCACGCGGGCGCCGTGATCGGCTCGGACGGCTTCGGCTTCGCGCCGGACTTCGTCGGCGAAGGCGATGCGCGTACGGGCAGCTGGGTCAAGATTCCGCAGGTTGGCGGCGTGTCGATCGGACCGGACGTCGAAATCGGCGCAAATACCACGATCGACCGCGGCGCGATGGCCGATACTGTCATCGAAGAATGCGTCAAGATCGACAACCTCGTGCAGATAGGCCATAACTGCAAGATCGGCGCCTACACGGTGATTGCCGGTTGCGCGGGCATTGCGGGCAGCACCACAATCGGCCGCCACTGCATGATCGGCGGCGCGGTCGGCATTGCCGGCCACGTCACCCTGGCCGACTACGTGATCGTCACGGCAAAGTCGGGTGTATCGAAGTCGCTTCTGAAGCCCGGCATGTACACGAGCGCGTTCCCGGCCGTCGATCACGCCGACTGGAACAGGAGTGCCGCGTTGATGCGCAACCTCGACAAGTTGCGCGATCGCATCAAGGCGCTCGAAGCCGCAGTCGCCAGCGCCTCCGGAGACAAGGCGTAAGGATCGCCGGCATCATCGGCACGACCGGAAGGAAACGCCGGCGCGCGCGGCCCCCGGATCGCGCGCAGCCGGAACAGGAACGGGCGGCAGGGCGCGTCGTCATCAACCAGGCCCTTGCACCCAGCATTCGAAGTCATCATCGCGCAATCCCCGCGTGAGCAGAAACACCATGAGCACCGAAAAAATCAATCTCGACATTCACAAGATTCTCACGCTGCTGCCGCACCGCTATCCGATCCTGCTGGTCGATCGGGTGCTCGAACTCGAGCCGCACAAGAGCATCAAAGCGCTGAAGAATGTGTCGATCAACGAACCGTACTTCATGGGTCACTTCCCGAAGCGCCCGGTTATGCCTGGCGTGCTGATTCTGGAAGCGCTCGCGCAGACGGCAGCGCTCCTGACCTTCGCGGAAGAGCCGCACGATCCGGACAACACGCTGTATCTGTTCGTCGGCATCGACAATGCGCGCTTCAAGCGGGTCGTCGAGCCGGGCGACCAGTTGATCCTGAACGTCACGTTCGAGCGCCATATGCGCGGCATCTGGAAGTTCAAGGCGCGCGCGGAAGTGGACGGCCAGGTGGCTGCCGAAGCCGACCTGATGTGTGCGGTGCGCCAGACGGACAGCGAGTGATGCCGGCGGCCGGGCAGCCGTGAGCGGCGTGTCCGGGCACGCGCGAGGCAGAACCATCGAAACCTTGAGCGGTCACAAAACGGGTTGCATCGTGACCGCTTCAACGCGTCGGATGACGCCGCAGCGTCATCGGCGGTATGTAACTGATACGCGGAAATACTAGCGAGGGCGCATGAGCAGGATTCATCCTACTGCGATCATCGAGTCGGGCGCGCAGCTCGACGAATCGGTCGAAATCGGACCGTACGCCATTGTCGGCGCGCACGTGACGATCGGCGCACGTACGACCATCGGTTCGCACAGCGTGATCGAAGGTCACACGACGATCGGCGAAGACAACCGGATCGGTCACTATGCATCGGTCGGCGGGCGTCCGCAGGACATGAAGTACAGGGACGAGCCGACGCGGCTCGTGATCGGCAATCGCAACACGATCCGCGAGTTCACCACGATCCACACGGGCACCGTGCAGGACAAGGGCGTCACGTCGCTCGGCGACGACAACTGGATCATGGCCTACGTGCATATCGGCCACGACTGCCAGATCGGCAGCAACGTGATCCTGTCGAGCAACGCGCAGATGGCGGGTCACGTGATCATCGGCGATCACGCGATCGTCGGCGGCATGTCGGGCGTGCATCAGTTCGTGCGGATCGGCGCGCATTCCATGCTCGGTGGCGCGTCGGCGCTCGTGCAGGACATTCCGCCGTTCGTGATCGCGGCGGGCAACAAGGCGGAGCCGCACGGCATCAACGTCGAAGGGCTGCGCCGTCGCGGCTTTTCACCGGATGCGATTTCGGCACTGCGCTCGGCCTACCGTCTGCTGTACAAGAACGGTCTGTCGCTCGAAGAGGCAAAAGTGCAGTTGCGCGAACTCGCAGCGGCGGGCGGCGACGGCGACGAGCCGGTGCGCGCGCTCGTCGAATTCGTCGAGCAGTCGCAGCGCGGCATCATCCGCTAACCGATGCCGTTGCCTACCAGTCCGCTGCGGCTCGCAATGGTGGCCGGCGAGCCGTCGGGCGATCTGCTGGCGGCTTCGTTGCTGGACGGGCTCGCCGCCCGTCTGCCCGGCACCACACAGTACTTCGGCATTGGCGGCCCGCGCATGATCGCGAAGGGCTTCGACGCGCATTTTCCGATGGAAAAGCTGTCGGTGCGCGGCTACGTCGAAGCGCTGAAGCACATTCCCGAGATTCTCGGCATTCGCAACGAACTGAAGCGCCAGTTGCTGGCCGAGCCGCCGTCCGCCTTTATCGGCGTCGATGCGCCCGACTTCAACTTCGGCCTCGAGCATCCGTTGCGCGACGCGGGCATACCGACCATTCACTTCGTCTGCCCATCCATCTGGGCGTGGCGCGGCGGCCGCATCAAGAAGATCGTCAAGGCCGTCGATCACATGCTGTGCGTGTTCCCGTTCGAAAAGGCGCTGCTCGAGAAATCGGGCGTGAAGGCGACCTATGTCGGTCATCCGCTCGCTGACGAGATTCCGCTCGAACCAGACACGGCAGGCGCGCGCCGCGTGCTCGGGCTGCCCGAAAGCGGCCCGGTGATCGCCGTGCTGCCGGGCAGCCGGCGCTCGGAAATCTCGCTGATCGGCCCGACGTTCTTCGATGCGATGGAACTGATGTTGCAGCGCGAGCCGGGCGTGCGTTTCGTCATGCCGGCCGCGACGCCGGCGCTGCGCGAACTGCTCAAGCCGCTCGTCGAAGCGCATCCGAAGCTGCCGTTGACGCTGACGGACGGCAACGCGCAGACCGCCATGACGGCCGCCGACGCGATTCTCGTGAAAAGCGGCACGGTCACGCTGGAAGCGGCGCTGCTGAAAAAGCCGATGGTGATCTCGTACAAGGTGCCCTGGCTCACGGGGCAGATCATGCGCCGGCAGGGTTATCTGCCGTACGTCGGCTTGCCGAATATTCTGGCCGGCCGTTTCGTCGTGCCGGAAATCCTGCAGCACTTCGCGACGCCCGAAGCGCTGGCGGATGCCACGCTGACCCAGTTGCGCGACGACGCAAACCGGCGCACGCTGACGGAAATTTTCACCGAGATGCATCACGTGCTCAGGCAAAACACCGCGCAGCGGGCTGCGGAAGCGGTCGTCGCCGTCATCGAAGCGCGCCGGGGGCGTCCATGACCCGCGCGACGGGCGGGGCTGCGCCGCGCCGCAAAGCGTCGGCGAACAAAGCGGACCAGGGCGGCCTCGATTTTTCGTCCCCGGAAGACGTCATTTGCGGCGTCGACGAAGCGGGGCGTGGTCCGCTGGCCGGGCCCGTGGTTGCTGCCGCCGTGATCCTCGATCCGTCGAAGCCGCGCATTCGCGGCCTCGACGATTCCAAGGCGCTGACGGCGAAAAAGCGCGACGAACTCTACGAGAAGATCATCGAGCGTTCCCTTGCATATTGCGTCGCGTCGGCTTCCGTGGAAGAAATCGATTCGCTGAACATCCTGCACGCAACCATGCTCGCGATGAAGCGCGCAGTCGAAGGGCTAAAGGTCACGCCGACGCTGGCGAAGATCGACGGCAACCGTTGTCCGACGCTGAGCATTCGCAGCGAGGCGATCATCAGCGGCGACGCGCTGGTGCCGTGCATTTCGGCCGCGTCGATTCTCGCGAAAGTCACGCGCGACCGGATGCTGCTCGAACTGCATCAGATGTTCCCGGTATATGGCTTCGATGCACACGCCGGCTACGGCACGCCGCAGCATCTGACGGCGCTGCGCGAGCATGGTCCGTGCGAGCATCACCGGCGCTCGTTCGCGCCCGTGCGTGAAGCGCATGTGCGGCTCGGCACCGGCATTGGTTTGCAGGAAGGGGCGATCGTCATGCCGCCCGCAGCCGCCGACACAGCATTCCTCGCCGACGACAGCGCGCCGTTCTGACGCCACGCAAAACACGATCAAGCGCCTGCGGGCGCTTTTCTTTTCACCGCTATTCTTTTCGTGCTGCCTGTGAAAGCCATCACCTCGCGGGACAATCCGCTCTACAAGCGTCTGAAGGCATTGGCCGGCTCGACGCATCAACAGCGCAAGAGCGGCCATGCGCTGCTCGAAGGGTTTCACCTGGCGGGCGCGTATCTCGACGTCGCGGGCCAGCCGGAAATGTGCGTCGTCACGGAAGGCGCGCTGCGCCACGACGAGGCGCAGGCGCTGGTCGCGCGGATCGAGGAACGGCGCATCGTCACGCTGCCCGACGCGCTGTTTGGACAACTGTCGAATGTCGTCAACGGCGTCGGCCTGTTACTGCTCGTCGAGAAGCTCGACCTGCCGCTGCCCGGGCGCGTGACGCAGGGCTGCGTCGTGCTAGACGGCGTGCAGGACGCTGGCAATGTCGGATCGATTCTGCGCAGCGCTGCGGCAGCGGGCATCGGGCATGTGTTCTGCGCGCCGGGCACCGCGTACGCGTGGTCGTCGAAGGTGCTTCGCTCGGGAATGGGCGCGCATTTTCTGCTGCAGATTCACGAGGACATCGAGCCGCAGACGTTGATCGAACGGCTAGACGTGCCCGTCGCGATCACGGATTCGCACGGCGCGCAGGCAATCTACGACACCGATCTGTCGGGGCCTGTCGCGTGGGTGTTCGGCAATGAAGGGGCGGGCGTCTCGCAGCCGTGGCGCGACGCGGTGACATACCGCGTGACGATTCCGCAGCCCGGCGGGATGGAGTCGCTCAATGTGGCGGCGGCCGCCGCCGTGTGTCTTTTCGAGCAGTGCCGGCAGCAGCGCGCTGCCGGCTGAATTCACTTATCGAAATCGACTCGCGCCATCAATACGACGACCGGTCCAGCCTGATTTCCTGCAGGATGGTCGTCGCGATTTCCTCGATAGACTTGTGCGTCGACGAGAGCCACTTGATCCCTTCGCGGCGCATCATCGTCTCGGCTTCGTTGATCTCGTAGCGGCAGTTTTCGAGTGCCGCATATTTGCTGCCGGGACGCCGCTCGTTGCGGATTTCCGAAAGCCGCTGCGGATCGATCGACAAGCCGAACATCTTCGTGCGATGCGCGAGCAGCGGCGTGGGCAGCTTGCCGCGCTCGAAGTCTTCGGGGATCAGCGGATAGTTTGCCGCTTTCACGCCGTATTGCATCGCCAGGTAGAGGCTGGTCGGCGTCTTGCCGCTGCGCGACACGCCGACGAGGATCACGTCGGCTTCTTCCAGATTGCGATTGGACTGGCCGTCGTCGTGCGCGAGCGAGAAGTTGATCGCCTCGATGCGGTTCTTGTATTCCTCGGTGTCGGCGTTCTGGTGGCCGCGGCCCATGGCGTGGCTCGACTTCAGTTCCAGTTCCTGTTCGAGCGGCTCGACAAAGGTCTGGAACATGTCCAGCACGAGTGCGTTCGAATCCTTCACGATCTGGTTCGACGCGCTGTCCACGAGGGTCGTGAAGACGATTGGGCGGCGGCCTTCGTGATGCGCGGCTTCGTTGATTTTTTCGAGCGTGGCGTAGGCTTTTTCCGTCGAATCGACGAAGGGCACACGGACCAGACGGAATTTCTGGTCGAACTGGGAGAGGATCGAATGCGCGAAGGTTTCGGCAGTGATCCCGGTACCGTCGGAGACGATGAATACGGTGGGCGGCATCAGTGGGCAGGGAACATGAGCGTCAAAATCCGCTCGAATCAGACATTGCCGCGTGGCGCGCGCTGCCCGGTGGCTGGCCGGAAAACGGCAGCGGCGCAACACCAGACGACACGCGGCGCAGCGTGCGCCCGAACGGGCAAACAGCCCCACGCGCGGCCGGGATGACGCCGCGGGCTGTCACGCAAACCCCGTCGGCAAGCCGCGCGCGCCGTTCGAGGCGCATTTCTCGTCCGACTGTCACATTTTGAGAGTCGGCACGGTAGAATAGCGGCAACCTGTTGGATAAGCAATTGCAGCCAAATCGCGTGTAACTATCTGTTATCGCTCTTTGATTGCGTCGTGATTTGTTCGTAAGTTGCACGGCAACGCTGCAAATTCGTTCAATCTTCTGCTTCGTCGGGCTTCGTGCCGCGCCTGAAGCCTTCCGCGATTGCTTCTCCAACAGGTTGCGCAAGGCACGAGTCACGCTCCCAATGGGCGCCTCGTGTTCGAGCCCACTTGCGCAATCGAGCATTTTTTCCACTTAGGGGCTTGTATGACTAACGCAGTTAACGTTGCTAAGGATCAGGCGTATGTAGTTCCATTCGAGCAGTTGCGAATGACCGACGTGGAAATCGTCGGCGGCAAGAATGCTTCGCTCGGCGAGATGATCAGTCAGCTCGCCGAAGCGGGCGTGCGCGTGCCGACGGGTTTCGCGACGACGGCGCTCGCATTCCGCGACTTTCTGCATCACAACAACCTGACCGAACGTATCGCCCAACGTCTCGAGACGCTCGACGTCGACGACGTGAAGGCACTCGCCGCTGCGGGTAAGGAGATCCGTCAATGGATCGTCGACGCCCCGCTGCAGGCGCGTCTCGAACAGGAAATCCGCGCAGGCTTCGACACGCTGCAAAAGAGCTCGCCTGAGGAACTGTCGTTCGCGGTCCGTTCGTCGGCGACGGCGGAAGACCTGCCGGACGCATCGTTCGCCGGTCAGCAGGAAAGCTACCTGAACGTGGTCGGCATCGAAGACGTGCTCGATCGCATGAAGCACGTGTTCGCGTCGCTCTACAACGACCGCGCCATCTCCTATCGCGTCCACAAGGGCTTCACGCATGCTGAAGTCGCGTTGTCGGCGGGCGTGCAGCGCATGGTGCGCTCGGACGTCGGCGCAGCGGGCGTGATGTTCACGCTGGACACGGAATCGGGCTTCAAGGACGCCGTGTTCATTACGTCGAGCTACGGCCTCGGCGAAACCGTCGTGCAAGGCGCGGTGAATCCGGACGAGTTCTACGTCTTCAAGACCACGCTCGCACAGAACAAGTACCCGATCATCCGCCGCTCGATCGGCTCGAAGCTCATCAAGATGGAGTTCACGAAGGCGGGCGAAGAAGGCCGCGTGAAGACCGTCGACGTGCCGCACGAGCAGCGCAACCGCTTCTCGATCACTGACGAAGACGTGATCGAACTGGCGAAGTACGCGGTCATCATCGAAAAGCACTACCAGCGTCCGATGGACATCGAGTGGGGCAAGGACGGTCGCGACGGCAAGATATTCATTCTGCAGGCGCGCCCCGAAACGGTGAAGAGCCAGGGCGGCAACAAGGCTGAGCAGCGCTTCAAGCTGAAGGGCCAGTCGCAGGTGCTGGCGACGGGCCGGGCAATCGGCCAGAAGATCGGCGCGGGCCCCGTGCGCGTGATTCACGATCCTTCGGAAATGGAGCGCGTGCAGCCGGGCGACGTGCTGGTCGCGGACATGACCGACCCGAACTGGGAACCCGTGATGAAGCGCGCAGCCGCGATCGTCACGAACCGTGGCGGCCGTACCTGCCACGCGGCGATCATCGCGCGTGAACTGGGTGTGCCCGCCGTGGTGGGTTGCGGGGATGCATCGGACGTGCTGAAGGACGGCGCGCTGGTGACCGTTTCGTGTGCGGAAGGCGACGAAGGCAAGATCTACGACGGTCTGCTCGAAACGGAAGTGACGGAAATCCAGCGTGGCGAACTGCCGGAAATTCCCGTCAAGATCATGATGAACGTGGGCAATCCGCAACTCGCGTTCGACTTCGCGCAACTGCCGAACAAGGGCGTCGGTCTTGCTCGCCTCGAATTCATCATCAACAACAACATCGGCGTTCACCCGAAGGCGATTCTCGAGTACCCGAACATCGATCAGGACCTGAAGAAGGCTGTCGAAAGCGTCGCGCGCGGTCACGCATCGCCGCGTGCGTTCTATGTCGACAAGCTGACGGAAGGCATCGCGACGATCGGCGCTGCGTTCTATCCGAAGCCCGTGATCGTGCGTCTGTCGGACTTCAAGTCGAACGAGTACAAGAAGCTGATCGGTGGTTCGCGCTACGAGCCGGACGAGGAAAACCCGATGCTGGGCTTCCGCGGCGCGTCGCGTTACATCGCGGAAGACTTTGCGCAGGCGTTCGAAATGGAGTGCATCGCGCTCAAGCGCGTGCGCGAAGAGATGGGCCTCGACAACGTCGAGATCATGGTGCCGTTCGTGCGTACGCTGAAGCAGGCGGAGCGCGTGGTCGGGCTGCTGGCGAAGTACGGCCTCAAGCGCGGCGAGAACGGTCTGCGCCTGATCATGATGTGCGAAGTGCCGTCGAACGCGATCCTCGCGGAAGAGTTCCTGCAGTACTTCGACGGCTTCTCGATCGGTTCGAACGATCTGACGCAGTTGACGCTCGGACTCGACCGCGACTCCGGCATGGAGCTGCTGGCAGCGGACTTCGACGAGCGCGATCCCGCCATCAAGTTCCTGCTCAAGCGCGCGATCGAAACCTGCCTGCGTCTGGACAAGTACGTCGGCATTTGCGGCCAGGGCCCGTCGGATCATCCGGACTTCGCCGAGTGGCTGACGCAGGAAGGCATTGCGTCTATCTCGCTGAACCCGGACACGATCATCGATACGTGGCAGGCGCTGGCAAAAGTGACGAAGTAAGCATTGCGCATCGATTTGTAGCGGCGCGTAAAAGGTGCTGCTACGAACGATAAAACGCTGGCGCTTCATGCTATAAACACCCCGGTAGATCCGGGGTGTTTTGCTTTGTGGAGGCGCGAGTGTTCCAAAGTGGACTGTTCTGGTGGATCGGCGCAGGCGTGCTGATCGTGCTCGAACTGATGCACGGCACGTTCTATCTGCTGATGGTGGCGCTCGGCTTTATTGCGGCGGCGTTGGCGCGTCTCGCAGGGGCTGATCTGCCGCTGCAACTGTGCATTGCGGTTGCCGTGGCGCTTGCCGCGATGCTGTTGCTGCGCAAGTCGCGCTTCGGACGTAAAACGAAAGCGCGCGCCGAAGCCGCGCGCAATCCCGACGTGAACCTCGATATCGGCTCGACGCTGACCGTGCCCGCGTGGCACGACGGACACGCGCGCACCAGGTATCGTGGCGCGTCATGGGATGTTGAACTCGCGCCCGGCGAGCCGGAAGACGCCAGTCTCTATGAAATCACTGCATTGCGGGGCAACTGTTTCGTCGTTGTCGCGAGCAAGCGTGCGCCGGCGAGGGCCTGAGCCGTCAGATGCAGTGCAGGCGCAACTGAACGCGCACAACAATTCAAAAGCAGATGGGGGTGCAGGAATGGAATCGTCGAGTATCGTCGGACTGGTGTTGCTGATTGTCGTGATCGTGGTCGCTGCGCAGACGATCAAGATCGTGCCGCAGCAGCACGCGTGGGTGATGGAGCGCCTCGGGCGCTATCACGCGACGCTCACGCCGGGCTTGAGTTTCGTGGTGCCGTTCATCGACCGGATTGCGTACAAGCATGTGCTCAAGGAAATTCCGCTCGACGTGCCGAGCCAGGTCTGCATCACGCGCGACAACACGCAGTTGCAGGTGGACGGCGTGCTGTACTTTCAGGTCACCGATCCGATGAAGGCGTCATACGGGTCGAGCAATTTCGTGTTCGCGATCACGCAGCTGTCGCAGACGACGTTGCGCTCGGTGATCGGCAAGCTCGAGCTCGACAAGACGTTCGAGGAGCGCGACTTCATCAATCATTCGATCGTGTCGGCGCTCGACGAAGCGGCGTCGAACTGGGGCGTGAAGGTGTTGCGTTACGAGATCAAGGATCTGACGCCGCCGAAGGAGATTCTCCACGCGATGCAGGCGCAGATCACGGCGGAGCGCGAGAAGCGCGCGCTGATCGCGGCATCGGAAGGGCGCAAGCAGGAGCAGATCAATATCGCGTCGGGCGGGCGTGAGGCGGCGATCCAGAAGTCGGAGGGCGAACGGCAGGCGGCGATTAACCAGGCGCAGGGCCAGGCGGCGGCGATTTTGGCGGTCGCCGAGGCTAATTCTCAGGCAATCCAAAAAATTGCGGCGGCGATTCAGTCTACAGGCGGGATGGAGGCGGTGAATCTCAAGGTCGCTGAGCAGTATGTGGGTGCTTTTGCGAATCTGGCGAAGGCCGGGAATACGTTGATCGTGCCGGGGAATATGGCGGATATGGGGTCGATGATTGCGTCGGCGTTGACGATCGTGAAGCAGGCGAAGAGTGCCGGGTGATTAGGGTTTTTGTGTCGGCGAGGCTGGGGGGGGGCGCTGGCATCCGCGATTTGTGTTTTCGCTGGCATCCGCGAATTGTTAGCGTGCTTCAGGCGTCGCCCCTGTGCGGGGCGGCACCTACTTTTCTTTGCCGCCGCAAAGAAAAGTAGGCAAAAGAAAGCGGCTCACACCGCCAATTCTTGACGTTTACCCACGGGCCCCCAACGTCCCCATCCTTCACACACCAGCGCCTTGGTTGGTGCCCGTTGCCAACGCTTCGAACAAACGCCTCACCCGCTTCGGATACCCGTACCCGGTCAAGCGGCAGCGAATGGTATGTGCCGCCCAGGTGGCAAACTGTGTGTAGGTTTTCCTGACGTACACGTTAGCGCTCTTACAGGGTGGAGCGCGTGCTCAATCGGTCTGGAGTGAAGCATGTGGAGCACCGAGGGCCGACACACAGTTTGCCACCTGGGCGGCCGTGGACTGTCTGGTGAGGCATGCTGAAACGCGGGTGCGTGAAGCGGGTGAGGCCCCCAGCAAGAGCGCTGGCAACGAACACGAATGATGTGATTGCCGTGTGAGGCGTAAGAACCTTTGGGGGCCCTCAGGCAAGAACTAGCACTGGCGGTGTGAGCCGCTTTCTTTTGCCTACTTTTCTTTGCGGCGGCAAAGAAAAGTAGGTGCCGCCCCGCACAGGGGCGACGCGTGAAGTACGCAAGCAAATCGCGGATGCCAGCGCAAAGGCCAGCGCACCACACAACCCCAAAACCAAAACCAAAACCAAAACCAAAACCCGCACCGCGGCAAAACCCCAAACCCCCAAACCCTCACCGCGCCGCGCAGGCCAAAAAAACCCTCACACCGGCGTCCGCATCAACCGGGCCTTTTCCCGCTCCCAATCCCGCTTCTTCTCGGTTTCACGCTTATCGTGCTGCTTCTTGCCCTTGGCAAGCCCAATCTCACACTTAACGCGCCCATTCTTGTAATGAAAATTCAACGGCACAAGCGTATACCCGCGCTGCTCGACCTTGCCAATCAGCTTGCTGATTTCCTCGGCATGCAGCAGCAGCTTGCGCGTACGGACCGGGTCCGGCGTGATATGGGTCGACGCTTCGGGCAGCGGACTGATATGCGTGCCGATCAAAAACAGCTCCGCGTTCCTGATCACGACGTAGCCTTCCTTGATCTGGCCACGCCCGGCGCGCAGCGCCTTGACTTCCCAGCCCTCAAGCACGAGCCCCGCCTCGTAACGTTCTTCGACCGAGTAGTCGTAGAACGCTTTTCTGTTGTCGATGATGCTCATGAATGGAAACTGGCCAACTCGTTTAAAATCACGATTTTAGCAAAGCGGGACGCCGAAAACCCGCCGCGGTGTCATTCAGTTGTCACGCGCTCGCTATTTATCAATCCCTGTTGCCACGCGCCGTTCAATTTATGGCAGATGTCCAGAAAACCGTGTTGATACGCCACTCGGCGGAACAGATGTTCGACCTCGTCACCGATGTCGCCGACTACCCCAATTTCCTCCCGTGGTGCGGCGGCGTCGAGATCCGCCGCCAGGAGGAAAACCTGATGGAGGCGAAGATCGACATCAATTTCAAGGGCATCAAGCAGCACTTCGCAACGCACAACACGCAAGAGCGGCCGACGCGCATCGACATGAACTTCGCCGACGGCCCGTTCAAGAAGTTCACCGGCTACTGGCGCTTCACGCCGCTGCGCGCGGACGCCTGCAAGATCGAGTTCGCGCTGCACTACGAATTCGCGAACATTCTGCTGGAGAAAATCATCGGTCCGGTGTTCAGCCATATCGCGAACACGTTCGTCGAATCGTTCGTGAAACGCGCCGACCAGCGCTACGGCAAGGCATGAGCACGACATTGACCATCGAGGTCTGCTACGCGCTGCCGCGCGAGCAGACGTTGTTCGAACTTCAGTTGCCACAAGGCACGACGCTCGGCCAGGCCATCGACGCGAGCGGTATCCTCGCCCGACATCCCGCAATCGATCTGACGAAACAGAAGACAGGCGTGTTCGGCAAGCTCAAGCCGCTCGACACCGTGCTGGCCGACCATGACCGCGTCGAAATCTACCGGCCGCTGATCGTCGATCCGAAGCTCGCGCGGCAGCGGCGCGTCGAGAAATCGCGCCAGGAAGGCTCGGTCGAAGGGCGTAAGTGGCTGCACAAGGATTCGCGCTGACGTCGCGCTGAACCTGCGACTGGCAAACGGCAACGGCGCACCGTGTCACGCGGTGCGCCGTTGCCGTTTTTGCGGCCGGCGTTGGTCGCCCGGCCCATGGCGAGCCGCAGCCTAGTGAACGGCCGCCTGAGCCTTTTCTTCGAGCGTCGAGCGGTCCGAATCGTCGTCGGCATGCTGGCGCACCGACCAGCTGACGCCCGCGACCAGCAGCAGGATGGCGGCCATTTCGAGCGGACGGGGCATCCGGTGGTCGTAGATGAACGCGTAGAGCAGCGCGAACAGCGTCTCGAAGACGATCAATTGGCCCGACAGCGTGAGCGGCAGACGCTTGGACGCCGCGTTCCACAGGCCGTTGCCGAGCCACGACGCGCCAATCGCGAGTCCCAGGTTCAGCAGCCAGAACAGATGCCAGCGGGTGTCGACATGCGTCGTATCGACGGCCGACGACGGCAGCACCGCCACTACGAGCCACAGCAGCGCGCCAAGCAGGCCCGTCACGACGCCCCACAGCACCGACCACTCGTTGCCGCTGAAATGCGTATGACGCTGCAGATAGCGCGCGTTTTCGACGGCGAACCAAGTCCAGCAGCCCAGCGCGCCCACAGCGCACGCAATGCCGATCAGCTTGTTCATGATGGTTCCGGGCGTTTCGCCTGCCGTGCCGAACACATCGACATTGATGCACGCGATGCCCGCGACGACGAGCGCAAGCGGCCACGCGAGCCGCGCGAGCGGTACGGCGCCATGGTCGCGCCGTCCCAGCAGCGTCACGGTGACGGGCAGCACGCCGACGATCAGCGAGGACGGCGCAATGCCGACGAGGTGCACGGCGCCCGTCAGCAGCAGGTAGTACAGCAGGTTGCCCGCCAACGCGAGCCTGACGAGCGCGTTCAGGTCTTCGCGCGTGAGCCGGCGCAGCAGCGAGCGCGCGGAAGGCAGCGCGGCCAGCAGCGAGACGACGCCGTACATCGCGTAGCGGCCGGCGCTCAGCAGCACGGGCGAAAAATCGGGCAACAGCCGCGGCACCAGAAACACCATGCCCCATAACGCTCCCGCCAACATCCCATACACGACGCCGCGCTGCATTGCCTTGCCCCGATCGAAAAACTGAAAGTGCGCGAAGCATAGCCGGACGGGCGTCGTCGCGTCTTGTTCGATTCTGCACTTTGCAGCGCTTCGCCTATGCTGAAAAACGCGCTTCGAAGGATGACGGGCAGCGCGTGCGTTCGAACGAGCATACGAAACCGGTTCGAACGCGAGCCGAACGCAGAAGCGAAATCAGACGGTCGTTCGACGCGAAAAAACATTGAAGAATTTCGCTAACTGACTGTTCGCGCAGTGAAAACCGGGGAGGTATCGCGTATAATTCGCTTTTGCGCCTATAGGATTTGCCATGCGTCTGATCCAAAAAGCACTCACGTTCGATGACGTGCTCCTCGTCCCGGCCTTCTCCGACGTTCTGCCGCGCGACACCAGCCTGAAAACCCGGCTGACCCGCAACATCTCCCTGAATATGCCGCTTGTGTCCGCCGCCATGGACACCGTCACCGAAGCTCGCCTCGCCATCGCGATGGCGCAGATGGGCGGCGTCGGCATCATCCACAAGAATCTCACGCCGGCCGAGCAGGCGCGTGAAGTCGCCAAGGTCAAGCGCTTTGAATCGGGTGTCGTGCGCGATCCGATCACGGTTCCGCCGCAAATGAAGGTGAGCGACGTGATCGCGCTGTCGCGCCAGCATGGCATTTCGGGCTTCCCGGTTGTCGAAGGCGCGCAGCTGATCGGCATCGTCACGAACCGCGATCTGCGCTTCGAAACGCGCCTGGACGAGCCGGTGCGCACGATCATGACGCCGCGCGAGCGCCTCGTCACGGTCAAGGAAGGCACGCCGCTCGCCGAAGCGAAAGCGCTGATGCACAGCCACCGCCTGGAGCGCGTGCTGGTCGTCAACGACGCGTTCGAGCTGCGCGGCCTGATGACGGTGAAGGACATCACGAAGCAGACGGAACACCCGGACGCGTGTAAAGACGAGCATGGCAAGCTGCGCGCGGGCGCAGCCGTCGGCGTCGGCGCGGACAACGAAGAGCGCGTGTCGCTGCTGGTGCAGGCGGGCGTGGACGTGATCGTCGTCGATACGGCGCACGGCCATAGCCGCGGCGTGCTGGAGCGCGTGCAGTGGGTCAAGAAGAATTTCCCGCACGTCGAGGTGATCGGCGGCAACATCGCGACGGCTGACGCGGCCAAGGCGCTCGTCGAGTACGGCGCGGACGGCGTGAAGGTCGGCATCGGCCCGGGCTCGATCTGCACGACGCGTATCGTCGCAGGCGTGGGCGTGCCGCAGATCAGCGCGATCGCCAACGTGTCGGCGGCGCTCAAGGGCACGGGCGTACCCGTCATCGCCGACGGCGGCGTGCGCTTCTCGGGCGACGTCAGCAAGGCGCTGGCAGCGGGCGCGAATGCGGTGATGATGGGCAGCATGTTCGCCGGCACGGAAGAATCGCCAGGCGACGTGTTCCTGTATCAGGGCCGCCAGTACAAGTCGTACCGCGGCATGGGTTCCGTCGGCGCGATGAAGGACGGCGCAGCTGACCGCTACTTCCAGGACAACTCCGCGAACATCGACAAACTCGTGCCGGAAGGCATCGAAGGCCGTGTTGCGTACAAGGGCTCGGTCGGCGCGATCCTGTTCCAGCTGATCGGTGGCGTGCGCGCGTCGATGGGCTATTGCGGCTGCCGCACGATCGACGAACTGCACGACAAGGCGTCGTTCGTCGAAATCACGGCGGCGGGCATGCGCGAATCGCACGTGCACGATGTCCAGATCACGAAGGAAGCCCCCAACTACCACGTGGACTAATTGCCGATGAAGCCGCTGCTGCGTGCCGTACTGATCATCGATGCCTTGTTGTTGCTGGCGTTCGGGCTGCTGTTCTTGCTCACGCCGTGGAAATCGCTGTACGACGCGCTGCAGCTGGTGCAGACGGACCCTGCGCTGGTTGGGCAGGGGGCGGGCATTGCGCTGATCGGCCTGGCGTGGCTTGCGCTGCATGCGTCCATCGACGGCGCGATGACGGCGACGACGGCCAAGGTCGTCGGCCATGTGAACTGGCTGACAGGCGTGCTGATGCTGGTCTGGCTGGTCGGGCTGCATACACCGCAGTTGACGGGGTTTGGTCAGCTGGTGGCGGTGCTGACGGGTGTGGTGCTGCTCATTATCGGCCTGGGTGGTGTGAAGCTCTCCAGCGCGGTGAAGCGGCGCGAGCGGCTGGCCGGCACGGCTGCCGCCGAACGCACCGATCGTGTGGCGGCGCGCGAGGCCGAGAACGAGGCGCGCAAGGCCGAGCGTGAGCGTAACGCTGCTCGCCCGGGTGTGGTTTATCCTGCTACCACGGGGCCGCATGTGGAGCCGACACTCGCCGCCACGCCTGCCGTGGGCGCGGCAACGCCTGTGAGTCCCGCGACGGGGCATCCCGTCGAGCCGGGCCTGACGGCGCAACCGCCGCGCGCGACGATGCCCGAAGCGGCCGCCGCCGCGCGTGAAGATGCGTTGGCGCATGAACGCCGGGCCGAAGCCCACCAGGACGCCGCCGCGCGCGAACGCGCCGCAGCCCAGCGCAACGAAGCCGACGCGCGCGCTGCCGAAGCGAAATCGGGCACGCCCCGGCCGCCGTTTCATGGCTGACCCGCGCAAGCTCACGCCCACTGCCGAAACAACTGGAATCCGTCTGCGCAGGTCTTTTATCGCGCTTTTTATCGATCACGGCACGCAGCGATGCGGCGTTCACGCCGCCGTCGCCGCGCAAGCCAATCCGTTTCGAATACAACGCCGTTCTGTCGCGATGCGACCAGCGCGGCTTTCCCTATCCGTTCTTTTTAGATTCCGTCCGCTGCCATGCATGACAAGATCCTGATCCTCGACTTCGGTTCGCAAGTCACCCAACTGATCGCACGCCGCATCCGCGAGGCGCACGTGCTGTCGGAAATCCATCCGCACGACGTCAGCGACGAGTTCATCCGCGAATTCAAGCCGAAGGGCATCATCCTGTCGGGTGGCCCGAACTCGGTGACCGAGAGCGACACGCCGCGCGCGCCGCAAGCGGTGTTCGAAGCAGGCGTGCCCGTGCTCGGCATCTGCTACGGCATGCAGACGATGGCCGAGCAGCTCGGCGGCAAGGTCGAAACGGGCCATTTGCGCGAATTCGGTTACGCGGAAGTGCGCGCGCGCAACCACACGAGTTTCCTCGACGGCATCCAGGACTTCGCGACGTCCGAAGGACACGGCATGCTGAAGGTGTGGATGAGCCACGGCGACAAGGTGCTGGAAATGCCGCAAGGCTTTCAGTTGATGGCGTCGACGGACTCGTGTCCGATCGCGGCGATGGCCGACGAGGCGCGCCACTTCTACGGCCTGCAATGGCACCCGGAAGTCACGCACACGGTGCAGGGCCGCGCGATGCTCGAGCGCTTCGTGCTGAAGATCTGCGGTGCGAAGCCCGATTGGGAAATGGGCAACTACATCGACGAAGCCGTCGAGAACATCCGCAAGCAGGTCGGCGACGAGCATGTGATTCTCGGTCTGTCGGGGGGAGTGGATTCGTCGGTGGCGGCGGCGCTGCTGCATCGCGCGATCGGCGATCAATTGACCTGCGTGTTCGTCGATCACGGCCTGTTGCGTCTGAACGAAGCCGAGCAGGTGATGGCGATGTTCGCCGACAACCTCGGCGTGAAGGTGATCCACGTCGATGCGAGCGAAGCGTTCATGTCGAAGCTCAAGGGCGTGACCGATCCGGAAGCGAAGCGCAAGATCATCGGCGCCGAGTTCGTCGAAGTGTTCCAGGCGGAAGCCGGCAAGCTGACGGACGCGAAGTGGCTTGCGCAAGGCACGATCTACCCGGACGTGATCGAGTCGGCGGGCAAGGGCAAGAAGGCTGCGCATACGATCAAGAGCCACCACAACGTCGGTGGCCTGCCGGAGACGCTGAATCTCAAGCTGCTCGAACCGCTGCGTGAACTGTTCAAGGATGAAGTGCGCGAGCTCGGCGTGAAGCTGGGTCTGCCGCCTTCGATGGTGTATCGCCATCCGTTCCCGGGTCCGGGCCTCGGCGTGCGGATTCTCGGCGAAGTGAAGCGCGATTACGCGGATCTGCTGCGTCGTGCGGACGCGATTTTTATCGAAACGTTGCGCACCTTTATCGACAAGGAAACGGGCAAGTCGTGGTACGACCTGACGAGCCAGGCATTCGCGGTGTTCCTGCCGGTGAAGAGCGTAGGCGTGATGGGCGATGGGCGCACGTATGAGTATGTCGTCGCGCTGCGCGCGGTGCAGACGCTCGACTTCATGACGGCGCATTGGGCGCATCTGCCGCATGATCTGCTCGGCCATGTGTCGAACCGGATCATCAATGAAGTGCGCGGCATCAATCGCGTGGTGTATGACATCTCGGGGAAGCCGCCTGCGACGATTGAGTGGGAGTGATCGGACGCCTGAACGTACCGAAACCTGCAAGCATCAGAATGTTCAAAAGCCCGCGTCAGCGGGCTTTTTTTGCGTCGACTCTTCGCGGTGGCAAATCGTGGAGATTCGAGTTATCGATCGTATCGTTGCGCGTGCTTGCCTAGCTCTTCGAGATCGACGGATGCTGCGAGAAATGCGCCGCAACGCGGCTTGTCCACGAAACGAAGCCAGTGGCTGAACTGGCTGAGAAGGAAGTAGGCAAACATGATGCGCTCCTGTCGTTGAAGGTGGTAACAGGCGCGATTCAGATGGTGTCGAGTGGCGCTCTGTTGATGTTTCAAGAATAGGGACGCGTCAGCGCTGCGCTCGCCGCGTTCGCTTGATGGTGAAACACCAGCCCGATGCCCAATGCCCGCTACCGTTCCCGCTCTGCGTCAGCCAGATCACGCGCCCGCGCCAGCGCAGAAGCGATCGCATCCAGCACGCGCTCGCGCGCCTCGTCATGCTCCTGCCGCAACGCGAACGACGGGTGATACGTCGCGATCACCCGCATGCCGTCGACCTCGATTGGCCGGTCGAGCCAATCGCGCAAGCTGACTTTCTCGCGCAGCAGCGCAGTCAAAGCGGTCGCGCCCAACGTGACGACGACGGCAGGCGTCACGCGCTCCAGTTCGCGTTGGAGCCAGTAGCCGCACGCCTCGATCTCCTGCTGCGCCGCCGTCTTGTGCAGGCGCCGCTTGCCGCGCAGCATCCACTTGAAGTGCTTGACGGCGTTGGTCAGATAAAGATGCTCGCGCCGTAACCCCGCGCGCTCGATCGCCGCATCGAGTAAGCGTCCGGCTGGCCCGATAAACGGCTTGCCCGCGAGATCTTCCTGATCGCCGGGCTGCTCGCCGATCAGCATGATGCGTGCGTCGTCGGGACCGATGCCGTCGACAGCTTGCGTCGCGTGCCGCCACAGCTCGCAGCGCCGGCAAGCGTCGAGCGTCGATGGCTGCGCACGCGCCGGTTGCGCGTCATGTGCATCGACGGGCACGCTCTTGCCGCCCAGCATGCCGACGCCGCGAGCCTGCGCGATCCGTTGCGCGCCGCTCTTCGCTTCACTGATCATCGACGGAATCAGGCGGCCTTCGGGCAATCCTTTCCAGAAGCGCACGGGCATGTGCTGTTCGAGCGCCGTCTCGTTCAGGCGGGCGGGATTGAACGTGCTGCGGTAGTAAGCGAGCCAGAGTGCTTCGGCCTCATCGGCGGTGTGCCTGCAATGATCGCTGGATGACGCAGGGCGGTGTTCGAGCCGCAAGTTTTTGCCATCCCACCACGCGGCGGCATCGGGCGTCGAGATGAGCCACGTCGAACGACCCATGCGGCGCGCGAAATGTTCGGCCGACCACGCGAGCACATCGTGTTCCGGCTCATACCAGGCGACATATTCGGGCTGATCGGGCGCAGGCACATCGTTGCCCGGCTCCCGCAGCCGGAACCGGACATAGGCGATCATGTCGTGCTTCGCGCGTCGCACGGCCTTGGCCATCTTGTACAGACGCGCGCCGTCGCAATCGGCGGCGGACGCGACCGAGCGGTCACCGTCATGCCATCGCCACAGCACGCGGTAGAGAAACGCCCAGCGTGCCGTGTCGCGATAGCATGCCGCGTCCTTCAGCAGTTCGCCGAGTTCGCGAGAAATGCGCACCTTGGCGGGCGCCACTGCCGCGCGCGGCACGCGCGCGCGATCGTCGAACAAGGCGGGCGTGGCTGCGCGATCGTCGTCGGCAATCACACGCCAGTCGATATCCTCGGGCGCCATGCGGCTCGCAAGCGCCTGTAACGCGGCTTCACGCCACGCCTGATAGTCGTCGTCGATCGAGATGATCTGCATGCGCTCGCGCCCGCGTCAAAGCAGCGACAACTGTGTCGGCGGCGGCGTCAGCGCGTGGCGTAAGCGCTGCGTCGACAGGTCGGCATGTGCAGGACGATAGTCGGCTGTTACGACGAATGGCCGCGTCTTGTCCATCGAACAGCGCAGTTGCACGAGATCCTGATAGCGGATGCGCCGCGAGCGCCGCAGTTCCACCAGACGCTTTGCGTTACGCATGCCGATGCCCGGCACGCGGGCGATCATGCGTGCGCTGGCGCGATTCAGATCGACGGGAAAGCGCTCCCGATGATTCAGCGCCCACGCGAGCTTCGGATCGATGTCGAGCGCGAGATTGCCCGGTGTGTCGAACAGTTCGTCGACGCGAAAGCCGTAACCGCGCAGCAGAAAATCCGCCTGATACAGGCGATGCTCGCGCAACAGCGGCGGCGCCTGGGCCGGCAGCGCGGTCGGACTGTCGGGAATGGGGCTGAACGCTGAGTAGTAGACGCGCTTGAGCCGGTAAGCGCCGTATAGCGTCTCAGCCGTTTGCAGGATCGTGCTGTCGCTGGTGTCGTCCGCGCCGACGATCATCTGCGTGCTTTGCCCAGCCGGCGAGAAGCGCGGCGCTTTCGCGTCGCTCCCGGCTTCGTCGCTGGCTAGCCGGATCGAGCTCATGGCGAGGCGGATCGTGCGCGCGCTTTTCTCGGGCGCGAGCCGTTCCAGACTGATTTCGGTCGGCAGTTCGATATTGACGCTCAGGCGATCCGCGTAACGGCCCGCTTGCGCGATCAGTTCCGGGTCGGCGTCGGGAATCGTCTTCAGATGGATATAGCCGCGAAACAGATGGACTTCGCGCAACGACCGTGCGACGCGCACCAGTTGCTCCATCGTGTAGTTCGATGAGCGGATCACGCCGGAGCTGAGAAACAACCCGTCGATGTAATTACGCCGGTAGAAGTCGAGCGTGAGGCTCACGACTTCCTCGGGCGTGAAACGCGCGCGCGGCACATTGCTCGTGCGGCGGTTCACGCAATACTGACAGTCGTACAGGCAAAAATTGGTCAGCAGGATTTTCAGCAGCGACACGCAGCGGCCGTCGGGCGTGAAGCTGTGGCAGATGCCCGCGCCCGTGCTCGCGCCGAGCCCGTCCGCGCCGCGCGAATTGCGCTGCGGCGCGCCGCTGCTCGCACACGACGCGTCGTATTTAGCCGCGTCGGCGAGTATTTCGAGCTTTTTGAGCAGTTCCATAGCAGACGACGATACTGTATATGCGTACAGTATTCTACGCCGTCGCGCGTGGTCTACAAGGCATGTATCGACGCAAACCCCGCGGCCGTCGCGGTTTTGTCCTATTTTCATTGGATAAGGGGAATCACGTTGGCTTCTGCCGTTACATAACTTCACAGCTCGCCAGCGGCACAGTGCAATCATTGCCGCCGCCGGGGCCGAATCGACGAATCGACGTATCGACGGTTCGAAGCCTCCGTTTTTTCGCGGTGAAGGACATGATCGAATGACATCCCAGCCAGATATCGACGAGCGGTACGCGGCAGCCGAGCAAGCCTTTGTCGCGGGTGACCACGACGTGGCGCGTGCATATCTGAACGGTGTCCTGCAAGCGCATCCCGGGCACGCCGCCGCGCTGCATCTGCGCGGCCTCGTCGCGCTCGAAGCGAAAGAGCCGGGCGGCGCGGCGCACTGGATCGAACAGGCGCTGCGCGTGCGGCCCGATCCCATCTTCTACAACAGTCTGAGCGTCGTGCAGATTCGGTCGGGCGCGCTCGCCGAGGGCGCGGCGAGCGCGCAACGCGGCCTCGATCTCGCGCGCAGCGAGCCGTCCGTGTCGATCGATACATCGATTCTCGCCTTCAATCTCGGCGTCGCGCTGCAACTCAACGACGACATGGAAGCGGCAGAGCACGCGTATCGCAGCGTGATCGCAACGAATCCGGCGCACTCCGGCGCGCACAACAACCTCGGTCTCGTGCTGAACGCGCTCGGCGACGTCGAAGCGGCGATCGTGCATCACGGGCGCGCGTATGAACTCGATCCGTCGAATCTCGAAGCACGCAGCAATATCGGCCATATGATGCTTGCGGCCGGGCGATACGAAGAAGCATGGCCGCATTTCGAATATCGCTGGGCCGCGCTCGGCAACAATCGCGGCGAGCGCGGCGCGCGGCCGGCTGAATGGCCCGTGCCGCAATGGCTGGGTGACGCTGCCCCGACCCGCGACGCGCGGCTGTTCATCGTGTACGAGCAGGGACTCGGCGATGCGTTGCAGTTCAGCCGCTTCTTTCCGCTCACGCTCGACCGTTTCTCGACAATCGGCTTCAACTGCCCCAAGCCGCTGCGGCGGCTCTTCGAGGATTCGTTCGGCGAGCGCTATCCGCAGTTGCGACTGGTGGACGACGTGCCCTCCGACTGGCGCGACTGGGACTGCTATTCGCCGATGCTTTCGCTGCCGATGGCGCTCGGCATCGGCTTGCAGAACCTCGGCTCGGCGCCGTCGCGCTATCTGCGCGCCGACCCGCAGCGCGCCGCGTACTGGCGCGCGCGTCTCGCGGACGTCGCGCCGCAAGGTGTGCCGCGCATCGGCATGGTGTGGGCGGGCGGCAAGATCAACGCGCATATGGACAGGATGCGCAGCATCGCGCCTGCGCAGATCGAGCGGCTGCTTGCATGGCCGCGCGCACAGTGGATCAGCTTGCAGAAGGCAGACGATGCGTCGAAGGAACTCGCTTGCGTGCCCCGTCCCAACGTGACCGACTGGATGAACGAGATCGCGGATTTCGCCGACACGGCAGCGCTCGTCGAGCCGCTCGATCTGGTGATCGCGGTCGATACATCGGTCGCGCATCTCGCCGCCGCGATGGGCAAGCGCGTGTGGCTGCTCAATCGCTACGCGGGATGCTGGCGGTGGCTGCGTGAGCGCACGGATAGCCCCTGGTATCCCGGCATGCGGCTCTTCAATCAGTCGGAGCGCGGCAACTGGGTCGACGTGCTGTCGAATCTGATCGACGCGCTGGAAGCGGAATTTCCGGCGCGCGCATAAATGGCAGAACACAAAGCGAAACGCGGCGCATTGTATGCGCCGCGTTTTCTCGCACGCTATTCGTTCAGATCGCCACTTCGGGCGGCGCCTGGCGGAACAGGCGCGTGATCCAGCACAGATACGCGATACCCAGCACGAACCACGCCGCGCCGAGCACGAGCGCCGTCTTTTCGAGGCTCGCGAGCAGCCAGATATCGGCCACCGCGCCGATCAGCGGAAACACCAGTCCGCCGAGCAGGCCGATCTTGCGCTCGCCATGATTGCCCGACAGATACACGCGAATCACGCACAGGTTGACGGCCGTGAACGCGAGGAACGCGCCGAAGTTGATGAACGACGTCGACGTGGCCACATCGAGCTTCAGCGCGATCAATCCGACGATGCCCGCAATCGCGATGTTGATCGCCGGCGTCTTGAAGCGCGGATGGATGTAGCCGAAAAAACGCTTCGGCAGGATTTCATCGCGGCCCATCGCATACAGCAGACGGCCGACGCTCGCCTGCGCCGAGATGCCCGATGCGAACTGCGCGAGAATCAGCCCCGCGAGAAACACGGTCACGAAAATATCGCCGCCGATCATCTTCGCGACTTCGAACGCGGCCGAGTCCGTGTCCTTGAACTCGACGCCGGGGTGCGCCAGCTGCATCGTGTACGCGGCAATCACGAAAATCGCGCCGCCGATCAGCGCGATCAGCAGGATGGCGCGCGGCATGTTCTTCTTCGGATCGATGGTTTCTTCCGTCAGCGTCGACACGGCATCGAAGCCGAGATACGAATAGGCGGCAATCGCGGCGCCCGCCATCGTCGCGCCGAGCGGCACATGCGGCTTGAAGAACGGTTCGGCCATCGCGATGCCGCCCGGCCCGGCCGCCGCCGATGCATAGTGCCAGCACAAGGCGACGAACATCGCGACGATCGCCAGTTGCACGACCATCAGCACGATATTGAAACGCGCAGCCAGCTCGATCCCGACGATGTTCAGCCCGCTGGTCAGCACGATGAACGCGACGATCCAGATCCACGACGGCACATGCGGAAACGCCGCGTTCAGATACGCGGCGCCGATCAGCCAGATCACCATCGGCAGGAAGAAATAGTCGAGCAGCGTCGCCCAGCCGATCAGGAAGCCCAGGTGCGCGTTGAAGGTCTTGCGCGTGTACGTGTACGCCGAGCCGGCGACGGGGAAGAGGCGCGCGAGCTTGCCGTAGCTGAGCGCCGTGAAGGCGATCGCGATCAGCGCGAGCAGATAGGCGAGGGCGGCTGTGTCGTCGCTGGCCTTGGCGAGTACGCCGTAGGTGCCGTAGACGATCAGCGGCGCCATATAGGCGAGACCGAACAGCAACACGGACGGCAAGCCGAGCGTGCGCTTCAGGTGCGACGGTTCATGGGATGACGACGCTTGCATGATTTCTCCTAAAGCCAGGCCGATAGCGATGGCCGATATGGATGTCTTCTGGATGCCTTATGGTGCCGGGCACTCGCCGTACGGCTGGCATTTCGACGGGCGTGGGCGCGCCCGCGCAGGGCGCGCTCGGCCCCGTGCGGTGCGTCCGGACAGACTGCTAAAAAAAGCGTTCAGTCGGTGCGGCGGCGGCGCGCTTCGACCATCAGCGCGCGATGGCCGTTCGACTGTTCGACGGGCACGAGGCCAAGCGGCACGCGTGCGTCGTGCAGATAGTTGTAGTGCTCGCGACTCGCTTCGAGCCGCTTGAAATCGACGGTGGCCTTCGTCACCGTCTCGTCGCCACCCAGTTCGAGCACGGTTTCCCCGAACGGATCGATCAGTGCGGAGAGGCCGGGGAACGTCAGATTGTCGTCGCCGGAACCGCAGCGGTTCACCATCAGCGCGAACATCTGGTTTTCCATTGCGCGCGCTGTGATTGCGCGTCGATGCACGGGGCCGAACGGGTCCATGTTGCCGTTGGTGACGATCAGCAGATCGGCGTCGAGCGCGGCGACGGCGCGCGCCGATTCGGGAAATTCGATGTCGTAGCAGATCAGCAAGCCCACCGTCAGGCCGTTCCACACGCAGGTCTCGAAGCGGTCGCCCGGCGTGAACACGCCTACATCCGATGCCCACAGATGCGTCTTGCGATAGCGCAGCACGATGTCACCGCGTTCGTCGACGAGCACTGTCGTGTTGTAGAACTGCTTGCCGTCACGTTCGGCGAGGCCTACTGCGACGGCTACGCCTTGTTGCCGGGCCGCGTCGCGCACGGCGGACAGGGCGGGGCCATCGAGCGTCTGCGCGACGTCGGCGACGTTCTCGCGCGTCGGAAAGCCCGACAGCGTGGTTTCGGGGAACACGATCAGTTTCGTGCCGCCCGCTGCGTCGGCGCTTCCGATCGTCTCGACGACCTTGCGCGTGTTGTGCGCGACGACGCCGTCGATCAGCGTGAGTTGCGCCAGTTCTACCTGCATGGTGTTGCCTCCTTCCAGATGCCTTTCAGCGGTGCGCGGTGTGCGTCGCGCATCCGTATTGCCTGCGATTCTCGTGCCGCGCGGAACGGTGCGTGCGCCGCCCGCTCTCGTAGTGAGGCCGATTATCAGGGTATTATTTTTGTCCTGAAATTACCCACGAGGGTTACCCTCACCGGAGGACACGATGGACTTCGAATGGCGAGATCTCGCTTTTCACCGGGAGATCGGCTCGGCCATCGACGCCCTCGATGGTCCGCATTTCTGGGCGCGGCTGACGCGGGTGCTCGAACGGCACATCGGTTTCGACAGCTGGGTTGCGCTGCGCTTCAAGCGCGATGCCGCGCCGCTCGTGCTCGCCGAGCAGGCCATGCCCGACGGCAAGATCGACCTGATGTTCCAGGATTATCTGGCCGCGCTCTACCAGCTCGATCCGTTTTATCTTGCCGCGTTCGAAACGCAGGCGTCGGGCTTCTACACGCTCGCCGACGTCGCGCCCGACAACTTCCGGATGACCGAGTACTACCAGCGCTACTTCAAGAAGAATATCGTCGGCGACGAGGTGCATTTCAATGTCGTGATCGATCGCGATCACACTATGGGCTTCTCGCTCGGCAAGACGAGCCGTTACGACGAGCGCGAGACCGCGTTGCTCACGTTGTATTCGCCGTGGGTGCTCGCGTTGATGCAGCAGCGCTTGCGCTTCGAGAAATTCGTCGGCGAAGAAGAGCCGCGCGCGGCCGGGAACGATGAGGCGGATCTGCACGCGCGCTTCGGCATGCTGACGGGCAAGAACGGGCGCGGCGCATTGACCGCACGCGAGATCGAAGTGGCGATGCTGTCGCTAAGCGGCTTCTCGTCGCGCGCGATCGCGGAGAAACTGTCGATCTCGTTCGAAACGGTGCGCGCGCACAAGAAGCACATCTACGCGAAGCTCGGCGTCGGATCGCAGTCCGAACTGTTTGCGATGTTTTACGAGCCGGGAAGAACGGTCGAACCGGAGTGAATTTCGCGCGCTGCTTCGATTGCTCGTGATCGAAGCAGCGCGCGGCGCACGGTGCTAGCCGCGCGGGCGTGCGTCGAGTTCGTGGTCTGGTGACGGCGCAGGCGGCTCAATAGCGGTCGAGCCGGTTGCCCGCGACACGCACGCGATCACCAGGATGCAAGTCGCCGGGTGAGCCGACATCGAAAGCGCGCACGGAGCCGTCGTTCAGTTGCACCGAAATGCGGTAGCCGCCCGGCGACGACGCGCCCGCCTGCTGCCCCAGCTGGTTGCCCGCGACGGCGCCGCCCAGCACGCCGATCGCAGTCGCCGCATCGCGTCCGTGGCCGCGCCCGAACTGGTTGCCGATCACGCCGCCGACCACCGCGCCGATCACCGTGCCCGCCACACCGCCCGCCGTCACGGCGCCGGGATTCGCAAGCGGTTGGATCGACGAGACGACACCGTATTGCTCGCCATAGCCCTGTTGCGGCTGCTGATATGCCTGGCCGTTTTGCCAGTCTGACTGATCGGAGCCGGGCTGTTGATACTGCGGCTGCTGCGCATACGGCTGCTGATAGGGCTGTTGATAAGGCTGCTGATACTGCGGCTGCTGCACGTAGCCGGGCTGCGAATAGACGGGTTGCGCCGGTTGTGCGTAGGCCGGTTGCGTGGCGTACGTCGAGCCATAACTCGCGCCATACGGCGAATTGCCAGGGACGACGCAGCCGGCGAGCGGCAGCGTCACGCAGAGCGCGATCAGCGTCGTTCGAACGAGAGGGCGAGCAAAACGTGTGTGGGTCATGTTACGTGATTGTCGTGATGCCACCGGGTGTGGCCGCGACGAGTATAGGGAAACGCGCATCGCTCGTGATGCGCGGCCTGCGTAACAGTATGTAAATTGCGCGTCCGATAAAAACGCCTGGCGACACAGTGAGGCGCGGGCCGGAGGTGGGTCAGACGATCGCGTGACAAGTGAAGTCAGAAGCGAAAACCGGTGCCGACGCCGCAGCTGCCGCCAACGCCGCCGCTGCCCCCGCCGACATTGCAAAACACGCCGCAGCCGGACAACGCCAGCGACAGTGCGACGCCCGTTACAAACATCGTCGCGTACCAGCCGACGCGGCGGCGAATCGCGCCCGGCATCCGCGAGCGGCGGGCGGCGGCGCGCTTCTGCTGAATCGAGACGATGGCGGGAGTGGTATTTCGATGGGACATGACGGGGCCGGAAGATCTGAAAAGCCGACAACCATATCTGCGCCTGGAATGCCAGCAAATACGATAAATCCTAATCTTGGGTGTGTCCTCTAGGCGTCTGACAAATCCATTTCGCAGCGTCCTGATAAAATGTCAGAGCCGCAACGTAGTGGACTGCAAATGAAATTGCTTGATGCACTTGTCGAACAACGGATTGCCGCCGCGGCTGCGCGCGGCGAGTTCGATGATTTGCCGGGAACCGGCGCGCCGCAGGTTCTCGATGACGACGCCCTGGTGCCCGAGGAAGTTCGAGTAGCGAACCGCATTCTGAAGAATGCGGGCTTCGTGCCGCCCGCCGTCGAACAATTGCGAGCGCTGCGCGATCTGCAAAACGAACTGGATGCCGTCAGCGACCGCAACAGCCGCTGCCGCCTGCAAGCGAAGATGCTGGCTCTCGATATGGCACTGGAATCGCTGCGCGGCGGGCCGATGGTGATGCCGCGCGAGTACTGCCGCCGGATCGCGGAGCGCCTGTACGAGCGGGTCGCGGACGAGCCGGCCGCCGGCGCGGGGCCGGCGTGAACACCGGCCCCGCGCCGGCTGTTTTGCCGTCTGCCGTTTCCGTTTCATCTGAAGATTCAGGCGGCGCACTCTGCTCGAACGTGAGCGATGCGAACGCCGACACGCCCGAACCCGCCCCCATTAGCGAACGCGATCGCCGCTTCATGGCGCTCGCGCAGGCTGCCGCCGAAGAGGCGCGCGCCGCCGGCGAGGTGCCTGTCGGCGCGGTGCTGGTCTGCGGCGACGAAGTGATCGCAAAGGGGTTCAATCATCCCATCGGCGGCCACGATCCTTCGGCGCACGCCGAAATGGCCGCACTGCGCGCCGCCGCGCAGAAGCTCGAAAATTACCGGCTGCCGGGGTGCGAGCTCTATGTGACGCTGGAGCCTTGCCTGATGTGCGCGGGCGCGATCATGCACGCGCGCATCGCACGCGTCGTGTACGGCGCGCGCGACCCGAAGACGGGTGCATGCGGCAGCGTCGTCGATGCGTTCGCGAATCCGCAACTGAACCATCACACGACCGTGACGGGCGGCGTGCTCGCAGACGAGTGTGGCGCCGCGTTGCGCTCGTTTTTCGCCGACCGCCGGCGCGCCGCGCGGGAAGCACGGGCTGCGGCCGCATCGAGCAATGCATCGGACGCGGCCGATCCGCGCCCGGACACCAACCCGACCCACTGACTTGCCACTTCATATGGCCAAGCACCGCACCATCGAACTGATCGCGCCTTCCGGCTATCCACACGATCCGAACGCGGTTCATGTCGCGCTGAAGCGCTTGCGTGCGCAAGGGCATCACGTCGAGAACGTCAGCGCGACGCAGCGGCGCTTTCAGCGGTTCGCCGGCACGGATGGCGAGCGCGCGGCTGAACTCAATCGTCTCGCGGACCCATCGCGCGAACTGCCCGATATCGTGCTCGCCGTGCGCGGCGGGTACGGCGCGGTGCGGCTCCTGCATGGGCTCGACTATCGCGGCTTGCAGCGCCGCCTGGGCGACCAGCCGATCGCCTTTTGCGGCCACAGCGATTTCACGGCGCTGCAGCTGGCGCTGCTGTCGCAGGCGAACGTGAAGACCTTCGGCGGCCCGATGCTCGCCGTCGACTTCGGCGCCGAAAGCGTCAGCGATTTCACGATGAAGCATTTCTGGCACGCGCTGACTTCGGAGACGTTCACGATCTCCAGCACGGCCCCCCAGTCGCAAACCTTCGACGTGACGGGCACGCTGTGGGGCGGCAATCTGGCCGTGATCGCATCGCTGGTCGGCTCGCCTTACATGCCGCCTGTGGAAGGCGGCATCCTGTTTGTCGAGGACGTGAACGAGCAGCCGTTCCGGATCGAGCGGCTGATCTATCAGCTGCATCTCGCGGGCATTCTGGAGCGGCAACAGGCGCTCGTGCTCGGCGATTTCTCGGGCGGCAAGCCATTCGACTACGACAACGGCTACGATCTGCGCGCGATGGTCGAGCAGGTGAGGTCGGTGATCGGCATTCCGATCGTGACGGGCCTTCAGTTTGGCCATATTCCCGATATGGTCACGCTGCCCGTCGGCGCCGAAGCGCGGCTCGTCGCGGGCGCGCGTGGGTTCAAGCTGACGGTTTCGGGGCATCCCGTGCTCGACTGAAGGTTGCGTTCCCCTTTCACATCCGCGAAGGCGAGGCAACTCGCCTTTGTGTTTCAGCATTGAATGCAACTAACGGTCTAGTTCCACCGATACCTCCTAATCCGGTCACGTCAGCGCAAACCCCGATTTTGTTGACAAAATAGTCTGCAAGACAGCGATCGATCGAACTGCGCCGATGCGCTGAAAACGAGCGGGGACAACGCCTTCGCCAGATTTGGGATCATTTTGAGCACGGCAGTCCAAACCAGAATTGTCGTAAATCGACCCGCAAAATTGTTGACAATATTTATGTCCGTCCTAAGATGGACCCCATAACAGCAAGCTCATCATGTCCGAGACACCCAACGCCACCGCGAGCAGTACGAAACCCGAAGCGATCGCCGAGCGCATCCGCGCCGCGATCCTCGAGCATCGGCTCGCGCCTGGCGCGAAATTGACGGAAGCCCAGTTGTGCGAAGTATTCGGCGTCAAGCGCGGACCGATCCGCCAGGCGCTGGCTCTGCTGTCCACTGACCACCTGGTCGACCTCGAGCCGAACCGCGGCGCGTTTGTCGCGAGTCCGTCGCTGCAGGAAGTGCATGAAGTGTTCGAGATGCGCCGGATCATCGAACTGGCCGTCGTCGACAAGATTTGCGCGAGCCAAGGCTCGCGGCGATTGAAGAACATTGGCGGGATGATCGCGCGGGAGCGCAGGGCGTTCGAATCGCGCGATTTTCCGGCGTGGATCAGACTGTCGGGCGAGTTCCATACGGAGCTCGCGTCGTTGACAGGCAATACGGTGCTGTGCGATTGCCTGAACGGCCTGGTCGCGCGCTCGACGCTGATCTCGGCGCTGTACGAATCGCTGGGCCGCAGCCCGTGTTCGTTCGAAGACCATGAAGCGATTCTCGCCGCGCTCGACGCCGGCGACGCGAAAACAGCAGGCGCGTTGATGTCGCGTCACTTGCAGAGCGTTGAGTTGAAGATGCTGGATCGGCCAGCTAGCGGTGGGACCGATCTGCACGAAGTGTTCGGCACGCGCGCGCCCAGAGCCGCAGCCGGCTGACACGCTGATGGATTGTCGAAGTGCAAGCCTGACGCACGCCCGCGCTCGCTGGCGGTGCGCGCTGCACTGAAGTGAACGGAGCTTGAACAGAAAGTCGACCCAAACGTCGATCGCTACCCCATCCGATACGCGCCGCACCCGGCACGTGTCGAGACCGAAAGACCGTACGGCGAGGGACGCCCATCAGGCGGCCACGCTCACGCGGCGAAGCCCTGCAGGCATTCGCGGAAAGTGCGCAGGGCCATCAAAACAAGTACGTAAGTACGGAGACATCCGCGGCAACCTGTAAGCGATACGCATGCGAGCCAGCCACATAGTGGGCCGGCCGTGCGCCTGGCATACACGATGCAATGCTCGTCGATTCCCGTCGGCGTTCCCATCTTAGGAGGAATCCATGGCTCAGTTCAGTGCAGCACCGGATAGTTCGGCAATCCCCGATTACGAGAGCAGCGAACAAGGCGCTCATGCGCTGCCCGCAGGCTACAGCGAACGCCTCTACAACGAAGACCTCGCGCCGTTGAAGCATCAGACGTGGGGCGCCTATAACATCTTCGCGTTCTGGATGTCGGACGTGCACAGTGTTGGCGGTTACGTGTTCGCGGGGAGTCTCTTCGCGCTCGGGCTGACGAGCTGGCAGGTGCTGATCGCGCTGCTCGTCGGCATTACGCTTGTCAACGTGCTGTGCAACATGATCGCCAAGCCGAGCCAGCAGAACGGCGTGCCGTATCCCGTTGCGTGCCGTGCGACCTTCGGCGTGCTGGGCGCCAACGTTCCCGCTGTGATCCGCGGCCTGATTGCGGTTGCGTGGTATGGCATCCAGACGTATCTCGCGTCGAGCGCGCTCGTGATCGTCGTGCTCAAGTTCTTTCCACAGCTGCTGCCCTACGCAGATGTGCATCACCACGGCTTCATGGGCCTGTCGACGATAGGCTGGGCCGGCTTCATGCTGCTGTGGGTGCTGCAGGCACTCGTGTTCTGGAACGGCATGGAGACGATCAAGAAGTTCATCGACTTCGCGGGTCCCGCCGTGTACGTGGTGATGTTCATCCTCGCTGGTTACATGATCTGGCGCGCGGGCTGGAAGAACATCGGCATCAATCTGGGCGGCGTGAAGTATCACGGCATGGAAGTGATCCCGGTGATGATCACGGCGATCTCACTCGTGGTGTCGTACTTCTCCGGCCCGATGTTGAACTTCGGCGACTTCTCGCGTTATGGCAAGAGCTTCCGCAGCGTCAAGCGCGGCAACTTCTGGGGCTTGCCCGTCAACTTCCTCGCGTTCTCGCTGGTGACGGTCGTCACGACGGCTGCGACGCTGCCCGTGTTCGGCGAACTCATTACGGATCCCGTCGAAACGGTGGGCCGCATCGACTATCCGACAGCCGTGATTCTCGGTGCACTGACGTTCACGATCGCGACTATCGGCATCAACATCGTCGCGAACTTCGTTTCGCCCGCATTCGACTTCTCGAACGTGGCGCCGAAGCTCATCAGCTGGCGTGCAGGCGGCATGCTCGCTGCAGTGGCATCGATTTTCATCACGCCGTGGAACCTGTTCAACAACCCGGCTGTGATCCATTACACCCTCGACGTGCTTGGCAGCTTCATCGGACCTTTGTACGGCATCCTGATCGTCGATTTCTTCCTAGTGAAGCGTCAGAAGATCGTGCTCGACGATCTGTACACGGTGTCGGAAAAGGGTTCGTACTGGTATCGCAATGGCGTGAACTATCGTGCAGTCGGTGCCTTGCTGCCGGCTGCAGTGATCGCGGTGATCTGCGTGATGGTGCCGTCGCTGAACGCTCTCGCGAACTTCTCGTGGTTCATCGGTGCGGGACTCGGTGCAGTGTTCTACAGTGTATTGGCTCGCGATCTGCCGCGCGGTGCATAAGAGTTCATCAAAGCGTGCAAGCAATATCTTGCATGGGACGGGAGTAAGCGCTAAAGCGCTAACTCCCGTCGACACAGGAGTCGACATGCGTATCAAACTGATCAACCCGAACACGACGCAACGGATGACGGAAGCCATGGGCCGTTGTGCGCGCGACGTCGTGGCGCCGGGCACGGAGCTGGTGGCGGTGAGCCCGACGATGGGCCCGCCGTCGATCGAAGGCTATTACGACGAGGCGCTCGCCACGCCGGGGCTGCTCGCGGAAATCGAGGCGGGCGAGCGTGACGGCTTCGATGGTTATGTGATTGCATGTTTCGGCGATCCTGGCCTCTACGCGGCGCGGGAACTGGCGCGCGGCCCGGTGATCGGCATCGCGGAAGCGGCGATGCATGCGGCGAGCGTGCTGGCGCCGGGCTTCTCGGTGGTCACGACGCTGTCGCGCACCTGCGGCATGGCGTGGCATCTGGCCGAGCGCTACGGCATGAAGCGCTTCTGCCGCAACGTGCGTGCAACGGATGTCGCCGTACTCGAGCTCGATCAGCCCGGCTCGTCCGCGCGGCGCATCATTCTCGACGAATGCCGGCGCGCGCTCGACGAAGACGGATCGGACGCGATCGTGCTCGGCTGCGCAGGGATGGCCGAACTGTGCCGCGAGATCGAGGACGCACTGGGCGCACCTGTCGTCGAAGGCGTGACGGCGGCTGTGAAGTGGGTCGAAGCGCTGGTTTCGCTGCGGCTGGCTACGGCCAAGCGCGGCGACTATGCGCGTCCGCTCGCCAAGCGCTATGACGGCGAGTTCGCGCGCTTCAGCCCGACGGGCGAGCAGCCAGCTGCGGCGCCTGCCGCCCGGCAAGCCGCCGGGGACGCGCTGCTGCGAGTGAACTCGAGTGCACTACGCGCCGACCCCGCCGCCGATATTGCACCGCACATACACTCAGTCTGACATGCACTATCTGCCCGGGTGTATGGGCGCACCCGGGTGTTTTCGCTACACTGGTTCAACCCTGCCGGCCTTGCCGTAGCGTGTTTTCCCGCGCTTACGACGTCCGCCGGCGCGTACCTGTCAACGCTCACGCCAACCGCTGCGCCATTCATATCATGTCATTCGATCCGAACTATCCGCGCGACCTGATCGGCTACGGCCGCCACCCCGTGCAGGCAAACTGGCCAGGACGCGCGCGCGTCGCGGTCCAGTTCGTGCTCAACTACGAAGAGGGCGGCGAGAACTGCGTGCTGCACGGCGATCCAGGCTCGGAGCAGTTCCTGTCGGAGATCGTCGGCGCGGCGTCGTATCCGGCGCGTCACATGAGTATGGAGTCGATCTATGAATACGGCTCGCGTGCGGGCGTGTGGCGCATCCTGCGCGAGTTCGAGAAGCGCGGCCTGCCGCTGACGGTGTTCGGCGTCGGCATGGCGATCGAGCGACACCCGGAGCTTGCGCGCACCTTTGTCGAGTTGGGCCATGAAATTGCGTGTCACGGCTATCGCTGGATTCACTATCAGGACATGTCGCCGGAGCGCGAAGCCGAGCATATGCGCCTCGGCATGGAAGCGATCGAACGCGTGACGGGCCAGCGGCCGCTCGGCTGGTACACGGGCCGCGACAGTCCCAATACGCACCGGCTGGTCGCCGAATACGGCGGCTTTCTGTACGACTCCGACAACTACGGCGACGACCTGCCGTTCTGGATGGATGTCGAAGTGACGGGCGGCGCGAAAGTGCCGCAACTGATCCTGCCGTACACGCTCGACACCAACGACATGCGTTTCGCCACGCCGCAAGGCTTCAACACGGCGGACCATTTCTTCACGTATCTGCGCGACGCATTCGACGTACTGTACGAAGAGGGCGACGAAGCGCCCAAGATGCTGTCGATCGGCATGCACTGCCGCCTGCTCGGCCGCCCGGGCCGCTTCCGCGCGCTGCAGCGGTTTCTCGATCACATCGAAAAGCACGAGCGCGTGTGGGTCACACGGCGTGTCGATATCGCGCGTCACTGGCGCGAGCATCATCCTTATCAACAACAGGACAACCGCGGGGCTGCGGCATGAAGGCGATGCAATACACACTGGACCAACTCAACAGCATCTCGACCGACGCGTTCGTCGCGGCGCTGTCGGGCATCTTCGAGCATTCGCCGTGGGTCGCCGAAGTGGCTGCGGCGCAGCGGCCGTACGCGAGCATCGATGCGTTGCATCAGACGATGTCGAACGCCGTCGAAACGGCAGGCGTGGCGAAGCAGCTCGCGCTCATCAACGCTCACCCGGAGCTCGCGGGCAAGGCGGCCGTGCGTGGCGAATTGACGGCTGAATCGACGCGCGAGCAAAGCGGCGCGGGCCTCGGTCAATGCACGCAGGAAGAGTTCGACAAGCTGCTGCGCCTGAACGCAGCGTATCGTGAGAAGTTCGGATTTCCGTTCATTCTCGCCGTGCGCGGCTATGACCGGCACGGCATCATCGCGAACTTCGAAGCGCGCGTGAACAACAGCCGCGCCGACGAACTGCGCGCGAGTCTCGACCAGATCTACCGCATTGCGCGTTTTCGTCTCGACGATCTGATCAGCCCCTGATCGCTGGGATATCGTCGCACATTCACGCATTTACAAAGCAACAACCAGACAGCAAGGAAGACAACGATGGCACTCCCGATTCTCGACCCCAACGCACCCGACTTCACGCGCCGTTTCGTGAACCTCGCGGACCCGCGTCTTGGCGCACAGGCGCTCGAAGCCAGCGACGATTTTTTCGCGCCGAAAGACCGCATGCTGAATCCGGAGCCGGCCGTTTTCATTCCGGGTAAGTACGACGAGCACGGCAAGTGGATGGATGGCTGGGAAACGCGCCGCAAGCGCACGACGGGCTATGACTGGTGCGTCGTGAAGCTCGCGCGTCCGGGCGTCATCAAGGGCCTCGATCTCGATACCAGCCATTTCACGGGCAACTTCCCGCCGGCGGCATCGGTGGAAGCGGCTCGCGTCGTCGATGGCGCGCCGAACCAGTCGACGCAATGGACGGAGATCGTCCCGTCGACCACATTGCAAGGTAACAGCCACCACTACCTCGAAGTGGGCGACACGAACGCGTACACGCACCTGCGCGTGAACATCTATCCGGACGGCGGCATCGCGCGTCTGCGCGTGTACGGCCAGCCGCAGGTCGATTGGGCGGGCGCGAGCCGCACCGATCTGTTCGACCTCGCCGCGATGGAAAACGGCGCCTACCTGGTCGGCGCGAACAACCAGCACTTCGGCGCCGCATCGACGCTGCTGATGCCAGGCCGCGGCGTCAACATGGGCGACGGCTGGGAAACGCGCCGTCGCCGCGAACCGGGCAACGACTGGGCAATCGTCGCGCTCGCGCAGCCCGGGGTCATCAAGAAGATCGAAGTCGATACGGCGCACTTCAAGGGCAACTATCCGGACCGCTGCTCGATCCAGGCGGCGTATGTGACGGGCGGCACCGATAGTTCGCTGATCACGCAGGCGATGTTCTGGCCGGTGCTGCTTGGCGAGCAGAAGTTGCAGATGGACAAGCAGCACTTCTTCGAAAGCGAGATCGCGGCGCTCGGTCCCGTCACGCATATCCGCTTCAACATCATTCCTGATGGCGGCGTGTCGCGTCTGCGTTTGTGGGGCACGCTCGCATCATGAAGACACTCGCTATCGAACCGCTGACACGCGAAGCGTTCGCGCCGTTCGGCGATGTGATCGAGCTGGAAGGTGCGAAGCAGATCCCGATCAATCTCGGCACGACGATCCGTTATCACGATCTCGCGAAAGTCGACGTCACGGATGAAAACGGCCGCACGCTCGTCAATCTGTTCCGCGGACAGCCGCGCGCGCTGCCGTTCGAAATCACGATGATGGAGCGGCATCCGCTTGGTTCGCAAGCGTTCATTCCGTTGAACGACAAGCCTTATCTGGTTGTCGTGGCGCCTGCCGGCGAGCTGGATGAGTCGAAGATTCGCGCGTTCGTCACGAGCGGCTGGCAAGGCGTGAACTACGCGAAGGGCGTGTGGCATCATCCGCTGCTCGCGTTGGGCGAGGTGAGCGATTTCATCGTCGTCGATCGTGGCGGTGATGGGCTGAATCTCAATGAGCAGAATCTGCGCGAATCGCAGTGGTTGACGGAAGACGCGATGAATGCGGTGGTCGTCTGAGTCTGGCGCGCTGTGCTTAGGTTCGAATTGCGCGGTTTGGTAGTGTGACTGGTTGTGGTTGAAAAAGGCCCATTGCGACGGGAGTCGCAATGGGCCTTTGCTTTGGTGCGCGTGTTGTGCGTGTTGCGCGTGCCGTATGAAATCGCGCAGAATCGCGGGCGGCATTGATCATATGCAGGCAAACATCTTTCCACGGGAAAACATGCAACCGTCACTGAACAGGATTCTGTTGTACGTGAAGGACGTCGAACGCGCGTGTGAGTTTTATCAACGCTACTTCGGATTCGCGTCTACGCGCGATAACGACGACCGTATCGTCGAACTGACTCCGCCGCACGGCGGCGCGATCCTGATGATTCACCCTGCCGCGAAAGGCGTCAAAGCAGGGCAAGCAACCGTCAAGCTGGTGTTCGACGTTGAAGACGTGGAAGCGTTCAAGACGCGTTGCGCAGATGCAGGACTCGTATTCGGCGCGACGCATCGCGCGGACGGCTACAGCTTTGCGAATGCAAAAGACCCGGATGGCAATTCCGTGTCGATTTCCAGTCGAGGCTTTCGCGTGGGACGTTGAGCGTGCGTGGTGATGCTGCCGTGCCGTCACGGAAATAAAAAAAGCGGACTGCCGCTTGCGCGAACCGCCCGCTAACCTCGAAGAACCGGGCTTGCGCCCGTCATCGACACCTCATTCGTTAATTCACCGCACCGCCCTGGAACCACGCGGCGATCTTCTGCCGTTCCTCGTCGGTCATGTGCGTGACGTTGCCAAGCGGCATCGCCTTCAGCGTCACGGCCTGCTGATAGATACGCTGCGCGTTCGTCGAGATTTCTGCCGGCGTATCGAGCAGCACGCCAGCGGGTGCACTGCCCATCATCGTCGGATGCGCGGAGTGGCAGGCGACGCAGCGCTGCTGCAACACGGGCACGATGTCGGCCGTCTTCACGACGGGCGCGTTCGCTGCTTCCGCCACGGGAACGACGGGCTTCGGCATCGTCCAGAACAGCGCGCCGAACATCAGCACGATGCCGGCGAGCGGCAGATACCACAGCACCTGGCCGCGATGACGCATCACGAAGAACTGACGGATCAGCGCGCCCGCCAGCATGATGACGACCAGCACGGCCCAGTTGTACGGATGCGTGTACGTCATCGCATAGTGATTCGACAGCATCGCGAACACGACGGGCAGCGTGAAGTACGTGTTGTGGACCGAGCGCTGCTTGCCACGCTTGCCGTAGATCGGGTTGGGCGTTTCGCCCTTGAGCATCGCGGCGACCATCTTGCGCTGGCCGGGGATGATGACGAAGAACACGTTCGCCGACATGATCGTCGCGAGCATCGCGCCCATGATCAGATACGCTGCGCGGCCCGCGAAAATGTGACACGCGAGGAACGCGGCGATCAGCACATAGATGCCCACGCAGATGCCGAGCACCTTGTCCTTGTTGCCGAGCAGCCGGCACAGCGAGTCATACACGATCCAGCCTGCGGCGAGAAACCCGAGCGCCGAGAAGATCGCGACCACGGGGCCCATGTCGAGCACGTTCTTGTCGATCAGATACGTGTTCGGTGCGAACAGATACAACACCGTGAAGAGACCGAAGCCGGACAGCCACGTCGTGTACGACGGCCACTTCGACCAGTGCAGGTCATCGGGCATTTCGGGCGGTGCGACGGTGTACTTCTGCATGTTGTAGAAGCCGCCGCCGTGCACATGCCACAGCTCGCCGAACACGCCGCGCCGGCGCTGGTTCGGGTCGGTGGGCGGCTTCAGGCTGTTGTCGAGCGCAACGAAATAGAACGACTCGCCGATCCATGCAATCGCGGCGATAACGTGAAACCAGCGAATCGCGAGATTCAGCCAGTCGGTGATAAAGCCTTCCATGAAACTCCTCCACTCCTGATTCGTTGTTCGCGCAGCATCTCGGGTGTTGCGCGGCATGCGGGGTTGTTGCGCCGGTGCATGTCCGCTATCGGATCAGTGCATGCAACGGCAATCGGATGAAATCGGGTGCCGATCGATCGCGGATCTCTGGCTTGCGCTTCGCGAATGTCTCCATGTCATCTGCGAAATGCACGCATGCGCACGATCTTGCACGCGACGCCGTTCGCGTCAGCTGCCGCGATAGGTGCTGTAAGCCCAAGGCGACACCAGCAGCGGCACGTGATAGTGCGCACCCGCATCCGCAACGCCGAAACGCAGCACGACGCGATCGACGAAGCGCGGTTCGGGCACTTTGGTGCCGATCGACGCAAAATAGTCGCCGGCATGGAACACCAGTTCATATTCGCCGACGGCGAGTGCATCGCCCTCGAGCAGCGGCTCGTTGCAGCGGCCGTCGTGATTGGTGGTGGTGGTTTTGAGCGCACGGCGCGTGTCGCCGGAAAGCGCAAAGAGTTCGACCTTGATGTCGGCGCCGGGACGGCCGTTGGCCGTGTCGAGCACGTGGGTAGTGAGCTTGCCCATTCGCGATTGTCCTTGTGTGGATGCGAGGTTTCAGCGGCGGCCCGATCCATTACACGTTGCGGCGGATCGAGGCTCCACGTCAGTGGCTACATACCCGTCGGCGGTTTGAAGCGAGCGCCGTGACATCCATTGTAGAAACATTGTTCACCTCCGCGAGCCAGCGATAGGAAAGATAATCGCTACCGCATGACGCCCCGCTGCCGCCCATCGGACAGGCAGTCCGATGCAGGCTCGGCGGGCGGCGCCGCACGGTTCCGATCGTACCGGCGCCAAAAATACCGACTATATGCACGTCGTGAACTTCGGTATCGCAATGGCGCGAGTTGCCAGCGTAATTTTGTCGCCCGAAGGTTACGTCCATGCGCGGCACGGCTGCGCATCCCGAAGACGGCGGAGCACGCTGGGTAACCGGGCCAACTGCGTTCGAACGGACGCGACGGCACGGTGGCGTGCCGGCGACATCGCGTTCGAACGACTTTTGCACTTGCCCGGACAACCGCAGGCTGCGGCGACGGCAGAACGATGCAGCTTTGAGCGGCTACATGCCGGCGGAGCAGCGCGAGGGCGCAGCATCGTGCAGCGGCCTCATCGGCGGCAACACAGGGCAGTACTGGAGAAACGAATGACGATGCAAACCAATTCAACCGGCGCGAGCGGGACGACCGGCCAACGCGGCAAGACGATGCTCGTCAGGCATGCGGATGTGCTGGTCACGATGGACGGCGAGCGGCGCGAGCTGCGCGACGGCGGGCTCTATATCGAAGATAACCGGATCGTCGCGGTCGGCCGGTCGGATGAACTGCCCGACGTAGCCGACGAAATCCTCGACATGAAGGGCCATCTGGTGATTCCCGGCCTCGTCAACACACACCACCACATGTATCAGAGCCTGACGCGCGCGATACCCGCTGCGCAGGACGCCGAGCTGTTCGGCTGGCTGACCAGCCTGTACAAGGTGTGGGCGAATCTCACGCCGGAAATGATCGAGGTGTCGACGCTGACGGCGATGGCCGAACTGCTGCTGTCGGGCTGCACGACGTCGAGCGATCACCTGTACATCTATCCGAACGGCAGCGGGCTCGACGACAGCATTGCCGCTGCACGCCGCATCGGCATGCGGTTTCATGCGAGCCGCGGCAGCATGAGTGTCGGGCAGAAGGACGGCGGCCTGCCGCCGGACTCCGTCGTCGAGAAGGAAGCCGACATTCTGAAAGACACGCAGCGTCTGATCGAGACATACCACGACGAAGGGCGTTACGCGATGTTGCGTGTCGTCGTTGCGCCGTGCTCGCCGTTCTCGGTGAGCCGCGATCTGATGCGTGAGTCGGCGGCCATGGCGCGGCACTACGGCGTGTCGCTGCATACGCACCTCGCCGAGAACGTGAACGATATTGCATATAGCCGCGAGAAGTTCGGCATGACACCGGCAGAATATGCAGAGGACCTCGGCTGGATTGGTCACGATGTATGGCATGCGCACTGCGTGCAGCTCGACGATGCCGGAATCCGGCTGTTCGCGCGCACGGGAACCGGCGTCGCGCATTGTCCGTGTTCGAACATGCGGCTCGCATCGGGCATCGCGCCCGTGAAGAAGATGCGGCTCGCGGGCGTGCCTGTCGGCCTGGGCGTCGACGGTTCGGCGTCCAACGACGGCGCGCAGATGGTCGCCGAAGTGCGTCAGGCGCTGCTGTTGCAGCGGGTCGGCTTCGGACCGGATGCGATGACTGCGCGCGAGGCGCTCGAGATCGCGACGCTCGGCGGCGCGAAAGTGCTGAACCGCGACGATATCGGCGCGCTGGCGCCCGGCATGGCGGCGGACTTCGTGTCGTTCGATCTGCGGCAACCGCTCTTTGCGGGCGCGCTGCACGATCCCGTCGCGGCGCTGGTGTTCTGTGCGCCGTCGCAAGTCTCGACGAGCGTGATTGGCGGAAAGGTGGTGGTGAAGGACGGCGTGCTGAACACGGTGGATCTCGGCCCGGTGATCGAGCGGCATAACCGTCTCGCTCAGACGCTGTATGAAAGTGCAGCCTGAGCGCGTGGCATGAAAGCAGGGCGGCGGCGCGGAGCCGTCGCCTGCACCTTAGTGCCTTGCATGCTGTGAGTGAAAGGAAAACTACTTCGCAATCAAAGTCTTGGTCGCTTCGGCGACGAGGCTACGCAACCAGCGCACTTCATCGGAGTAGTGCACACGCTCATGCCACAGCTGGTAATACTGCATCGGCGGGAAATCCAGCGGCGCGGGCACGACGGTCAATGGCAGGAACTTCGCGTAGTAGTCGGCGAACAGGCGCGTGGTCGTGAAGATCAGATCGGATTTGATCAGCACGTACGGCGCGAGGTTGAAGTAGGGCAGTGTGACGACGACATGGCGCTTGAGGCGCTCGCGCGCGAGATGCACGTCGATCGCGCCGCGCTGGCCGACGGAATAGGGCGTCGGTGCGAGATGCGGTGCGTTCAGATACTGGTCGAGCGTCAGGCCGCCGCGCTTTGCGAATGGATGCGTGTTGCTCATCAGGCACACGATCTGGTCGACGAACAGATTGGACAGGTGCAGTTGCTCGGGCGGTTCCGGCCAGTTTCCGACCACGATGTCGAGCTTGCCGTCCTCGAGCGCCAGTTCGTAGTCGAACGCGGGGCCGAGCGAGTGGAACTCGAGTGTCGCGTTCGGCGCGGCCTGGCGGAAGCGCTCGACGACGGTCGGCACGAACAGGACGTTCAGATAGTCCGGGCAGCCGATCCGGTAGCAGCGGATCGACGTCGCAGGATCGAAGTTGTGTTGCTGAAATTTAATGCGTTCGATTTCGCGCAGTGCATTTTGCACGGGTTCGAGCAGGCGCAGCCCGTACTCGGTCGGCACCATGCCGGATTTGCCGCGCACGAGAAGCGGGTCGCCCGTGATGTCGCGCAGCCGACGCAGCGCGGCGCTGATCGCGGGTTGCGACTGGTTTAGTTTGACGGCGGCGCGCGTGACACTGCGCTCCATCAGAAGGGTGTGCAAGACGCGCAGTAGGTAGGTGTCGATCGCCTCGCGTTGCTGACTCATGACTTCTCCGAAATATATGTTCTGGCTGATCGAACAGGCTTGGGGGTATATGCGTTTTAATATAGAGATAAGAAACCGTCAAGGGTGGGATACCCGCAAACCACGCTGCGGCGCGGCTCTGCGGGAATTTTGGCGGCTCGACTGGGAGGAGCGATTTCGGTATCGTCGATCGGCTGCGGTAGCACGACGCGCGCGTCCGGGGCCGGAATTTCGAGCGGGATTTGAACTGGCGTTCAAACGGGATTCGAGCAGGACTCAAGCGGGGAGCGCGCGAGCGACGCTCCGTGCCGCCGGCCACACGCGTAATACGGAACAACATGAGCGACACACCTAAAGGCGGCCCGACGGGCAGCAGCGCATACGCAAACGGCGCAAACCGTAGCGACGGCGCCACAGCGCGCCTCGCACTGACGGGCATCAGCAAGCAATATCCTGCAGTTCGCGCGAACGACGACGTCACGCTGATCGTCGCTCCCGGTGAAATTCATGCAGTGCTCGGCGAAAACGGCGCGGGCAAGAGCACGCTGATGAAGATCATCTACGGCGCGGTGCGCCCGGATGCAGGCGAGATCCGCTGGGAAGGCCAGCTCGTCGAGATCGCGAACCCGGCCGCGGCGCGCAAGCTCGGCATCGGCATGGTGTTCCAGCACTTCTCGCTGTTCGAGACGCTGACGGTCGGCGAGAACATCGCGCTCGCGCTCGACGAGCCATTCGATCTGAAGGTACTGGGAAAGCGCATCCGCGAAGTGTCGGCGGAGTACGGACTGGACATCGATCCCCAGCGCCACGTGCACAGCCTGACAGTGGGCGAGCGGCAGCGCGTCGAAATCGTGCGCTGCCTGTTGCAGAATCCGCGTCTGCTCATCATGGACGAGCCGACCTCGGTGCTCACGCCGCAAGCCGTGCGCAAGCTGTTCGGGACGCTGCGCCGGCTCGCATCGGAAGGCTGCAGCATTCTTTACATCAGCCACAAGCTCGACGAAATCCAGGAACTCTGCGACACGGCTACCGTGATGCGCGGCGGCAAGGTGACAGGCCGCGTGACGCCGCGCGAAGAGACGCATGCATCCCTTGCGCAACTGATGGTCGGTCACTCGCTGCCCGATTACGAGCGCCGCGTGCACACACCGGGCGATGTACTGCTCGACGTGAAAAATCTTTCATCTGCCAGCGACGATCCGTTCGGGACCTCGCTCGCCGATGTGTCGTTCAGCGTGCATGCAGGTGAAATATTCGGCATCGCGGGCGTATCGGGTAACGGTCAGGCGGAACTGCTGGCGGCGCTCTCGGGCGAGCACAAGGGCAATCGCGCCGATGCCGTGACGATCTGCGGCAAACCTGCTGGCAAGCTCGGCGCGGCGGCGCGTCGCCGGCTAGGCTTTGCCTTCGTGCCCGAAGAGCGGCTGGGACGCGGCGCGGTGCCCGCCATGTCGCTCGCGGAAAACGCGTTGCTGACGGCGCATCGGCAACAGATGGTGCGTTCGGGGTGGATCGACGCGGGCGCAATGCGCGCGTTCGCGAAGCGCTGCATCGAATCGTTCGACGTGCGTTGCGGCGGCGACGGCGCGCTCGCGCAGAGCCTGTCGGGCGGCAATCTGCAGAAATTCATCGTCGGCCGCGAGATTCTGCAGGCGCCGAAGGTGCTCGTCGTCGCGCAGCCGACGTGGGGTGTCGACGTCGGCGCGGCCGCGTTCATCCGACAGCAGTTGCTGGATCTGTCGGCGCGCGGCGTCGCGATTCTGGTGATATCCGAAGAACTCGAGGAACTGTTCGACATTTGCGACCGGATCGCCGTCATTGCGCGCGGGCGCATGTCGCCGGCCCGCATGACGGGCGACACCAACGCGGAAGAAATCGGCCGCTGGATGGCCGGGCTGTTCGGCGACCGCGAGGGCACACCGCCTGAAGGTGCACCCCCGTCAGCGGGGCACCCGGCACATGCATGAAATGTGATGCATGCACTGAAGTGCTTACGAATGCAACTGCACAGACAACATCGACAACACGCACAATGATTCTTCCGTATCGACTCGAAGCCCGCACGTCGCCGTCACGAACGATGCAGCTTGCCGTGCCGCTGATCGCCGCGCTTCTCACGCTTGTGATCGGCTATCTGATCTTCAGTCTCGTCGGGCGTGACCCGGGGCAGGCGATGGCCGCGTTCTTCATCGAGCCGCTGTCGAGCGTCAACGGCTGGGCCGAACTGCTGCTGAAGGCGTCGCCGTTGTGCCTGATCGGGCTGGGCCTTGCCATCGGCTACCGCGCGAACGTGTGGAACATCGGCGCGGAAGGGCAGATGCTGCTCGGCGGTATTGCGGCGAGCGGTGTCGCGATCTACTTCGATCAGGCGACCGGCTGGTGGATCCTGCCGGCCATGATGATCGCGGGCGTGCTGGGCGGCATGGCGTGGGCCGCGATTCCCGCGTTGCTCAAAAGCCGCTTCAACACCAACGAGATTCTCACGAGCCTGATGCTCACCTACGTGGCCACGCAGGTGCTGATCTATCTCGTCAGCGGTCCCTGGCGCGACCCGCAGGGCATGAATTTCCCGCTCTCCGAAATGTTCTCAGGCGATGCACTGTACCCGACGTTCTATGGAGACTGGCACTGGAAATTTCTGAAGGGCACGCGGCTGAACGCGTCGGTCTTCGTGACGATCGTCGCGATCCCGCTCGTGTGGCTGTTCATGCGCAAGAGTTTCGCGGGTTTCCGGATGAACGTCGGCGGTCTTGCGCCGCTGGCCGCGCGCTACGCAGGCTTCTCCGACAAGAAAACGATCTGGACGTCGTTGCTGATCAGCGGCGGCCTCGCGGGACTCGCGGGCATGGGCGAAATCTCCGGTCCCATCGGCCAGTTGCAGGCGACGTGGTCGCCGGGCTACGGCTTCACGGCGATCATCGTCGTGTTCGTTGGACGGCTGCATCCCGTCGGCATCGTGCTCGCGAGTCTGCTGATGGCTTTGCTCTACCTCGGCGGCGAAGCCGTGCAAACGTCGATGCAGCTGCCGCAGGCGTTGTCGGGCGTGTTCCAGGGACTGCTGCTGTTCTGTCTGCTCGGTGCGGACCTGTTCGTCAACTATCGCGTGCGCCGTCGCGGCATCGCGGCATCGTAAAACCGTCGAAACAGATCAAATCTCATGGATATTCAACAAGCCAGCGCGCTCACGTCGAGTGCCGTCGTCGCAGCGATTCCGCTGATGTTCGCCGGCGTCGGCGAACTCGTCACCGAGAAGTCGGGCGTGCTCAACCTCGGCGTGGAAGGGATGATGCTGATGGGCGCCGTGACCGGCTACGCGGTGACGGCCGTGACGGGCAACCCGTGGCTCGGCGTGCTCGCCGCGATCGGCGCGGGCATCGCAATGTCGCTGCTGTTCGCGTTTCTCGTGCTGTCGATGCTCGCAAACCAGGTCGCGACCGGGCTCTCGCTGACGATCTTCGGTATCGGCCTGTCGGCCTATGTCGGCAAGCCGTACACGTCGGCGGCCGTGCGCGAGTCGATCGGCACGTGGGTCATTCCCGGCCTCTCGAAGATTCCCGTGCTCGGACCTGCACTATTCAGCCTGACGCCGCTCGACTACCTCGCGTTCATCATGTTCGGCGTCGTCGGCTGGTTTCTGTATCGCACGCGCGCCGGGCTGGTGCTGCGCTCGGTCGGCGAGTCGCCGCAGGTCGCGCATTCGGTCGGGTTTCCCGTGATCGGCGTGCGCTATGGCGCGACGCTGTTCGGCGGCGCGATGGCCGGGCTCGCCGGCGGCTACTACTCGATCGTCAATCTGCATTTGTGGCAGGAGCAGTTGACTTCAGGTCGTGGGTGGATTGCGCTGGCGCTCGTCGTGTTCGCGACGTGGCGTCCGGGGCGTCTGCTTATCGGTGCACTATTGTTCGGGGCAGTGACGGGCCTGCAGTTTTATGCACAGGCGATCGGCGTTCCGGTGCCGACGCAGTTCCTCGCGATGCTGCCGTACGTTGCAACGGTCGTTGTGCTCGTGCTGATTTCGCGCAATCCGAACACGATTCGCCTGAATGCGCCCGCGTCGCTCGGCAAGCCGTTCTTCGCGGCGGGCTGAGCTCGGCGTCCAGCGATGCATGACAGTGCATGCCAGTTCATCAAGTAAAAACATCTGATTCGACGACAGGAGAAAACATGAAGAAAAGAACCATGCTGAGCGCACTGGCGTTGGCCGCCGCAACGCTGGCGACGGGCGGCGCGCTGACGCAGAGTGCGCAGGCGGCCGATGTCCCTGGCGTAGCATTCGTGTATCTCGGCAACCCCGGCGATGCCGGCTGGACCTACGCGCACGACCAGGGCTCGAAGGAAGCGGAAGCGAAGTTCGGCAACAAGATCAAGATCACGCGTGTCGAGAACGTGCCCGAGTCCGCCGACTCGGAGCGCGTGTTCCGCGATCTGGCGAACAAGGGCAACAAGATCATCTTCGGTTCGAGCTTCGGCTTCCAGGACTTCGAACTCAAGGTTGCGAAGGACTTCCCCGACACGGTCTTCCTCCACGCAACGGGTTACAAGAAGGCAGCAAACTTCGGCACGTACGACGTTCGCATGTATCAGGGTGCCTATCTGGCAGGCGTCGCCGCTGGTTACGTGACGAAGACGAATACACTCGGCTTCGTCGCTTCCGTGCCGATTCCTGAGGTGGTGCGCAACATCAATGCATACACGCTCGGCGCGCGTTCGGTGAACCCGAAGGTGCACACGAAGGTCATCTGGATCAACAGCTGGTTCGATCCGGGCAAGGAAAAGCAGGCCGCCGAAACGCTGATCGGGCAGGGCGCGGACGTGCTGCTCCAGAACACCGATTCGAGCGCGACGCTGGCAACGGCTGCGGAAAAGCATGTGCATGCATTCGGCTGGGACTCGGACATGAAGAAGTTCGGTCCCGAGGCGCATCTGGGTTCGGTGGTCGCGCACTGGGGCGTGTACTACTCGGCTGCGATCCAGCAGGTGCTGGACGGCAAGTGGAAGAACGATCCCGTGTGGTGGGGCATTCCGCAGAAGGCCGTCAATCTCGAAGACATGAACACGACGGCAATTCCCGCCAACGCGATGAAGGATGTCGACGCGAAGCGCGCGGAACTGGCAAGCGGCAAGTGGGATGTGTTCACGGGCCCGATCAAGGACCAGACGGGTGCAGTGAAAGTGCCGGCTGGGAAGACGCTTGCCGATCCTGAACTGCAGCGTCTGAACTGGTACGTCGAAGGCGTGGACGGTTCGTTGCCGAAGTGACGCCGCAGGCGCGCGGGATTCGTGCGGGGTTTGCTTTCCGCGATTGAAAGGCATGCAGTGCGCGTCTGTCGCGTCATGCACTAACGCCAAAAGCTGCATCCGGTTTTGTACCGGATGCAGCTTTTTTCATGGTTGCGCGGATCGTGCCGCCTGCAGGCTGCACGCTTCATGCAACCCGCTGCGCGACTCCTCCCGGCCTCAATCGTCGATCCGCAATCCGACCTTCAGTGTCACTTGCCAGTGCGAGACCTTGTTGTCTTCGATGTGACCGCGCGTTTCGATGACCTGGAACCAGTGCAGATTGCGCAGTGTTTTTCCGGCTTTTTCGATCGCGCAGCGGATCGCGTCGTCGCTGGACTTCGTTGACGAGCCCGTTAGCTCGATCTGCTTGTACACGTGGTCGCTCATGATTCACCTCCTGATGGTCCAAAAAGTATAGGCAATGACTGTTGCGTGTCGAACTCGATTCATGCCGCACATCGCGTGCCCGGCATGCTGCAACGCGATGCGGCCGGTATGATGAACAGTTCACATGCCGTCGTTCGGCGGTGGAGGCAGTCCGTTGCGTGCGGTGCATTAAATGGAGGAGAGAGAAGTGGAGATCGGTTTTTGCGGACCGGGCTTGATGGGGGCGCCCATGATTCGTCATTTGCTGGGTGCAGGTCATGCAGTGCAGGTGTGGAACCGCACGCGAGCCAAAGCGGAGGCACTGGTGGCGGACGGCGCGGCGGTCGCGTCGACACCCGCTGAACTCGTCGGCAGGGCTGAAGCCATTTTCCTGTGCGTGCTCGACGCGGCGGCTGTCGAAGAAGTCGTGTTCGGCGCGAACGGCATCGTACCGGGCGTGCTCGAGGCGAAAGGCAACAGCCGCGTGCGCTGGATCGTCGATCACGGCAGCATCCCACCGTCGGCGACGCGCGCGTTCGCCGCGCGGGCGGCGGAAGCGAACATCGGCTGGATCGACGCGCCCGTCTCGGGTGGCGTGGCGGGCGCGATCGCCGGAACGCTCGCTGTCATGGCCGGCGGCGAGGCCGCTGACGTCACGGCCGTCACGCCCGTCATCGAGTCCTATGCGGCTCGCGTCACGCACATGGGCGCAGCGGGCGCCGGACAGACCACCAAGCTGTGCAACCAGGCGATCGTGACGTCGACGGTGGCGGCCATTGCCGAGGCCGTCAGCCTCGCGCAGCGCAGCGGCATCGACGCCGCACGTCTGACGCAGGCGCTCGCTGGCGGCTGGGCCGACTCGGTGCTGCTGCAGACCTTCGTGCCGCGCATGACGGAGTCGGGTCAGCCGCCCATCGGCGCGCTGAGCACGTTCCAGAAGGATGCAGACACCATTGCCGCCGCCGCTTACGAAACAGGCACTCCAATGCCGGTTTCGGGCGCAGTGCAGCAACTGTTGCGTCTCGGTGCAGCCATGGGACTGGCGGATGCAGATTTGTCCGGTTTCATCGACGTGTTGCACACGCCGCGTAAAAAAGGGTAGCAGGACACTCGCGACAGGCCTGGAGCGCGGCGCGCGTGATGCGATAACCTGCTAAAATACTAGGTTTTTCGCCGATCTATCATTCAAAGGGACGCGCCGTGCTGTCTACTGCCAACATCACCATGCAATTCGGGCCGAAGCCCCTGTTCGAGAACATCTCGGTCAAATTCGGCGAAGGCAACCGCTACGGCCTGATCGGCGCGAACGGTTGTGGTAAGTCGACGTTCATGAAGATCCTGGGCGGCGATCTGGAGCAAAGCTCGGGCAACGTGATGCTCGAGCCGAACGTCCGTCTTGGCAAGCTGCGCCAGGACCAGTTCGCTTACGAAGACGTGCGCGTGCTCGACGTCGTGATGATGGGCCACACGGAAATGTGGGCGGCGATGACCGAACGCGACGCGATCTACGCGAACCCGGAAGCGACCGACGACGACTACATGCACGCAGCCGAACTGGAAGCGAAGTTCGCCGAGTACGACGGCTACACGGCCGAAGCGCGCGCGGGTGAACTGCTGCTCGGCATCGGTATCTCGATAGACCTGCACAATGGTCCGATGAGCAACGTCGCGCCGGGCTGGAAACTGCGCGTACTGCTCGCGCAGGCGCTGTTCTCGAAGCCGGACGTGTTGCTGCTCGACGAACCGACCAACAATCTGGACATCAACTCGATCCGCTGGCTCGAAGACGTGCTGAACGAGTACGACTCGACGATGATCATCATCTCGCACGATCGACACTTCCTGAACCAGGTCTGCACGCACATGGCGGACATGGACTACGGTACGCTGAAGGTCTACCCCGGCAACTACGACGACTACATGCTCGCGAGCACGCAGGCGCGCGAGCGTCAGCAGGCTGCGAATGCAAAGGCCAAGGAACGTGTCGCCGACCTGCAGGATTTCGTGCGCCGCTTCTCGGCCAACAAGTCGAAGGCGCGCCAGGCAACCAGCCGTCTGAAGATGATCGACAAGATCAAGATCGAGGAATTCAAGCCGTCGTCGCGTCAGAACCCGTTCATCCGCTTCGAGTACGAGAAGAAGCTGCACAATATTGCAGTGGTCGCGGACAGCATTACGAAGAAGTACGACCGCACGATCTTCAGCAACTTCAGCCTCAGTGTGCAACCGGGCGAGCGCATCGCGATCATCGGCGAGAACGGCGCGGGCAAAACGACGCTGCTGCGTTCGCTGCTCGGTAATCTGAGTGTCGACCATGGTTCGGTCAAGTGGGCCGAAAACGCGAACGTCGGCTACATGCCGCAGGACACGTACGAAGAGTTCCCGAGCGACGTCACGCTGATGGACTGGATCGACCAGTACCGCAAGGAAGGCGACGACGAGCAGATGGTGCGCGGCACGCTGGGCCGGCTGCTGTTTAATGCAGACGACATCAGGAAGTCGGTGAAAGTGCTGTCGGGCGGCGAGAAAGGCCGCATGATCTGGGGTAAGCTGATGCTCGGTCGCCACAATGTGCTGCTGATGGACGAGCCGACCAACCACATGGACATGGAGTCGATCGAATCGCTGCAGATCGCGCTGGACAAATACGACGGTACTTTGATCTTCGTTTCTCACGACCGTGAATTCGTGAGCGGGTTGGCGAACCGGATCATCGAGGTGAAGACGGATGGCACGCTGACTGACTTCGGCGGCAACTACGAAGACTTCCTTTCGAGTCAGGGCGTGCAGTAAGCGTTACCGCATTGATTCAGGCGAAAACCCGCTTCTTACGAAGCGGGTTTTTTATTGCCCGCTGCCGATGTATCTTGCGCTCTCGCGCCGATTCCTCTTGTGCGTGTCCGATCGCGTCGTTTTGCCACGAGTAAAATGGACAGACTATCCAGGAGACAGGACGCAAGACAATGAAGACCTTCGAGCATTTCTACATCGCCGGCAAATGGATCAAGCCGTGCGGCACAGGCATGATCGATGTGATCGACTCGGGCACGGAAGAAGTGATGGGCCGCATTCCCGAGGGCGTCGAAGCCGATGCCGAGGCGGCCATTGCCGCTGCACGCGCTGCTTTCGACAGCTGGGCCGCGACGCCGCCGAAGGAGCGCGGCGCGTACTTGCAAAAAATTGCAGACAATCTCAAGGCGCGAACCGATGAACTCGCGGGCTACATCTGCGGTGAAGTCGGCATGCCGGTCAAGCTTGCCCGCGCGATACAGGTCGGCGGTCCCGTGTATAACTGGCGGGCCTATGCGAAGCTCGCGGGTGAATTCCAGTTCGAAGAGCAGGTCGGCAATTCGCTCGTCGTGCGCGAACCCGTCGGCGTCGTTGCCGCGATTACGCCGTGGAACTATCCGCTAAACCAGGTCACGCTGAAGGTGGCAGCCGCGCTTGCGGCTGGCTGCACTATCGTGCTCAAGCCGTCGGAAGTGGCGCCGCTGAATGCCTTCGTGCTGGCGGAAGCAATTCATGAAGCCGGGCTGCCCGCCGGCGTGTTCAATCTGGTGAGCGGCTATGGTCCCGTGGTCGGTGAAGTGCTCGCGAGCCATCCATCCGTCGATATGGTGTCGTTCACCGGCTCGACACGGGCTGGCAAGCGCGTGTCGGAACTGGCGGCCGCGTCGGTGAAGCGAGTTGCGCTGGAACTAGGCGGCAAATCGGCGTCGGTCATTCTCGACGACGCGGATTTCGCTGCGGCGATCAAGGGCACGGTGGGCGCGTGCTTCCTGAATTCGGGCCAAACGTGCTCGGCGCACACGCGCATGATCGTGCCCGAATCGCGCTATGACGAAGCGCGCGACCTGGCGAAGAAGGCGGCCGAAGCATTTGTCGCAGGCGATCCTCGCGTCGAAACGACACGTCTGGGTCCGCTGGCTTCCGCTGCGCAGCAGTCTCGTGTACAGCACTATATTGCGCGTGGCATCGAAGAAGGCGCCGAGCTCATCACGGGTGGCACCGGCATGCCGGATGGAATCTCAAAGGGCTTTTTCGTGAAACCGACGGTGTTCGGCCGCGTGCATCCCAAGGCGACGATTGCGCAGGAAGAAATCTTCGGTCCCGTGCTGACCATCCTTACCTACAAGGACGAAGACGAAGCCGTGCGCATTGCTAACGACTCGGTGTACGGACTCGGCGGCGCGGTATGGGCGGGGAGCGATGAGCACGCCATCCGCGTCGCGCGGCGTATCCGCACCGGACAGGTCGATATCAACGGCGGCGCATGGAACATGGCCGCACCGTTCGGCGGCTACAAGCAGTCGGGACACGGGCGCGAGAACGGCACCTACGGGCTCGAAGAGTATCTGGAGTACAAGTCGATGCAATTGAAGGTGGACAAGCCTGCATAGATTTGCATGAGCGCGACACGGGGCAATTCATGTCGACGCGCACGCACAACCGATGACGGAGCGCAACGAAAGCGCGTGTCGATGGCCGGCACGCGCTTTTTGTTTGACCTCACGCAAGATACTGCATTTGCCAGTTGCGACCATCGAGGCTTTTCGTCGAATCCCATCGGCGACGGAGGCCTCTCATGTTTCCATCTCATCCCTTTGCACCGCTCGTGATTCGCGGGCGATCGCTGTTACCCATCGTGCAGGGCGGCATGGGTGTCGGCGTGTCCGCGCATCGGCTTGCGGGCAGCGTGGCGCGCGAAGGCGCACTCGGCACGATCGCCAGCATCGATTTGCGCCATCACCACGCGGACCTGCTCGAGCGCTGCCGCGCGACCCCCGACCGCGCGACGCTCGAAGACGCCAACCGCATCGCGCTTACACGTGAGATTCATGCCGCCCGAACCCTCAGCGAAGGGCGCGGCATGATTGCCGTCAACGTGATGAAGGCGGTCAACGCGCATGCGGACTATGTCCGGATCGCCTGTGAGCTGGGCGCGGACGCGATCGTCATGGGAGCAGGCCTGCCGCTCGATCTCCCCGACCTGACGCAAGGACGCGACATTGCGTTGATCCCGATTCTGTCCGACAGCCGGGGCGTTGGCGTCGTGCTCAGGAAGTGGATGAAGAAGGGCCGCTTGCCCGATGCGATCGTGATCGAGCACCCGGCGCATGCAGGCGGTCACCTCGGCGTGACGAATCTCGACGACATGCACGATGCGCGTTTCGAGTTCACACGCGTACTGCAGGAAATCGACGAGATATTCACTTCACTGCAGATCAGTCGAAGTGAAGTGCCGGTGATCGTTGCAGGCGGCATCAACAGTCATGAAGCGGTGCGTGCGTGTCTCGAAGCAGGCGCGAACGGCGTGCAGATTGGCACGCCGTTCGCCGTCACCGAAGAGGGCGATGCCCATCCGAATTTCAAGCGCGTGCTGGCCGATGCGACGTCCGAAGACATCGTCGAGTTCGTCAGCGTGACGGGCCTGCCGGCGCGCGCCGTGAAGACGCCGTGGCTCGAACGCTATCTGCGCAACGAATCGCGCATCCGGACAAAAATCGGTGCACTCACACGCGCGTGCCCGACCGCACTCGAATGCCTGAGTGCATGTGGTTTGCGCGACGGCATTGAAAAGTTCGGGCACTTCTGCATCGATACGCGCCTTGCGGCTGCACTGCGCGGCGACGTGAACAACGGCCTGTTTTTTCGTGGACGCGAAGCCTTGCCGTTCGGCACTGCGATCCGCAGCGTGCGCGATCTTCTCGAACTGCTGTTGACAGGTGCGGCGCGACCGGTGGTCGCAGGGCGGCTTGCGTTTTCGCTGGGTTGATGGGGGTCAAAGAGCACGCGTAGGGGAACGCCGACAATGCTCACGTGCGCGATTCTTCGCACCTCGCGCAACCACACAAGAAAATCAGGGTAGCTTATGAACAAGAAAATTCGATCCATCGGGGCAGCATTGTGCACAGCCGGGCTGGCGCTGATGACTTCACACGCATTCGCGGCAGACGGCGACCCGACTTCGGGCATTCATGCCGGCGACATACTCGTGCGTCTGCGCGCAATCAGTATCATGCCGCAGGTGCGTACGAGCGACACGCTGTCCGCCCTGAATGTCGACGTCAACAACGCGACCGTGCCTGAACTCGACTTCACATACATGATTCGCGACAACATCGGCGTGGAACTCATTCTCGGCACGTCGCGGCATCAACTGACTTCGAACCTCGGCGACCTGGGCGGCGTCAACGTGCTGCCGCCTACGCTGCTGCTGCAGTATCACTTCAATCATCAGGGGCAGGTTCGGCCTTATGTCGGCGCGGGCGTGAACTACACGTACTTCTACAACGACGGGCTGCATGCGGGCGACCAGCAGATTTCCGTCAAGCGCAGCAGTTTTGGTCCGGCACTGCAGATAGGCGTCGACGTGCAGTTGACGAAATCGGTGTTCGCGAACGTCGATGTGAAGAAGGTCTGGATGAAGACGGATGCATCGCTCAATGGTGCATCGCTCGGCACGCTGCATATCGATCCGTTGATCGTCGGCGTGGGTGTCGGGATGAAGTTCTGAGTACCGCTCGTCTCAACGTTGATGCAATGAAAAACGCCGGCTCGTTATGAGCCGGCGTTTTCGCCTGGCGGATCAGTGCATGCGCAGCGGCGCGGTGCATCCGCCCAACAGACGATGCATCACAGCTTGTCGAATTTGAATCGCATCGCCGTGCCTTCGAGCTCGATGCGCGTCCAGACGGCGCGCTTTTCCTCATCGGTCAGAAACACCCAGTTCGATACTTCCGTCGCCGTGCGGCCGCACCCTTTGCAGACTTCGTCGAAAAGCGTCGAGCAGACGCCGATGCAGGGGCTGTCGGGAAGGTCGTGCAGATTCGATGACATCGAGATACCTTGAACGGGAAATGCGTGCGGTCCGCTATGGTAAACCAAAAGCGCAGTCGGCTTCCTGCACCCATTTCGCGCTCGGCCGACATGCATTGAACTTCATCGCGCGATGCTGTAGCCGATACGCGCCATCCAGTGCTGACGCTTGTTGTAGTCCAGCAGATCTTCGCCGTAGCCGTTGAAGTAGCCGACCCACAGATACCCACCCCATGCGCTGCTGCCGAGCAGCCTGGCCAATGTGCACGCTGCAGAACCGTCGACGACGGGATCTGCAACGAACTTCGTATGCATTGCCTTGCATTGCACTTTGCTGCGAACGTCCTCAATGCATTTTCATACTTGCGGCGCAATCGCGTGTAGGGGCTCGATGCAGTGTCCCGACACGGATTGCGATCAAGTCATTGTAAAAGACGACTTACAAAGCGCGCGCCGCACGCGCGCGTGCAACGAAGCGGGCGGCAGTCGAATGCATCCGGACGCGTCCAGTCAACCGGTCGCTGTTTCCCAGATCAACGCGCCATTCAGTGCAATGATGCCCGCGGCGCACATCCACGCGAGTGCGAGCGGGGCGCCGCGCACGCGCCAGCCGTGCATCAGCTGGCTGTCCGATCCGAAGCGGATCAAGGGCACGACGGCGAGCGGCAGTTGCAGGCTCAGCACCACCTGGCTCGCTACCAGCAACTGTGCCGAGCCGTGCGGCCCGAACAGGCCGACAGCGACGAGCGCCGGGCCGATCGCCAGCGCGCGCGTGAGCAGCGCGCGTTGCCAGCGCGGCAGGCGGATCTGCAGGAAGCCTTCCATGACCGCCTGACCCGCCAGCGTGCCCGTCACGGTCGCGCTCAGGCCGCACGCGAGCAGCGCAGCGGCGAACAGGATAGCCGCCCAGTGCGAACCGACGATGGGCGCGATCAACCGGTGCGCATCGGCAAGGTCGGTCACGGCGCGATGGCCGCTCGCGTGGAAGACGGCCGCTGACACGACGAGCAGCGCCGCATTGATCACGAAAGCCAATGAAAGCGCGCTGAAGGTGCCGAAGTTGACGCCGCGCAAGGCATCGGCAATGTCGGCGTCGCCGGCGGAGCGCGCGTGCGTTTTGACGAGTGACGAATGCAAATACAGGTTGTGTGGCATCACCGTGGCGCCCAGAATGCCCGCCGCGAGCCATACCATGCCGGCATTGCGCAGCAGTTCCGGGCTGGGCGCCGCACCCGTCAGCGCGGCTCGCCAGTCGGGCCGCGCGAGCACCAGTTCGATCACGAAGCACAGGCCGACGAACAGGATCAGCGCGACCACCACCGTCTCCAGCGTGCGCTGTCCGTGCCGTTGCAAGGCGAGCATCGCGAAGGTGCCGACTGCCGACATCAGCACACCCGCCGTCAGCGACACGCCGAACAGCAACTGCAGCGCGACCGCGCTGCCGACCACCTCGGCGACATCGCACGCGATGATCGCGATCTCGCTCGTGATCCACAGGAATAGCGTCATGCGCGGACCGGTGCGCTCGCGGCACAGCTGCGCGAGGTCGCGGCCCGTCACTACGCCGAGGCGCGACGACACCCACTGCAGCAGCATCGCCATCAGGCTTGACATGATGACGACGCTCAGCAGCGTGTAACCGTAGCTCGCGCCCCCCGCGAGCGCGGTCGCCCAGTTGCCGGGGTCCATATAGCCGATCGCGACCAGCGCGCCCGAGCCGACGAACGGCAGCCAGGTGCCGCGGCGCGGCGGCTTCGAGCCTGGGCGGCGCCGGCGGCGGGACGGATCCAACGCGAACGGGTTCGAGTTCATTGCACTGTGACGGGGAAAGACGCACTCCACGGGGCAATCGGCATGCCATGCAGTCCACTGCACCCGGATGCATAAAGCCGCGACCACTATCTGGGCCAATTTGACAGTCTATAGTGATGGTGAAAGAGGGTAAGGGGCGGGATGCAGTCCGCTTCAGGGGCGAGCAAGGCGCAGGAAGGCTCGATGCAGGAAGCAAGGTTTTTTTCGGGTGGACAGGACGCGATAACCCGATAAAATTGCGGCCAATTTTGCAGCGGCGTGCCGGCTGTGCCGACCCGATGCATGTGGCGGGACGGAGTGCCGCTGTTCAGCCTCGACAGGCCGCCGGCGGCAGGCTCGATGCCGGAACCGCATGGAATCCGTCTGTAAGCCGGAACCCGGCCACAGAACCGCGCGCTGTACCCTTTGCGCGACATCTGGCGGTTTTTTTTGAATCGGGCATCGATTGATGGTAGTTTTCGGGTTTTTCAAGGGTAGCCGCAGGCAGCGTACAGCGGCTTGAAGCGGGGTAAGCGACCGGTTCGCGCTGGTCAGAACGGAGAACGGAATGAAGAAACGGGTGGTGGGCCAACTGGCTGCGCTGGTACTGTGCGCGACGCCTTTCCTGTCGGCGGCGGCAAAAGATACACAACTCAATGTGTACAACTGGTCGGACTACATCGCCAAGGACACGATTCCGAACTTCACCAAGCAGACGGGCATTCAGGTCAAGTACGACAACTACGATAGCGACGACACGCTGCAGGCCAAGCTGCTGACGGGCAACTCAGGCTACGACATCGTCGTGCCGACCAGCAACTACGCGGGCAAGCAGATCGCAGCGGGCATCTTCGCGCCGCTCGACAAGTCGAAGATCCCGAACCTCAAGTATCTCGACCCCGCGCTGATGGCGCTCGTCGCGGGCGCGGACCCGGGCAACAAGTTCTCGGTGCCCTGGGCATACGGCACGACGGGCCTCGGCTACAACGTCACCAAGGCGCAGCAGATTCTCGGCAAGGGCGTCGCGCTCGACAACTGGGACGTCCTGTTCAAGCCGGAAAACATTTCGAAGCTCAAGGCATGCGGCGTCTCCGTGCTCGACGCGCCCGACCAGATGTTCGCGGCCGCGCTGCATTACATCGGCAAGGATCCGATGAGCACGAACCCGGCCGACTATCGCGAAGCGCTCGCGATGATGAAGAAGATCCGTCCGTACATCACGCAGTTCAACTCGTCGGGCTACATCAACGACATGGTCGGCGGCGACATCTGCTTCGCCTACGGCTGGTCGGGCGACGTCGTGATCGCGAAGCATCGCGCGGCGGAAGCGAAGAAGGCGTACAAGATCGACTACTACATTCCGAAGGGCGGCGCGCCCGTGTGGTTCGACGTGATGGCGATCCCGAAGGACGCGAAGAACAAGGAAGCGGCGATGGAGTGGATCAACTACATCGAGACGCCGCAGGTCCACGCGGCCATCACCAACGCCGTCTACTATCCGAGCGCGAACACGGAAGCGCGCAAGTACGTGGACAAGGATGTCGCGAACGATCCCGCCGTCTATCCGCCGGCGGACGTCGTCAAGACGCTGTTCCTGTTGAAGCCGCTGCCGCCTGAAATCCAGCGTCTGCAGACGCGGCTGTGGACCGAGTTCAAGTCCGGCCGCTGACTTCGTCACTGAGCCAGTCTGAGCCAGACGATAGTGCAGGCAAGCATCATCATGAAGCCCTCGGTATCCAGCCGGGGGCTTTGTTCGTCAAATGCAGGGAGAGAAGCAGCAGATCATGAGTGACCAGTCGAACGTGCTGGCAGGGGCCGGCGTGTCGTCCTCGGGCAATCCCGCCGCTGCGCAGAACGCAGCGGACAATTTCGTGCAGATCGTCGACGTCGTGAAGAAATTCGGCGAGACGGTCGCGGTCAAGGGTGTCAACCTGTCGGTGAGGAAGGGCGAGCTGTTCGCGCTGCTCGGCAGTTCCGGTTGCGGCAAGTCCACGCTGTTGCGCATGCTCGCCGGGCTGGAAACGGTCACCTCGGGCAAGATCCTGATCGACGGTGAAGACCTCGCGCAGATGCCGCCATACCGGCGTCCCGTCAACATGATGTTTCAGTCGTACGCGCTCTTTCCGCACATGACGGTCGAATCGAATGTCGCGTTCGGCCTCAAGCAGGAAGGCGTGCCGAAGGCCGAGCTGAAGGAGCGCGTGCAGGCCGCGCTGGAGCTCGTGCAGATGGCGCGCTTCGCGAAACGCAAGCCGCATCAGCTGTCGGGTGGCCAGCAGCAGCGCGTCGCGCTGGCGCGCTCGCTGGTCAAGCGGCCGAAGCTGCTGCTGCTCGACGAGCCGATGTCCGCGCTCGACAAGCAGATCCGTCAGCGCACCCAGATCGAGCTCGTCAATATTCTCGACAAGGTCGGCGTCACCTGCATCATGGTCACGCACGATCAGGAGGAAGCGATGACGATGGCGGGCCGCCTCGCCGTGATGAGCGAAGGCGAGATCGTGCAGCTCGGCACGCCCAACGAGGTCTACGAGTATCCGAACAGCCGCTTCTCGGCGGAATTCATCGGTTCGACGAATCTGTTCGACGGCAATGTCGTCGAGGACGAGCCGGATCACGTGTACATCGAAACGGCCGATCTGCCCGTGCGGCTGTACGTGAGCCACGGCATCACGGGGCCGCTCGGCATGCCCGTGACGATTTCGGTGCGTCCGGAGCGCATCGCGCTCACGCGCAAGCCGCCTGAAGGCGCGTTCAACTGGGGCAAGGGCGTCGTCACGAACATCGCGTACATGGGCGGCTACTCGCTGTATCACGTGAAGCTCGACGCAGGCAAGACGGTGATCGCGAACGTGTCGAGTCTCGCGTTGTCGGAAATCGAAACGCCGACGTGGGGCGATGAAGTGTACGTGCGCTGGAGCGCATCGGCGGGGGTGGTGCTGACATCATGAAGAGCGCGCTGCATTCGTTCATGACGTGGCCCGTGCGCCGCTTCAATCTGACGGGCAGCACGGCCGTCGTCGCCGGGCCGTTCATCTGGCTGCTGCTGTTTTTCCTCGTGCCGTTCCTGCTGGTGGTGAAGATCAGCTTCGCTGATCTGCAGCTCGGCATTCCGCCGTACACGGAACTGACGTCGTTCAAGGACGGCGTGATTCATGTCGCCCTCGACCTCTCGCACTACGCGTTTCTGCTACAGGACAGCCTGTACTTCGCGACGTATGTGAACTCGGTGGTGGTCGCGGGGATCTCGACGCTGCTGTGCCTGCTGCTCGGCTATCCGATGGCGTACTACATCGCGCGCTCGAACCCCGGCACGCGCAACATCCTGATGATGGCGGTGATGCTGCCGTTCTGGACCTCGTTCCTGATTCGCGTGTACGCGTGGATCGGCATCCTGAAGAACAATGGGCTGCTGAACAACTTCCTGATGTCGATCGGGCTGATTCATTCGCCAATCGAGCTGTATCACACGAACACGGCCGTCTATATCGGCATGGTCTATTCGTACCTGCCGTTCCTCGTGATGCCGCTCTACGCGCATCTCGTGAAGATGGACCTGACGCTGCTCGAGGCCGCATACGATCTCGGCGCGAAGCCGTGGCGGGCGTTCTGGCAGATCACGCTGCCGCTGTCGAAGAACGGCATCATCGCGGGCTGTCTGCTGGTGTTCATTCCTGCCGTGGGCGAGTACGTGATTCCTGAACTGCTCGGGGGCGCGAATACGCTGATGATCGGCCGCGTAATGTGGAATGAGTTCTTCGACAATGCAGACTGGCCGATGGCGTCCGCCGTCACCTGCGCTATGGTGCTGCTGCTGCTCGTGCCGATGGCGCTTTTCCAGTATTCGCAGGCGAAGGAACTGGAGGAGCGACGCTGATGAAGCCAAATCGTGTATTGCAGTTCATTGCACTCGCAATCGGCTTCGCGTTCCTGTACGTGCCGATCATCAGCCTCGTCGTGTATTCGTTCAACGAGTCGCAACTCGTGACGGTGTGGACGCGGTTCTCGACGCGCTGGTATGCCGCTTTGTTGCAGGACGAGGAACTGATCAATGCCGCGTGGCTGTCGCTGCGCGTGGCGTTGCTGACGGCGTTCGCGTCGGTGATCATCGGCACGTGGGCCGGGTTCGTGCTCGCGCGCATGGGGCGGTTTCGCGGCTTCACGTTGTACACGGGCATGATCAATGCTCCGCTCGTGATTCCGGAAGTGATCCAGGGCATTTCGCTGCTGCTGCTGTTCATCGAAATGGGCAAGTGGCTCGGGTGGCCGGCGGGACGCGGCATCTTCACGATCTGGATCGGCCACGTCATGCTGTGCATTTCGTACGTCGCGATTATTGTGCAGTCGCGCGTGCGTGACCTGCATCCATCGCTCGAGGAAGCAGCACTGGATCTAGGCGCCACGCCGTTACGTGTATTTTTCTTCATCACGCTGCCGCTGATCTCGCAGGCATTGATTGCCGGATGGCTGCTGTCGTTCACGCTGTCGATCGACGATCTGGTGTTGTCCGCGTTCCTGTCCGGGCCGGGTTCGACGACGCTGCCGCTGGTGGTGTTCTCGCGCGTGCGGCTGGGGTTGAACCCGGAGATGAACGCGCTGGCGACGTTGTTCATTGCAGTCGTCACCGTCGGCGTCGTGGTGGCAAATCACTTCATGCAGCGCGCCGAGAAGCGGCGCCTGGCGATGGCTGTGTAGTTCATCCCGCTGTTTCATGTCCTTTGCCGGCGCCTGCGTGGGCGCCGGCAAAGCGAGTCTTCATCAGCGGGCGTGATGCACGATTCCCGCGCTCAGATTCGATATCCGATCCGCAATCCACCCCAGTGCCGGCCGTTGACGAAGATAGGCGCTGACGCGTCCTTCATCAGTGCATATTCGCCACCGCCCATGTCGCGCCGATAGGTTTGCAGCAGGAAGCGTTTCGTACTGGTCCCGGCAGCGAGGCCGGTGCGGTCGTTGAACATCCGCCGGTTGCGGCAGTTCGCGGCATTCCAGACGGGATCGCCGCGCTGCGGCTGCGAGAACTTGAGATTGTGGGTGGGCAGGTAGCCGCGCGTGTCGACGGCCGCGCAGAACGCGACACGCGGATCGAGTTCGAGGATGGGCTCCTGGATCAACGGCAGGACGCGGTCGGTGAGGTCGGTGAAACGCGTCGTGAACTGCTGCGGATTCGTGCCCGGCACGGGCACATAGCGATCGTCGAACAGGTCGTTCATCGACAGTTCGCCCCGCGCGACAGCAGCTTCGAACAGTTTGCCGGCTTTTGCGGCGGCCTGTTCGACGGCGTCGATGAACGGTGTGTCCGCCGTTGCGACGCCCGTGGCGGCCGTCAGTTCGATCAGGTTTTCCGATACGCCGAGCAGATTGCCGAGCCGGTTCTTCGCCTGCACGAAGTTTTCGCCGGAATGTTCGACGTCGGTGGCAATATCGAGCACTTGTGACTCGAATGCATTGCATTGATCTTCGATTTCGCCGGACAGCGTCGCGATCTGGTTCGCCTCTGCATTCAATTGCATGATTGCGTGACCTGTCGAATGCACGACGTCGCCGATCATCCGCGTGCCTTCGCGTACCCGCTGCGCGCGTGCCGTGTTCTCGGCGCCTTCGGTGATCAGGCGCTCGGTTTGCTCGGTGAGTTGCGCCAGCGTCGTTTCGATCTGACCCGTTGCCTGCGCGGTCTTCGCCGATAGCGTCTTCACCTCGGCGGCGACCACCGCGAAGCTTTTGCCGAATTCGCCCGCGCGCGCGGCTTCGATTGCGGCATTCAGCGCAAGCAGATGCGTCTGGCGCGCGATCAGCGATATCTCCTCCGACACGCGGCTCACGTGCGACAGCGCTGCGCGTAACGCGCCGATCTGGCTCTCGATCACCGTCACGCCTTCGACAAGCCCATGAATATCCGACAGCGACGCTTCGAGCGTCTGCTGCGAGGTCTCGACGTCACCCGCCGCCTGCGCGGTGACCGCGCGCATTTCGCGGGCCGCGGCGGCGATGCGGTGATTGCCGGCGAGCGTCGCTGCCGCCGACTGGCGAAGGGTCTGGCACACGCCCGCTTGCCGTTCGACCCGGGTGGCGACTTCTTCGATATGACCGGAGACGTCGCAGATCTCGATGCCGAGCTTGCCCGCCTGCGAGGCGATATCGCCGACAACGGACAAGGTGGCGCCGCTGCGGCGCCGGCGGCGAGTGAAAAGACCCGTCATGGGCAAGTCTCCTGAACGGCGCGGCGCTGGCGCACGCCGACCTGGTATCCGTTGTATGTGTACAAGTTCATGTCGCAAGCAGGATGACACGCACTGATCTGCATGTCGCAGATCGGCTGCGGCAAATGAAGTGCACGTCGTCTTACACGCTTACGGGTTCTCAACGGCTCCTTACGGAACTGCTTGATAGGGACTATCCCGGAGTCGAATCGGGTACGATCGCCGGTGTCCGCGCGCCAGCCGTGCCAGATGTCTGTCGAATCCGCCAACCAAACCCATGATCGAATCCTTTGCGCGCGTCTCTGGCTGGGAGCAGCTGTTGTATCTATGGGAATTGATCGTCATGGTCTGCAAGTTCCTGTGGGGCCTGCTGCGTCTGCTGGGCGGCGGCTGAACCTAAAGCAGAATGCAATGCACTGTCACGCGGAGCACGATGAACCGCAGTGGGCCTCGTGGGCGACGAAGCGCTGTTACGACGCTTCAATGTCGACTATCCGGCTTTGGCCAGTCGATTTCGCCTACTTTTGCGCCGATGCCTGCGCCTGATCCGAATACACGTATTCGGTACTGCGCACACGACGTGTGCGCCGACGGAAATTGAATGTGAAGCGCGGCCAGATCGCCGTGATTTTGCCGCTCTTCGTCTGATACCAGCTGTGGCAGCCGCTCGCCCAGACAGTTCGCTGCATGTCGCGTTGCAGGCTCGCGTTGAATTCGCGCTGTACGTCCGCACGAAGATTCATCGTGCGGGCGCCGCGACGGTGCAGTTCGCGTAGGCAATCGGCAATGTATTGCACCTGTGACTCGATCATGTAGATCATCGAGTTGTGCCCAAGGGCCGTGTTCGGCCCGGCCATCATGAAGAAATTCGGAAAGTCCGCGATGCTCGTGCCGAGATACGCTTCGGGTCCGTCGCGCAGCCAGCGCGCGCCGAGATCGGCGCCGCCCAGTCCCGTCACGTCGAATGGCGCGCCGACGTCGTTCACCTGAAACCCGGTGCCGCAGATGATCGCTTCGACGGGATGATGCGCGCCGTCGGCCGTCACGATGCCGTCATGCACGATGCTGCGGATCGGTGTCGTCACCACGTCGACATTCGGCTGGCCGAGTGCCGGATAGTAGTCGCTCGACAACAGCACGCGTTTGCATCCCAGTCTGTAGTCGGGCGTCAGCCTGGCGCGCAGTGCCGGATCTTTCACCCTTCGTTCGAGGTAGCTGTGCGCGAACTTCATTGCAGGGTTCACGAGCTTCGGATTGACGAAGAATCCGAGGCCGCGCGATTCCATCTGCCAGTAGATCGCGCTGCGCACGCAGCGTTGCGTGAACGGCAGGTGTTTGAACAGCCAGCGCGCGCGCGCGCTGACCGGCTTGTCGGGCTTGGGCATGATCCACGGCGCGGTGCGCTGGAACAGCAGCATCTGCGCGACGCGCGGCTGGATACGCGGGATGAACTGGATCGCGCTGGCGCCGGTGCCGATGACGGCGACGCGTTTGCCTTCGAGCGGATAGTCGTGGTCCCAGCGCGCCGAGTGAAATATCTTGCCGCCGAACGTGTCGAGTCCGTCGATCTGCGGAATCGCCGGCCGCGATAACAGCCCGATAGCAGAAATCACTGCATCGACCTCGACGGTGTCATGCACGCCAGTGCGGTTGATATCGAGCCGCCAGACGAGTCGCGCCTCATCGAAGCGCGCGGCCGTTACTCGTGCATTGAACTGCATCGCACTGTCCACCTGATACTTGCGTGCACAATGCTTCAGATACGCAAGAATCTCGTGTTGATGACTGAACGCCCGCGACCACGACGGGTTCGCTTCGAATGAAAACGAGTACAGATGCGACGGCACATCGCATGCAGCGCCTGGATAGGTGTTGTCGCGCCACGTACCGCCCAGTTCGCCCGCAGCTTCGTAGATCGTGAACGACGTAAAACCCATGCGCTTGAGGCGGATCGCCATGCCGATGCCCGAGAAGCCGCTTCCGATAATCGCGATTCGCATCTCAGCACGAGGGGATGAGGGCATAGGTTCAACGCTCCCGCGCATCGTCGAAGTCTGGAAACTCTCCGATGCCGAATAAGATAAAAGCTGATTTGTCTAGATCCGTCTACGACGGTTAAGGCGGAGGGTAGACAACTGTACACAGTGCGTCAAGATCGTTGTACAGTGCTGGCTCCAAGGCCATGACATTGCGTTGGCCATGATGCGTCGTTAAACGGAAGGTCATGCAATCCGCATCGGAACTGGAACTCGCTCCCGGCAAGCGCAAGCTGATCGAAGCCGCATTGCGCCTGACAGCGGGCGGCCGCAGCTTTGCGAGCCTCGGCCTGCGCGAAGTGGCGCGCGAGGCGAGACTCAATCCCAACACGTTCTACCGGCACTTCGAAACGCTGGACGATCTCGCGCGCGAAGCCGTCGAATCGGTCAGCCGCCGGCTGCGCCCGATGCTTCGGCGCGAACGATGGCTGGCTGCTCACGACGAGCCGCATAGCGTGTTGCGCCGCGCCTGCGTTGCCTTCTTTGCGTTTGCGCTGGAGAACCGCGAGGCGTTTTTGAGCGCGCTGGCCGAGTATCACGGCACGTCTGCGGCGTTGCGCGAGGCTGTGCGAGCGAACCTGAACGAGGTGTCGGCGGAAATGGCCGAGGATGTCGTGCAGCTCACGTTGGTGCCCGCGTTGCCGCGCGAGACCGTCGAGGAAATCTGCACGCAGATCGTGTTGCAGCTTTTCCATTTGTCGCGTGAATTCATTGGCAATGCCGCGCAGCGGGAGTCGTTGATCGGCTATGCGGAGCGTTTCATCGTCAGGTTGTTCGCGGGCGCCGTTGTCCTCGCGCAGCATGAGGCGCAATGAGAAAAGGAAAAAGGGCTCCGTGAGGAGCCCTTCGCGTTTCATACGGACCAACTGAGCCGGTCAGGTGTCGTTCCAGCCGCCCGAATCGTCGTTGCTGCCCATATCGACGCCGCCGTCTCCGCCGCCGTTACCGTCGCTCCAGTCGTTCGAGCCCTGGCCGAAGTCGATCGAGCCTGCGTCGTTGCCGCCGCGCTTGCGCGATTCGTCGTCGACGATCACATCGCGTTCGATCACGCGGTCGCGGCCCGAGTTGAGCGCTTCGCCGAGCAGCACGCCTGTCAGCAAGCCGCCCATGCCGCCGCCGAAGCCGCCGCCTTGCTGCACGATGACGGGCGGCTGCTGTTGCTGCGGCGGATACGGGTAGGGCGCTTGCGGATAACCGGGCGGGTAACCAGGCTGCTGGCCGCCGCGTCCGAACGCCTGGTCCGCTTCGCGTGCGTAGGAAGAGTCGCCCGTACCCGCCGACGCCGCAGGGGCCGCATTCGGATCAGGCCGGCCTTCGGCGCGCGCCTTGAGGCTCGCGACCTGCCGTTCGAGATCTTCGATCTGATACGGCGGCACGGGGTTCTTGCTATTCGACAGCGCTTCGACCAGCTGACGCAACTGCGTCTCCGCGCCTTCTACTTCGCGCTCGAGCGCTTCATGTCCTGGCGCCGTCGACAGCTTCACGTCGAGCTTCAGCGAGCGCACGTCGTTGAGGAGATCGGTAGCACGCTTGAGCTGTGCGCGGCGGTCGTCGGTGGCGCGTGTGTCGTCCTGCGAGCGCGCGCGACGCAGCGTCCAGCGCAGGATCAACGCAATCGCACCGATCAGCACGACGATACCGATCCACATGCCCATCGACGGACCATGCCGTTCGGGCGCCGGCTGGAACGCCGACGGCGTGGCGGGCGCGGATTCCTGCTGCGCGAACGGATTGTTCGTGCGATGCGTGACGCTTCCACCGGCGCCGCCGCTCACGCGCGCGGCGTCCGAGCGCAGACGCGCTTCCGTCTGCGCGAAGCGGGCGGGGTCGGTGAAGCGAACCTGCGGGTCGAGCGTCTTCGCCTGTTGAAGCTGCGCGAGCGCCTCGGCGGGGCGGCCTTCGCGATCGAGCACCTGGGCGTACAGATAGTGCGCGCGGGCGCTGTCGGGATGCGCCTTCAGCACCTCGTTCAACTGCGAGTCGGCCTTCTGCCAGTCGCCCTGCTGGATCGTCGTTTCGATCTGCGTCGCCGTGGGCAACGCGAAGGCGGTGCCCGACACGAGCATCAGCGAAAGCGTCAGGGACACACCGGCTGCTGCGAGCAATTTTTTCATGATGCGGGCCGGGCGGATTGACGCCCGTCTCCTTACTATCGAGTTGCCGTGCCGCGCGGCCGTCGTGTCGTAGTACACGGCGCCGCGCAGCACATCGCCTGTCTCGCGCTTATTGCGCAGGCGTGTCCAGCTGCTTCTTCAGCGCGGCGAGACGGTCGTCGATCGACGGGCCGCGGTTGAGGTCCTCGAGCTTGTCGTCGAGCGCCTTGCCGCTCTTCACATCGGCCGAATTCAGGCGTGCGTCGGAACGTGCCGTCGACAGCGCGACCTTGTCCTCCAGCTTCTGAAAGTCTTCAGCAAGATTCTTGCCGCCGATTCCGCCCAGCGCCGTGGCCGCCGTGTCCTTGGCCTCCGCGATCTGCTGTTTGGCCTGCAGGATGTTCGAGCGCGCATTCAGGTCGTTGCGGCGCTGACGCATGTCGTCGATCTGCGTCTTCAACTGCTCGACGGACGGCTCGAGTGTTGCGAGTTCCTTAGCGAGCGCATCGCGTTCGGCTTCTGCCGTGGACTGCGCGCCGAGCGCCTCGCGCGCGAGCGCTTCGTCGCCCGACTGCAGCGCGCGTTTGGCGCCGTCTTCGTACTTCTTCGCCTTGTCGGCGGCCACGTCGCGCTTGCTTTGCTGCGTGGCGACCTGCGCCTGGATCTCGATCAGCGAGTTCTCCGCTTTCGCGATGCTCTCGTCGAGTTCGCGCACGATCTGGCGCGCATCACGCGACGGGTCTTGCACGGAGTCGGCTGCATCGTTCAAGAGACCTTTGACCGTCCGCGTGATGCTGTCAAAAAGCGACATGAAATACCTCCATTGATTGAAATCGATGCTGAATACCCGGCGCATTGAACCTGGTGCGCGACGACATCGACTTAACGTAGTTTACGCCGCCCTGCGCAATGCTGCGGGTCTTGCTCCATGCCATCAGACAACGTGCCTTCGTGCTCGTTGCATGACGGCGGAGCAAACGGACCTGACATCGGGGCGCGCGCCCGGAATGCAAGAGCCGAGTACGCATTCGAGTTGTCACGTCGCACGCTTCGACGCTTCATACACGCGTCGCAATCGATGCACGACCGGCTATTCAACAGCTCGCGGATATTACACCACGCGTACCCTTAAAGCCGTCTTAAAACGCGATTTCCTGCGCCTTTCAGCCGATGCTTTCGCAATCTTTGCGACGTGTGGCGTCATACGCAACGTGATGAACGAATCAGCGTGCGGATTTGTCAAACTGCGCGGCCGGATTCTTTCGGATAGCCGACGATACCGCGCCCGCGAGCGCATCGTACTCGCGTCATGTGGCGCTGCGAATTCAGGCGAAGTGGCCGCTGCCTTCGGCGGGATCGATGCCCGGTTCGTCGTCTTCGTGCGCTTGCTGACGTTTGCTTGCGGCATTGCGTTTCGACGACGGCAGTGCGGGCGTGCTGGTGGCGGCATTGACGGCGTCATGCGACGCGAGCGCGGCGGCTTTCGCGGCCGCCACGCGAGCGGCAGCCTGAGCGGTGGCATCGTCGTCGGTGCTGTCGGGCGTGACGGACACATCGTGCGCCGCGAGCGCGGCGACGGGCGTGGCGACATCGATGGGAGCGAGCGCCTCGTGCGGCATGCCGGAGGCGGCGAAGACGGTATCGTTTTCAGTCGGCGTGCTTTTGCTGCCCGGCGCGGGCGATCGGAGCGCGGCCGGCGTGGCTTGCCGCAGGTGCTTGCTTGCGCGCGCAACGCGTTGCAGCGCTTCGTTCAGCGCGTCGGGTTCGCGTGGCGCGCGCAACCGGTCGACGATGCTCGCCGCCTTGACCTGCTCGCTGGTCGCGCCGAAGCTCAGCACCGCACGCCGCATCAGTTCGCTGACGCTGATGCCGAGGTTCTCCGCCGTCGTGGAGATGGCGCGTTTCTGGGCGGGGCTGACGAAGACGACGATGCGTTCGCTAGGCTTGTTCATAGGTCGGCTCGCGTTCTTTGTTGGTGTCGAACTGCGGAGGAATCCGGGCAGGGCGGCGAGTCCTGCTTGGCGCGCGTCGAGCCATCATAAGACTAAATCGCGGCGCGCGGTTGGGCGCTGGCGCAAATCGGGCGGCCCGTAAAATGGCTGTCACATCAATGAGTTGCTACGTTTGAAGATGTATTGTCCACAGGGCTGTGAACATTTTCTGTTGATAACCGCACGACGCGGCACAACCGGACTCGCGTGGCGGGACACAGTGTTTTTTCTTACATCGGGGCGCAATCATGAGGGAATTCTTACAAAAAAATCACTTTCAGCGCCGCTTGATTTCTTTAAAATGCGCTGTTACGTTGCGCCAGACACCGCCTGGGCGCGCCGTGCGGCCGACCGGGACGGGGTGAAAAGTCGGCGCCGCGCGGCGGCAATCGCCAGAGGCAGAGGCCGTCGTCATGTGTTGCGCGCGAGCGTCCCGTGCATGGCGGCCGTCGGATCGGCGGCAAGGCGCCGATCTGGCGCGCAACGGTGCCGCAGTCGCGCGTTATGTCGCGGCAGCGGCGCCACGATCACGATCCAGGCGCACTGCGCGTGCAACTCCGGCGTGTAGGTAGCGCCCATCATTCCAGTCATGCCAATCATCAAACGACCGCATTCTTCCAGCTCTTCAGGGCATTCAGGCCGCGAGCCATCTTTCGGCAGCAACGACAACCCGAGCCGCGATTACCGCTACGCGCAGCGCGAAGAAGACGACCGCGATGAGCGCGGGCGCGGTGCCCGCTCGGGTCGTTCGGGTCGTTCGATAGGCGGCACGATCGCGTTGTGGTTCGCCGGACTGTTCGCGACGCTCGCGGTGGTCGGCGCGCTGATCATCGGCTATGCGCTCGTCGTGATGGGGCCGCAACTGCCGTCGCTCGATGCGCTCACCGACTACCGCCCCAAAGTGCCGCTGCGCATCTATACGGCGGACCACGTGCTGATCGGCGAGTTCGGCGAGGAGCGTCGCAGTCTGGTGCGCTTCCAGGACATCCCCGACGTGCAGAAGAAAGCCGTGCTCGCGATCGAGGACTACCGCTTCTATGAGCATGGCGGTGTCGATTTCATCGGCATTTTGCGCGCGGGTTTCGCGGATCTCGCACATGGCGGCTCGTCGCAAGGCGCGAGCACGATCACGATGCAGGTCGCGCGCAACTTCTTCCTGTCGAGCGAGAAAACGTACACGCGCAAGATCTATGAAATGCTGCTCGCCTACAAGATCGAGCGCGCACTGACGAAGGATCAGATTCTCGAGCTGTACATGAACCAGATCTATCTGGGCGAGCGCGCGTACGGCTTCGCGGCTGCGGCGCGGGTGTACTTCGGCAAGGATCTGAAGGACATCACGCTCGCGCAGGCGGCGATGCTCGCGGGGCTGCCGAAGGCGCCGTCCGCGTACAACCCGGTCGTCAACCCGAAGCGCGCGAAGATCCGCCAGGAGTACATCCTGAAGCGGATGCTCGATCTGAACTACATCACGCAAGACCAGTACAACCAGGCCATCAAGGAAGAGATTCGTACGAAGACGGCGGGTAACGAATACAGCGTGCACGCCGAGTACATCGCGGAAATGGTCCGCCAGATGATGTACGCGCAGTACAAGGACGAGACCTACACGCGCGGTCTGAACGTCACGACGACGATCGATTCCGCGGATCAGGAAGCGGCCTATCTTGCCGTGCGCAAGGGCGTGATGGACTACGAGCGCCGTCACGGCTATCGCGGACCGGAAGGTTTCGTCGAGTTGCCGGCTGCCGGCGACGAGCGCGACGAAGCCATCGAAGACGCGCTCAACGATCACCCTGACAACGGCGAGATCATTGCGGCCGTCGTGACGTCGGCGACGCCGAAGGAAGTGAAGGCGCAATTGCTGGACGGTACGCAGGCGAGCGTGACGGGCGAGGGCTTGCGTTTCGCGGCGGGCGCGCTGTCGGCGCGTGCGGCGCAGGCGCAGCGTATCCGGCCGGGCTCGATCGTGCGCCTGATTGCCGATGCGAACGGCAACTGGCAGATCACGCAGTTGCCGCAGGTGGAAGGCGCGCTCGTGTCGATGACACCGCAGGACGGCGCGATCCGCGCGCTGGTCGGCGGCTTCGACTTCAACAAGAACAAGTTCAACCACGTGACGCAGGCATGGCGTCAGCCGGGTTCGAGTTTCAAGCCGTTCATTTATTCGGCGGCGCTCGACAAGGGCCTCGGACCGGCGACCATCATCAACGATGCACCGCTGTACTTCCCGCCGAGCGCGCCGGGCGGCGACGCGTGGGAGCCGAAGGACGACGATCAGCCGGATGGTCCGATGCCGATGCGTCTCGCGCTGCAGAAGTCGAAAAACCTCGTGTCGATCCGCATCCTGTCGTATATCGGCACGAAGTACGCGCAGGATTTCGTCACGCAGCGCTTTGGCTTCGACGCCGACAAGACGCCGCCGTATCTGCCGATGGCGCTTGGTGCCGGTCTGGTGACGCCGCTGCAATCGGCGGGTGCGTATAGCGTGTTTGCGAACGGCGGTTACCGGATCAATCCGTATCTGATCGGCGAAGTCGACGACGCGCACGGCCAGCCGCTGTCGCGCGCGCAGCCGCTGACGGCGGGCAAGGATGCGCCGCGCACGCTGGAGCCGCGCAACGCGTACATCATGAACAGCCTGTTGCATTCGGTGGCGACGGCGGGCACGGGCGCGGGCACGAATGTGCTGCATCGTAACGATCTGCAAGGCAAGACGGGTACGACGAACGATGCGAAGGACGGCTGGTTCGCCGGGTATCAGCAATCGCTGGTGGCTGTGGCGTGGATGGGATATGACCAGCCGAAGTCGCTCGGTAGCCGCGAGTTTGGCGCGCAACTGGCGTTGCCGATCTGGGTCGAGTATATGCAGCGTGCGCTGCGAGGGGTGCCGCAGGTTGAGCCTGAGATGCCTCAGGGCGTGACTTCCGTCGATGGTGAGTTGTTCTATGCGGATATGACGCCTGGGAACGGGTTTGTTGCGAGTATTGGGATGGATTCGGCGAATCCGCTCGCGAGTGGTGGGGATGCTGTCGGCGCGGTTGGGCCGGCTGGAATGACGCCGCCGGCGCCGCCGCCGAATGTTACTTCGACTGAGAGGAAGCAGATTATGGATCTGTTTGAGTCGAATAAGCCGTAAGGGGTGGAGTTGTGCGGGCGGTTTGGGTTAGGGTTTGCTTTTGCTTTTGCTTTTGCTTTCGCTGGCATCCGCGTTACGTTAGCTCGCTTCACGCGTCGCCCCTGTGCGGGGCGGCACCTACTTTTCTTTGCCGCCGCAAAGAAAAGTAGGCAAAAGAAAGCGGCTCACACCGCCAATTCTTGACGTTTGTCCACGGGCCCCCAACGGCCCCGTACTTCGCACGGCAACGCACCGGTTAGCGTGCGTTGCCAACGCTCTCTCTGTACGCCTCACCCGCTTCACGCTCCCGCATCACTTCACGTCGTGCCAGACAGTCTGCCGCCGCCCAGGTGGCAAACTGTGTGTCGGCTTTCGCACCGTACACGCATCACTCCGGACTCGGTAGCACGATTGGTGTCTCTGGTAAGAGCGCCAACCTCTGCGGTGCGACAACCTACACACAGTTTGCCACCTGGGCGGCGCGTACCATTCGCTGCCGCTTGCGCAAGTACGGGTGTCCGAAGCAGGTGAGGCGCTTGTTCAGAGCGCTGGCAACGAACGTGGGTCACGTGGTTGCCGTGTGAAGCGTAAGAACCTTTGGGGGCCCTCAGGCAAGAACAAGTGCTGGCGGTGTGAGCCGCTTTCTTTTGCCTACTTTTCTTTGCGGCGGCAAAGAAAAGTAGGTGCCGCCCCGCACAGGGGCGACGCGTGAAGCACGCTAACGAATCGCGGATGCCAGCGCAAAGGGCAAAACGCAAAACGCGGCTGCCAGCGCAAAGGCAAACAAACCAAAACCAAACAAACCAAAACCAAACAAACCAAAACCAAACAAACCAAAACCAAACAAACCAAAACCAAACAAACCAAAACCAAACAAACCAAAACCAAACAAACCAAAACCAAACCGCCCCCGCTAGAACAAGCCGGTGAACAAAAACCGTTGATAACACCAACCCCGAGATTCACTGCACAACAGGCGACGCCAATCCTTCGCCCGGAGGATCCCCCATCGCCTGAAACAACGCCGCCGTATCGTTCAGTCTCGCACCGGTAAACCGAATCTCATCAAGCCGCGCATTGCGATACTGCTGCTCGCTCGCCCGCGCCGCGGTAACCGGCACAGCCCCCAGCCGATACCTCGCAGCCGTCTCCTCAAACGACTTCTGCGCGGCAAGCGCAGCCACACTCGCGGCATCGAGCGATTGGGCATCATGCTCGAGCGCGGCGAGCGTATCCGCGACATTCTGAAACGCCGCCAGCACAGTCTGCTTGTACTGCGACGTCGCAGCATCATACGAAGCGACCGCCGCGCGCCGCTGTGCAAACAGCGCACCGCCATGAAAGATCGGCTGCGTGATCGATGCGCCGATGCTCCAGATCGCCCCCGCGCCCGACAGCGCAACAGGCCAGCTGAATCCGCCTTGTCCCATCGACGCGCTCAGCGTCAAGCTCGGAAACATCTGCGCAGTCGCGACGCCGACATCGGCGGCAGCAGCCTTGAGCGTCGCATCGGCGGCCTGAATATCGGGGCGTGCCTTGAGCAGATCGGAAGGCACGGAGACGGGCACCTGCTCCGGCACATGCAGCGACGCAAGATCGAGCGCAGGCGGCGCCTCGTCCGGCGTACGTCCGAGCAGCACCGCAAGCGCATGCCGCGTCGTCAGCAACTGCTGGCGTGCCGGCGGCAGACTCGCGGCAAGCGAAGCAGCGCTCTGCTGCGCGTTCAACAGATCGCCATGCGATACCGCGCCGAGTGCGTAGCGGCGCTGCGTGTCGCGCGCCTGATCGTCGGCGAGCGCGACGAGCCGCTCCGTGGTTTGCACCTGCGCGTCGAGCATCGCCGCCGAAATCGCCGCGGCCACGATGTTCGCAGCCAGCGCGCGCCGCGCCGCATCGAACTGGTACGCCTGCACGTTCACACGCGACGCCAGCGCCGCATTCGCGAGCCGCGACGCGCCGAAAATATCGAACGTGTACTGCGCCTGCAACTGCCCGACAAACGTGTTGTACAGAAACGTATTCGGCCCGATCTCGGGAATCGCCAGCGCGCGCTGGCGAGCCGCCTGGCCGCCCGCATCGATGGTCGGCAACATGTTGCTGCCGACCTGTGCGCGCAACTGCTCGCGTGCAGCCGTGAGACTCTTGTCGGCGGCGGCGAGCGTCGGGCTGTTGCGCAAGCCTTCGTCGACGAGCGCGTTCAGTTGATCGGATTCGAACGTGCGCCACCATTGCGGCACCGCCTTCGCGCCCACCACGAACTGCTGCGCGACCCCTTGCGCCGGCACGGTCTGCGCCGGTTGCGGATCGGCGCCATAGTGCGCGGGTTCGGGCATCGCGGGCGGATTGCCGTTCGGGCCGAACGAACAGGCCGCCGCGAACACGCAAGCAACGGCTACGGCAACAGACCTACGGGTCAGCGAAACAAGGCTCATGTCAGTTCCCCGAATGGTCGGACGGCGCAGGGCGCGGATCGCGCTCTTCGCCGCGCACCCGGAACCACGCGGCGTACAGCGCGGGCAGATAGAACAGCGTGAGCACCGTCGCGCTCGTGATGCCGCCCATCAGCGCCGTCGCCATCGGGCCGAAGAAGTTCGAGCGCAACAGCGGAATCAGCGCGAGCACGGCGGCGGCGGCCGTCAATGTGATGGGCCGGAAGCGCCGCACCGTCGCGCCGACGATCGCATCGAAGCGCTTGTGTCCCTGCGCGATGTCCTGCTCGATCTGATCGACGAGAATCACCGAGTTGCGCATGATGATGCCGAACATCGCAATCACGCCCAGCATCGCGACAAAGCCGAACGGCTTGCCGAACAGCAGCAAGGTCGCGACCACGCCGATCAGGCCGAGCGGCGCCGTCAGCACGACCATCAGCACGCGCGCGAAGCTCTGCAACTGGATCATCAGCAACACCAGCACGGCAATGATCATGATCGGCATCTGCGCATTGATCGACGTCTGTCCCTTCGCGCTTTCCTCGACCGAACCGCCGATCTCGATGCGGTAGCCCACGGGCAGCGTCGAACGAATCTGCGCAAGCTGTTTGTCGACGGCATGCGTGACGTCGATGCCTTGCGCGTTGCCGCGCACGTCGGACTGCACGGTGATGGTCGGTTGACGGTCGCGTTCCCAGATCACGCCGTATTCGAGGTCGTCGCGCATGCGGCCGAGCGCGCCGAGCGGCACCGCGCCGTTGGGCGTGGGCATCGCGAGCGTCAGCAGTTGCGACGGGTCGACGCGCTCGTTCTTCGGCGCGCGCAGATCGACGCTGATCAGCTTGTCGCGCTCGCGGTATTGCGTGACCGTGTAGCCCGACAGCGTCATCGCCAGAAAGCTCGATACGTCCGCCGACGTCACGCCCAACTCGCGCGCTTTCTTCTGGTCGACCTCGAATCGCACCGAGCGCTCGGCGGGCTCGTCCCAGTCGAACTGAACGTTGGCTGTGCCCGGGTTCGCGCGCATCGTTGCGGCCACTTTCTCGGCGATGCCGCGCACCGTCGCGATGTCGTCGCCGCTCACGCGAAACTGCACGGGATAGCCGACAGGCGGGCCGTTTTCGAGGCGCGACAGGCGTGTGCGGATCGCGGGGAAGTCGTTGCGCAGTTTCGGTTCGAGCCAGCGCGCGAGTTTTTCGCGCTCCTCGACCGACTTCGCGGTGATCACGAACTGCGCGAAGTTCGGCTGCTGCAATTGCTGGTCGAGCGGCAGATAGAAACGCGGTGCGCCCGAGCCGACGAAATTCACCGAATGATCGATTTCGGGCCGGCCCGCAAGCGCCTTTTCGATGCGCTGCGCCTGGCGCAATGTCGCTTCGAACGAAGCGCCTTCGGGCAGCCGCACATCGACGAGCAGTTCGGGGCGGTCGGAGCTCGGGAAGAACTGCTGCGGCACGAGCGCGAAGCCCGCAAGCGACACGACGAACAGAATCACGGTAATCGCGAGCACGACGAAACGCCGCTCGATGCACCACGTGATCCAACCTGTCAGGCGTCGATAGAACCGCGTTTCGTAGATGTCGTGCTCGTGATCCTCGGGTTCGTGCGGCTGGCGTTTGCGCTCGGGCAGCAGGTGATAGCCGAGCATCGGAATCAGCACGACGGCCGCGAGCCACGAAGCGATCAGCGCAATCGCCGACACTTCGAATATCGAGCGCGTATATTCGCCCGTGCTCGACTTCGCGAGCGCGATGGGCAGGAAACCGGACACGGTGACAAGTGTGCCCGTCAGCATCGGAAACGCGGTGCTCGTATAGGCGAACGCCGCGGCACGCGTGCGGCTCCAGCCCTGTTCGAGCTTCACGGCCATCATTTCGACGGCGATGATGGCATCGTCGACGAGCAGCCCGAGCGCGAGCACCAGCGTGCCCAGCGACACCTTGTGCAAACCGATATCGAACAGATACATACACAGCGCCGTCACGGCGAGCACGACGGGAATAGAGATGACGACCACCATCCCCGTGCGTAACCCCAGCGACACGAGACTGACGACCAGCACGATCGCCACGGCTTCGGCGACGGCTTCGAGAAAGTCGTCGACGGACCGCGCGACGGCGTGCGGCATGCTCGATACTTCGACCAGTTTGAGGCCTGCGGGCAGATGCGCCTGCAAGTCCTTCATCTTCTCGTCGAGCGACTTGCCGAGCCGGATCACGTCGCCGCCTGGCTGCATCGTCACGCCGATGCCTAGCACGGGCTTGCCCTGGAAGCGCATTTGCGTGACGGGCGGATCGTCGTAGCCGCGTTTGATGGTCGCGATATCGCCGAGCCGGAACGAGCGTCCGTTGATCCGGATCAACGTGTCGGCGAGCGCATTCAGGTCTTTGAATTGTCCTGTGGGGCGCACGAACACGCGGTCGTCGTAAGTTGTCAGCGTACCGGACGTCGAGACGCTGTTCTGCGAGTTGATCGCCTGGGCGAGTTGATTCGGCGAAATGCCGAGGCGCGTCAACTGCGTATTCGTGATCTCGACATAGATGTGCTGATCGGGATCGCCGAAATAGTCGACTTTGCCGACACCCGGCACGCGCAGCAGCACCGTGCGCAATTCGTCGGCGTAGTCGCGCAGCTGCGCTGAAGAAAACCCGTCGCCTTCGAGCGTATAGATGTTCGTGTAGACGTCGCCGAACTCGTCGTTGAAGAACGGTCCCTGAATGCCTTGCGGCAGCGTCTGCGCGATATCGCCGACCTTCTTGCGCACCTGATACCAGGTCTCCGGCACATCCTTGACGGGTGCCGAGTCCTTCATCGTGAAGAAGATCAACGATTCGCCGGGGCGCGAATAGCTGCGCAGAAAATCGATCGCGGGGGTTTCCTGGAGCTTGCGGCCGATGCGATCGGTGAGCTGTTCCTGCACCTGGCGCGCGGTCGCGCCGGGCCAGAAGGTGCGGATCACCATCACGCGGAACGTGAACGGCGGATCTTCGGATTGCGCGAGCTTCGTATAGGCGAGGATGCCGAACGCCGTCGCCAGCGTGATCAGAAACACCACCAGCGCCTGATGACGCAGCGCCCATGCGGACAGGTTGAAACGTCCTTCTTCGTCGTGCACTGCGCTCATGACGCGAAATCCTCGGGATGCAACGGCGGCACGATGCGGACTGTCTCGCCCGCCGTCACCGTATGCACGCCTTGCCATACGACACGTTCGCCTTCATTCAAACCCTGCGAGATCGCAACGGTCCGCTCGGCGTAATGCGCGACCTGCACGCGGCGCAGTTCGAGCTGATCGCTACCGCTTTTCACGATCCAGACGGCGGGCTGCGTGCCGTCGTGAAACAGCGCTGTGGCCGGCAGCGTGTACAGGCTGGCATGCGCGGCGGCGTTGTCGTGCGCGAAGTCGATGTCGGCCGTCATGCCGAGGCGCACGTCGGGGCCGGGTTGGTCCAGCGTGAGCTTCGCGCGATACGTGCGGCTTTGCGGATCGGCGGCGGGCGACAGTTCGCGCACGCGTGCATTGAATGTGCGGCCCGGCAGCGCGCCGAGCCTGACGCTCGCCACCTGGCCGACGCGCAGCGACGCGAGCGCGCCTTCGGGCACGTCGCAGACCACGTCCACATCGCCTGACCACGCGAGGTTGTAGACGGCTTGTCCCGCCGACACGTTCTGCCCCGTATCCGCCTGTTCGGCCGTGATGACGCCCGCGTGATCGGCGGTGAGGGTTGCGTATTGAAGCTGGTCTTTCGCCAGCGCGGCCTGTTGCTGCGCCTGATCCCGTTGCGCCGCGGCCGACGCGTACGCGTCTTCCGTCTGTTCGAGCTGCGTCTGCGCGATCAGGTTCTCGCGCGCCTGCGCGCGGTCGCGGTCGAGCTGCTGCTTCGCATACACGAGCCGGTGCTGGGCGGCCTCGAGTTGCGCGGCGGCGCTCGCGGCGTTCTTCTGCGCGTCGGCGGGATCGAGCCGCGCGACGACCTGGCCGTTCTGCACGACATCACCCAGCCGCACGCGCCGCTCGATGATCTTGCCGGCGATCCGGAACGACAGCGGTGTCGAATAGCGCGCCTGCACCTCGCCAGGCAGCGATGCGGCGAGCGGCTGGCCGTCGGCATGCACGGCGACGGCGACGACGGGCCGCGGCGCAGGCGCGGCGGCTTCCTGGTTGTGACATGCGGCGAGTGCGAGTGCGGCCGCCAGCACGAGTGCGCCGAGCGGGGCGCGAGGAAGCAACGCGGACGAAGTGGACTGCTTGCGCGCGATGGCTGGCGCGCCACGACGGGAACGATTCAAGATGCCCCCAGGCTGAGATGCAAACGGATACGGCAAGCCAGAGGCTACCGACGGCGTGCAGCGAAGCGGGCCGCGAGCGTTTCGTTTCGCGTCGCAACGCGGCTCATTGCTTCAGATGGTGAATTGCATTCTAATACACACCTGTATCTGAATGCAAAACTGAATCGTGTCGGGGAACGATGCTAGACTGTTAAACATGAAACGCAAACGACTCACACGCGAACAGAGCAAAGACCAGACGCGCCTGCGTCTGCTGGATGCTGCGCAGGCCATTTTCATGAAGAAGGGGTTCGTCGCCGCGAGCGTCGAAGACATCGCGGAGGCGGCGGGTTACACGCGCGGCGCGTTCTATTCGAACTTCCGCAGCAAGCCCGAACTGTTTCTGGAGTTGTTGCGACGCGATCACGAGTCGATGCAGGCGGATCTGCAGAACATCTTCGAAGCGAACGCGACGCGGGAAGATATGGAAGCGAGCGTGCTGCGCTATTACAGCCGCATGCCGAGCGAGAACAAGTGCTTCCTGCTGTGGGTGGAGGCGAAGCTGCTGGCCGCGCGCGACGTGCGGTTCCGCGTGCGCTTCAATGCGTTCATGCATGAGAAGCTCGAGCAACTCACGGCGTACATCACGGAGTTCTCGGTGCGCGTCGGCACGCCGCTGCCGTTGCCGGCCGAGACGCTGGCGCTGGGGCTGATGGGTTTGTGCGACGGCATGCAGTTTTTCTTTACCGTCGATCCTCAACGTTTTTCGGCCGGGCGCGCGGAAGAAGTGCTCGGCAGTTTCTTCGCGCGCGTCGTGTTCGGCAGGACGATGGAATAGCGCGCGGGCCGCTCAGATCCAGACGTCGTTGGCGGCGGTGCGTTCGCTGGTTTCGCTGCCCGTGTTCTTCACGCCGCGCGGCTCGATCAACAACAGTTTCACTTCTTTCTCCGCGTAGGGCTTGTGCTCCTTGCCCTTCGGTACGACGAACATGTCGCCCGCTGAAAGCTTCACCGCGCCGTCGCGAAAGTCGATGCGCAGCTCGCCGTCGAGCACGATGAATGTTTCGTCCGTATCCGCGTGGTCGTGCCAGATAAAATCGCCTTCTATCTTTACCAGCTTGAACTGGTAGTCGTTCATCTCGGCGACCACGCGCGCTTGCCATTGATCGTTGATCAGGCTCAGCTTGCTGGCGAAATTGATGGGGAAATAGGAGGAGGACATCGCGTTTCCTTGTGTTGAAAGTCGATGCCGTGGAGTGTAAAGACGCGGCCGTGCACGCGTCTTGAACGTTCGTGCAAACGCGCGCGGTTCTCAGCGGGTTTGCGCGTTGATCATCCGCACCCAGCGCGATGGCGTCACGCCATAAGTGGACACGAAGTGCCGCGTCATGTGGCTCTGATCCGCAAAACCCGCAGTCGCGGCGGCATCGACCAGCGCCATGCCGCCGAGCATCGATTGACGCGCGGCATCGAGACGCCGCATTGTCAGATAGCGATGCGGGCTGGTGCCGAAGAACGCCCGGAAATCGCGCGACAGGCTCCAGCGGTCGCGGCCGCTCGCGGCGGCCAGTTCATCGAGCGTCACTGGGCGTTCGAGCGCGGTGTGCAGGTAGTCTCGCGCCAGTTGCGCGGCGCGGAAGTCGGCCGAGGCGCGCAGTGGCCGCGCGCCCGACACGGCGTCGAGCGCATGCGCGAGATCGAAGAGCGCGTCGTCCTGTTCGAGCGGGTCCATGGCGCGGTCGATGCCTTGCAGCAGCGCTTGCGTCGCGGCAGCGAGACGCGGATCGTCCGACAAACCGCCTTCGATGAACGGCAGCGGCTTGCCGCCGAGCGCCGCCTGGAACAGTGCGGGCTCGACATAGATCATCCGGTAGCGGAAGCCTTCGGCGGTGCCGGCCTGACCGTCGTGCGCCTCGTCGGGGTGCAGCACCATGGTGCCGCCGGGCAGACTGTTGCGCACGCTGCGCCGGTAGTGAAAGCTCTGCACGCCCGCGAGCGTGCAACCGATCGCGTAAGTATCGTGCCGGTGCAGTGCGTAGCCGTTGTGCTGGAAGAATGCCTCGATGCGCTCGACGCCATCCCGCGCGGGCGCGCGCCGGATCCAGTCGTGGTTGCGCCGCGCACTGTCCGAAGGCGTTCCGGTTGCCGCTACGGCGGTCGAGCCAAGGTCCTGCATGGATTCGCCGTCAGATGCCAAGGCCCGGCCCGAAATTGCTGCCGATCAGTTTCGTCACCGATTCGATATCCGCGTAATCCTGCTCGGGCAGGCCGTCGAGCATCGACAGCACCTCGTTGCTGGCGCCGGCATCGCGCGCGGCATCGACGAGCGCGTCCTTGTTGAGCGGGTAGGTGACGCCGCTCAGGATATCTGCGATCTGCAGGTCAATCGATTCACCCGGAATAGTCGATCCCGTCATGCTTGCGCTCCGTTGTTCTGAAAGTGGCTGGCGCGAGCGGGACGATCCGCCCATCGAATCATGGTCGAGGTCGACGTATTTCGCGCCGTCATGTCTGCAGATGTTCATCCCGTGCCACGAAGCCTCGATCCAGATGCCTCGACTTCGGCAGCGCGATGTGCTCCCATCGCTCCGGCCGGATGTCGGTCTGGGCCGCGACGTCCGGCGCGGCGGGCGCGACGGGGGCAGCGTTGGCGCGGGCGGCGGCCGTGTCGATCGTGCCGTCCGTCGCCGTATGCACCGGCGCGGCGAAACACGAAGCGGACAACGTCACCATGATCAACAGCGTCGAGGTTTTCATCGCTCGACCTCCTTATGCCTGGCAGCGCAGGAACTGCATGCAAGCGGTATGCCATTGCGACAACGACGTACTGGCGCCCGCCCCACGCGGTCGCCGTCTGCGAGCACCGCGCGTCCCCCTCATATTACGCCAGTTATTTTTACAAGCGCTGGTGAGGCGCCGGGAAGCACGGAAATCGGCTTCGGTTGATGGAGGTTGGAGGCGGTTTCGTGTCGGGCAGGCGTGCCCGAGCCAGCGCCGGCGCGGGTCCGCGCGATGCGCCGCGCATCCTCTATGTAGAAAGCGGGTGGCGTTAACCCGGCACGAACCGCGTGCGAACCGTCAGCGCAACACGTCGAAGCGCGTCCACGGCCACGAAGGCCGGTCGCGCATATAGCCGTTCAGCCAGTTCCACTGCGGATGGCGCTTCATGAACGCCTGCGCGTCGAACGGCCGGCCGCATGGATGGCCCCAGCGCGCGAAAAACGCCATGTCGCGCGCCATGTCGCTGTCGACCACCTTGCCGTCGTTCGCGCCCCACGGATTGAACGGGCCGTGATCGGAGCTGCCGAAGCGCTGGTCGTCCAGCTCCAGGTGTCCGCAGATGGTCCTCGAGCAGGGATTGTCTGGGCGATCGAGATAGACGTCGTGATGGTCGGCGATCATCTGCTTGGCCAGCTCGACGTCGATCCTGCCGTGATGTGTCTCCTCCAGTTGCATGAAACGCAGCCGCCGCGCGCCGTTGCGCCGCACGTCGGTGTAGTCCTCGCCTTCGCCCGTGCATTCCTGATTGCGGATTTTCAGATCGGTGGCCGTGTTGTAGCCGCTGTAGAAGCCGTCCTTCGTGCTTTCGAAGCCGGAGTAATGCAGGCCGAGTTCATAGCGCGCGATCTCGCCCGTTTTCGCATCGCCGAGCAGCCAGCTGTTCGCGTAGCCGCCGTTGTTCGCAAGCGCGAACATCTCGCACCATTCGCCGATGCTGTTCGCGTACTGCGTTGCGTGCCGCGAGCGGTAGAACTCGGGCGCGCCCGATGCGTTGTAGCCCGCGAAATTCGAAATCGTGGTTTCCGTCACCATCAGGCCCGCCGACGTCACCCAGAAATCCGTCAGGCTGGAAATGCAGCCAGGCAGCCCCTGCATCAGAATCCGGTTGCCCGCGGCGGGTACGATGTCGAACACGACGTTGAACGCGTCGCCCGCGGCGTAGCGATCCCACGAGTTGTGCGCCATCACGATGCGGCCGTCGCGCGTCGCGCTGCCCGTCGCGATGAACGCGCTGCAGTGATGCCCGCGGCGGCCCCGCCACGGCTTCAGGCCGAGTTGCGGCTTCTGCTGCGCGGCGTGCTGCGGCCACCAGCTTTGCAGCAAATCCATATAACCGTTCCACGCGAGCACTTCGGCGAACGTGAGTCCGGCGCCGTCGGCGATGCCCTGGATCTCGTCGGCGGATTCGCTGTCGATACGTGGCGCGAACTGCTCGACGGCAGCATTGACGAACGTGTCGAATTCCTCGCCCGTGTCCCATTTCGCGAGATAGCGGGCGGTGTGGATCGCGCTCTGGATTTCGGCGGCGAGCAAGGTGCCGTGCTGCTCGCCGCGCTCGTACGGCTCGCCTTCGATATGCACGAAGATCCAGCCAGCGTGGTCGCGGCGCACGGCATCGATGGACGGTTTGCTCATACTCGCTCCCGCTCGCAGTGCGGGCATCTCCGCCGGCGTTGCTCAGCGCCGTGCATCGCGGGATGCGGCTTGCGGCTCGTTCATGGTCAATCCATTGTAGGGAACCTGGCGCGCTTTGCCATGCGCCTGACGCGTGCCGCACAAGCGATGACGGCTAGCGCGGGTTCATGCGGAAATACGCATCGAGCAGCGACGTCTTGTAGACCACGCCCGCGAGCGTCGGCCGTGCGGCGCTTTCGACCACGGGCAGCCGTTCGCCCTGGAACGCCATGAAGTGCTGGAGCGCGACGCCGATCGGCATGTCGGGCGTGAGCACGTCGAAATGCGGCTGCAGATAATCGGCCGCTGTTTTCGCCGACGTGTCGCGCTTGTCGAGCAGATCGGACGTGATGTCCTTCAGCGCGACCACGCCGAGAAAGCAGCCGGTGTGATCCGTCACGTACAGATACTTGACGGGGTATTCGAGGAACACGCGCGTCATGTCCTGCACGGTCGCGTCCGGTTGCACGACGGTTTGCGGCGGGCGGATCAGCTCGCGCATCTGCGTCGCGCGCAGCCGCATGCGCTCCTGTTCCTCGCGGTTGCGGTGCAGCGTGACCTCGTACATCGACGTCTTGCCGATCGCACGCGCCGCGAAATACGCGACCACGCACGACACCATCAGCGGCAGCACGACCTGATAGCTCAACGTCATTTCGAAGATCATCAGGATCGCCATCAGCGGCGCCTGGGTGGCGCCCGCGAGAAACGCGCCCATGCCGACCATCGCGTAGGCGAACGGCGCGGATGTCGCGTGCGGCCACAGCGTATTCATGCCGAGCCCGAACAGCGAGCCGAGCACCGCGCCGAAGAAGAGCGTCGGCGTGAAGATGCCGCCCACGGCGCCCGAGCCGACCGTCGCCGCCGTCGCGATCAGCTTGAACACCAGCACGATGACGAGCGCCGACCAGGTCCATGGCGAATGCAGGATCGCGTTGACGACGCTATAGCCGTTGCCCCACACCTCCGGCGTCCACACCGACAGAATGCCGACGATCAGGCCGCCAAGCGCCAGCCGCACGGGGAGCGGGACGGGCAGGCGGCGAAAGCCGGCCTTGGCGGTGTCCATCAGGCGCAGGAACTGCGGCGCGGCCGCGCCGCACAGCAGGCCGAGCGCGACGAACAACAGCACTTCGAGTCCCGCGACGGGCGGGAACACGGGCATCTCGTAAGGCGGCTTGTAACCGGCGAACTCCCGCATGACGATGTTCGAAACCACCGACGCCACTACGACGGGCCCGAAACTTTCCATCGCGATCGAGCCGAGCACGAGTTCGGTGACGAAGAACGCGCCCGCGATGGGCGCGTTGTATGCCGACGTGATGCCCGCCGCCGCGCCGCACGCCACGAGCAGCTTCAGACGCGGCGGGTCGAAATGCACGACGCGCCCGATCAGCGACGCACACAATGCGGCAAGCTGCACCATCGGCCCTTCGCGGCCGATCGAGCCGCCGCTCGAAATCGTGAACAGCGACGACGCGCTGCGCCACAGGCTGAGGCGCACGGGCACGACGCCGTCGCCGATCACGACGGCTTCCATGTAATCCGTATGCTGTTTCCTGTCGGCGCCACGCTGCGCGATGACGAGCAGCACGCCCGCGGCGAGTCCGCCCAACGCGGGCAACGCGATACGCATCGCAATGGGCAGACGCCGGGCCATTTCGACGAGACTGCCGTCCTGTCCAGTGAACGCGCGCTGCATCAGCGAAATGCCTTCGCGAAAGGCAATCGTCGCGAAGGCGCCCACGATGCCGACGATCACCGACCACACCAGCATCGTATGCGCGTCGGACAGGCGGAAGAGATGGGCGGCGCGGGTGCGCAGTCTCAGCAGGAATGAAAGCACGGCAGGAGCGGGCGTTTAGGGTTGGTATGGGTGGCGCGCAAGCCTTCGCATGGTATCGGCATTGCGCGACGACTGGGTGGAGAGGGGCGCGCTAGCGGGCATGCGCGCCGCAACGTGGCGAAAAGATGCCGTCAGTGCGTATCAACGCGGGTCCTTGTCCAGTTCCGGGTAGTGCCGGAAAACGCAGGTTTCGTTGTAAGGCAGACGCCGTTCCGAGTCGAGATAGGCGGCGATGTTCGGGCGCTTGAGCACCGCGTCGTGCAGCCTCGCAAGACGCGGGTGACGCTCGCCGAAATGCTTCATTCCGCGTGGAAAGGCGTAATGCAGCCCGTCGATCAGCTGGAACATCGACAGATCGACATAGGTCAGCGTGTCGCCGACCATGTGTTTGTCGCCGGCGGGGTTCTGCTTCAGCACACGCTCGAAATAGCCCATGAACTTCGGAATCCGGTTGTCGATGAAATCCGTCGCACGGATTTTGGCGGCCTCTTTCTGTTCCTCGTAGTACATGCCCGAGGCGAGCGGGTGGTGCGTATCGTGCGCTTCCGTGACCATGTCGGCGATGGTCAGCTGCAGGCCGTTCGCGACGTAGCGCAGGCTCTCGACCTGCGGCGCGAGATTCAGCTTCGGCCCGAGGTAGAACAGGATGTTCGCCGTCTGCGAGACGATCAGGTCGCCGTCCTGCAGAAAGGGCGGCGCATAGGGCAGGTACGCTTCCGACCGGCTGTCCATCACGTCGATCATCGCGCCCGTGCCGAGCCCGTCCTGTTCGTCGCCGCGCGCTACCTCGACATAGTCCGCGCGCGCTTCTTCCAGCGCCAGCCGCACGAATTCGCCGCGGCCCTGCAATCCATCCCAGTAATAGAGCTGATAAGTCATCGGTCGGTCCTTGTTCGGTTGTCGGCGGCGCGGGAGCGCGCCACGTTTGCACACGGAAAGGGAGCTAGAAGTATGCCGCGCGATGCTTGCCGCAGGTGTGCCTGTCGCCAGGCAAGAAAGCGCCCGGGCCCGATCGCGAAGTTGCAGCCCGGAAAGCACAAAAGCCCCGCGCGCGGCGGGGCTTGTTCGGTCGGGATGCCGGCGCTTAGCCGAGCAGATGCTGGACGAGCCACGTGATACCGAGACCGCCTGCGAACAGCCATACGTAGAGGATCAGGCCTGTCGTCAGCGCACGGGGACCGGCGTCGCGGATCTGCGAGAGGCGTGTTTCGATGCCGAGCGCCGTCATGGCCATTGTCAGCGCGAAGGTGTCGAGCATGTTGATGGTGCTGGTGGCGGCTTCGGGCAGGATATGCAGCGAGTTCACGGCGACACAGGCGAGAAAGCCGAGTGCGAACCAAGGCACGGCGAGCTTGCGCGGCGCATGCGCGCCATCCTTCGCGGCGGCGCCGCGCGCCGAGCGGTTCACCCACATGCCGACGATCAGCAACACGGGCACCAGCAGCATCACGCGGGTCATCTTGACGATGGTCGCGATATGCGTCGCTTCCGGGCTCACGTTGCTGGCGGCGCCCACCACCTGCGCGACCTCATGAATCGTGCCGCCGAAGAACAGGCCCACGCCCGTGGTGTCCAGATGCAGGATGCCGGCGCGCAGCAGCGCGGGGTACAGGAACATCGACAGCGTGCCGAACAGCACCACGCTGCCGACGGCCATCGCGCTCTTGTGCGGCTTCGACTGCAAGGTGGATTCGAAGGCGAGCACGGCGGCCGCGCCGCAGATCGCGCTGCCCGCTGCCGTGAGCAGCGCGCTGTCGCGGTCGAGCTTCATCAGCTTCATGCCCGCCCAGGTGCCGATCACGAGCGTGCTGACCACGATCAGCAGGGATTCGGCGAGACCCGGCAGGCCGACTTGCGCGATTTCCTGAATGCTCACGCGCAGCCCGAAGAACGCGACGGCGATGCGCAGCAGCTTGCGGGCCGAGAAATTGACGCCGGCGGCCCAGCTTTCGGGCATGCCGTCCTTCAGCGCGTTGCCGTAGATCATCCCGCCGACGATGCCGACGATCAGCGGGCTGATGCCCAGATTGGCTATCGACGGAATGGCGGCGATGCGGGTGACGGCGGCGGCGAACAGCGCGACGAACAGAATGCCGTTGATCTGGCCGCGCGTCGATGACGCGGTGGAAACGGCATGTGTGTGAGCGGTGGGAGCAGTGGACATGGGCTACAACCTCTTTGCCGAAGGTTGGTTGACTCGATGGCCTAATCCTAATTTAGATATATCGATATGAGAAATCGTGATTTGGGATGAAATATATCGGCGGATCTGATACTTTACTTCCATGACCCCAGATCAGCTTATAACGTTCGCCGCCGTCGCCGAGCACCGCAATATCAGCCGTGCCGCGCTCGCATTGCATCTGTCGCAACCCGCCGTGTCCGGCCAGTTGCGGCAATTGCAGGACGAGTTCGGCGAGCCGCTGTATTTACGCGAAGGCCGCGGCGTGCGCCTAACGCCCGCCGGCGAGCAACTGGCCAGCTATGCCGCGCGGCTGCGCGACACGTTCCGCCAGGCGTATGCGTATCGCGACGCGCTGCGCGGCATGGAGCAGGGCACGCTGCGTATCGGCGCGAGCACCACGCCCGCCAGCTATCTGCTGCCGTATCTGATCGCCGCCTTCCAGCGCCGCCATCCCGACGTCACCGTGCATACGGACGACGGCAACACGGCCGATATCGTCGGTGCGCTGGCGTCGTTCGATATCGCGCTGGTCGAAGGGCAGGTCGGCGGGGATTTGCCGCCGGATACCGCCGTGCATCCGTGGCACGAGGACGAGATCGTCGCAATCATGCCGCGCTCGCATCCGCTCGCGGCGGCGGGCGTGTCCGCCGTCACGCTCGTGGAACTGAGCGAGCACGCGCTCGTGCTGCGGGAAGAAGGCTCCGGCGTGCGGCAGCTGATCGAGCGCGCTTTCGCGCGCTCGGGCGTGCCGATGCGCGTCGCACTCGCCATCGCAGGCGTCGAAGGGGTGAAGGAGGCGGTGCGCGCCGGGATGGGCGTCGGCTTCGTGTCGGCGATGTCGATGCGTCACGAGAACGAGGCGTTGTGCCGCCTGCCGCTCGGCCCCGAGCCGCTGACGCGGCGGTTTTCGATCGTCGTGCCGCACGCGAGCGCGCCGTCGCGCCTCGTCGGACGCTTTCTCGACCTGTGCCTGAGCGGTGACACGCGGCCAGCCACCAGCGCGTCCGGCCCTTAGGGGATAACCACTATGGCGTGAGGCGCCGACGCGCGGCAGTATTCGCAGCAAGCGCCAGGGCGCTTTTTTGATACCTGTCTTTGGAACCGATTCCAAAGATCGTTTTTCAGCAATAAAGCAAGGTGGAAGGCATGCCGGAAGTAGTGATCGTCGCGAGTGCGTTTGGGGCCGATGCGATCCGCAAGGACGGTCATCACGCGTGGCTGAAGACGGCGGCGCAAGCCGGCGCAGCCGGTTTCGAAGTGCGGCGCGAGCTGTTTGCGCTGGAGGCGGAAGCGTCGGTGGAGGCGCTGTCGGCGCTCGGCAAGTCGATTGCGGCGAAAGGCCTGTGGTCGGTGTACTCGACGCCCGCCGAGCTCTACGCACACGATGGCGCGCTCGACGAAGCCACGCTGCGCGAGGCGCTGATCGAAGCGACGGCGCTCGGTGCGCGCTTCGTCAAGCTGCAGCTGGGCGGTTTCGCGGGACGCGCGCACGGCGATGCGATCGCCACCTGCACGAAGGGTGTCGCGGCGCGGCTGGTGGTCGAGAACGGGCAACTGGAGCGCGGCGGCTCGCTCGCGCAGTTCGACGGGCTCTTTAACGCGCTGGCGAAGGAAGGCCACCACAAGCGCATCGGCATGACCTTCGACATCGGCAACTGGCAGTGGCCGGGTGTCGATCCCGTCGAGGCCGCGCGCAAGCTCGCGGACCACGTGGAGTACATCCACTGCAAGGCGGTCGCGGGTGAAGGCGCGCGCCGTTTCGCCGTCGCGCCTGCCGCCGGCGATCCCGTTTTCGCCGCCGTGCTGCCGCTTCTGCCGCGCAACGTGCCGCGCGGCATCGAATTCCCGTTCGACGCGACGCGCATCGCCGAGGACGCGTCGCACCACGTCGCGCAGCTCGCGTCCATGTAAGACGGCACGAACGCGCAGCGAATCATCAGGAGAAGCCATGCATCCGACACTCGATGTCATTACCTACGGCGAAGCGATGGCGATGTTCGTCGCGGCCGAAACGGGCGCGCTCGCGGGCGTCGGCCAGTTCACGAAGCGCATCGCGGGCGCCGATCTCAACGTGGCGATCGGCCTGTCGCGGCTCGGCTTCAAGGTGGGCTACCTGAGCCGAGTCGGTGCCGATTCGTTCGGCCAGTACGTGCGGGACACGCTCACGAAGGAAGGCATCGACGCGAGCCGCGTGACGACCGACGCGCGCTATCCGACCGGCTTCCAGCTGAAATCGAAGAACGACGACGGCAGCGATCCCGCTGTCGAGTATTTCCGCAAGGGCTCGGCGGCCAGCCACCTGTCTCTCGACGACTACGTGCCCGGCTACGTGCTGCCCGCGCGCCATCTGCATCTGACGGGCGTGGCGCCCGCAATCTCGGCGAGTTCGCGTGAACTCGCGTTCCATCTGGCGCGCGAAATGCGGCAGGCGGGCAAGACGATCTCGTTCGACCCGAATCTGCGCCCGACGCTGTGGCCGTCGCGCGAAGCGATGGCGGCCGCGCTGAACGAACTCGCGACCTTCGCCGACTGGGTGCTGCCCGGCATCGGTGAGGGCGAGATTCTGACGGGCTATACGAAAGCGGAAGACATCGCGCAGTTTTACCTGGACCGCGGCGCGAAAGGCGTCGTCGTCAAGCTCGGCGCGCAGGGCGCGTATTACCGGACAGCGGCCGGTTCGGGCGTCGTCGAGGCGCAGCGCGTCGAGAAAGTGGTCGATACCGTCGGCGCGGGCGATGGCTTCGCCGTCGGCGTGGTGAGCGCATTGCTCGAAGGCCGCACGCTGCCGCAGGCAGTGGCGCGCGGCAATCGCATCGGCGCGCTCGCGATCCAGGTGATCGGCGATTCGGAAGGCCTGCCGACACGCCTCGAACTCGATGCACTCGAAAGCGCCGACACGCTCGCCGCATAACGTTTCACGATCCAGCAGCACGACACGACAACAAGATGCCCAGCCGCGCGCACGCTCCGACGAGCAAACCGCGGCTCAACGGCACGCCAACCGACCGCCTCAGCAAGACACAGGAGACATTCATGTCATCATCACTCGCGATTCGACGTTGGTGGACGATCATGCCGATCGTTTTCATCACCTATAGCCTCGCTTATCTCGACCGCGCGAACTACGGTTTCGCCGCCGCCGCCGGCATCAATCAGGATCTGGGCATCAGCAAGGGGCTGTCGTCGCTGATCGGCGCGCTGTTCTTCCTCGGCTACTTTTTCTTCCAGATTCCCGGTGCGATCTACGCGGAGCGCAGAAGCGTCAAGAAGCTCGTGTTCTGGAGCCTGGTGTTGTGGGGCGGCTGCGCGGCGCTGACGGGCGTGGTCAGCAACATTCCGTCGCTGATGGTGATCCGCTTCGTGCTTGGCGTCGTCGAGGCAGCCGTGATGCCTGCCATGCTGATCTTCATCAGCAACTGGTTCACGAAGCGCGAGCGTTCGCGTGCCAACACGTTCCTGATTCTCGGCAACCCGGTGACGGTGCTGTGGATGTCGGTCGTGTCGGGCTATCTGGTGCATTCGTTCGGCTGGCGCCATATGTTCATCGCGGAAGGCGTGCCGGCGATCCTCTGGGCGGTCTGCTGGTGGTTCATCGTGAAGGACAAGCCCGAGCAGGTGAAATGGCTGTCGGATGCGGACAAGAAACAGCTCGCCGATACGCTGCGCGCCGAGCAGGCCGCGATCAAGCCGATGCGCAACTACGGCGAAGCATTCCGCTCGCCCGCCGTCATCAAGCTGTGCGCGCAGTACTTCTGCTGGAGCATCGGCGTGTACGGCTTCGTGCTGTGGCTGCCGTCCATTCTGAAAAACAGTTCGTCGCTCGGCATGGTCGAGACGGGCTGGCTCTCGGCGCTGCCGTATCTGGCCGCGACGATCGCGATGCTCGCGGCGTCGTGGGCGTCGGATAAACTCAACAACCGGCGCGCGTTCGTGTGGCCGTTCCTGCTGATCGGCGCGGCGGCCTTCGCGGGTTCCTATGCGCTCGGCTCGACGCACTTCTGGATGTCGTATGCGCTGCTGGTGATCGCGGGCGCCGCGATGTACGCGCCGTACGGCCCGTTCTTCGCGATCGTGCCGGAACTGCTGCCGAAGAACGTCGCAGGCGGCGCGATGGCGCTGATCAACAGCATGGGCGCGCTCGGCTCGTTCGTCGGCTCGTATGTGGTCGGCTACCTGAACGGCGCGACGGGCTCGCCCTCGGCGTCGTACGTGTTCATGAGCGTCGCGCTGATCGCCGCCGTGATATTGACGCTTGCCGTCAAGCCGCAGCCGATGCAGACTCCGAAACTCGCCACCCCGTTGCAAGGAAAGTAATCCGATGAAGCGAAGGATCGTCGCCTACAAGCCGCTGCCGGACGATGTGCTGTCCTATCTCCGGCAGCATGCCGATGTCGTGCAGGCGGACGCCGCGCAGCACGACGCGTTCGTCGCCGCGCTGAAGGACGCCGACGGCGCGATCGGTGCGAGCGTGAAGATCACGCCGGCGATGCTCGACGGCGCCGCGAAGCTCAAGGCGCTGTCGACGATCTCCGTCGGCTACGACAACTTCGACGTCCCCGACCTGACGAAGCGCGGCATCGTGCTCGCGCACACGCCTGACGTGCTGACGGAGTCGACGGCGGACACGGTGTTCTCGCTGATCCTCGCGAGCGCGCGGCGCGTCGTCGAACTGGCCGACTGGGTGAAGGCGGGCGAGTGGAAGGCGAGCATCGGCCCCGCACTGTACGGCGTCGACGTGCAGGGCAAGACGCTCGGTATCGTCGGTCTTGGGCGGATCGGCGGCGCGGTGGCGCGGCGGGCGGCGCTCGGCTTCAACATGAAGGTGCTGTACACGAACCGCAGCGCGAATACGGAAGCCGAACAGCGCTACGGCGCGCGTCGCGTCGAACTCGACGAACTGCTCGCGGCGTCCGACTTCGTCTGCCTGCAAGTTCCATTGACGCCGGAAACGCGTCACCTGATCGGCGCGAACGAACTGCGCAAGATGAAGCGCAGCGCGATCCTGATCAACGCGTCGCGCGGCCAGACAGTCGACGAAAATGCGCTGATCGAAGCCTTGAAGGCGGGCACGATCCACGGCGCGGGCCTGGACGTATTCGACCGCGAACCCGTCGATCCCAACTCGCCCCTGCTGACCATGAAGAACGTGGTTGCGCTGCCGCACATCGGCTCGGCGACGCACGAGACGCGTCACGCCATGGCGCGCTGCGCGGCGGAAAACCTGGTCGGCGCGCTCGACGGCACGCTGAAGATCAACATCGTCAACCGCGACGTGCTGGCGCAATGAACACGCCGCCGTCAGGCGCACCGCGCCGCGCCACGATCAGCGACGTCGCCCGCGAGGCGGGCACGGGCAAGACCAGCATCTCGCGCTATCTGAACGGCGAATTGAGCGTGCTGTCGCCGCAACTGCGCGCGCGCATCGAAGCCGCCATCGAACGGCTCGACTACCAGCCGAACCAGATGGCGCGCGGCCTCAAGCGCGGGCGCAATCGCCTGATCGGCATGCTGGTCGCGGACCTGACGAACCCCTATTCCGTCGAAGTGCTACAAGGCGTCGAGGCTGCGTGCCACGCGCTCGGCTACATGCCGCTGATCTGCCACGCGGCGAACGAAGTCGACATGGAACGGCGCTTTCTGCAACTGCTGACCACGTATCGCGTGGAAGGCGTGATCGTCAATGCGCTCGGCGTCAGCGAAGAGACGCTGCGGCCCGTCGGCGAAGGCGGGATTCCGGCTGTGCTGGTGGACCGGTCGGTCGACGGGCTCGTGACCGACATGGTCGGCCTCGACAACCAGGGCGCAACGGCGCTCGCGACGCGGCATCTCGTCGAACGCGGTTTCGACCGGCTGTGGTTCGTCGTGCAACCGTTCGAACACATCAGCTCGCGGCGTCAGCGCGAAGCGGCGTTTCACCAGGCACTCGAACAATACCCGCAGGCGAGCGGTCGCACCGTCGTGCTCGAACTCGGCGACGCCGACGAACTCGCGCAGACCTTGAGCGCGCTCGATGCCGAACTGGATGCGGCGATCGCCGCGCACGAAGACCATGCGCGGGCGGGCGTCGCGCTGTTTGCGGCGAACGGGCCGGTCGCGCTGGCCCTCGCGCGGCATCTGAACCAGCGGCATGGTCCGGACTGGCAGAAGCGCGTCGCGCTGCTGTCCATCGACGACCCCGAATGGGCCGAGCTTGCCGGCATCACGACGATTCGCCAGCCGACCTACGATATCGGCTATCGCGCCGTCGAGTTTCTGCATCAGCGCATCGACGGCGAGCAGTCCAGCGCGCGCGATTGTCTGCTGCCGGGCGAACTGATCGAGCGCGCGTCGACGGCCCGCTGATCCCCGCGCAATCCCGGCCAATCCGCCGGCATTTGGGCATCGCGCTTACAATGCGCGGCGAGCTCCGTACTTTGCGCCTGTAGTGCGCCCGTCCCACGCCCATGTCCGATTTGCCCGTTTCTCCCGTTACGCTCGCCGTGCTCGCCGTCGCGACGATCCTCGTCGCGCTGCTTCCCATCTATCTGTACCGCCGCTGGCGCGCGCCGTTCGCGTTGAACCGGCGCGACGCGATTGCGGGCATCGCCGTGTTCGCGCTGTTCGCGATGGTGATCGAGCGCGCGCTCAACGACTATCTGCTGCGCGACAACCCGGCGACGAGTGAGTGGCTGTCGGACCCGCTCGCGTTCGTCGTCTATGGCGCGCTGGCCGCAGGCATCTGCGAGGAGGTGGGGCGTTTCATCGCGATGCGCTGGCTCGCGCGGCGCCAGACGGGCGGCGCGACGCACGGCGCAGCGAACGACGGCACCGCGCTTGCCTACGGTCTCGGCCATGGCGGCGCGGAAGCATGGCTCATCGGCGTGATGGTGCAGGCGCAATGGATTGCGTTCGGCGTGCTCGAAAATCGCGGCCAACTCGATACCTATCTCGGCAATATGCCGGCGGGACCGCTGATGCGCATCCATCTGCTGCTCGCGAGCCTATCGCCCGCCATGGCGGGCGTGTTCGTGCTCGAACGCGTGGCGGCGCTGGTGTTCCAGATCGGGCTGTCGGTGCTGATGTGGCGCGGCGTGCGCGCCGGCTGGCGTGCCATACTGCCCGTCGCGATCGTCGCGCATGCGTTGATCGACGTGCCGGCTGCGATGTCGCAGGCGGGGCTGCTGTCGCTCGTGACCGTCGATGCAATTTATGCCGTCGCGGCGGTCGCAGTGGCCGCCGCGCTGATCCGCTTGCACCGGCACGCATCGCGCGCGGCCTGATCGTCCGCGCAGATCCACAGATCAACAGTAAAGGGCCAGAGGCCAATCGACATGGAAGCCTATCAGTACGAATGCGCGAACGCGGAGATCGAAGAGCTCGCGCGCGTGATCAGCGATCTCTTTCCCGAGCAGACGCAGTTCATCGAGCGTGCCGGCGAGAACGGCGTGCCGCAGATCGTCGTGCATTGGGTCGCGATGCGTTTCGGCTCGACAGCGAAGCGCATGGAGCTGACGGTTGCCATCGCACCCGCTGCACTGGCGCGTTATCGCGCGATGCCGCCGCGTGCGCGGGGCCGCAGCTTCGCCATACTGCGCGCCTATGTGGAAGCGACGCTGGGCTCGCTCGAAGAAGAGTACGCGGAAGGCAAGACCATACCGCGCGAAGTGACCGTCGATCTCGGCGACGAGTTTGCGTAAGCCGTAAGCCGCGTACGGCAGGCTCAGTCGGCGAGCCGGTAGACCTTGGCGAAGCGCGCAGCCTGCACCACGCCGTAATCGCCGGGTGCGTATTGCATGATCCAGTCGCCTGCCGTGCCCTTGAGGACGTCGCCGCCTTGCGCCGAGCGCGCGAGCGAGAACGCCTCGTCCATCCGCTTCGCGAGCACGACGGCGGGGCGGTTGCGGTACGCGCCCGGTTCGCCATGTGCGAGCGCGGCGTCGGCGGGCAGGTACTTCGCGTCGAAGCGTTCGCGCGACACGACCCAGCGGTCGCCCGTCGAGCCCGTGATCAGCGCGTCGCCGGGCGCGTAGCGGTTCGGTCCTTCGAGGCTCATCAGTTCGCCGTCGCCCGCGGCGAATTGCACGGCAACGGTTTCGTCCTTGACGACGCGTTGCGCGGCGGGGTCGGTAAGCAGGTCGATGTTCTTGAGTTCGATCATGAGGCGAGATAACGCAGAGATTGACAGGGCCGCGTAACGGAGCCCAGCAAGAAAGCCTGACCCTGACAGGCGGCATGCAAACGGCATCGAAAACGCGGCGCAGGCGCGCATGATGCCAGATTCCGGCGGCACGTAATAAAAAAACGCCTGCCGCAGAGGGCAGGCGCTGTGCTAACCAATGCGGTACCGCTTACGGCTTGACGGTCGCGTCCGAAGCCGGCGCGGCCGGCTTGCGCGACCGGTTGTGATGCGGGCGGCCTTCGGGCGACTGGCGGCGGAAGGTCGTGTCGGCCAGTTTCTTCTGCTCCGGCGAGAAGCTGTTGTACAGCGGCTCGAACGCGTCGACGAGCTTCTTCGTGCCGTCGGCATGTGCCTGCGTGATTTCGGCGTATTGCTTCATGTCGTCGAGCGCCGACACGTTTGCATTTGCGCGGCGTGCCTCGAACAGCTTGCCCATCGCTTCGCCATTGCTGCGCATGACGTCGGCGAATGTGTTCCACTGCGCTTCCTGCGCCGACGTGATCTTCAGTTGCGTGTGCAGATACTTGATGCGCTCTTCGACACGCTGCTCGTGGCCAGCCTTGCCCGCGCCCTGCGAAGCGGCCGACATGGCCGGCGCGGACGCGCCAGCGGGCGCTGCTGTTTGCGCGAAGGCAGCGCTCATGGTGAGCGCGGAAGCGAGAATGGCGAGAGTTTTTTTCATTGAGACTCCTGTTGTCTATTGGTATGAGACCAAAGCTGGACGATGTGTCGACGTCGACATCTATCATGCCGTGCGTTATTAGTATCACGATATCGCAGCATTGCGTCTCGATTGCGACAACTGCTTACAACCGAAACGATCGGAAATAGCCGGTGGATAAATTCGTCAGCATGGAAGTCTTCGTTGCCGTCGTCGAAGCGGGCAGCCTCACAGCCGCCGCCGAGCGCTTCGATCTGTCGTCGGCGATGGTCGGCAAGCATATCCGCTCGCTCGAAACGCAGCTCTCGACGCGACTTCTGACGCGCACGACGCGCCGTCAAAGCCTCACCGAGATCGGCCGCCAGTATTACGAGCAGTGCCGGCGCATTCTCGCCGACGTGAAGGCCGCGGAGTCGCTCGCCGAAGCGATGACTTCCGCGCCGCGCGGCACACTGAAGGTGACGGTGCCGCTGACTTACGGCGTCGAAGTGTTTTCGCCTGCGATGACCGACTACCTCAATCAGTACCCCGAGGTCAGTCTCGAACTCGACCTGTCGAACCGTGTCTTCGATCTGGTCGAAGAGGGTTTCGATGCCGCCGTGCGGATTGGCCGTCTGCCCGATTCGAGTCTCGTCGCAAGGCCGCTGAAACCTTACCGGATGCGCGCGTGTGCGTCGCCCGCCTATCTGCAGCGCATGGGCACGCCGAAGACGCCGGCCGATCTTCTGCATCACGAATGCCTCGGCTTTCTGCATTGGGGCCGCGAAGGTTTATGGCGCCTCGACGGCGATGCCGAAAGCGACTACCAGTTGCGCCCGGGGCGGTTTCGCGCGAACAACGGTCAGGCGCTGAAGATGGCGGCGCTGCGCGGCTTCGGTCTGGTCTTGCAGCCCGAAGCGCTGCTCGCGAACGAGATCGGCCAGGGCACGCTCGTATCGGTGCTCGAAGACTATCTGCCCGATGGCGCGCCCGTGCATCTGATCTATCCGCGCGACCGGCAACCTACACCCAAGCTGACCAGCTTCATCGACTTCGTGATCGAACGCTTCGGCGCGTGATGTCCTTGACACGCGCGCCGCTTGCGCGATATGTGCAGCGCGCATGTATTCGCGCAAGCGTGCGCAAGGCGCATAATCCGCGTCATCGGCTCGCCGTGCGCGGCGAGCGTCCTCTCTCAACCTTGACCTTGAATCGATGAGACCACCGCGCCTCGATCAGCTCGACGAACTCGACCGTAACCTCGTCGCGCTGCTGCAAGCCAATGCGCGCGAAAGCGTCGCGAATCTCGCGCGACAACTGGGTGTTGCGCGCACGACAGTGATTGCGCGGATTGCGCGGCTCGAAAAGACCAATGTGATCGCCGGCTATAGCGTGCGGCTCGGACAGGATGTGCTCGACGCGAGCATGCATGCGTATGTCGGCATCATCATCGCGCCGAAGTACGGTGCGGACGTGCTGAAGAAACTGAACCGCATGCCGGAGGTGCAGCTGCTGTGCGCGGTGAGCGGCGAGTTCGATTACGTCGCGTGGCTGCGCGCCGATTCGCCCGAGCGCCTGAACGATCTGCTCGATCAGATCGGCGGTCTGGCGGGTGTCGAACGCACGACGACCTCGATTATCCTGTCGCGCAAGATCGATCGCGGCATGAGCAGTCCGTGAGCGTGCCGGCGTCTGTATTGCGGTTCACGTTTACGCGGTTTTGATATGTTTTCGACGATTCGACGAAACGCTTCGTCATTTCGTCGAAAATCATGGTCATTGCGCAGCACTTTGCGCCTATAAACCGACTCGCCTTCTCCATAAACTCTTGGGTAGAGGTTCGCTGCGGCGCGCCGACATCAACCAGAGATAACAAAGGAGAAGCGCATGAAAGTTGCCATCGTTGGCGCAGGTCTGATCGGTCATACCATTGCGCACATGCTGCGTGAGACGGGCGACTACGAAGTGCTCGCGCTGGACCGCGATCAACACGCGCTCGACAAACTGGCCGCGCAAGGCATCCCGACGCGCCGCGTCGATTCCGCCGACGCCGCCGCGCTGCGCGCCGAAATCCAGGGCTTCGACGCGCTCGTCAATGCGCTGCCTTACTACCTCGCGGTGAGCGTGGCGTCGGCGGCGAAGGGTGCGGGCGTGCATTACTTCGATCTGACGGAAGACGTGCGCGCGACGCACGCCATCCGCGCGATCGCCGACGGCGCCGACCATGCCTTCATGCCGCAATGCGGTCTGGCGCCGGGCTTCATCGGCATTGCCGCGCATGAACTGGCCAACCGCTTCACCGAAATCCGCGACGTGAAGATGCGCGTGGGCGCGCTGCCCGAGTTTCCGACCAACGCGCTGAAGTACAACCTGACCTGGAGCGTCGACGGTCTCATCAACGAATACTGCCAGCCCTGCGAAGCAATCCGCGACAGCCGCACGCAATGGGTGCAGCCGCTCGAAGGACTTGAGCACTTTTCGCTCGACGGCATCGAGTACGAGGCGTTCAACACGTCGGGCGGGCTGGGCACGCTGTGCGAGACGCTGTCGGGCCGTGTCGAGACGCTCGATTACAAGTCGGTGCGCTATCCGGGTCATCGCGACCTGATGCAGTTCCTGCTCGAAGACCTGCGTATGGCCACGGATCGCGACACGCTGAAGACGATCATGCGCCGCTCGGTGCCGGCAACGGCTCAGGACGTGGTGCTCGTGTTCATCACCGTGACGGGTGTGCGCGACGGACAACTGGTGCAGGAAGTGTTCACGCGCAAGATTTTCGCGAAGACGGTCTGCGGCGTGCCGATGAGCGCGATCCAGATCACCACGGCGGGCGCGATGTGCGCGGTGCTCGATCTGTTCCGTGAGAAGAAGCTGCCGCAAAGCGGCTTCGTGCGTCAGGAGCAGGTGGCGCTGCGCGATTTCCTCGCGAATCGTTTTGGCCAGCTGTACGAAGGCCGCGCACTCGACGCAATGGCGACTGTCTGACGTCAGGAAGAGCACCAGCCGGACCGAGGGCCAGTTTGAGAGTGAGGCTTCAGAGAGAGCCGTTTTGTGTATCAGGCAATAACATAGCGGGCGTTCATCCTCGACGGGTGACGCCCGCTTTGCCGTTTACCGCGGCGCGTGCTCCGGATGCGGGGGCTGGGTCATACCGGCATCGGCGGCAACATCATGCCGGGCGGCTGCGGCGTCTGCACGATCCGCGCGAGCAGGGCGTCGTAGTCGGTGGGGGCGGGTGCCGTGGTGTCGAACATCAGCAGGCCGTCGCGCGCGTCGCCCGTCGGCACGAAGCGGCGCTGCCGGTATTCGTCCCAATGCGCGAGCTTGTAGGCGTCATTCGGATTGCCGCGCGCAGCGATCCGCTCGCGGGACGTGTCTTCCGCCGTCGACACCCACACGACGCTGATGTCCACCCCGTCCGGCACGCCGAGCCACGCGTGATCGAACAGCTTGCGCTCGCGCACTTCGCGCGACAGCGGAGCGACGGCAACGACGCCGATGCCGAGCCGAAGGTTCTCGGCGGCCGTATCGAACAAGCCGCGGTATTCCGGGTCGCGAAAGTGCTGCAGGAAGAGCGGGCTGTCGCGGTCGTTCGGATCACCCGTCAGCGCGCCGATCGCGGCCGCGCTATAGGCGCCGTATAGGGTGTCCTTGTCGAGCAGGCAGAAGGCCTCGCCGGTTGCTCTCATCAATGGGCCGATCAGCCGTTTGGCGAGCGTCGTCTTGCCAGTCCCGGCATGGCCACAGATAAAAACCAGATGCGTCACGTCGATAAATCCCGGTGGTGAAGGTGAGGGCCGATAGCGCTGTGCGCAAGCCGCCGCAACCGATGTTGAAGGGGATGGCGGCATGCCGCAAGCCCTATGCCATTCGGCCGAATTGACTGTGCCACACCTTTTGATATCATTGCTATCACACGTGTAGCGGGGAATGGAAATGGCAAATCTTTTGGTCCGAAATCTGGACGATGCGTTGGTGCAGAACCTGCGTGAGCAGGCCGCGGCTCACGGGCGCAGCGTCGAAGCAGAGCATCGGGAAATCCTGGCGCAGGCGCTCTTTCAGCCCAAGAAGCTCAGCTTTGCGGAATTGCTGATGAGCATGCCCGACGTCGGCGACGACGCCGACTTCGAGCGCCGCAATGACGCAACTGACGATAGCGGGGGACCGGGTGTATTTGATTGATACCAATGTAATCAGCGAAATGCGCAAGAGCAGCCGCGCCAATCCGGGCGTACAGGCTTTTTTCGAAACGGCGAAGGAAGGCGGGCATCGCCTGTATCTGTCTGTGGTGACGGTTGGCGAGTTGCGGCGCGGCGTCGACCTGATCCGGCATCGGGGCGACAAGTTCCAGGCATTGCGCCTGGAAGGCTGGCTCGACACGATCATGAATTCGTTCAGCAGCCACATCTTGAATGTCGGCACCGACGTTGCGCAGACGTGGGGCCATCTGCGCGTGCCCGACCCCGGGCATTCGCTGGACAAACTGATCGCGGCCACGGCCCTGATCTACAACCTGACTGTCGTGACGCGCAACGTGGCAGACTTCGATGGCACGGGCGCACGGGTGCTCAATCCGTTCCAGCTTCTCGACGCATGACCTGCTCTGCGTAGCGACGGGCAAAGCGTACGACTGCAAAACCAGTCGACCAGCAGGGAAGCGGAACCATGCAACGGGGAGACGAACGATGACACGCACACAGGGTCGCGCGACGCAGGCAGCGGTCAAGTTCATGGCGGCGGCTTCAGGCGCTGCCGTCGCGGCCGTCATTGCCGCGTTTGTCGGCGGCTGCGCGGCCACGCCAGCCGACAAGGTGCCGTTCAAGGACGTCCCCGCCGAGCGGGTCGTCAAGCAGGGCTACACGCAGCCAGGCGCCGACAAGGTCGCCGTCGATCTACGTCGCGAGCGCAGCGATAACGTGATCGTGCGGTTTCGCGACGCGCTCGTGTATGTCGACGGCGAGCGGATCGCGGACATCATGAACGGCGAGCACATCGTCCTCTGGCTCACGCGCGGCACGCATCGCATCGGCGTGTCGACGCAGTTCGATCCCGTCGTCGAGATCGATTTCATCGTCACGCCCGACAGGCGCTACTCGAATCGCGCCAGCGTTTCGTTCAACGACGATCGCAGGATCATGCTGCGGCGCGTCGCCAACTGATCGAAGGTCCGTGAACGAGGCGGGTTCGGCCGCGCGTTGACAATTCGACACAGCGTCGCGGTTCAACTCCACGTAACATCGCAGCTTGACACCGCGCGCCGCGCGGCTTTGCATTGGACTGCGACCCGACGGAGACATCGGCTCGCCCTTCGCGACTAACAATTTGTAATCCGCAAAGCCGATTCGTATTCAAGGTATTCAATCATGCTGATCAACTGCGCCGCGTACCAGGACGGCCGCAAACTGGCCGACATCGAAATCGACGACATCAGCGTCTACGTCGCCAAACCCGAATGCTTCGTCTGGGTCGCGCTGAAAGATCCCGGCCCCGGCGAACTCGAAGTAATGAAGCACGAATTCGGACTGCACGAACTGGCCGTCGAGGACGTACGCCACGGCCATCAGCGTCCGAAGATCGAGGAGTACGGCGACTCGCTGTTCGCCGTCATGCACACCATCGAAACCGACGACGACGGCGAATTCGTGATCGGCGAAGTCGATGTATTCGTCGGGGCGAACTATGTGCTGTCGGTACGGCGCGGCACGCGTCACGGCTTCCAGGAGGTCCGCGCGCGTTGCGAGCGCGAGCCGCAACTGTTGAAGGAAGGGGCGGCGTTCGTGCTGTACGCGCTTGCCGACAATGTCGTCGACCGCTATTTCCCGATTCTCGAAGCAATCGGCACCGAGATCGAGGAAATCGAAGACCGTATCTTCGACAAGCACGACCTGGCCTCGTCCCGGGCGATCATCGAAGACCTGTACTCGTTGAAGCGCCGCCTCGTGATGCTCCAGCATCACATCGCGCCGTTGCTCGAAGGCATCAGCAAGCTGACGGGCGGGCGTATTCCCGCCATCTGCGTCGGCATGCAGGCGTACTTCCGCGATGTGTACGATCATCTGGACCGCAGCGTGCGGACCATCGAAGGCCGCCGCGAAATGATCGTCACGGCCATCCAGGTCAACCTCGGCATGATCTCGCTGGCGGAGAACGAGGTGACCAAGCGGCTCGGCTCGTTCGCCGCGCTGTTCGCCGTGCCGACCATGATTGCCGGCATCTACGGGATGAACTTCCAGGAGATTCCCGAACTGCATTTCAAGTACGGTTATCCCATCTGCCTGCTGGTGATGCTGCTGATCGACTTCGCGCTGTACCGCGGCTTCAAGAAGGCAAACTGGCTTTGACGCGCGCGGGGTGCGTTGCGGAATACCTCAGCGGCGATTCGCTCAGCGCTTCGTCAACGCGAGCCGCACACCCAGGCCGATAAAGCCCGCGCCGATCACCCGGTCGATCCAGCGCCGCACGGAGGGCCGCGACTTCACGGCACGCGCGGCCGTGGCGGCGAGCCACGCGATCACGCAGTCGTTGAACAGCCCGAGCGTCACGAACACGGCGCCCAGCACGAGAAACGCGAGCGTCTTGTGCGGGCTGTCGGCGCTGACGAATTGCGGGAAGAACGCGACATAGAACAGCAGCACCTTCGGGTTCGACGCGTTGGTCACGAAGCCGCGAAACAGCAGCGTGCCGCGCGACAAACGGGGCGCGACGGGTGCCGCTTCGCCCTTGACCACGGCGGACGCCGTGGGCCATAGCATCCGCAGGCCGAGATACATCAGATATGCAGCGCCGATCCACTTGATCGCGTTGAATGCGCCCGGCGACGCCGCCAGCAGCGCGGTGATGCCGAGCGCGCAGGCGACGGTATGCATGCAGCCGCCGAACGCGACACCGAGCGCAGAAAGCAGGCCCGCGCGCCGTCCCTGCGCGATGCTCTGGCCAGCGACATACGCGATGTCCGGCCCGGGCGTCAGATTGAGCACGGTGACGGCGACGAGAAACAGCGGGAACTGGCTGATACCTAACATGGCAACCTCGTGACAACTCTGCAGATGAATACACGGCCCGCCTCGATGCCGCGAGCAACTGCAACCGATGACCAGGCCATCCGGCCCATGATACCCCGTCCCCTCTGTTGCGCCGATCGCGACGTCTGACGCTATTTAACTTGCAGCAGGCGCAATTAAGCGCCAGCATATGCGACCTGCTTGCCACATAACTTGCGGCTTGCGGGAAGATGGGAAAGCAGCAGTAAGGCAATACCGGTGTGTTGCAGCGCCGGGCATCGACGAACGCCGCTGCGAACAGGACGCGAGCCTTCGCACAGGCTGCGTCGTTCGCACAGGCCGACCAACGCAGAACAAGCGAGCCATTCTTGCAACGACGATCTTCGCCGTCCCGCCGACGCTTCACGGCAACCCGTGCGTCCAGCCGCGCGCTGCGCGCTGCGGCGTGCTGTGCAGCGCAACACTGTCAGTCGTTGACACTGCGAACAGGCGCCGCCGAGAATATCGCTCGCAAACGTTTGCGCACAATCAAAAAACGGGCTCGCATGAGTCCAACAACTGGAGATTCTGCATGAACCAACGCATTCGCCGCCGCGTTTTGACCACCGCCGTCGTGCTCACGGCAGCCGCCGCGATGCCGTTCTCGTCGGCCTGGGCCCAGGCCGCGAAGAAACCCAAAGTCGCGCTCGTCATGAAGTCGCTCGCCAACGAGTTCTTCCTCACCATGGAGACGGGCGCGAAGGACTACCAGAAGCACAACGCCAGCCAGTTCGACCTGATCACCAACGGCATCAAGGATGAGACCGACACGGCGAACCAGATCCGCATCGTCGAGCAGATGATCGTCTCCAAGGTCGATGCGATCGTGCTCGCGCCTGCCGATTCGAAGGCGCTCGTGCCCGTGGTCAAGAAGGCGGTGGACGCCGGCATCATCGTCGTGAACATCGACAACAAGCTCGATTCCGACGTGCTGAAGTCGAAGGATCTGAACGTGCCGTTCGTCGGCCCGGACAACGCGAAGGGCGCCGAGAAGGTCGGCGACTATCTGGCGAAGAAGCTGAAATCGGGCGACGAGGTCGGCATTATCGAAGGCGTGTCGACCACGACCAACGCGCAGCAACGCACGGCCGGCTTCAAGACGGCGATGCAGAAGGTCGGCGCGAAGATCGACTCGGTGCAATCGGGCGAGTGGGAAATCGACAAGGGCAATGCAATCGCGTCGTCGATGCTCAATGCATATCCGAACATCAAGGCGCTGCTGTGCGGTAACGACAACATGGCGATCGGCGCGGTGTCGGCCGTGCGCGCGGCTGGCAAGCAAGGCAAGGTCTACGTGGTCGGCTACGACAATATCAACGCGATCAAGCCGATGCTGAAAGATGGCCGCGTGCTCGCCACGGCTGACCAGTACGCGGCCAAGCAGGCCGTGTTCGGCATCGACGTCGCGCTCAAGGCGATCGCAGAGCACAAGAAGCAGTCGGACCTGTCGGGCGTGGTCGAAACGCCTGTCGATCTCGTCACGAAGTAATGGCCCGCGCGGGTGCCGGGCGGCCCGCTGCCGGTGGGGCGCGCCGGCCCGCGCGAATGTTAACCAAACGCTCAAGAAATTCGCCGCGCCGCCGTTATGCCAGAGGTAAGCGTCATGGCGGCAGGCGACTCGCGCGAGGATGAGGACGGCAAGCGCGCAATCCGAAGCGTTCCCCATCGGATTTGCGCAGGGTTTAGTGCCCGGCTTGTGCGTTGTTTGTGCCCGCTGCCGCATGACTTGCGCGGCCGCCGGCCAGCGCTGCCTGAGGCGATGCCGGACTTGCCCGGTCCGCGCAGGCGCCGCGCGGCGGCTACGAGATCTGGATCACGATGGCATCAACCGACCAAGAAGCATTGCCTGCTGTGCTGTCCGTGAAGGGCATAGGCAAGACCTACGTCGAGCCTGTGCTGGCCGACGTCTCGCTGGCGTTGCACGCCGGGGAGGCGCTCGCGCTGACGGGGGAGAACGGTGCGGGCAAGAGCACGCTGTCGAAGATCGTCGGCGGGCTGGTCGATCCGACTTCGGGCACGATGCAGCTCGAAGGCAGGCCGTATGCGCCCGCGAGCCGCACCGAAGCGGAAGCGCTCGGCATCCGGATGGTGATGCAGGAACTGAATCTGCTGCCAACCTTGTCGGTCGCGGAGAACCTGTTTCTGAACCGTCTCCCGCGCAACGGTTTTGGCTGGATCGATCGCGCGAAGCTGCGCGAGGACGCGCGCGGGGCGATGGCGCAAGTGGGGCTGGAGGCGATCGACCCCGACACGCTGGTCGGCGAGTTGGGCATCGGCCATCAGCAAATGGTGGAGATCGCGCGCAATCTGATCGGCGATTGCCGCGTGCTGATTCTGGATGAGCCGACGGCCATGCTGACGGCTCGCGAGGTCGACCTGCTGTTCGAGCAGATCGACGCGCTGAAGGCGCGCGGCGTGGCGCTCGTCTACATCTCGCACCGGCTCGAGGAACTGGCGCGCGTGGCCGAGCGGATCGCCGTGCTGCGCGACGGCAAGCTGGTGCGCGTCGACGCCATGGCGAACCTGACGAGCGACCAGATCGTCACGTTGATGGTGGGGCGCGAGCTTGGCGAGCGGATCGACCTGGGCGTGCGCAACATCGGCGCGACGCTGCTGAAAGTCGAACGGATGAGCCGCGCGCCCGTGGTGCGCGACGTGTCGTTCGAAGTGAAGGCGGGCGAGATTTTCGGGGTCAGCGGACTGATCGGCGCGGGGCGCACGGAGCTGATGCGGCTGATCTACGGCGCGGACCAGAAGGATGCCGGCACGGTATCGCTGGCAGCTGCGCCGGGTGCCGCGCCCGCTCCGGTGCAGATCGACACGCCTGCCGACGCCGTGAAGCATGGCATCGCGCTGATCACGGAAGATCGCAAGGGCGAAGGCCTGCTGCTGCCGCAGCCGATCGCGGCCAACGTGTCGCTGGGCAATCTGCGCAGCGTGGCGCGGCATGGCATCGTCGACGCGAAGCGCGAGAACGCGCTCGCGAAGAAACAGATCGACGCGATGCGCATCCGCACCTCGGGGCCGGCGCAGCCGGTCGGCGAGCTGTCGGGCGGTAACCAGCAGAAAGTGGTGATTGGCCGTTGGCTCGCGCGCGATTGCAGGGTATTGCTATTCGACGAACCGACGCGCGGCATCGATGTCGGCGCGAAGTTCGATATTTATGGATTGATGGGCGCGCTGGCTCGCGACGGGCGCGCGCTCGTGGTCGTGTCGAGCGACCTGCGCGAGTTGATGCTGATCTGCGACCGGATCGGCGTGATGTCGGCGGGACGCATGACGGGTGTGTTCAAACGGGACGAGTGGACCCAGGACACATTGCTCGCGGCGGCCTTCGCGGGCTATCGCAGTCGCGAGGCGCTGCTGCACACGCACGACACCGGCGAGGGAGAGACTCAGTCATGAACGACCAACGGGTCACGGATAAGGACGCGACGGGAAGCGCCGTCGCCGATCCGTCGGCGCCGCTCGCAAGCGGCAAGCCGGCGGGCACGCGTTTGGGCTTTTCGAACTATCTTGGCCTTGCGGGGGCGCTGATCGCGATGATCGCGCTGTTTTCGGTGCTCAGTTCGCACTTCCTGACGTACGACACGTTCGTCACGATCGCGAACCAGATTCCCGATCTCGTTGTCATGTCGGTAGGGATGACCTTCGTGCTGATCATCGCGGGCATCGACCTGTCGGTGGGCTCGGTGCTGGCGCTGGGCGCGTCGGTCGTGAGCGTCGCGGCGCTGAAGTGGCAGCTCGGGCCGTTCGTGGCGGCGGTGCTGGGTCTCGCGGCGGCGGCGCTGACGGGCACGGTGACGGGCGCGGTGACGGTGGGCTGGCGGATTCCGTCGTTCATCGTGTCGCTCGGCGTGCTGGAAGCGGCGCGCGGGCTGGCTTACCAGATGACGAACTCGCGCACCGCCTATATCGGCGACGCTTTCGACTTTCTGTCCAACCCGATCGCGCTCGGCATATCGCCGGCATTCCTGATCGCGGTGGCCGTGATGATCGTCGCGCAGCTGGTGCTCACGCGCACGGTGTTCGGCCGCTATCTGGTCGGCATCGGCACGAACGAGGAAGCGGTGCGGCTCGCGGGCGTGAACCCGAAGCCGTACAAGGTGATCGTATTTGCATTGATGGGCGCGCTGTCCGGGCTCGCGGCGCTGTTTCAGATTTCGCGTCTGGAAGCCGCCGACCCGAACGCGGGCGTGGGACTCGAGCTGCAGGTGATCGCGGCAGTCGTGATCGGCGGCACGAGCCTGATGGGCGGGCGCGGATCGGTGATCAGCACGTTTTTTGGCGTCTTGATCATTTCGGTGCTGGCGGCGGGACTCGCGCAGATCGGCGCGAACGAGCCGACCAAGCGGATCATCACGGGCGCCGTGATCGTGGTCGCGGTCGTGCTGGACACGTATCGCAGCAGGCGCAAACGCAGTTGAAACAGGGGCCGCCGTGGCGCGGGACGGCGGACACCCAGCAAGAACTAACGAGAGCACCGCGGATGCAGCATGAGCTGCATTGGCCAGCAATAAGAACAGGCAGGGGAGTTTCAGCTTATGGCGACGATCAAGGATGTGGCGGCCATTGCCGGCGTGTCGTTCACGACGGTGTCGCATGTCGTGAACAATACGCGGCCGGTGTCGGCGGATGTGCGCTCGAAGGTCGAACTGGCGATCCGCCAGCTCAACTACGTGCCGTCCGCCGTCGCGCGGTCGCTGAAGGCGCGCTCGACGGCGACGATCGGGCTCGTCGTGCCGAACAGCACGAACCCGTATTTCGCGGAAATGGCGCGCGGGATCGAGGATGGTTGCGCGCGCAATGGCTATTGCCTGTTCTTCTGCAACTCGGACGACGATCCGGCCAAGCAGCGCAATTATTTGCGGGTGCTGCAGGAAAAACGCATCGACGGACTGATCGTCGCGTCGGCGGGCGACGACGCGACGCTTGCCAAAACCCTGGCCGATTCGCGCGAGCCGCTGGTGATCGTCGACCGCAACATCGAAGGCGTATCCGCCGATCTCGTGCAGATCGACCACGAAAAGGGCGCCTATCTCGCGACGCGCCATCTGCTGCAACTCGGGCATTCGAAGATCGGCTGCATCACGGGTCCCGTCGAGACGGCCGTCAGCGCGATGCGCGTGCACGGTTTCATCCGCGCGATGGCCGAGCGCGGCATCGAGATCGCGCCGAACGGCATCGTCGAAAGCGATTTCTCGGGCAGCGGCGGCTACCGCGCGGCGGGACAGCTGTTCGACACCGTCCAGCCGACGGCGATCTTCGCGGGCAACGACATGATGGGCATCGGCGCGCTGCGCGCGGCGGCCGAACGCGGTCTGCGCGTGCCGCAGGACTGCTCGGTGATCGGTTTCGACGACATCGAACTGGGGCGCTTCACGTACCCGGCGCTGTCGACGGTCGGCCAGTCGGTGCGCGCGCTCGGCGAAATGGCGGCGCAAACGCTGATCGAGCGAATCAGCGGCACGCCGGCGGGCACGCCCACGGGCGCCGCGTTCCGGCGCCGCGTGATCGCGCCGCGCCTGATCCTGCGCGAATCGACGGCGGCTTTTGCGGGCGCGCGTCGCGGGGTCAGGGCGGCCTGAGCGCGGCTGCGGCGCACGCATGACGAATGCGGGCGCAACGGGCAGACGCCCGGTTGGCAACCACAGGAGGCAACCGTGGCAACGAATGAAGCGCGCGGGCACGTAACCGTGGTCGGCAGTCTGAATATGGATCTCGTCGCGCGTGCGCCGCGCCTGCCGCAGCCGGGCGAAACGCTGGCGGGCCACACGTTCGCGCAGGTGGCGGGCGGCAAGGGCGGCAATCAGGCCGTCGCCGCGGCGCGTCTGGGCGCGCAGGTGGCGATGATCGGCTGTGTCGGCGCGGATGCGAACGGCGCGCAACTGCGCGCGGGCCTCGAGGCGGAGGGCATCGACTGCACCGCGCTGGAAACCAGCGCGACGGCACCGACGGGCGTGGCGCTGATCATCGTCGACGACGGCAGCCAGAACGCGATCGTCATCATCGCGGGTAGCAACGGCGAGGTGACGCCCGCGACGCTCGCGCGGCACGAGACCGTGCTGGCGGCTGCGCAGGTCGTGATCTGCCAGCTGGAGACGCCGCCCGCCGCCGTGCATGCAGCGCTGTCCGCCGCGCGACGGATCGGCAAGACCGTCATTCTCAACCCCGCGCCCGCTACGGGCCCGCTGCCCGCAGACTGGCTGCCACTCGTCGACTATCTGATTCCGAACGAACTCGAAGCGGCGACGCTGACGGGCTTGCCCGTGGCGACTCCCGCCGACGCGAACGCCGCCGCCGACGCATTGCGCCGCGCGGGTGCCCGCAACGTGATCATCACCCTGGGCGCGCAAGGCGTCGTGGCCGCGCTCGGCGAAGCGGCGCCCCAGCATTTCGATGCGCCGCGCGTCAAGGCCGTCGATACCACGGCAGCGGGCGACACCTTCATCGGCGGTTTTGCCGCGCAACTGGCGCGCGGCGCGGATGTCGCCGACGCGATCCGCTTCGCGCAGCGCGCCGCGTCGATTTCGGTGACGCGCGCCGGCGCGCAGCCGTCCATTCCGACCCGCGCCGAAGTCGGCGACATCTGACGCTCGTGGTCCTCGAGAGCTGGCGGGTCGTCACCCGCCGCGCATTGTAATACTTACCAGGTCCCCCAGGGTATTTCCTCAGACCATATAGAAGCTTCAAGTCTTCCGTCGGGATGCCGTAAACGCAGTCAGAGCGTCTTGATCCATATCAAACGGCGCCGCGCAAAACCACCGCATACGCAATGCGTTACCAAGCGCCTCTCATCGACATCTCACAGGAAGAAGCATGAACAAGGGCATCACCATCAAGGCGCGAATCGGCCTGACGATGGCTTTTCTCGCCGCGCTGCTGGTCGCGATCGGACTTCTCGGGCTGTTCGGCCTGAGCCGCTCGAACGAATCGATGCGCGACATGTACACGAACCAGATGCCGAGCGCCGTCGATATCGGCAACGCCGAGATCTTCGCGGCGCGCGAGCGTCTCGCGCTGGATCGCGCGGCGTTCATGATCGGCACGCCGGAAGCGGCCGCGACGCTGGATCGTGCCCGCTCGATGCGCACGCTGTCGGATGAATGGTGGAAACGCTATCTGTCGCTGCCGCGCGGCAGCGAAGAAGATCGCCTCGCGCAGGAAGCTTCGGGCAAGCGGGACGCGCTGCATCAGGTCATGGAGTCCTTCTACGCAATCGTTAGCGCAAACGATCAACCGAAGATCCTCGACGGCGCAAAGCGCCTGCAAGCCGCCTACAACGAGCTCTCCACGGCCGACGACACGCTGCGCAAATATCAGTTCGAACAGGCGAAAGACGGCTTCGACAGCGCGCAATCGAGCTTCTCGACGTTCCGCGTGGTCAGCATCAGCGGCCTCGTCGCGGGCGTGCTCGCCGCACTGTTCTCGTACTTCACGCTGCGCGGCGCGATTGCGCGGCCGCTGTCGGAAGCGCTCGGGCACTTCGACGCGATCGCCGCCGGCGATCTGCGCCGTCCGATCGTCCCGACCTCGCGTGACGAAATGGGGCAGCTGATCGAAGGCATCGGCAAGATGCAGCGCAGCCTGACGGAGACCGTGCGTTCCGTGCGTTCGGGCAGCGAGTCGATCGCCACGGCCACGCGCCAGATCGCGGCGGGCAATATCGACCTGTCGTCGCGCACGGAAGAGCAGGCCTCGGCGCTGCAGGAAACGGCGTCGAGCATGGAGGAGCTCACGGGCACCGTGAAGCAGAACGCCGACAATGCCCGCCAGGCGAGCGCGCTCGCGGCGAATGCGTCGGAAATCGCCAACCGGGGCAGCTCGGTGGTCGGCCAGGTGGTCGGCACGATGGGCGACATCAACCAGAGCTCGGCGAAGATCGCTGACATCATCTCGATCATCGAAGGCATTGCGTTCCAGACCAACATTCTCGCGTTGAACGCGGCCGTCGAGGCGGCCCGCGCGGGCGAGGAAGGCCGCGGCTTCGCGGTGGTCGCGGGCGAAGTGCGCAGCCTTGCGCAGCGCTCGTCGGCGGCGGCGAAGGAGATCAAGGAACTGATCGACACGTCGGTCGAGCGGGTCCAGGTGGGCTCGGCACTCGTCGACGAAGCAGGCCGCACGATGACGGAGATCATCGGCGCGGTGCAGCGCGTGACCGACATCATGGGCGAAATCGCGGCGGCATCCGAGGAGCAGAGCAGCGGCATCGACCAGGTCGCCCGTGCCGTCACGCAGATGGACGAAGTGACGCAGCAGAACGCGGCGCTCGTCGAGGAAGCGGCGGCGGCGGCTTCCTCGCTGGAAGAGCAGGCGGCCAAGCTGCGCACGACCGTTTCCGTGTTCCAGGTCGACGAATCGGGCGGGGGCGGGGCATTTGCCGCCACGCCCGCCAGGCGCGCGACGCGTCACGCCGCGCCCGGCAGCGCGCCGCGCAGGGTCGCGCCGTCGATGCCCGCGGTGAACCCGGCGCCCGCCGCGCCGGCCGCTGCGCCCGCAGCCGCGCCCGCTCGTGCGGCAGCGGCGCCGCAAAAAGCGGCGGTGACATCGGATGCGGATTGGGAAACTTTCTGACGCACCAAAACTGGGCTCGCGACGCGGCATGCGCCGCCACGCGTGAGCGAGCGCTTCGTCCGCTGGCGCGGAGGGATGCGCAGTGATGCAGAACCGGGACGACTGACCATGCCAGGGCAGTCGTCTTTTTCTTTCTGGCGCACGCCGAACCCGACCCGGCGCGTAATTGTTCCGGTACATTGACGAACGCGGTGGCGAACCGGCCGCCCGGTGTCGTCATGCATCGTCCCACGCCGTATGACAACATGCAGACCGTATGACGTGAGGGCCGAGCGGCGAGCCTCGTTGCGGCCTTTGCGGTGCCGCGACGCCATGCACCGTTGCATCTGCCTCGCCATGCCACGCCACGCCCCAACACAGCCAACAGGGAAACGACATGACGGATCATGACCTCGCGCAACGCATCGTGCATGCGCGCCGCCAGCACCGCGCCATCGGCACGCTGCCGCTCGACACCCTTCCGCCCGACGCCGCCACAGCCTACGCGATCCAGCAGGCGGTGATCGCGGGCCTGGGCGGCGAGACGGGTGCGTGGAAAATCGGTGCCAAAGCCCCGGGCGGCCCGACCTCGGGTGCGCCGATTCCGGCCGCGCTGACGGTCGCGTCGCCTGCGCGGCTCGAACATGGTGCGTTTTTCCGCGTGCTGCTGGAGCTGGAGGTCGCGTTCCGCTTTGCCGAGCCGATCGAGCCGCAAGGCCAGGCCTATGCGCGCGACGAAGTGCTCGCGCGCGTCGGGTCGGTGCTGCCCACCATCGAGATCGTCGACAGCCGTTTTGCGGAATGGCCGAACATCGCGCCGCTCGCGCAACTCGCCGACGCACAGAACAACGGCGCACTGGTGACGGGGCATCCCGTGTCTTATGCGTCGATCGCGCGTTCGTTCGATTTCGTTTCTCCCGAGCTCGAACTGACGTTCGACGGCACGTCGCTCGTGCCCGAATCGCCGGGCAATCCGGCCGGCGACCCGCGCGAGCTGCTGGTGTGGTTCGTCAACCATTGCGCGGCCATGGGTATCACGATCGAGCCGGATTGGACCATTACGACGGGCTCTTATGTGGGCGCGCATCGCGTCGATGGGCCGGGGCGCGTCTATGGCCATATCGACGGACTGGGTGAAGTCGAAGTCGAGTTGACGTAAACCACTAACGTCCTACCGCGCGTCTCGCGCCATCTCTCCATCCCACCCCAAGCGGCAGCGGCGCGACGTCGATGACGTGCCGCTGCGTGCGCATGCCCCACGCCCGCCTGCACCGGCACTATCTGTCATGAACTGCGGGCGACGGGCGAACACCTGGTTACATCCACCTATTCAGATACGCGCTGCACGCGCCGTCATACAGACATGAACGCGCGTACATGCCGACCCTGCCGACGTCATGGATTTTGACGGTGCGCAACGTTTGCGACGTTCGCTGGCTGCAGTCGTGCGTGTGCAGGTTTGTGTTGAACGAATTGACATACGCACGGACGAACAGCAGGAAGTGCGCGTTGGCGCACATGCGAAACATGTAACACAGCGTGCGCGCTGTCGTCGCAAGCACCGATGCGCGCGTTATGGCGGAAGGGACGTCAGCGACGCTGTCGAAGCATGAAGCATCGCGTCGCTGGAAGCGGGTCACATGCACTGCACGTACATGCAAGACGAAGTAATGTGTGGACGGAATGTGGTCAGGCACACAGCCTGTTATGCGGGTCTTTTGCGAATGTGCGTAAAAGTGCAGGTAGCGGTAGTGCAGCCGGTAGTGCAGCGGGCAGTGCAGGGAACTGCGGCAGGGAACTGCGCGATGCCACGTGGTTCGTATGTCATGCGACAGATGAAGTGCGGGGAAGGAACGCGGAATGCAATGCAGCACTGCCCTTCATGTTTCTCGTGGTGTGGGCAAGGATTGTAGGTGACCGAATTTGCGTCATCAAGCAGGGGTAGGACAGTGCTAGCTGTGGCGCGATTTTCACAACGTAGTTCGTGAAAAAAAATTTAAAAGGGTTTAGGATGAATTCGAGCGATGTCGTTTCCTGATAGCGCGCCGCGCACGACATCGTCCCAGACTTCGGCGAGGAGGTAGCATGGATATCTACAGCAGTTTCGCGACCCGCTTCGAGAAAACACGAGAGGAGGAACTTTCGCTCGAGGAGTATCTCGCGCTCTGCAAAGACAATCCCGCCGCGTACGCCACAGCCGGCGAACGCATGTTGACGGCAATCGGGGAACCGGAACAGATCGACACTCGTAACGATCCGCGTCTTTCGCGCATCTTCGCGAACAAGGTCATCAAGGTATACCCCGCGTTCCGTGAGTTCTACGGAATGGAAGACGTGATCGAGCAGGTGGTCGCCTACTTCAGGCATGCTGCCCAGGGGCTCGAAGAAAAGAAGCAGATTCTGTATCTGTTGGGCCCGGTGGGCGGCGGCAAGTCGTCGATCGCCGAACGGCTCAAGCAACTCATGGAACGCGTGCCGTTCTATGCGATCAAGGGCTCGCCCGTCAACGAATCGCCCCTTGGGCTGTTCGATTACGACGAGGACGGTCCCATCCTCGAAGAGCAGTACGGCATACCGCGCCGCTACCTGAAGAGCATCCTCAGCCCGTGGGCGGTCAAGCGTCTGCACGAATACAACGGCGATATCCGCAAGTTCCGCGTGGTGCGCCGCTATCCGTCCATCCTGCGGCAGATCGGCATTGCGAAGACCGAGCCTGGCGACGAAAACAATCAGGATATTTCTTCGCTCGTCGGTAAGGTCGACATCCGCAAGCTCGAGCAATATGCGCAGGACGATGCCGACGCATACAGCTATTCCGGCGGGCTGTGCCTCGCGAACCAGGGCCTGCTCGAGTTCGTCGAAATGTTCAAGGCGCCGATCAAGGTGCTGCATCCGCTGCTCACGGCAACCCAGGAAGGCAACTTCAAGGGCACGGAAGGATTCGGCGCGATTCCGTTCGACGGCGTCATCCTCGCACACTCGAACGAGTCCGAATGGAAGGCGTTCCGTAACAACCGCAACAACGAAGCACTGCTCGATCGTATTTTCGTCGTGAAGGTGCCGTACTGCCTGCGCTACTCGGAAGAGATGAAGATCTACGAGAAGCTGTTGCGCAATTCGTCGCTCGCCAACGCGGTCTGTGCGCCAGGCACGTTGAAGATGATGTCGCAGATGTCGGTGCTCACGCGCCTGCAGGAACCCGAGAATTCGAGCCTCTTTTCGAAGATGCAGGTGTACGACGGCGAGAACCTGAAAGACACCGATCCGAAGGCGAAGTCGTATCAGGAGTATCGCGATTTCGCGGGCGTCGACGAAGGCATGACGGGCGTGTCCACGCGCTTTGCGTTCAAGATACTCTCGCGCGTGTTCAACTTCGACACGACGGAAGTCGCGGCCAATCCGGTGCACCTGATGTACGTGCTCGAACAGCAGATCGAACGCGAGCAGTTTCCGCCGGAAACCGAGCAGAAGTATCTGTCGTTCATCAAGGACGTGCTGGCGTCGCGTTATGCGGAATTCATCGGCAAGGAGATTCAGACCGCGTATCTGGAGTCGTATTCCGAGTATGGGCAGAATATTTTCGATCGCTATGTGACGTACGCCGACTTCTGGATTCAGGACCAGGAGTTCCGCGACCACGACACGGGCGAGAGCTTCGACCGCGCGGCCCTCAATGCCGAACTGGAGAAGATCGAGAAGCCTGCCGGCATCAGCAACCCGAAGGACTTCCGCAACGAGATCGTCAATTTCGTGTTGCGCGCGCGTGCCGCGAACGGGGGCAAGAATCCCGCGTGGATCAGCTATGAAAAGCTGCGTGTCGTGATCGAAAAGAAGATGTTCTCGAATACGGAAGAACTTCTGCCCGTCATCTCGTTCAATGCGAAAGGGTCGGCGGAGGAACAGCGCAAGCACGAGGATTTCGTCAACCGCATGGTCACCAAGGGCTATACGCCGAAGCAGGTGCGGCTCTTGTGCGACTGGTATCTGCGGGTGCGCAAGTCGTCATGAAATGCGTAGCGCAAAGCTCGCGCACACGGGTTCGCTTCACCCGTTTTGCGCGAGCCTCCTGCGAGGCGCGAGCCGCATGGACATAAGATTGCATGCGCAACTTGCGCCCCGCGTATTCCAAATCGGAGCGGGAGACCGGATGTGCTTCATCAAATCATCGACCGCAGGCTGGCAGGCAAGAACAAGAGCATTGCAAATCGCGAACGCTTTCTGCGTCGCGTAAAGGGATATATTCGGCGCGCTGTTTCGGAAGCGGTGCGCGACCGTAGCATCAAGGATATCCAGAACACCCAGAGCATCACGATTCCGCGCAAGGACATTGCCGAACCGTCCTTCAGGCATGGTCCCGGCGGCAAGCGCGAAATGGTGCACCCGGGCAACGCGGACTATATCCGCGGCGACAAGATCCCGCGTCCGCAAGGAGGCGGCGGCAGCGGTGGCGGTGGCAGCGCCAGCAACGAAGGCGAAGGGCAAGACGATTTCGTCTTCGAACTCAGCCGCGAAGAATTCATGCAGTACTTCTTCGACGATCTCGAACTGCCGCGTCTCGTGAAGACCCATCTGCTCGCCGTGCCGACGTGGAAGAGCATCCGCGCGGGCTGGGCGGCGGAGGGCACGCCGAACAACATCGACGTGGTGCGCTCGCTGCGCAGCGCATTGGGCCGGCGTATCGCGCTCGGCGCGCCGCTCGTCAACGAACTCCACGAACTCGAAAAGCAACTCGAAGAGATGAAGGCGGACCCCGCCGACCGCCGCGACGAGATCAAGGTGCTGGAAGATGAGATCCACCATCTGCGCGGCCGCATCTGGCGCATTCCATTTATCGACCCGTTCGATCTGCGTTACGTGAACCGCGTGAAGCAGCCGCAGCCGTCGAGCCAGGCCGTGATGTTTTGTCTGATGGATGTGTCGGGGTCGATGGACGAGCAGCGCAAGGATCTCGCCAAGCGCTTCTTTATCCTGCTGTATCTGTTCCTCAAGCGTAACTACGAGAAGATCGAGGTGGTGTTCATTCGCCACCATACGCGCGCCGAGGAGGTCGACGAAGACACGTTCTTCCATTCGACAGAGAGCGGTGGCACGGTCGTGTCGAGCGCGCTGGAACTGATGCAGAAGATTCTCGACGAACGCTACTCGCCGACTGAATGGAATATTTACGGTGCGCAGGCTTCGGACGGCGACAACTGGACCGACGACTCGCCGAAGTGCCGCAAGATACTCGCAGATGACATTCTGGAGAAGGTGCGGTATTTTGCGTACATTCAGGTGACGCCTGAAGAGCAGAACCTGTGGCTCGAATATGCGCAACTCGCGCTGTCGCAGCCGCATATGGCGATGAAGAAGGTCGAAACGGCTGCGGATATCTATCCCGTGTTCCGCGAGCTGTTCGAAAAGCAGGTGGAAGCCGCATGACGACTCGCCACCTGCACAACGAGGCGCGAGGGTACGAGCCCGAGCGTAAGAAAGGCGTGCCGAAGCAGAGTGAGGCCGGGCATGCCGAGGCGAACACGGCACACGCGCAGGATGCGCGTGCGCCCGATGCCGGAGCAGGCGTAGCGCCTGACGCAGCTGCAGCACGGGGACCCACCGGGGCGCCCACCAAAGGGCAAAGGGAAGTCCGTATGAACGTTGCCGACAGAAGGCCGTTGCCGTGTCCGTCCGACTGGACCTTCGAGCTGATCGAAGAGTACGACACACATATTGCGCATGTTGCAGAGCAATATGAACTTGATGTCTATCCCATCCAGCTGGAGCTCATCAGCGCTGAACAGATGATGGACGCGTACGCGTCCGTCGGCATGCCGGTCAATTACCGGCACTGGTCGTTCGGCAAGCATTTTCTCGCCACTGAAAAAAGCTACAGACGCGGGCAAATGGGCCTTGCGTATGAGATCGTCATCAACTCCAACCCCTGCATCGCGTATCTGATGGAAGAGAACACGATGACGATGCAGGCGCTCGTCATCGCGCACGCGGCGTATGGGCACAACTCGTTCTTCAAAGGGAACTACCTGTTCCGCCTGTGGACGGATGCGCACGCGATCATCGACTACCTCGTCTACGCGAAGAACTACATCGCGGAGTGCGAAGAGCGGTTCGGCCTCGACCGCGTCGAGGAACTGCTCGACTCGTGCCACGCGTTGATGAACTATGGCGTGGACCGCTACAAGCGTCCGCAGAAACTGTCGCTGCAGAAGGAGTTCGCGGCGCGCCGCGAGCGCGAAGCGTATCTGCAGTCGCAGGTGAATGAACTGTGGCGCACACTGCCGAATCGTCACACGCCTTTGCCGGAAGAGGTGGAGGAGCGCTATCCGCCGGAGCCTCAGGAGAACCTGCTGTATTTCGCGGAGAAGAATGCGCCGTTGCTCGAACCGTGGGAGCGCGAAGTCATCCGCATCGTGCGCAAGATCGGGCAGTACTTCTATCCGCAGCGGCAGACACAGGTGATGAACGAGGGCTGGGCGACGTTCTGGCACTACACGCTGCTGAACACGATGTACAACGAGGGCAAGCTCGAAGACGGCTTCATGATGGAGTTCCTCCATTCGCACAGCAATGTCGTCTATCAGCCGCCCGTGACAAAGCCGTATTACAGTGGCATCAATCCGTATGCGCTCGGCTTTTCGATGATGAGCGACATACGGCGTATCTGCGAGAACCCGACGGAAGAGGACCGCAAGTGGTTTCCGGACCTGGCGGGCAGTCCGTGGTTGCAGGCGCTGCATTACGCCATGCGTAATTTCAAGGACGAGAGTTTTGTCGCGCAGTATCTGTCGCCGCATCTGATCCGTGAAATGCGGCTCTTTTCGGTGCTCGATGATGATATGCGCGATGCGCTTGAAGTTTCCGCGATTCACGACGACAGCGGGTATCGGTATGTGCGTCAGGCGTTGTCGCGGCAGTACGATATGCATCATCGTGAGCCGAATATTCAGGTGTATTCGGTCAATACGCGGGGGGACCGCAGTCTGACGTTGCGGCATTTCATGAGCGATAACCGGCACCTGTCGGGCGATAGTGATGAAGTGCTCAAGCACATGGCGCGGTTGTGGCAGTTTGATGTTTATCTGGAAAGCGTTGACGAAAACGGGACAGTGAGGAAACGGTATGAGTGTCGGTATACCGCGCCTGCCGTGCGGGTCTGACTGGGTTTTTGTTCCTGTTTTTTGCTTCTGTTTTTCTGTTTCTGTCTTTTCGCTGGCATCCGTGAATTGCCTTTTCGCGGGCATCCGCGTTACGTTATCTAGCTTCAGGCGTCGCCCCTGTGCGGGGCGGCACCTACTTTTCTTTGCCGCCGCAAAGAAAAGTAGGCAAAAGAAAGCGGCTCACACCGCCAGCCCATGTTCTTGCCTGAGGGTCCCCAAAGGTTCTTACGCTTCACACGGCAACCACGTCATTCGCTCCCGTTGCCAACGCTCTGAATGAGCGCCTCACCCGCTTCAAGCACGTGCGTTTCGGCATGCCGCGCCAGCCAGTCCTCCGCCGCCCAGGTGGCAAACTGTGTGTAGGCCGTAGTGCCTGGCACGCCTCACTCCGGACCGATAGCACACGTGTTCCACCCTGTAAGAGCGCTACCCTATACGACGCGACAACCTACACACAGTTTGCCACCTGGGCGGCACATGCGATTCGCTGCCGCTTGCCCGGGTACGGGTATTTGAAGCGGGTGAGGCGCCTGTTTGAAGCGTTGGCAACGGGCACCAGCCAGGGCGTTGCCGAGTGAAGCGTGGGGACGTTGGGGGCCCGTGGATAACCGTCAAGCACTGGCGGTGTGAGCCGCTTTCTTTTGCCTACTTTTCTTTGCGGCGGCAAAGAAAAGTAGGTGCCGCCCCGCACAGGGGCGACGCGTGAGGCACGCTAACGAATCGCGGATGCCCGCGAAATCACGAGCAAACCCAAACCCAAACCCAAACCCAAACCCGGCGCCCCCCGCACCGCTATCCCCGGATATCCGTTAAGATACGACCGCGCAAAACCTTACACATCTATACGATCTCACCGCGCACCGCAACGCAGTTGCAACAACACCGAAACCTGAATGCAACCCAGGTTGAAGCGCAAAAACAAGGCGGCGTCCGACCGCTAAAACCTTAAGAAGGGACCGACCCAGCATGACCGACACGACCATCTTTTCCCCCTCCGACACCCGGCGCCGCATCTTCGCGATCGTCGGCGCTTCGTCGGGCAATCTCGTCGAGTGGTTCGATTTCTACGTCTACTCGTTTTGCGCGTTGTACTTCGCGCCGGCATTCTTTCCGAAAGGCGACACCACGGCTCAACTGCTGAATACAGCGGGCGTGTTCGCTGCGGGCTTCCTGATGCGCCCGATCGGCGGCTGGTTCTTCGGACGTCTCGCGGACAAGCGCGGCCGCCGCTTCGCGATGATGGTGTCGGTGTTCATGATGTGCGGCGGCTCGCTCGTCATCGCCATGCTGCCGACCTATGCGCAAATCGGCGCGCTCGCGCCCGCGTTGCTGCTGGTTGCGCGCCTGTTCCAGGGTTTGTCGGTGGGCGGCGAATACGGCACCAGCGCAACCTACATGAGTGAAGTCGCATTGAAGGGACGTCGTGGTTTCTTCGCGTCGTTCCAGTACGTGACGCTGATCGGCGGTCAACTGTTTGCGCTGCTCGTGCTCGTGATCCTGCAGCAACTGCTGACCACGGAAGAACTCAAGGCCTGGGGCTGGCGCGTGCCGTTCGTAGTCGGCGCGCTTGCCGCACTGGTCGCGCTGTACCTGCGCCGGTCGCTCGACGAAACGACCACGGCCGAGACCCGTCAGCGCAAGGAAGCGGGCACGCTGCGCGGCATGTGGCAGCACAAGGGCGCGTTCTTCACGGTGCTCGGCTTCACGGCAGGCGGCTCGCTGATTTTCTACACGTTCACGACCTACATGCAAAAGTACCTCGTCAACACGGCGGGCATGCATGCAAAGACGGCCAGCAACGTGATGACGGGCGCACTCTTCGTGTACATGATCATGCAACCCGCGTTCGGCGCGCTGTCGGATCGCATCGGCCGCCGTCAGTCGATGCTGCTGTTCGGCTTCTTTGCGACGATCGGCACGGTGCCGCTGCTGCACGCGCTGAAAGACGTGACGAACCCTGTCATGGCGTTCGTGCTGGTCGTGATTGCGCTGGCCATCGTGAGTTTCTATACGTCGATCAGCGGCCTCATCAAGGCCGAGATGTTCCCGCCCGAGGTGCGCGCGCTCGGCGTCGGCCTGTCATATGCCGTTGCCAACGCGATCTTCGGCGGTTCGGCGGAATACGTCGCGCTGTGGCTCAAGCAGGCGGGCAGCGAGTCGATGTTCTACTGGTACGTGACCGCGCTGTGCGCGATTGCCGGCCTCGTGTCGTTCCGCATGCGCGATCCGTCGAAGGTAGGGTATCTGCGCAACGAGCCGTAATGCGTCCGGTCTGAAGCGAAGCTGAAATGCAAAAAGCGGCTCTTACAGAGAGCCGCTTTTTTTATGGTGCTTTCCACCGCTGCGCGAAAGACGCTCAGCGAAAGCGCGGCGCCGAAGGCGGCAATCCGCCGCGCCACCTCATTGCAACGAACGCGCGCGCGATCAACGACAGGTGATAGTAGAACCGCGCGTCGAAGCCATATGCATACGCATACGCATGCTCGAACGCCACGCGCAGCGCCGCAAGCGGCGCATCGTTCTTCGCGTACAGCGATACGACGATGGGCGCGAGCCTCCTCAACGCGAGCCGGCGGGCAGGTTCGAGCGACGCATCGAGCCTGAGTGCCGTCACGAACTCGAAGGCCGTCCGCGAAGCGGCGAAGGCCGAACCGCGCGTGCTGTGCGAGATCGATACATCGGTTTTCCGGTAGTACGACACATAGCGATGGAGGTAATACACCTGCGAAGCGGCAAGGCACAATTCCGAGCCGAACACGTAATCGCAGCACGTGCCCACGTCGTCGCGATAGCTGATGCGCTTCACGAGGTCCGCATTCGCCATCCAGCCGTTGTTCGGAAACATCTGCACGAGACCCGTGCGCCCCGGCTGTTTTTGCAAGCCCTGCGCGCGCGCCGTGCGATGAAAGTCGGCATTCAGCGCCGCGCTTTTCGACGTATCGACGTTGCCTTGCGCATCCACTTCGTATTGATCCGCGAATGCGACTTCGAGTTGCGGATGCTGTTGCCACAGTTCCAGCAGACTCGCGATGCCGTCGCTGGCGAAGTAGTCGTCGTCGTGAATCAAGGCGATCTTGTCGCCGCTCGCGCGTGCGAAAAGACTCGCGACGTTACGCGCCTGACCGAGGGACGGCTCGTTCTTCACGTAGCGAATGCGTGCGTCCTGCGCATAGCGCGCTTCGATCAGCGCTTGGGTACGATGGTCGCTCGAATCGTCGCCGATCAGGATTTCGATGTTGGCATGGGTCTGAGCCAGACACGAGTCCAGACATTCGACGATCAGTTCAGGCCGATTGCAGGTCGGGACGCAAATGGAAACCTTGCAGGATGTCGTCATTGTTTTCCGCTCGCTCCATTAAACGGATGCAGCGAACGCTTCACATTACGAAATCTTTCGCTGCAAGCGGAAAGGTAGATGAAGGGGGAGAAAAAATAACCAGAAATAATTCAGTAAAAAATGCGGGGCGCGTCCAGTCGAACGGCACACAATGCGTAGACCGCATCGAAAAACATGCGGCGGCTCTGCAAAATGTGCAGGCCACCGCATTTCTTGCCGCAAATGACCGCGCTCGCGCGCGATCTGGTACCAGAGCAATACCGGCCAAATCAGCCGACGGAAGGCTCGCCCTCGCCGGGCTTCTTGCCGGGCCGATCGGCGGGCGACCGCTTGCGGTCATCGTCGTGACGTTCGGGCATCTTGCTGTTTTCGTTGTCGCTGTGAACCGGGGGCTTGGGATGTTCGATGTCGCCGCCCGGGCTGGTCGTGGCTGCTTTTTGCTGCTTTTCGCTACTCATGAGACGCTCCCTCTGACAATGCCTGTCGATGATCGAGCAATTGCCGCTCCCGTCTCGCCATTGATAGACTCACCGCAGGCGCCAATCATTAAAAACAGCCTGACGGAGACAAACTATGAGCAAAATCGCGTTTCAGGATTTCGAACGCCAGGTCTTGCAACGCCACATGATCCGCGGACACGTATACGAGAATGCCGCGGCGCTCGTCGACCGCGCGAACGCGTGGCTCGCCGAGCACAACGTCGATGTCATCAACGTCGAAAGCCTGTCGACGTTCGGTTCTGGCGACGATACGAGCGTGAGCCACTGGTATTCGGGTATCCGCGTCTGGTATCGGGTCGAATAGCGTTGCGGGGCGCGCCGCGTGAACAATCGCGCTACTTGCCCGAGACCACCAGCTTCACCTTGTTCGCGCCCGCAGGCATGGCGGTGATCTGCGTGCGCGTTTCGCGCGGACCGATATAGAAGTGCTGGCGAGCAGGCGAATTCACGTCATGCGTGGCGTCGGGCAGGCACGAGGCGATATCCGCCGCAACAGCCTGCAACGCCGCCGTGCCCGATCCTGCGCCGCCGCTCGGCGTCCATGAGCATTCGTAGCTGCCTTTGGCCGCGCCGCATTGCGCGTCCGCGCCGTAGGGCTGCGCGACGCCTTTGCCGTCCTCCGGCGTCAGTTGGGAAAAGCCCGCCGGCGCCGCCGCGACGATGCGCTTGAGCGCCGTGCAGGGGTTGGGGGCGTCGTCGGCGTGCGCCGATAGCGGCACCGACGTCGCGCATGCGAGCGCGGTGATGATGAGCATCCCGTGGAGGGGATGGATGCGACGGGCGCGTCGGCTCGGGTGCATGTGCGTCTCCTTGGCATGGATGGCCGCGGAGCGTGCGTTCGCAGCCGATCTGCCCAGCACTGTGCAATGAACGCGCCTGATCGCTCTGGCGCGCCGCAAGCACCTGGCAGGCGCGACATGCCGCGCACAGCAGAAGCACGACGTCAGGCCGTCGCTTCGTGATGTTCTTCGCGTTCCAGCGAGCGTGTTCGGCGCAATTCCGGAAACAGCTTCATCCACAGCAGCGCGATCGCGATCGTCGCGCATCCGCCGACGAGCACGGCCGTTTGCGCGCCCCACCAGCCCGCCGTCACCCCCGACTCGAACTCGCCAAGCTGATTCGACGTGCCGATGAACAGCGAATTGACGGCGCTGACCCGGCCGAGCATGTCGTCGGGCGTGCGCAATTGCACGAGCGACAGCCGCACGACCACGCTGATCACATCCGATGCGCCGAGCGCCATCAGCGCAAGCAGCGACACGATGAACGAATGCGACAGTCCGAATACGAGCGTTGCGATGCCGAACGCGATCACGCCACCGAACATCGCCGCGCCGGGCCGCTTGCGCAACGGGAAATGCGCGAGCCAGATCGTGCCGCCGAGCGCGCCGACAGCTGATGCGGATCGCAGCAGGCCGAGGCCGAGCGGCCCGGCGTGCAGCACGTCGCGCGCGAAGATCGGCAGCAACGCGGTCGCGCCGCCGAACAGCACCGCGAACAGATCGAGCGACAGCGCGCCGAGAATCACCGGCTGGCTGCGGATGAAACGCACGCCTGAAAACACCGATTCGAGCGTCACGGGCGCGCGCGGGACGGGCTTCGTGCGCAGCGGGATCGTGCTGACGGCAGCGGACGCCAGCGCGAACGACAGCGTGCACGCGAGATACGCCGCGCCCGGCCCGATGCCGTAGAGGAGGCCGCCAAGCGCCGGCCCGCCGATCTGCGCGGCCTGGTTCGCGGAGGTGGCCCACGCGGTCGCCTGCGAGAGTTGCGCGCGCGGCACGACCCCGGGCAACAGCGACGCCACAGCGGGCGACTCGAACGCGCGCGCCGCGCCGACACAGGCGGCGAGCACGTAGATCACGGGTGCGCTGATCCAGCCGCCGAACGTGCCCCACGCGAACAGGGCGGCAGCCACGCATTCGAGCCCCTGGCAGATCGACGCGATGCGCCGCCGGTCGTAGCGGTCCGCGACCTGGCCGACGACGAGCGTCAGCACGAACATCGGCAGGAACTGCGCGAGGCCGACCAGACCGAGCGCGAATGCGCTGTGGGTGAGGGCGTAGATGTGCCAGCCCATCGCGACGGCGAGCATCTGGAACGACAGCGACGACAGTACGCGCGTACACCAGAAGCGCTGGAATGCCGTCTGTCGGGGCAGGCTGATTTCGGGTTCATGGCCCGCCTCTTCGACGAGCTTGCCGAACGCGTCGGGGGCGGTGGGGGAGGTGTTCGGGGCGACCTGTTCGCTGGTGTCGGCGGGTGGTGTTTTCATCGTTAGATGGATCGTCGTCCCATATGACGGGCACGATTTCCGTCGTGCATGCGCGCCTGCGCTCAGGCACCGCATTTGCACGCGCATTGGTGGAAATAGAGCAACGGAACTGGCGTGTTCTGTCGACGCTTCGTTCGGGCCGCCAAGTGTAGAGCAAGTCAGCCCCGCTTGCCGCGTCGCGCCCGCAGGCGTCCGGCATGACCCGTTACGCGGTATTACGGTGACGTTGCGCTGCACCTTTCAAACGACCTATATGAACGCTTGACCATGGATGATCTGCTCGCCCGTATGTTTCATCTGCAACCATCGCTGCTCGTATCCCTGACGCATGACCTGATGCATGCGGGCGTGGCGATTCTGATCCTGATTGCCGGCTGGTGGCTGTCCAACCGGCTCGGCGTGCTGCTGTCGAGGGCCATGTCGCGCACGCACGCGGACCCGACGCTCGCGCCGATGATCAACGCGATCGGCACATGGACCGTGCGCGTGCTAGTGCTGTTCGCGGCGCTCAGCGAAGTCGGCGTCGCGACGGCGAGCGTGCTGGCCGTGCTCGGCGCGGCCGGTCTGGCTATCGGCCTCGCGCTCCAAGGCACACTGCAGAATATTGCAGCCGGAATTATGTTGCTGATGCTGCGGCCATTTCGTGCCGGCGACGTGATCGAAGGCACCGGTGCGACGGCGGGTATCGTGCGGGAAGTGGGGCTATTCACGACGCGTATCGAGCGCAGCGACGGTAATGCCGTTTTCGTGCCGAACAGCCAGATCTGGAGCAATCCCGTGATCAATTACAGCAGCGGCGGCACGCAGCGCGTCGAAGTGAAGGTGGACATTGCGCAGCGCAAGGACGTTGCCTGCGCGATCGAGGCGCTGAAGAAGATGATCGCGAGCGATCCGCGCGTGCTCGGCGGCACGACGCTCGCGCCCGTCGTGACGGCAGCCGATTACCAGCGCGAGGGCGGTGCGGCGGTGCGGGTCGCTGTCTGGGTCAGTGGCGCGGACGCTCAACTCGCTGCCGACGATATGCGCGATCGTGCGCGGACCGTGCTGGAAGAGGCGGGCTGCAAGACAGCCGACGCTGCCCGCGGGCAGCGTGCGCAGACGATGCGTGCGCGCCAGTCTGAGACGCCTTTCGCTTGATAGCCAGCCGCCCGGCCCGCGCCGTTTGACCGGGGTCGGGCCGAAGACGCGCCTTATCATCCACATACCTCGGCCTGCGCCAATTGGCGTGCGGCACGCACCTTTTCATCGCGAGATCTGCCCGTTTTCTGAGCCTTCCCCCGCGACTTTGCCATTTTCCGAAGCCACACGGTGTGCACGCGAGCGTGCATTTCCGCGCTGGCATGTTGCAAAGCCGCAATTTGGCCTAGGTACAAACCCTAGTATTGAGATAAAATGGCGGCTTACAGGAAGAGATTGTCATGTCGCCCCGTTTTCAGATCTTTGAAAAAATTGCCTTTTCGCTGGTCGTGATGTCCGCCGTGCTGTGCTCCGGCTATATCGCGTGGGAAACCTCGCCAGGTTTCCAGGACGCAGTGCATGCGAGTGCTGCGGCCGTACGCTGGAGCGGCGACTACTCGTTCATCTGCGCATCGACGGCGACTAACGCCTGCGACCAGCTGCCCGTCGACTGACTCCTCGACGCCGAACGGCATACTAAGCTGGCGCGTCTCTCGACGCAGGCCAGCGAGCAGCGTCGCGTAATTTTCACTCCTTCCGTCCGACTTTTTTTCAACGCACCAGCCCGCCTTCCGGCGTGAGCTGCGTCCCGCCTCGAAACTGCATCGGGAATGCCGCTTGCTTTCTATAAGCGGCTGGGCTTCGTCTGTCGCCACGACACGCGGCCCGCGCCATCGACAACCGTCGTCGCAGCCCGTCGCGCATCTCGCTCCGGACTGCACGGTCCAGAACAATTCCGATGCATTCAGGAGCCGCGCCATGACGCCCGCCACCCGCTATGAAATGCAGATCCTGCAAACGGACATGCGCATGCTGATCGCCGTCGACGACACTGCAATCGAATTCATTCCCGGCACGTCGGCAAGCGGTGACATCGCGGGCAAGCCCTATGCGGTGCTGCACACGGATTCGCTCGCCACGCTGAGCGGCTGGCGCGAGGTGATGCAGGCAGGCGGTCGCCCGCATCGGCTCGTCAATACGGCCTATGGCTACCGTCAGGAAGTCAACAATCCCGACTGGTAAAGCCACCGTTGAGGCGCGCGCCAACGCGCCACGCTCCGGCTCCTCCACCGCTAAACGCGGCGCATGCTGACGATCCTGCTCACGGCCGTCGTCACGCTCGTCGTCGTGCTCGCGATCGCCAATCTGTCGACGGGCGAAAAGAAGATCGAGCACAAGATCGAGCGCCGGTACGGCAGCGACGATCCCCAGTTCATCCGCTCGATGGGCCTGCTGCTGGGGCCGCCCGTCACATCCGGCAACCGCTTCGAGGTGCTCGTCAACGGCGACGAGATTTTCCCGTCGATGCTCGAAGGTATTGCCAGCGCGCAGAAAACTATCACCTTCGAAACGTTCATCTACTGGTCCGGCGCGATCGGCGAGCAGATCGCCCGCGCGTTGTCGGAGAAGGCGCGCGCGGGCGTTGCAGTGCATGTGCTGCTCGACTGGGTTGGATCGCAGAAGATGGACCGGCACTATCTGCAGATGCTCAAAGATGCCGGCGCTGAAGTGATCCAGTACCACAAGCCGCACTGGACCGGGCTTGGCCGTATGAACGACCGCACCCACCGCAAGCTGCTGGTGATCGACGGACGCATCGGCTTCACGGGCGGCGTCGGCATCGCGCAGGAATGGACAGGACATGCACAGGACGACATGCACTGGCGCGATTCGCATTTTCGCGTGATGGGTCCTGTGGTCGGCCACATGCAGGCCGTCTTCATGGACAACTGGATCAAGGCGACCGGCAACGTACTGCATGGACCCGACTATTTTCCTGAAGCGGATGAAGCCGGCGATGGCCTTGCGCACATGTTCAGCAGTTCACCGTCCGGCGGCAGCGACGACATGCAGCTGATGTATCTGATGGCGATCACGGCGGCGACGCATTCGATCCATCTTGCGAGCGCCTATTTCGTGCCTGACCGGTTGACGATCAACGCAATCGTCGAGGCCGCGAAGCGAGGCGTCGACGTGCGCATACTCACGCCCGGCAGGCACATCGACACGCATACCGTGCGCGAGGCGTCGCGTGCATGCTGGGGACCGTTGCTCGAAGCAGGCGTGCAGATGTTCGAGTATCAACCGACGATGTTCCACGTCAAGCTGCTGGTCGTCGACGAATACCTCGTGTCGGTCGGCTCGACCAATTTCGATTCACGCTCGTTCAAGCTGAACGACGAAGCCAACCTCAACATCTATGACACGGCGTTCGCGTGCCGTCAGACGCAGATCTTCGCCGACGATCTCGCCAACTCCAGATGCGTGACGCTCGACGACTGGAACAGCCGGCCATGGACGAGGAAACTCGTCGATCGCGCGGTCGCGCTGCTCGATTCCCAACTTTGACGTGCAAGCCTGGGCGCATGACGCCCGCGCGATCCACGCGTGACGGCGCCCGCATGCATCGGCGGCGCGCGCTCGGGCGGATCGCCTGCGGGCGGCTCCTGGCTGGGCGGCGCGCGGTCCGGTTCACGCCCCGGAATGGGTGGCGAACCCGGGTCCGGATCGGGATCGTCGTCGGGTGGCGGCGCCGGATCGGGTTCGACCTCGGGTGGCATGGGCGTATGCAGTCGGTTGCGGATGCGAGTCGATGAAATGGAAAACACTGGAAACGCGGTCGGGTTCATCGTGTGGATCTCTCGGATGCAGTTCGATACACCGACGTAGTTCCGCAATGCATGTGCCATCCATGTCTAGCGTCGCAATGAATGTCAGGAGCAGGCGTCCTGCAAGATAGTTCAACGCGCACGATAGTGCATCGTGCTAGAACCGCTCGATCATCCCGATCTGTACGCCCCGAACGGGCGCCCCCGGATACGCGACGGGGATGCCCGTTACGTTCACGCCGCGCAGCGTGAACGTGGCCTGTCCGCGGTTTTCGAGGTCGGCGGCACTGAGATAGAGCAACAGCGCCTTCGACAACTGATAGTCGAAGGCGATGCTGAACTGGTCGGCGTCGTTGTCGCCCCCGCTGCGGTCGCGCGCGTGCGCGTAGCCGACGGAGGCACTCGCCTGCGGCGTGATCTGCCATAGGGCTGAGATGGAGAGCCCGTCGTCGTGATAGCGCGGCGTCCCGCCATCGCCGTTGAAGTACGCGACGAAGCCAGTAAGCGTGCCCCATTGGTACGATGCGCCTGCGAAGTTCGCGCGCAAGGCGCCGTCACCGTGTGTCTGCTGGTGCGCGTAGAGCAGCTTCATGCCGCCGAGCACCCACTCGGCCGTTACGTAGTAGCCGCCAATGCCGTTGCCGTCGTCGCCCGGATCGCGCAGCGCGATCATGCCCGTCGCGCTGAAGCCGCCAATGACCGGCGACAGATAGGCGAACGCGTTGTCGGTATAGGGCGTGATCTTCGACAGGTTGTTCAGCCCGGATGCGATCGTGCCCGCCCCGAACGCATCGAGCTGCCCCTTGAACGGAATGTAGAGGGGCGAATACTGCCGGCCGGCGCGCAACTCGCCCCACGCGCCGTGCGCGCCGATCCACGCCTGCCGGTTGAAGAGGCTGCCCGGCACCGAGAACGCGCCGCTTGCCGAATCGAAACCGTTCTCCAGTGTAAAGACGAGGCTGTTGCCATCGCCGAGCGGCTCGCTGCCGTGCAGGCCGAAGCGCGTGCCGCGATATGCCCCCGAGTCCATGCGCGCGACATAGCCGCTGCCGGGATTGGTTACTTCGATGCTGGTGTCGATCAGCCCGTAGAGCGTGACGGAGCCTTGCGCACGGGATGGCGACGCAATGACGAACAGACAGGCGAGGGCAAGCAGGCGGCACACGGCAGCGAGCGCGACGGGGCGTCGCCGGGAAGGCGGGAGAGGATCGGGACGCGGCAGCCGGCGGGACGTGACGGACGTTGGCATCTTTCGGGCGATTGTTATGGCGTCGCGAGGGCGCGACGCTATCGACGACACTGCCGCATGCAGATACCAGCGAATACTAACCGAACATCATCAGCGCGAGTCGCCTTACATGTTCGTGTAAGAGCTACACCAGCCGCCGCCCGCCACCTGCTTCGTCCCGAACAGCGTGCAGCCGCCCCATGCATCCGTCGGATTGCCCTGGAACAGCGAGCAGTTGTTGCAGGTCTGCCCGGCCTGGTAGGCTGGAAAGCGCGTCTTGTCGACTTTCGTGGCTGCGCTTACGTAGCCGACTGCTTGCGCCGCGGGATCGCTTTCGCTCAGCTTGTCGTCGGCGCGCGCTTCGCGGCTCGCGGCGAGCGCTGCGCACAGGCCGGCGGCGGAGCCGAGGCCCGCGACGATGAACTCACGCCGGGTGGTTGTCATGATCGGTCTCCGGTGGGCGAGGCGGTGCGGTGGAGGTGAACGACGGCATCGGCCGCCGCTGGTTGATCGCGGCGAACACGGCCATCAGCAGCACGAATGCGAGTACGAGCAGGCTCGCGTTGAGCAGCGCGCGTTCGTAGCCGAGTTCGCTGACGTCGATGAACGGATAAGGGTAGAAGTCCGATAGCGCGCCGCGCAACAGGGTCAGCGCGAGATAGCCGAGCGGGAACACCAGCCACGCCAGCAGATGGCGCAGCGTCAGATGAAAGCGCGGCACGAACAGCAGCCAGTAGAGTGCGGCGAGCATCGGCACGACGGTGTGCAGGCTTTCGTTGAGCACCATGCGCCAGCCCGACGGCGTCCACAGATGGCGCAGCAGCAGGTTGTAGGCGACGCCGACGAACACGATATAGCAGGTCACGGCCGTCACGACCGTGGGTTGCCGGAAAAAGCGCACGAGCGGCGGGCCTCGGCGCGTGAAGCACGCGACGCACGTGAAGCACAGCGCGCAGATGAAGATGGTGAGGTTGGTCAGATAGCTGGTGAGCCGTTCGATGCCGTCGATCACGCCCAGGCCGCGCGACAACATGCGATGCACGGTGATGTCCATCTGCGCGGCGAAGGCGATCCACGAAATCAGCGCGATCGCCATGGCCAGCGCGACGGACGCAATACTCGGCGCGTGCAGCGGCAGCTCCGGCTCGATGATGCCGGTGGGTGGCGTATCTCGGCGCTCAGCGGTGGAGACAGGCTTCTTCATGCGTCGATTCTATACGCGTGAAGCGGCGCGTGCAGGCACTGCGCGGGTCGAAGCGCAGCCGGGCAATCAGCCGGAATCAGCCGGATCATCCGGATCATCCGGATCATCCGGATCGGCCAAAAAAAGAGCCGGTCCGCAGATTGCCGCGGCCGGCCCGTCACATCGTCCCATCACGGTCCGTCAGGGACGCAGGAACTCAATGCACGATATCAGTGACCATGCCCGTCATGGTCATCGTCGTGACCATGATCGTGATCGTCGTCATCGCGGCCGCACACGTTGTCATGATCGTGATCGCGGCCGTTCTTCGATACGCCCGGCAGGCGCTGCGCGACATAGTCGGGCAGATCCGACGTGTCGATCGCGAACACGAAGAACTGGTTTGGGTTCGCGATACCCGACGGATGGTTCGTGTCGGTGACGGTCGCGATGAAGTCGTTGTCGTTCGCGACGTAGAGCGTGTGCTTCTTCACGCCGCGCACTGTCACGTCCGGGCCGAACGCGATGCCTTCGATCTTCGCGGGAATGTCGTTCGCGTTGTAGCCGTGGGCCGTCAGCGCCGCGACGATATCGAGGAACAGCGTCTTCTTCACCGCAAACGGCGCAAGTCCGTTTGCGCCGCTTGCCTGGCTCACGTCCTGCGCGCCCGTCAGGTCGATGCGGTTGAGCTGCTTGAACACAGCCGTCGAGTTGTCGCCGAGACCCTTGCCGTCGCGCTCGTCGACGAGCAGTTCGTGGTCGTTGATCGCGAGCACGTCGCTGATGGTCGGGTATTTGGGCTTGGCCGCCGTGCCGATGTTCGTCAGCTGATACGCGTACTGCGTCGTGCGGCCCGTGCGGATGTCGATCTTCACAATGCGCGTGTACGGGCCGCTGGTGCCGCCGTCCTGGATGAGCGGGCTTTGCATCGCGCCGAACAGCGTGGTGCCGTCGGGCGAGATCGCGAGACCTTCCATGCCCTTGTTCGCGACGCGGCCCGACGTATTGATGCTGATTTCGTTGTCGCCGACGGGCGAAAGCGTCGACACGGCGAACGTGTCGGGCAGCTTGTACGTGGCGATGCGGCGGCCGCTCTTGCGGTCGAAGCGATAGACGTAAGGTCCGTATTCGTCGGAGATGAACACGCTGTCGCCGTCGTTGGCGATGCGGATGCTTTCGGGATCGAAGCGGCCGTCGAGCGGATACGTCGACAGATGCGTCGGATCGAAGTTGTCCGAGCGGCCGGTGAAGTAGTTCGTGTGGTTGTCGCGGTTGAGCTTCGGCGCGCCGTTCGGCACGCCATACGCGGCGCCCGTGCCGTACACGAGGCGATCGGACGTATGCAGCAGGGTCGTGTCGACGAGCTTCGGCGTCAGCGTGAACGGCAGCGACGCACCCTCCGGCGCGTCCTCCAGGTGCAGGCGCAGCGTCTGGAAGCGGTTGATGTACGACGCGGTGTCGTCGATCGCCTTGTTGTACGAGATCGCGTTCGGGCCGCGATCGGGCACGGCCAGGAACGTATGGCAACCCGCGTAGCCGATGCCGGAGCCGAGACCGCCGAGCAGATTGCCGGGCGCACCGTTTTCGAGCTTGCCCGAGGTCTCTTTCGATTTGTCGAGCAGATTGCCGTCGAGCTTGCCGATGGCGATCAGATCGACGGAAGCGCGAGCGGCGGGTGCAGCGGCGAGCGCCGCCAGCGAGGCGATGGCACCGATCATGGTGCGGGTGAAGAGCGATGAGCGCAGCACAGGAATGTCCCTTGGAGGATCAATGCGATGAAAGCGGCGCCGGGCGCGTACGGCAAACGAGGCGGACGGGCGACCGGGCGCAAGGTTTCTTACTTTTTATTTCCGGGGACCGATACTGCGGGACATCTATGTCCGAATTGTGACGGCGCGCCCACGCGGTGCACGCTGTGTGCGCAGACGCACATTCGCATGCGCGGCCTCATCGACGAAGTCGCACTCAGACCTTTGCCGCATGAACGCTCACGTGGCGGCGTGAGCCGCGCTCAGCGCCGCTCGCTGATTTCCGGCGCGATGGCCGCATGATTCAGTAACGCGACCAGCGACATGCCGCCCACCACGTTGCCCGCGAGCGTCGGCAGCAGGAAGCGGCCGCAGTAGTCGGCGAACGATGCGTCGCCCGCCAGCACCGCATACGCGACTTCCGTCGATCCCGCGATGATGTGCGACAGCTTCGCCACCGCGACCACCCACGTGATCAGCACCACGGTCAGCAGGCGCGCCGAGCGCGCGCTCGGCAGCAGCCATACCATCAGCGCGATCAGCCATCCGCCCAGCACGGCGCGTACGAAGGTCGGAAAGGTTTCGGCGGGACCGATCGCGGAACGTGCGGTCTCATCGAGCGCAGCGACAATTTCGGCTTCGAACACGCCCGGCAAGCGCAGCATCGCTGCAAAAGCCCACGAACTGAGCAGATTGCAGAACAGCACGACGATCCACAGGCGCAGCGCCTTTAGCAGGCAGTCGAGATCGCGCCGCGTCAGCACGGGCAGCACGACAGTCAGCGTGCTTTCGCTAAAGAGCTGCTGACGCCCCATGATGACGAGCACGAAGCCCGTCGTGTAGCCGAAGCTCGATACGAGATGCCGCCACGGCGTATCGGGCAGGCCGGCCTGGAGAACGGCTGTCGTGAGAAACGAAAATCCCATTGAAAGTCCGGCCGCCAGCGACGACCATACGAGCGCCATGACCGTGCGCTCCAGCGCGGCTTCGCCTTCTTCGCGCACGATCTCGTGCAGCATCAGCGCGTGCGGGGCCGTGTGTTGCGCGGCCTGATCCTGCTCGTCCGCATTGAGATGCGGTGATTCCGCACCGGCTTTTTCCGGGTGATCGGGCGGCGTGGCGCGATCGGTCGTGTCGGGATGTCGTTCGTGCTGGATAGTGTCTTTCGTCATGGCCGCTCACTCGTGCGCTCGGTGCGCGCATCCTGTGGCGGTTGCAAAAAAGGTGCCCGAAAAACACGGACATGTCCGCCCTTTTTGTCGGACCAGCCTCGATTCGAGCGATGCGGAGCGCCGTGCTACGATGAACGCGACCGTCATCTGCAACCGTCTGCAAGCGAGACCCAACGCGACATGGCAACCCTTTACGCGAAGCTTGGCGTGTCTCAAGACGCCACCTCGGAAGAGATCAAACGGGCATACCGGAAGGCCGCGATGAAGTGGCATCCGGACCGCAACGCTGGACAGGAAGAAGTCGCACGCGCGGCCTTCCAGGACATCAAGGACGCGTACGCGATCCTCTCCGACTACAACCAGCGCAAGGTCTACGACGCCGTCTACGCGCAGGAGATGCGCCAATATGAGGCGCTCGAAAGGCGTCGGCGCGAAGTGGAGGCGGCGCAGGCGCGCAAGGCCAAGGCCGAGGCCGAGGCGAAGTACACACAGATGGTCGGCGTGGCCATGCGTTATGCCGACGAAGGCCATAACCGCGACGTGCTGTTCGGCGTGCTGCTCGGACGCGATTGCGACACCGACGTGGCGCAACGCATCGCCGATAGCGTGTGGGCCTTGCAGCAGTCGCGGCGCGCGGCGCAGGCCAATGAAAGCGCCGCTATGCCTGATGCCGGTTGCGCGGACCCCGTCGCCACGGCGACGTCATCACACGAACCCATTGTGGAAGACGCGCCTTCGCCACCTCAGCCCGCAGCAGCGAAACACGACAAGCCTGTGCATGAGCCACGCGCCGCAGGTCTGTTCGATTCGCTGTGGCAAGGCTTTTTCGGCGTACGCTCATAGCACGCCGCGATTTTCGCATCTCGCCGCGTGCCTTCCAATATGGCACGCTGGACTTACGCACGGACATGCTTCGATGAAAGACGCTTTCGAACGACGCGCGTTGCTGCTGCATCTCGGCGACGCGCTGCAAACCCTCTCCATGGCGCTTGCCGCCGATGCAAAACATCACACCGTGCATCATCTGCTGAACGCCCATCCGGAACTGGCCGCGCATGCATGGCTTGCTGCCGTCTCGCCGAAGATGAAGGCGGCGGAGTTCGCGAAACGCGCGAGTGCATCGTTTGCGATATGGCCTGCTCTGTTGCTAGAGGAGCAGGTTGATTACACGCGGCTCGCGCTTGCCGTTCACGACCATCTGTTCGCGGACGATCGCGCGGGCTGGCGTACCTACGTCGACGCGATGAAGCGCGAAGTCGAATGGTTCGGCGATGCGCTGCCTTTCGCGGAGGAACCTGTACAGGCGGCCGCAATGGCGCCGCAATCCGACGAAACCGACACGCGCGCAAACGATGCCGATGTCGAGCGTGCCGGCGAGGGCCGCGATCCGCAGCGTGACAGTGTCGAGAGCAACGGTTTGTATCCTGCATGGCCGTGGAAGCCAGGCGTGTGATGCAGCAGGAACGACATCGCCTCGCGACAGCCGGCTCGGTGGCGGCCATAGCGAGGCGATCGACGATCACGCGTTCATCCACACAACGCGCGAACCGGCACGAGGATCAGTAACCCCAGCGTTCGCGTTGACGCTCGTGCCACGCATGCTCACGCCAGGCTTCGTGACGGCGCCACTCGCGTTCACGCCACTCGCGCTCACGCCACGCGCGGCGCTCGCGCCAGTCGTCGTCGTAGCCATAGCCATAGCCATAGCCGACGGCCACGGGGGCGGGCGCAGCGTACACAGGCTGGGCGGGCACGATCACACCGGGCACGCCGAGACCGACGGCGACGTCGACATGCGCAGAAGCCGCCGCTGAAGCCGCCAGCATCGCCACGCCAATAGCTGCACCAAGCATCATCTTCTTCATGTTTGCTCCCTGCGCATGGATGCGCGTCACTGAATTCGGCTTCAGTCTAGGAGCGCGTGCCGGACACAGGTGCTACAGCCGTGCGAGAAAAGTAACCCGGAGTAACAACGCTCAGGCGGACTCAGGCTGCGCACGGTCTCGGCACGCGATGAAACTGGCGGTCGAAGTAGATCAGACTGTCGCCGTCGGCGCACACGCGAATCTGCGTGGCCTCGACGAACATCACCGAGTGCGAGCCCACTTCCTTCAGATCGACGATCCTTCCTTGCAGGCTCGCGAGCGCGTCGCGCAGTACGGGCACGCCATGCGGGCCTTCGTCCCAGACGGGCAGGCTGAAGCGCGCTTCCATCGGCAGTTGCGTGAGCCCGGCGAAGTGTCGCGCGAGCAGTTCGTGATGAGCAGGCAGCACATTGATGCAGACGTTGCGATTGCGTTCGAACACGGCGTGCATCGCGCTTGAACGGTTCATGCAGACGAGCAGCGTGGGCGGTGCGTCCGTCACCGAGCAGACCGCGCTCGCCGTGATGCCGCAGCGCCCGGACTCGCCGAAGGTCGTGATGATGTTGACGGCCGCGCCCAGATGCGCCATCGCCTGGCGAAACTGCTTGCGCGCGTCGTCGGAGTCGAGCATGGGCGGACGTTGCATATCGGACATGTGTGTGGCTCCTGCACGGTGGTCGCTGCGAATCGACCGCTCGCCCGCGATGATTGCGTGCGCGACGATCCCATGCATCAAGCGTACGGCATGCCTCGCATGAAAAAAATCCGCGTGAGCGACACACGGGTTGGCGCGCTTCCCGACCCGTCTAAAGGTTTTACCAGGTTGCGTTCGCTATGCATCCGCGCATCGTGCGTTAGCCGCTGCTGTCACGCAATCGGGCCTGCAATAAAGGCTTTGCACGCGAATTTGCGCTGGTTATGATGAGCCTTCTCAAAAATTAGACAGCGAACGCGTGGAGACAGCCGGACAAGTTCCGGCGCGCGTTGCAGACAGGTTCAAGACATGAGTCCAGCCAGCACCATCCCGCCCATCCATTCGCCCGCGCCCATCGTGTATATCGTCGATGACGACAATGGCATGCGCACATCGTTGGCGTGGCTGCTGGAGTCGGTCGGCGTGAAGTCGGAAGGGTTTGCGAACGCGGCCGATTTCCTGCAGGCCTTCGACGCGAAGCTGCCGGCGTGTCTCGTGCTCGACGTGCGGATGCCGGAGACGAGCGGCTTCGACGTACAAGCCGAACTCAACGCGCGCGGCGCGACCTTGCCGATCATTTTCGTCAGCGGCCACGGCGATATTCCGATGTCCGTGCGCGCGTTGCAAAACGGCGCGATCGATTTCGTCGAAAAGCCGTACAACTCGCAGCAGATGCTCGAGCGCATCCAGCGCGCGATGAAGCTCGCGGCGCAACGGCATGCGGCGGATCAGAAGCTGCGCGGTCTGCGTCAGCGGATCGAATCGCTGACAGCGCGTGAAAAGGAAGTGCTGCGCGGCGTGCTGGATGGGAAGGGCAGCAAGCGCATTGCGTCGGATCTGTCGATCAGCGTGAAAACGGTCGACGTGCATCGCGCGAGCATCAAGGACAAGCTCGGCGCGTCGTCGATCGCGACGCTGGTGCGCGATGTGATGGCCGTATGGAGTCCGGGCGAGGGCGGGCGCGAATGATCCGCACGGCACGGCGTGCGAGGCAAGCGCCGTGCTGTTTTCCTGGTGTGTTATCGCATGTATAGCCCGCCGTTCACATCCCAGCACGCGCCGTTCGCGAAGTACGCATCGCCCGATGCGAGCAGCACGGCAACCTGTGCGACGTAATCCGCCGAACCGAGACGGCCGCCGGGGATGCTGGCGATGACCTTGTCGAGCTTGTCGGCAGACACGCTTTCGTGAACGATGGGCAGATCGAGCGGTCCCGGCGAGATGGCGTTGACGGTCACGCCATGTGCGGCGAGATCGCGCGCGAACACCTTGGTCAACGTGATCGCGCCGCCTTTCGCCGCCGCATAATGCGCGCCCGTCGCGGAGCCGCCATTCTGTCCCGCGAGCGATGCGATATTGACGATGCGCCCGGCCCCGCGATCGGCGAAGTACTGGCCGAACACCTGGCAGCCGAACAGCACGCTGCGCAGATTGATGTCGATCACCTGATCGAACTGCTCTGCGCTGATCTCCATCACCGGCACGACCTTCGACGCACCCGCGTTGTTCACGAGCACGTCGACACGTCCCCAACGCGCGATCAACGCATCGCGTGCGGCTTCGAAGTCCTGCTTGCGCGTGACGTCGAGTGCGATCGCGCACGCGGTTTCGTGATGCGCGCTCAGTTCAGCGGCAAGCGCGTTCGCGGCATCGAATGCGATATCGGCTAGCGCGACCTTGTAACCCGCGCTGTGAAAATGCTTCGCGACGACGGCGCCCAACCCGCGCGCCGCGCCCGTCACGATGACGACTCTGTTCGACATGAGTAACGATTCCTTCGCTGCGTGCGTTCACGTGAGCGCACGCTGTTCATCTCAAGAGGCTGCAAGCGCCGCTTCGAAGTGCGCGGCGATGGCGCACACCTGTTCGTCCGCGCCTTTTCGCCCGACAATTTGCAGGCCCGCCTTCAACGGCGAGCCTTCAATCGGGATCGGCAAGCTCAGCGCAGGATGGCCGCTCAGATTGAACGGACGGATCAGCGACGACATCGTGAGCACGGGCGTGCCGTTGCGCGCGGCTTCGATCGTGATCGGCAGGGCGGGCAAGGTCGGTAGCACCAATACGTCGGCGTTCTCGAGTGCGCGATCGACGGCGGCCGTGAATGCGCGCCGCGCGCGCTCGGCCGTGTCGAGCTGCGCCTGGGTGGTTTGCACCGCGGCGCGCAAGCGTGCGTCGACATCCGCACCGAGCTTGCCTGATTCGACGAGAGGTGCGAATGCACGCGCCGTTTCTATGTTGATGACGGCGAGGCCCGCTTCGAAGGCTTCTTTCAGGTGGTCCAGTTCGATCACGCGCGACGCGACAGCCGCGATCTGCACCGCACGCTCCACGCCCTGGCGGATGGCCGCATCTGCGTCGACGGAAACGATCGCGACGTTTGCGCGTGCGTTCACGCGTTTGGCGGCGTTCGTGTCGAACGCGGGTGCGATGGCCGCCATTGCATCGACCAGCGTGGCGATATCGCGCGTGAACGGACCCACGCAATCCAGCGTGGATTCACGCGGCACGGCGCCTTTGCGTGACACGCGCCCGAACGTCGGCTTGAGTCCGATCACGCCGCAGCACGCAGCCGGTCCGCGAATCGAGCCGCCCGTGTCGGTGCCGAGCGCGGCATCGACGAGCTTCAACCCGACCGCCGACGCCGATCCGCTCGACGAACCGCCGGGAATGCGCGCAGCGTCTTGCGGATTGACGGGCGTGCCCGTGTAGTCGTTGATGCCCGTCATGCCGAACGCGAGCTCGTGCATGTTGGTCTTGCCGGTGATACGCCAGCCCGCATCGAGCAGACGCTGGACGACTTCGGCATGCGCGGCGGCGGGCGGCGTATCGGCAAGCGCGCGGCTTGCACCCGTAGTCGCGTAGCCTGCGACGTCGATCGAGTCCTTGATCGCGATGGTCGGGCCTGGCGCGCCGGGGGCCGCGCTCAGTGTGAATTCGCTGATGAATGCAGTCATGATGTAGTGTCCTTGCGAGCGTTGACTTGCCAGGGCGCATCGAACAGGCGCTCGGTGCGAAAGTGCTGGATCAGCCAGTTGCGGCCGTCCTGTGCGGGCACGAAGTCGATGTCGAGCCGCGCGGCGATGAGTTCGGCGCACGCATCGACGTAACCTGACGCCTGCAGCATGATCCAGCGGCCTTTCGCCCTTGCGCCGTCGACTTCGATCGTCTCCGACGTCAAAAAATGTACGTTCGTCGCGAAGTGCGGAACGGGTGGCAGATAACGCTGCAGCATGGCAACGATAGCGTCATGTCCGCGCAGATGCCCGAACTTCTGCGCGTACTGCGGGCCGATGCCTTCCCAGATCGCGTCGTGCGCGAACAGCGCGGCAAGCGTCTCGCCGTCGAGCGTTCCCGAGGGCACATCGCACAAGGCCATATAGCGCGCAATGGTCTTGCGCACCGCGTTCTCGGCTTCGAGCGCGACGATGCGCGCCTGCAAGGCCTGGAGCGTGCTGGATGGCAACGTGATATCGCTCATGGTTCAGGACGCGTTCTGCACAACGGGCGGCACCGTCAACGCGCGTCCCACACGCGCTTCGATCTTGCCGTAGCGCCACAGGTTGTATTCCCCGACGGGCGTCGTGCGGTACAGATTGCAGACGGCGACGGCCGTGTCGAAATCGGCGACGTCGGCCATGATGTAGAACGTCCATGGCGCGCCATCCGACTGGCCCACGACGAGCCGGTCGTCATCCATTACGCCGAGCACGCGCACGTTCTCCATCGCTTCGACGGCGGCCAGCATGCTGGCGTAAGCCTGCCATACCTGGCCGATCTGCTCGCGCGGCAAGTCGAAGAAATTCTGCGTGACGCCGCAGCAGAACAGCACACGCAACGGCAGCGAACGATTGTCAGTCATGAAGCGAAACTCCCTTGAAAACGGGCCTGAAATGAAAGGTATCCAGCGCAGTTACAGATAACCGGGGATCGGCGGTACGCCGACGAACACGGCGCCCGCGCCGTCGTAGTTGCCCTCGCCGAGGAACGCGTGCTGCGTGACGACCATCGCGTCGCGCATCAGACGTTGCAGCGGATGCGAGCGGTAAATTGCCATCGTGCCGCCCAGCCGGTACGCGCGGCCCACCACGTCCGCGCCTTCGCGCGCGATCTGCGTGGCTGCGAGGCGCAGCAGGCTGACCTGATCGGCGCTCACGTCGTTGCCGGTGAGGATCGACTGCCATACTTCATCCGTCGATTCATAGAAGAACGCACGCGCCGAGCGCAGCTGCGCTTCTGCCTTCGCGAGTTCGATGCGGTAATACGCACGGTCGGCGAGTTGCGGTGCGCCCGTCGTCGTCTTGCGGCCGCCTGCCATCTGATTGGCGACGTCGAGCGCCGCGCGCGCGAGCCCGAGGTTCACGACGGCGAGCACCTGCGCTGCGTACGCAATGGTCGGATAGCGATACAGCGGCTCATCGACGGTCGGCGCTCCGCCGCGCACGAAGGTCCAGTCATCGGCGACGAACTGTTCGGTGACGCGCAGATCATGGCTGCCCGTGCCTTGCATGCCGACCACGTCCCAGTTGTCGACGATCTCGACCTGCGCGGGACGAAACACGGCAGTGCGCGGTTTGCCGGGTGCGCCGCCGTCCTTGCCGCCGACGCCGATGCCGACCCCCAGCCAGTCCGCGCCCTTGCAGCCGCTCGCGAATTTCCACGTGCCGTTCACGCGCCAGCCGCCGGGCGCAGGCTGCGCGGCCTGCACAGGGAAGAGGCCGCCCGCGAAGACCTGATCGGGACCTGCCGCGTAAATCGCTTGCTGCGTGGCAAGCGGCAGCGCGGCGAGATACACGTTCGCGCTGCCGAAGCTCGCGACCCATGCAGCCGAGCCGTCCGCGACCGCAATGCGTTCGATCATCGCGAGGAATTCGCCCGGTGCGCGCGCATCGCCGCCGAAGCGCCGTGGTGTGCCTGCGCGATAGATGCCGGCGCGCTTGAGCTTCGCGATCACATCGCGCGGCACATGCGACAGCCGATCGAACTCGTCGCGACGCGCGGCGATTTCTTCGATCACGACGTCGAGGGGCAGTGCATCGGCGGATTCCTGTTGCAACGTATGGACGTGGCTTGTGGCGAGGGCAGTGGCGGCGGACATGTCGATTCTCCTGAATGCGTTTGACGTTATTGACGTTCAGGTCAGTCTAGAAACGCAAAAAGACACCATCAATTGGGGCGCCCGTCCGCGTTTCCTGGCATCGACGCCCGCGTGCCTAAAGAAATCTTTAGACGCGCGACGGAGAAAGCCGATGTTATGGTTACGCCTGCACTCCCGCCTTGTCGCTCGCGCATCATGATCTTTCCCGCCGAAGAAGATTTTCACCGTCTGCTCGACGCATTGACGCTCTGCGTGCTGTTGCATGACGCGCAAACGAAAGCGATCGTGTGGGCCAATCGCGCGGCCTGTGTCGCGCTGGGTTTTTCGCTCGAAGAACTGCTGCCGCTCAAGGCGCCCGACATGACGCGTCCCGAGCCGAAGTACCGGCGCGAGATCGGCGTGGCCGCGATGGATCGCGCGATCACACAAGGGCCGCAGGTGTACGAATGGTGTTACCGCTCGCGGGCGGGTATCGACATGTTGTCGGAAGCGGTTGCGACCTATGTGCCGTTGCGCGAGCGTGCCGTCGTGATGGTGCAGTTCCGCGACATCAGCGAAGAAGAGGCGACGCGGCGCAAGCTGCGCCGCTATGAAACGCGCCTGCGCGAATTCATGCAGGATCTCGGCGAGGGCGTGGCGGTGCTGACGCCGCGCGGCAAGCTCGAATACATCAGCGAGTCGGGGCGGCGCGTGCTGGGCGTGGGACCGGGTGAGCCAATCGGCGGCGTGCCCGACTATTGCACGCCCGCCGATCGCAACCGGCTCGTCACGCAGTTGCGGCACGCGACCAGCGAGCAGCCTACGCACGCGCAGCGCTACCGGATCACGCGGCGCGACGGTGCGACGCGCTGGCTGCGCATCACCTGCCGGCGGGTCGCGATCGAAAACGAGCTGAATGGCTTGCTGATTCACTTCCGCGACATCAGCGACGAGGTCGCGACGGAGGAAGCCCGCCGCACGGAAGCGCGCATGCTCGAATACGCGGGCCGCTATAACGCAATGGGCGAGATGGCGACGGCCATTGCGCACGAGTTGAGCCAGCCGCTTGCCGCCGTGCGTAATTTCATCGAAGGCGCAATCCAGCGGCTGGGTCAGGGCAGCGTCGACTCCGCGATCTGGGGACTGCGCAGTGCGGATCGTCAGGCCGAGCATGCGGCGCTCATCATCCAGAGCGTGCGCGAGTACATCGTCAAGCGCGAGCCGACTGAAACGCATGCCGATCTGCGCGACATACTGAACGACGTCGCCTACTTCATCGAGCTGCGCGCGAAAGAAGCCGGCGTGCGCGTGCGGATCGAACAGGCGAACCAGGCATTGCCCGTGCTGTGCGAACGCGTGCTGATCGGCCAGGTGATGTTGAATCTCGCGTTCAACGCGCTCGAAGCGTTGACGGAAACCAGGGGCGCGACGGGTGTCGTGACGCTCGCGACGGCCATGGCGGATGGGCGTGCCGAACTGCGCGTGATCGATAACGGCCCCGGCGTGCCTGCCGATGCGCATGAACGTCTCTTCGACGGCTTTTCTTCTTCGAAGGCGGGTGGCAACGGCATCGGCCTGTCGCTGTGCAAGAACATCGTCACGCGGCATGGCGGACGCATCTGGGCGCGAGCGGCAGCGGGCGGCGGACTCGAATGCCGCGTCGCCTTGCCGCTCGAACCCGCGCTCGCGCCTGATGCAGGCGTCTAGCTTCGTCTCAGCGTCCAAGCGAGCGGGCCGTCTGACCGCCAATGCCGAAGTCGGTGTTGGGGATGTCCTTGATCATCACGCGCGTCGCCTGAAGCGGCGCATCGAGCACGGCGGCGGCCGTTTCGGATAACGCGGCGATCAGCGCTTCTTTTTGCGCATCGGTGCGGCCCGCAATGAGGATCGCGACGATCACGGGCAGCGAAGGCGGAGCGCCACGAGACGCCGTCTTGCCGCCCAATCCGAAATGCGTGTCGGGCATCTCGCTCAGCAGAATGCGCACGGCCTCGGCAGGCGCGCCGATCGCGGCGACCGTCGCCTGCGTGAGGCCCTGGATCAGCGACGCTTTGCGCGCTTCGTCGTGCCCATGCGGCAGATAGACTTCGAGTGTAGGCATAGAGGTTCGCTCCTCGCGTGCAGCGGGCTTGCGCAGCCGCTGCACACATCAAAGGCTCACAGCAGAAAGCCGATCGCGCTCAGCGCTTCCGTCGAATCGATCAGGCGAATCACCTTGTCGACGAGGCGCGGTTCGCCCGTCGCGAAGCTGATCTTGTGCGTGAGATCGGCGGCGAAGATCGTCGATGCACCGCGTTTGTATGCGACGATCACCTGCGCGGACTTCACTTCGACGACATCGGCGGCATCGCTCGTCAACGTGAAGCGCGATACCGTGCGTACGGTGCGCGCCGCATCGGAGGCCGAGGCCGAATAGCCGGACACCATGCGTTGCACGCGCAGTTCGCGCATGTGCTGGTCGTCGTACGCGTAGTTCAGCGTCGCGGCGAAGTCGGTCGCCTGGGGATCGATGGGCACGACGTAGAAGCCCGACGGGTCCCACAGGTCGAGCCACGCGCGATAGTCGCGGCGGTCGAGCATCTCGGCTTCGCGCCAGATGAATTCGATGGCGCGCGCGAAAGTCTGTTGCGAGAAGAGTGCGTTGCGATCGTCCATCATGCCTGCTCCATCATTGCGCGCCACTGGCGATACGCTTCGCGCATGCCCGTTTCATCCGTTGCGTGTGCGGTCTTTTCGCCGTTTGCGGCTGTCGTTTCGCGGTTCAATCCGCGGTTGACGAGAATCGGCACGTCGGGTCCCGCATAGGAGCCGCGCTGCACGCGTTCCCATGCTTCGGCGTCGTCGGGGCTGCCGAAACCGAACGGGCCCTGGAAGTGTTCGTGAATACGCAGGCGCACACGGTTCGCTTCGTCGGGGCCGCCGTCCATGGCAAGCGCGACGTGGCGGATTTCCGTCTCTTCTGCGGAAATGGGGCGCAGCACGCGGAAGAACGCCATCGACAGCGCGAGGTTTGGGAACAGATTCAGGTTGAAGCCGACGCCCATCAACGAACGCACGATGCGTCGCACTTCTTCCGGCGTGTGACGTTCCGCGAGTTGCGTGGCCAGTTCGTTGAAGCGCTCGGGCAGCGGTGCGCCGTCGTCCTTGTCGAGATCGACGAGTTCGGGCACCAGCACGGCGAGGCTATGGCCATTGCCGAGCGAGCGGCAAAATGCGTCATCGCTCGTCATGAAGCTGGTGATGGCAGCCGCCGTTTCGTCGTCGATCGATTTCATCCACGACTTGTGCACGACGGGGAAGTGATACAGGTCCGTCGTGTTCTCGAGCTGGATTTTCCAGTTGCCCTTGAACTTGAACTTGTGCTCGCCATTGGCCTTGATCGGAAAGCCCGCGCCTTGCTTCATGAACAGGTCGATCCACGGCTTCGCGCCGCCGAGAAAGTCTTCGAGCGGCTCGATGTTCTCGTCGAAGCTCGCGAAGATCAGCCCTTGATAGATGCCTACGCGCAGCTTCGCGAGCGGCAGGTCGCCTTTCTCGCATACGCCTTCATAGCCGTCGCCATAGGGCAGCGCGCGCAGCGTGCCGTCGAGCGCATACGACCAGCTGTGATACGGGCACGTGAAGCCTTTCGCATTGCCCTTGTGTTCTTCGCACACGGTCGCGCCGCGATGGCGGCAGCGGTTCTGCAACACGTTCACGGCACCTGTCTTGTCGCGCACGACGATCACGGGTTGCCGGCCGATCGTAGTGGTGCGGAAGTCGCCCGGGTTGGGCAGCTCGCTTTCATGCGCGACCCAGACCCACGTCTTGTAGAAGATGCGTTCGAGTTCCGCTTCGAACAGGTTCGGATCGTAGTACAGCGAGGGCGCGATGCGATCGGCGTGAACGCGCTCGCGCAGCGTGCTGGTGTCGATGGTTTGCCAGGTAGTGTCGCTCATCGTTGTGATGTGTCGGGACGTGATGGTCGGAAGTGAATTCGGGCGAAAGCGGGGGACATGTCGTGTTTCTTTCGCGTTGACATCAGTCTCGCTTTGCACCGATCATGCGTCAAATCGATTAAAAATGAGCCGGCCAATAAGTGCGGCAAATATAATGATGACCCCGTCGGAAGCCCACCATGACCTCACTCGATCACGTCGACCTCAATCTGCTGCGCGTGTTTCAGGCGATCGTCGATGAGCGCAGCCTCACCAAAGCCGGCGAACGGCTTGCGCTGTCGCAACCCGCCATCAGCTATTCGCTGGCGCGTCTGCGTACGTTGTTCGACGACCCGTTGTTCATCCGCACGCGCTCGGGCATGCAGCCCACGCCGATTGCGCTCGAACTCGCAAGCATCGTGGGCCGTGCGCTCGATACGGTGCGCGAGGCACTGCGTTACGCGGAGAGCTTCGACCCCGCGACGAGCACGCGCACGTTCCGGCTGTCGCTGTCGGATGCGGGGGAAATGGCTTATTTGCCGGCGATCTGCGAGGCGTTGCACGAGCGTGCGCCGCGCGTGAAGCTGTCGGTCGAGCCGCTGCCCGTGGAAGCGATAGAAGATGCGCTGCGTTCCAGCAGGCTCGATTTCGCAATCGGCAATCTGCCGATGCTGATGGCGCGCACGCGCCATCAACTGCTATTCGAAGAGACGTATGTGTGCATGACGCGCAAGCGGCGCGGCTTGCCGCCAGGTTCGGCATTGAGTCTCGAACATTTCCTGCAGGCTTCGCATGTGCAGGTGCGCTCCGTCGAGCACAGTCACCACGCCCTCGACGATGCGTTGCGCGCACAAGGCGTGGGCCGCAACATCGTGCTGCAGTTGCCGCATTTCGTAGCGCTGCCCGGCGTGCTGGCCGTCACCGATCTGTTCGCGACGTTGCCGCAAAGGCTTGCCGGCATCCTCAACGGCAACGACGCGTTTCGCATCTATACGTTGCCTGTGCCGATTCCACAGGCCACGGTGACGATGCACTGGCACGAGCACTTCCACGAAGACGAAGGCATTGCGTGGATGCGCGATCTGATGGCCGAAATGGTGAAGCGCTTCGACAAGAGGTAACGTCAGAGGTCGAGCACGAGCACGGGCGAGCGGGAGCGCGACACACAGCAGCAGATCACGCTGTTGCTCGCGCGTTCCGCCTTGCTCAGGCAATGGTCGCGGTGTTCGGGCTCGCCGCTCACCACGTCGATCATGCAGGTGCCGCACACGCCTTCGCCGCACGACGTGTCCACTTCGACGCCGATCGCAGCGAGTGCCTCGACGATCGAAGTCTTGCTGTCCACGCGCACGATCTGCCCGCTGCTGGCCAGTTGCACGTCGAAGCTGTCGAGCCCGGCGTCGCTGCCGTGCGCTCGAGGTTCGGCCGCAAAACGTTCGAGATGAATCGCATCGGCGGGCAGGCGCGCTTCGCCCGCCGCGACTACGCGATCCATGAACGGCACCGGGCCGCAGGTGTAGACGTGCGTGTCTTGCGGCACATCGGCAAGACACGCGGTAAGTTCGGCATCGAGCGCGTCCGGCTCGATGCCGAAATGCAGCTTCGCGTAGGCATCGAACGGAGCGCGCGAGAGCAGCGGCAGAAACGCCGCATGTTCGACGCTGCGCGCGAAGTAGTGCAGTTCGAAAGGCACGTTCGTCTTCTGCAGCCGGTATGCCATTGAAAGCAGCGGTGTGATGCCGATGCCCGCGCCGATCAACACATGCCGGCTGGCGCCTTCAGCAAGACGGAACAGATTGCGCGGCGCGCCGACGGACAGTTCGGTGCCGATCTGCACGTCGTCATGCAGCGAACGCGAGCCGCCGCGCGATTGCGTTTCTTTCTTGACGGCGAACAGGTGCGTGTCGCGGCAGTCGGGGTCGCCGCATAGCGAATATTGGCGCGTGATACCCGCGGGACTCGTGACGTCGATGTGCGCGCCGGGTTCGTACGCATCGAATGGCGCGCCATCCAGGCGCGAAATGACGAATGAGCGGACGCCGTGTGCTTCGTCGCGCACGGCGTCGACGCGAACCTTGAACGATTGAGCTTGCATGGTGCGATCCAGTCTGTTGCAGTGGGCGGATTCGCATTCAGCTTAAGGTTCGCGTCTGGATCAGGCAAATCGATTAAAAATAGTCAGCTGCATCAATCTGTTCGATAACACTCGCGCGTGTGTCACCGGTTGACGTCCACCACGAGCCGCCCGCGGACCTTGCCGTCGAGCACGTCCGGCGCGGCCGCGAGCGCTTCGGCGAGGCTGATCTCCTTGACCATCGACGCCAATTGCGCGGTGCTCAGGTCCTGCGCGATGCGCTGCCATGCCTCGACGCGGCGCTCGTGCGGCGCCATCACACTGTCGATACCCGCGAGCGTCACGCCGCGCAAAATGAAGGGCGCAACGGTGGCGGGGAAGTCCATTCCTTGTGCGAGTCCGCACGCGGCGACGATCCCGCCATACGCGGTGCCCGCACACGCGTTCGCCAGCGTGTGACTCCCCACGGCATCGATGGCCGCGACCCAGCGTTCCTTCGCGAGCGGCTTGCCCGGCCCGGACAGTTCCGCGCGATCGATGATCTCCTGCGCGCCCAGTTCGCGCAGATAGTCCGACTCGGCGGGACGACCCGTCGACGCGATCACGTGATAGCCGCGCTTCGCGAGCAGCATGATCGCGACGCTGCCGACGCCGCCCGCCGCGCCCGTCACGAGCACCTTGCCGTGCGCGGGCGTGACGCCGTGACGTTCCAGCGCGAGCACGCACAGCATGGCCGTGTAGCCGGCTGTGCCAACGGCCATCGCGTCGCGTGACGTGAGCGGGGCAGGCGTGCGCACGAGCCAGTCGCCGCTCACGCGCGCGCGTTGCGCGAGTCCGCCCCAATGCTTTTCGCCGACGCCGTAGCCGTTCAGGATCACGTGGTCGCCGGGCTGCCATTGCGCATGCTGGCTCGCCTCGACGACGCCCGCGAAGTCGATGCCCGGCACCAGCGGAAAGCTGCGCACGACGGGCGATCGCCCCGTAATTGCGAGGGCGTCCTTGTAGTTGAGCGTCGACCATTCGACACGCACCGTCACGTCGCCTGCGGGCAGATTCGCTTCGTCGATGTCGGCGATGGCCGCGCGGCTGCCGTTGTCCTGCTTCTCGATCAAGATACCTTTCATGGTCCCGTCCGTTGAGTTCGCGTTGCGTGGTGCGTATTAGTCTAGGCGAGTCCGGACGAGCGCGGGCCATTCGACCCGGCCTGGAGCATTCAATGATGCTGCGCATCTTTGCTTGCGACGCGCGAATGGCGGCGCCTTCGAAGTGCGTTGGCGCAGCGTGTGGCGCAATTGAACCAATGTGAACGAACGGTGGGGTGCCGTTCGTCTTTCGTCGCATGAATAGAGGTACGCGTTAGCGTGTGTAGTAGCCGCGCTGCTGCATGCACTTCGCGTAGGCGGTCCAGTAACGGACCATCGGCGGTTCGGGCGGAGGCGGTGGCGGCATGGCCGCAAGCGAAGCCGCTGACGGCATGCTGGCCCCCGAGGCCGCGAGCGCGCCCGATGCAGCCATCGCGTCCGAAGCCGCGAGCGTGCCCGACGCACCCGACGCCGCTGCAGCAGTCGGAGCCGCGACCCCGCTCGCACCGCTCGCGGCTGCTGCAGTCGCTGTCCCGCTTGCGCCCGCTGGCGCGGAAGCCGCCAGCGCGCCCGATGCACCCGATGCGCCCATCGCGGAAGGCAAGGGCGGATTGACGGGCGAGGGTGCAACGATAGGCCGCGGCGCGGCGGCGGCCGCTTTGCCGGGTGGCGGCGGACGCTGCGACTCGTGCGCCATGTTCACTTTCGTCGTTTTGTTGGCGTCCGCGTAGCACGCGGCCGTGTCGACGGCCTGTTGTCCCGGGCTCTGGCTGCGTCCCGGATAGGTCAACGGCTGCTGCGCAACGGATGCGCCGCTGACAACGAAAAGCGCGATTGCAGCATGGGCGAAGCGTGTCATAAGCGAGCGGACTCCCTGGCGAAGTCTTGGTCTTGTCGGCGCGGATGCGCGTCGCGAGGTACGCATGAAGTCATGACGTGCAACATGGCCGTTGCGGCCAGTCAGGCCATCGCAGGCCGAAGGATAGCAATTCCAGCATATCGCCTCACAGCCGCGCAGCACGCCAGAAGCACGCCATTCGTCGCCATTTTCCGTGTTGCAACGCGATATGGCTCACAGCACGATCAGTGCAGCAGGCCGAACACGGCGACACCGTTGGTCGCACCGACATAGACCTTGCCGCGCGAGATCATCGGCGTGATGAACTTGTTGCCCGCGCCCCACTGGTCGCGGGTTCCCGCCTGATTGCTGTTGTAGAGTTCGCTTGCGAGATTGGTCGCGTCGTACGCGTGCAGCGCGCCCGTCGTGCCGTTTTCGGCGGCCCACAGTATCGCGTTCGAGGTCCCGTTCGCCGATATCGCGGGCACGGCGCCCGGATAGGGGAAGGTCGTCGGGCTCTTCGATGCAGCCGTGCTCGCAACCAACGCATGAGTGACGGGCAGCGCCTTGATGTTGTCGTTCAATGCGCCGTAGTAGACGGTGCCGTTGAAATAAGCGGGCGAGCCCCAGATGCCGCCCGCCAGCGTGCCCGTCAGCACCTGCCAGATATTGTTCGCGCCCGCATTGAATTTGCCCATCGCGTCGCGATCGACGACATAGATCTTGTTGTCCTTGCCCGCCGCCACCGCGAGATGCTTGATGGTGCCGTCGGCGGTCTTCTGATCGGGCAACAGCATCGCACCGCCGGAACCGAAGTCGCCGTCTGCGTTCGCGAGCGCGACGACGTCGAGCGGCGCGAAGTAGTCGGTTACCTTGAGCGGGCTCGCCGAAAGCTTCATGAACGAGTTGCCGTAATCGCTATCGACAGGGAAGCCGTTGGTATCGAGCGTCGTGCCGAAGGTGCCGTTGCCGTCCACCACATAGATGGACGTGCCGTCCGATGCCATGCCCGAGCCCGCCATCCACACCGATCCCTGATGGCCGTTCGGCGCGACGTTGACCACGCCTGTCTGCTGCAGCGTGTCGGCGCTATAGCTCATGATCCAGCCCGTGTAGGCGCCCGCCATGCAATGCGCCGTCCAGCCCATGAAGATGTTGCCGTTCACGAGCGTCAACGCGACGCGCTCCGTGTGCAGCGAGGGATCGAACGTCAGCACGCCGTTCACGCTGTTGCCGCCCGTACCTTGAGCGGTCGCCGCGATTTCGCTCGGGCCGCCGAAGCGTTCTGCGCCGTTCGCGAGATCGAGCGCATGCAGGCGATGATGAAGGCCGCCGCTTGCATCCTTCGTCATCGCGACCGCATACAGCACGCCATTCGAGCCGCGGCTGCGGTCGATCACGGGCGTCGACGTAATGCCGATCTCCGGGGTGATGTCATTGCAGCCGCGATTGTCGCTGGGTGTTTCGTTCGCGCCCGTCAGCGAGACTTTCCACAATTGCGCGTAGTTGTCGGCGTCGTACGCGTAGACGCTGTTGTGCTCGGTCACGACATAGATCACGTTGTGCGTCGTGCCATTGATCGACAGGCTCGTGACTGACAGCGGCTGGCCGTCCACCTTGCCGTCGGCGGGCAGAAACGCGACCTTGCCGAACGACGCCGAATTGACGTTGGACGGCGTGAGCGTCGTCTCGGCGAGCATTTGACCGGTGCGTGCGAGATCGTTGTGATGCATCAGCACGTCGGTGGCGATCGACGCTGCCGGTGCTGCGTTGCCGCCCGTACCCGATGTGCCGCTGCCCGAGCCCGATCCCGCACCGCTCGTGCCACTCGTCCCAGCGCTACTGGCGCTCGCATTGTCCGACGAGCCGTTGCCGCATGCCGTGCAAAAGAGCGCGAGCGTCAGTGCGACGGCAGTCTTGCTGACGCGCGAGAGCGTGCGATCCGTATCGCTCGCCGAAGAGACCTGGGACGCTGACAGCTGTCGTTGCATGTGCTTGTCTCCCCACGCCCCGATGAGCGTCCTCGCATGGCGGCAGGCGCGTTATCGCTGTTCCATGCGGCGCTTGCCAATCTCTCCATGTTAAGAATGTCGGCGCAAGGCCACGCGACATCGCTTCGGCTCTTTCCGCCAGACAGTTGCTGTTCGCGCGATGGCCGAATGACGGCGCGCGGGACAGCTAATGCTGCCGATAGACTTGCGAGTCGTCGCTCGCGGGCAATGTGGCGGGGCTTTCGGGTGGAGACCAGGCCTGAACGGTGGGAGGCGGCGCGTGCTGCACGGGCTTTGTGGCAGTTCGGGCGGGCGTGCGTCGTGCCGCGACGGTGGTCGCGGCGGCCTTTGCTGGCGGCGTGTTGCTCGCGACCTTCACGGGCTTGCGCGTACCTTGCGCGTTGGCTTGCATGCAAGGCGAGCGCGGGCCGCAAGCGGCATTCGCGGGCTTCGTGCTGGTTCGACGTTCCTGTTGTGCCGCCGTCGTGCTGTGAGTGCGCGTGGGCGTCACGCTGGCGAGCTGATGCGTACGGGGCGCGGGCTGAGGCAGCGGAGGCGCAACGGGCTTCGCCGCAAGCTGTTTCGTCTGTTTCGCTGGTGTCTTGCTTTGCGTCTTGACTGGCGACGCGGGAGGCGACGCGGGCGCCGTCGCTACCGGCAAGCCCGGCGTGCTGCTCGCGAGCGCGCTGCTGTGTGCGTTTGCAGGCTGATGAGCGGCGGCGCCCGCCATGACGGCCGTATCCGTAGCATCGCGGCTGCGCAGCGCTTCGATCTGCTCGCGCAGGGCACGCGTGAGTTCCTGCGTGCGATCGGCGATGGTCGGGCGGTCGTGACGCGGCATCGCGCGCAGTTCGTTCTGGGTGACGATGCGGCGCAAGCGGCCTTGCATCGCATCGCGTTGCGTCAGCGTGATGTAGGTGCCGAATGCAATCGCGAAGCTCAGCAGCACGACAGCGGCGCCCGTGCTCAGCTTCCAGTCGGGCGTACCCACCGATGCAGGCGCAGCGATACGGCGCGGCCTTGGCCTGATGCGCCTGAAAAGTGGCGGATAAGTCGGCAACGGGTCGGGCGCATCTTCTGCCGCCCTGTTCGCGCTCACATGAGGCATGGAAGCGTCGAGAGGAAAAAGCAGATCGAGCGGCTGCGCAGGATGGTCTTGCTGCGCCACAAGTTTCGTCTCCTGCGTCGTGTCGCATTGCTCGTGCGGCGGCACTGGACGCTTGCGAATCGTGTCCATGGACAGACTCCCATGCCGGCACGCGTGACGGCATCGCACATTCTTCTCGTTGGCAACCATCGTGCGCTGGACATGCCTTTATGACGCAATGCGTCGCACGTAATCGCAATGGTCGTTATGCAATATGAGTCAGCTTTTGCGAGAGGTCAATAAAACTCGGCTATTCGGTTCGAAAAAGCCGCTTCGCGTGTATGTGAAGCGCGACAATTTCCCAATTGGCGAGGCGAATCGTCAATCGCGGCTGATTCTAGTGATTGGGAAAATCGACGGAAAAGAATTGATCGCGCGTCAGGCGCCTTTAGAAAATGGAAAATAAATCGAAAAAAATCCATCTAGCCGTTTTGCGCCATTCATGTTTCCCTATATATAGGTTTCTGAAAGATTGGGAAATTTTGACCTGTTAAATGTGCGTCGCGTGCAAGTTGGAGACGATACATTTCATCGCGCGGGCATATCGGCATAAAATGCACCTGGATAATCCTCATACGTTACAAAGTGTTACCCCGTTTCAGCAGACGTAAGTATTCCCGTTCGGTACGATTCGCCCTTGCAAATATAGTCTGGATATAGGGATGTTTTTGTGTGAGGGCTGGGAAGGCCGTCGCACGGTACTCCCGGGTTGAAAGTCGTTAATGCTCGCGTATATCGCGCTATTTATCAGACGTTATCCCGATCTATTTTTCAGTTACATCTGGTTGCAATCGGTTGAGCACGGCCTCACTCGCACTGAACAACGTCGCGGGTATGCAGGAAACGCGCTGCTCCAAATTACCGGCACCCCCGGCGCACCGGCAGTCGACGCAGTAGGAACGACTCCGCGTGCAAGACAGCCAACCCAGAAATCCAGCGTACGCGTTCGGGCGTTTTTGCCAGGCGTATTCGGACGGATTTCGATTGCCCATTCGTACTTCCATGAAAGCCAATTTACTTCTTGTTTCGTCATCGATAGCGGTCCTTCTCGCGGGCTGCGGCGGTGGCGGCGGTAGCGACCCGGCCGGCGCATCGGCCAATACCGGTTCTCAAACGTCTGCGATGTCCGCCGCCAATGCGACGGCCAACGGCAACACCACGGGCAACATCAGTTGCATATCGCCTTCGACGGCGAGCGCGTCGGCAGGTGGCCCGCTGATTTCCGCCGATACGACGAGCAGCGACGGCACGCGCATGTTCGCGTCGGGCGCGAGTTTCCCGCTGGTGTTCAAGACGAACACGAGCAATGCCGACACGCTGAACTGGTCGATCAACGATACGACGGGCCGCGTCGCGGCCAGCGGCAGCTTCGCGGTGCCGGGCGGCGCAGCGACGACGACCCTGACCTGCAATTCGACACTCGCGGGCTACTTCGCGGTGGCGGGCAGCCTTAAGGCGGGCGGCGGCGCGTTGCCTCAGGCCGGCACGCGTCCCACGGGCATCGCCACGTTCGGCGTGATTCCGAACCTGAGCGGCATCGTGCCCGCCGTGACGTACTCGAAGCAGGAACAGCACCGCTTCGGCATGCAGGGTGAAAACGACCGCGCTGCGGTGCTCGCCGGTCTCGGCATCACGCAGACGATCGACGATCGCCAGATGTCGGTGATGGAGCCGAATGGCGCGAACACCTTCAATCCGTCGGCGAACAATCTCGACTCGTTCTATACGTCGGGCAACGTGATGCGCCTGATCCGTCTGGATGGCACCCCGGGATGGGCGTCGAAGTCGGGTGGCGTCGAGGACTTCACGACCTTGCCGAAGGACATGTCGTACCTGCAGAACTATATGAGCCGCGTCGGCACCGAGTCGAACGGGATCCGCCTCAAGTACTTCCCGACGCAGTCGGCGAACTACTATCAGGTGACGTGGGAGCCGAATCAGTTCTGGACGGACACCGATGCCAATTTCGTGTCGCTGTACCAGTCGGTCTATCAGGGCATTCACTCGACCGATCCGGGCGCTGTCGTGATGGGTCCGGCGGACGCATTTCCGAGCCTCACGAACAACCGTCTGCAACGCATTGCTTCGCTGGGTTATGGCAAGTACATCGATGGCGTGGCGACGCACGGCTACTACGATGCGGGCACGTCGCCTTCGCATCCGCCTGAGCGTCTCGCAACCGACCCCGTTGCCGCGAATGCCGCGAATGCGCTGAACAACTCGATGCGCACGCTGCGCACGACGATGCTGAACCAGTACCGCTCGGGCATGAAGCTGTATCAGACGGAAGTGGGCATCAGCTATGACCTGGGTTCGCAGTACGGCCCTAACTATCCGACGGGTAATGTCCTGTTCGCGCAGGGCGCCGTCGTCGCGCGCACGCACATCATTCTGCTCGGCGAAGGCGCGGACGTTTCGTACGTGTTCTACGGTGCGGACTATCCGGGTGAAGTGGGTTACGGCACGTTCTTCGATCTGTCGAACGCGCAAGGCTCGTTCGGTGCGACCAACATCAGCCCGAAACCGGCTGCCATGGTCGTGAGCGCGATGTCGCGCATTCTGGATGGCACGAATACGCTTGGCCCAGTGAAGAACACGCCGTCGGGTGTCTATGCTTATTCGTTCCAGCAGGTCAACAATGGATCGGTGATCACCGCCTTGTGGACGCACAACAACAATGCGTGGAGTGCAAGCACGGGCTTCAGTTCGACTTATAGCGCGGCCTACAGTCTTGTGGTCGATGCGCCAGGTACGAGCGGCACGGTCAAGGTGCTCGACATGATGGGCAACCCGATGACGCTGAACTACACGGACGGCACGCTGAAGCTGAATCTGACGGAGGCGCCTGTTTATGTAGTGTCGAAGAATGCGAGCGTCGCGAAGAGCAATGTAAACCCGCCGCCGGGTTACGTCGGTTCTTAAGCGAAGTGACGCATGCGGGTGGTGGAGTTGACGCTGCCCGCTGAGCGGGTCGTTACTTGTAAAAAAGCGCGCGGACGATCCGCGCGCTTTTTTCGTGTGTGCGATTTGCATTGTGTCCGACGCAGAGATCTTCTCTGCAATGTGCGCTAAGCCTTTGATTGATTGGGTGAGTACATTGCAATTGCGAGTGGGTGCGTGTGCCTAATAAAGTGGCATCGAAAGATTTTCGTCGATCGTTCGAAATAAGTGCTTGACAGCCCCCAGGGGGTTCCGCATAATTCGGCCTCTCCAAACGACGGAGACGCAAGAAAGCAGCAGAAAACAGCGGCTTTTTAGCGAATGTTCTTTAACAATCAACAGCCGATAAGTGTGGGCGCTCGATGACGAAGCGCGCGGTGATCTTCGGGTCACTGATAGCGAAAGTAATCGAGTCTCACACGGAAGAAATTGAGGAAGGTTTGACTGGGTTGAAAGGCCCAGCGCAGATCTTTCGTCAGTGATTTTGAGTGAGCGACCGGTTCTTAGATGAACCGAAAAACAGTAACAGGTTTGAACTGAAGAGTTTGATCCTGGCTCAGATTGAACGCTGGCGGCATGCCTTACACATGCAAGTCGGACGGCAGCGCGGGGGCAACCCTGGCGGCGAGTGGCGAACGGGTGAGTAATACATCGGAACGTGTCCTGGAGTGGGGGATAGCCCGGCGAAAGCCGGATTAATACCGCATACGCTCTGTGGAGGAAAGCGGGGGATCTTCGGACCTCGCGCTCAAGGGGCGGCCGATGGCAGATTAGCTAGTTGGTGGGGTAAAGGCCTACCAAGGCGACGATCTGTAGCTGGTCTGAGAGGACGACCAGCCACACTGGGACTGAGACACGGCCCAGACTCCTACGGGAGGCAGCAGTGGGGAATTTTGGACAATGGGGGCAACCCTGATCCAGCAATGCCGCGTGTGTGAAGAAGGCCTTCGGGTTGTAAAGCACTTTTGTCCGGAAAGAAAACCGCTTCTCTAATACAGAGGCGGGATGACGGTACCGGAAGAATAAGCACCGGCTAACTACGTGCCAGCAGCCGCGGTAATACGTAGGGTGCAAGCGTTAATCGGAATTACTGGGCGTAAAGCGTGCGCAGGCGGTTCGCTAAGACCGATGTGAAATCCCCGGGCTTAACCTGGGAACTGCATTGGTGACTGGCGGGCTAGAGTATGGCAGAGGGGGGTAGAATTCCACGTGTAGCAGTGAAATGCGTAGAGATGTGGAGGAATACCGATGGCGAAGGCAGCCCCCTGGGCCAATACTGACGCTCATGCACGAAAGCGTGGGGAGCAAACAGGATTAGATACCCTGGTAGTCCACGCCCTAAACGATGTCAACTAGTTGTCGGGTCTTCATTGACTTGGTAACGAAGCTAACGCGTGAAGTTGACCGCCTGGGGAGTACGGTCGCAAGATTAAAACTCAAAGGAATTGACGGGGACCCGCACAAGCGGTGGATGATGTGGATTAATTCGATGCAACGCGAAAAACCTTACCTACCCTTGACATGTACGGAACCTTGCTGAGAGGTGAGGGTGCCCGAAAGGGAGCCGTAACACAGGTGCTGCATGGCTGTCGTCAGCTCGTGTCGTGAGATGTTGGGTTAAGTCCCGCAACGAGCGCAACCCTTGTCCCTAGTTGCTACGCAAGAGCACTCTAGGGAGACTGCCGGTGACAAACCGGAGGAAGGTGGGGATGACGTCAAGTCCTCATGGCCCTTATGGGTAGGGCTTCACACGTCATACAATGGTCGGAACAGAGGGTTGCCAAGCCGCGAGGTGGAGCCAATCCCAGAAAACCGATCGTAGTCCGGATCGCAGTCTGCAACTCGACTGCGTGAAGCTGGAATCGCTAGTAATCGCGGATCAGCATGCCGCGGTGAATACGTTCCCGGGTCTTGTACACACCGCCCGTCACACCATGGGAGTGGGTTTTACCAGAAGTGGCTAGTCTAACCGCAAGGAGGACGGTCACCACGGTAGGATTCATGACTGGGGTGAAGTCGTAACAAGGTAGCCGTATCGGAAGGTGCGGCTGGATCACCTCCTTTCCAGAGCTTTCGCGTTTCACAAGTTGAGCGCTCACACTTGTCGGCTGTTAATTGAAGACAGGCTCAGGGGTCTGTAGCTCAGTCGGTTAGAGCACCGTCTTGATAAGGCGGGGGTCGATGGTTCGAATCCATCCAGACCCACCAGCGTCTTGTCTGCGGTGGCTGATCGCGAAACCCCCTGTGTACTGTATGACTGGGGGATTAGCTCAGCTGGGAGAGCACCTGCTTTGCAAGCAGGGGGTCGTCGGTTCGATCCCGTCATCCTCCACCAATTCCCAATGTTGGTTTCATTGGCGCGAGCGTCGAAAGATGCTGGCGGTTCAGTGTGACAAACATTGGCAATTGAGCCAGTCAGATGCGGTATTGCAGTTAGATATCGGCTGTCGTTCTTTAACAATCAGGAAGAAGTAGTAAAGAGATTCACGAAAGCGTGCTTAGAGATGGGCGCGCGAGTAGGTGAATCAGGGTTGTGATTGTATCAATGTATTTTTTGAGTTCATCGAAAGACGAACCTGGAATACGGCACAACGCGAATACTCAACCTGTAGCGAGTGAGTCTGGCGTGGCAACACGACGAGACACACCCGTTATAGGGTCAAGCGAACAAGTGCATGTGGTGGATGCCTTGGCGATCACAGGCGATGAAGGACGCGGTAGCCTGCGAAAAGCGGTGGGGAGCTGGCAAACGAGCTTTGATCCACCGATATCCGAATGGGGAAACCCACTCCTTATGGAGTATCCATGGCTGAATACATAGGCCATGTGAAGCGAACGCGGTGAACTGAAACATCTAAGTAACCGCAGGAACAGAAATCAACCGAGATTCCCAAAGTAGTGGCGAGCGAAATGGGACCAGCCTGTACTCTTTATCTTTGTTGTTAGCCAAACGCTCTGGAAAGTGCGGCCATAGTGGGTGATAGCCCCGTAGGCGAAAACAGCGAGGAAGAACTAGGTGTACGACAAGTAGGGCGGGACACGTGAAATCCTGTCTGAAGATGGGGGGACCATCCTCCAAGGCTAAATACTCGTGATCGACCGATAGTGAACCAGTACCGTGAGGGAAAGGCGAAAAGAACCCCGGGAGGGGAGTGAAACAGATCCTGAAACCGCATGCATACAAACAGTCGGAGCCTCGCAAGGGGTGACGGCGTACCTTTTGTATAATGGGTCAGCGACTTACATTCAGTGGCGAGCTTAACCGATTAGGGCAGGCGTAGCGAAAGCGAGTCCGAACAGGGCGATTCAGTCGCTGGGTGTAGACCCGAAACCAGGTGATCTATCCATGGCCAGGATGAAGGTGCGGTAACACGTACTGGAGGTCCGAACCCACTAACGTTGAAAAGTTAGGGGATGAGCTGTGGATAGGGGTGAAAGGCTAAACAAACCTGGAAATAGCTGGTTCTCTCCGAAAACTATTTAGGTAGTGCCTCGTGTATCACCTTCGGGGGTAGAGCACTGTCATGGTTGAAGGGTCCATTGCGGATTACTTCGCCATAGCAAACTCCGAATACCGAAGAGTGCAATCACGGGAGACAGACATCGGGTGCTAACGTCCGGTGTCAAGAGGGAAACAACCCAGACCGCCAGCTAAGGTCCCCAAATATGACTAAGTGGGAAACGAAGTGGGAAGGCTAAAACAGTCAGGAGGTTGGCTTAGAAGCAGCCACCCTTTAAAGAAAGCGTAATAGCTCACTGATCGAGTCGTCCTGCGCGGAAGATGTAACGGGGCTAAGTCATATACCGAAGCTGCGGATGCGTGCATTGCACGCATGGTAGGAGAGCGTTCCGTAAGCCTGCGAAGGTGCGTTGAAAAGCGTGCTGGAGGTATCGGAAGTGCGAATGCTGACATGAGTAGCGATAAAGGGGGTGAAAGGCCCCCTCGCCGTAAGCCCAAGGTTTCCTACGCAACGTTCATCGGCGTAGGGTGAGTCGGCCCCTAAGGCGAGGCAGAAATGCGTAGCTGATGGGAAGCAGGTCAATATTCCTGCACCAGTGTGAAATGCGATGGGGGGACGGATCGCGGAAGGTTGTCCGGGTGTTGGAAGTCCCGGTCGCTGCGTTGGAGAAGGTGCTCTGGCAAATCCGGGCACGGAATTCAAGGGCGTGGCGCGAGCTTCTTCGGAAGCGAAGCAATCGGAAGGGGTTCCAGGAAAAGCCTCTAAGCTTCAGTTTCACATTGACCGTACCGCAAACCGACACAGGTGGGCGAGATGAGTATTCTAAGGCGCTTGAGAGAACTCGGGAGAAGGAACTCGGCAAATTGGTACCGTAACTTCGGGATAAGGTACGCCCCTGTAGCTTGACGCCCCTGCGGGCGAAGGGTGAAGGGGTTGCAATAAACTGGTGGCTGCGACTGTTTAATAAAAACACAGCACTCTGCAAACACGAAAGTGGACGTATAGGGTGTGACGCCTGCCCGGTGCCGGAAGATTAAATGATGGGGTGCAAGCTCTTGATTGAAGTCCCGGTAAACGGCGGCCGTAACTATAACGGTCCTAAGGTAGCGAAATTCCTTGTCGGGTAAGTTCCGACCTGCACGAATGGCGTAACGATGGCCACACTGTCTCCTCCCGAGACTCAGCGAAGTTGAAGTGTTTGTGATGATGCAATCTCCCCGCGGCTAGACGGAAAGACCCCATGAACCTTTACTGTAGCTTTGCATTGGACTTTGAACCGATCTGTGTAGGATAGGTGGGAGGCTATGAAGCTGGAACGCTAGTTTCAGTGGAGCCGTCCTTGAAATACCACCCTGGTTTGTTTGAGGTTCTAACCTTGGCCCGTGATCCGGGTCGGGGACAGTGCATGGTGGGCAGTTTGACTGGGGCGGTCTCCTCCCAAAGTGTAACGGAGGAGTACGAAGGTACGCTAGGTACGGTCGGAAATCGTGCTGATAGTGCAATGGCATAAGCGTGCTTAACTGCGAGACCGACAAGTCGAGCAGGTGCGAAAGCAGGTCATAGTGATCCGGTGGTTCTGTATGGAAGGGCCATCGCTCAACGGATAAAAGGTACTCTGGGGATAACAGGCTGATACCGCCCAAGAGTTCATATCGACGGCGGTGTTTGGCACCTCGATGTCGGCTCATCTCATCCTGGGGCTGTAGCCGGTCCCAAGGGTATGGCTGTTCGCCATTTAAAGAGGTACGTGAGCTGGGTTTAAAACGTCGTGAGACAGTTTGGTCCCTATCTGCCGTGGGCGCTGGATATTTGAAGGGGGCTGCTCCTAGTACGAGAGGACCGGAGTGGACGAACCTCTGGTGTACCGGTTGTCACGCCAGTGGCATCGCCGGGTAGCTATGTTCGGAAGAGATAACCGCTGAAAGCATCTAAGCGGGAAACTCGCCTTGAGATGAGATATCCCCGGGGCTTCGAGCCCCTTGAAGGGTCGTTCAAGACCAGGACGTTGATAGGTCAGGTGTGGAAGCGCAGTAATGCGTTAAGCTAACTGATACTAATTGCCCGTAAGGCTTGATCCTATAACCGGTGTGTTTTACGCATCAGGTTGAGATCGGTGTTGTGCCAGAAACAACACAACCCACACCCTCTTTACGCTTCTTCCCGATTGGCTGTGGCGCGATCAGGTTACCCAACCTCCAGCGCGACGCAGCAACCCGTCATGCCTGATGACCATAGCGAGTCGGTACCACCCCTTCCCATCCCGAACAGGACCGTGAAACGACTCCACGCCGATGATAGTGCGGATTGCCCGTGTGAAAGTAGGTAATCGTCAGGCTCCTTACCCAAGACAAGACCCCGCCCTCAAAAGCGGGGTCTTGGCGTTTGGGGCGCGCAATTTGCGCCTTCGAGTGGCGTCCGCCGCTTGCCTCTGTGCTGGCATCCGCGTTACGTTAGCTCGCTTCAAGCGTCGCCCCTGTGCGGGGCGGCACCTACTTTTCTTTGCCGCCGCAAAGAAAAGTAGGCAAAAGAAAGCGGCTCACACCGCCAGCCCATGTTCTTGCCTGAGGGCCCCCAAAGGTTCTTACGCTTCACACGGCAACCACGTGACCCACGTTCGTTGCCAGCGCTCTTGCGGTGCGCCTCACCCGCTTCATGCTCCCGCGTCGCACCAAGCCGCGCCAAATAGTCCACGGCCGCCCAGGTGGCAAACTGTGTGTAGGCCGTAGTGCCCCGCACGCTTCACTCCGGACCGATAGCGCACGCGTCCCACACGGTAAGAGCGCTACCCTACACGCCGCGACCACCTACACACAGTTTGCCACCTGGGCGGCCCATACCATTCGCTGCCGCTGGCCCGGGTACGGGTAACTGAAGCGGGTGAGGCGTTTGTTCGAAGCGTTGGCAACGGGCACCAAGCAAGGCGCTGGTGTGTGAAGGATGGGGACGTTGGTGGCCCGTGGGTAAACGTCAAGAATTGGCGGTGTGAGCCGCTTTCTTTTGCCTACTTTTCTTTGCGGCGGCAAAGAAAAGTAGGTGCCGCCCCGCACAGGGGCGACGCGTGAAGCTAGATAACAAATCGCGGATGCCAGCGCAAAGACAAAACAAACTTAACCGCTACCCAACCACCCGCGTTTCACGCGTAAACCTGAGCGTCACAACGGTAATCGCCCCAAGAACCATCAGAAACACCGAAACCGGCCAATAAGCGTGATAGCTCGCAAGCAACGCGGTAGCGATAAGCGGGGATAGTCCCCCGGCAAAGATCGACGCCACTTCATGCCCAAGCGCCACGCCTGAATATCGCACTTCCGTGCTGAACAGTTCGCCAACCAGTGCGGGCAACGTGCCGATCATCGCACCATGACAAACGGCCGTGCCGAGAACAAGCGCAAGATAGATCCACGGCGCCTGGTGCGTATCGAGCATCCAGAAGAACGGAAATGCCATCACGATCAATCCCGCCGCGCCGATCATGTACACAGGCTTCCTTCCGATGCGATCCGACAAACGTCCCCATGCCAGCATCGCGCCCATTTCGACTACCATCGCCAGCATGACGCCCGTCAGCATCACCGAACTGGCGATACCCACAAACTTTCCATACACGAGCGAAAACGCGAGAAAGATATAAGCGCCGCCGTTTTCCGCCACGCGTAGCCCCATCGCCATCAAGATTTCTTTCGGATGCCGCTTGATGACCTCGACCACGGGCATATGGGTTTTCTCCCCACGCTTTTCGGTCTGCTCGAAATCCCGGCTTTCAGGCAGGCTGTGCCTGATATAAACGCCAATAGCAAAGATCGCGATGCTCGCGAGAAAGGGCAGTCGCCAGCCCCAGTTGATGAACGCATCGTGCGGCAGCGACTGCGCCGCGAGAAACGCAGCTGACGACAACACGAATCCGCCGCCCACGCCCAACTGGCTCCACGCCGCGTAATAGCCGCGCTTTTCCGGCGGTGCGCTTTCGCTGATCATCAATACGCCGCCGCCCCATTCACCGCCTGATGCCACGCCTTGCAACAGCCGCAATACGACGAGCGCGACGGGCGACCAGATGCCGATCTGCGCATACGTCGGCAGCAACCCGATCGCGAATGTCGCGATCCCCATGATGAGCAATGTCCAGACGAGCGAAGCCTTGCGCCCGTAGCGGTCGCCGATATGGCCGAAGACGACGCCGCCCAACGGTCGCGCGACGAAGCCCATGGCGAACGCAGCGAATGCGCCGAGCGTGCCGATCAGCGGATCGGCGCCCGCAGGAAAGAACAATTGTCCGAACACGAGCGCGGCCGCCGTGCCGTAGACGAAGAAGTCGTACCATTCCATCGCGTTGCCTGCGACGGACGCTATGACGATCTTGCGCAACGTCCTGTCTTCGAGCGGCCGGACAGCGTCGACGCGGCCGGTTGCGTGCGTGGTTTCGATGGAAGCCATGATAGATCGCATAGATGTAGTGGGGAATTGCCGCTGAGTGTCGGCCGAGCATTTCAATCGGTCAAATTCATCGAAAAAGGGAGCCGCCATCAGCCACGCAAATGTGGGACGAATCGTTCGCAGTCGTCCCGTTCAGGGCACCGTGGTAACGTCTCATTTCAACGAGTCGAACGAGCGCCGGCAGTCGCAAGCCGGCGGACAATGGAGAAGACAGGCTTTCCCACGGAGAGTCGCGCTCGCGCGCGCCGTGCCTGCTGCTCCAGCGCTTGCTCGGTGAACACGTAGCCGCGCTGCCACGTCGTCGATGTTCAGCATGCGGCGTCCACTCATGCCAAATAGTGAGGACGTGCAGTGACTTTCCTTGGAATCGACCTCGGCACCTCCGAGGTAAAAGTAATTCTGACCGATGACGCGTCCACGACCCTCGCAACAAGCGGCGCGCGTCTGGATGTAGCGCAACCGCATCCGCACTGGTCGGAGCAGAATCCCCATGCGTGGTGGCAGGCCACGCTCGATGCCGTGGCCGCCGTGCGTGGCGCGAATCCCGCAGCGTTCGCGGCGCTGCGCGGCATCGGGCTCTCGGGACAGATGCACGGCGCAACGCTGCTCGACGCAAAAGGCGAAGTACTCAGGCCCGCAATACTCTGGAACGACACGCGCGCGTTCGCCGAATGCGCGGAACTGGAAGCGCTCGTGCCTGAATCGCGCGAGATCACAGGCAATCTCGCGATGCCCGGTTTCACCGCGCCCAAATTGCTTTGGCTCGCAAAGCACGAACCCGATGTATTTCGCGCCGCTGCAAAAGTGCTCTTGCCGAAAGACTATCTCGCGTGGCGGCTCACGGGCGATTTCGTGTCCGACATGTCAGACGCTTCGGGCACGCTATGGCTGGATGTCGCAAAGCGCGACTGGTCGGACCGCATGCTCGCGGCGACGGGATTGACGCGTGAACACATGCCGCGCCTCGTCGAAGGCAGCGCGAGCGCCGCGCAGTTGAGCGACGCATTGCGGCGAGAGTGGGGCATTGCCGGTCCCGTCGTCCTATGCGGCGGCGCTGGCGACAACGCGGCAAGCGCAATCGGCATGGGTGTGGCGGAAGCGGGCAGTGCATTTCTGTCGCTCGGCACTTCGGGCGTGCTGTTCGCCGGCACCGATCGATTCGCACCGAATCCGGCGCAAGGCGTGCATGCGTTCTGTCATTGCTTGCCAGACCGCTGGCATCAGATGAGTGTGATTCTGTCGGCGGCATCGAGCCTTGGGTGGCTATCGAAAGTCGTGAACCGCGAAGTCGGCAGTTTGCCCGAGCTCGCGAGCACGGCTAACCCTGCCGCTGCGCCGATCTTTCTGCCCTATCTGAGCGGCGAGCGCACGCCTCATAACGATGCGAACGCCCGCGGCGTGTTTTGGGGCTTGACGGGCGCGCACACAACGGGCGATCTCGCGTACAGCGTGATGGAAGGCGTGGCGTTCGCGATGGCCGACGGTTATGCCGCGCTGCAAAGCGCGGGCACGACACTGCAGAGCGCGTCATTCATCGGCGGCGGCTCGCGCAGCCCGTTCTGGGCCAATCTGTGCGCGACGGCAACGGGCATCACGATGCATCGTCACGAAGGCAGCGACGTGGGCGCGGCGCTCGGTGCGGCGCGCCTTGCGCGGCTCGCGGTGACGGGCGAGTCGATCAGCCAGGTCTGTCTTGCGCCGCCTACCCTCGAGTCCTGCGAGCCGGATCGTGCGCAGGCGCCATTGCTTGCGCACAGGCTGGCGCGTTATCGCAGCATTTATCAGGCGCTCAAGGCGAGTTTCGCGGAACAGGCGTAATGCATGCACAACGCGGCGCGCCGTGAGGCTGACGCCGCGGCATGCGTCAGGCGTGCTGCGCAAACGAACATGAGGCTCAACTCAGATCGTGCAGGTTCTTCTGCAACGGCTCGCCCACGATGAAGCGGGAGAACTCGACATTCAATCCGCCGCGTTCGGGCGTGCAGCACACCGGTCCGACGAAGTAGTGCGCTGCCGAAGGAAAAGGCGCAAGCCGCAACAGAGGCCACGTCGTTCCGTCGATTGAATACTGCACGCGCAACACGCTTCGCGCGACGGTTGCACGCATCCAGAAGCCGTCGGGCGCCGCAACCTGCGCACCGATGGCCCAGTCCGACTGGCCGACCGTCAACACGCTGCTCATCATCAATACGTCATCTGTGAATTCGGCACCCGCCTTCAGCCATGTCGACTCGTCGACGCGCACCATCAAGCCGGCCTGATCGTATAGCGCATGAAACTGTCCACGCACACGCACCTGCGCGGTGAAATCGCCTTGCGTGCGTATGCCGAAGCAGTGACCGGAATCGCGCGTGAAGCCGTAGTGCGTGTTGCGCCAGAAGTCGGTTTTCGGATTGGTCGTCACCTTGAGCGTATCGCCCTCGAGCGACCACGTCGACGGCTCATTGAACCATTCGCATTGTTCGAACACGCAAGGCCTCCCAGGGTATCGCAAACGCGGTCAGCGCGACGCACGGAAGGTCTGGCGTCCGCCGCGAGCCATGCTGGAGAATACGCCGTCGCGCCGGATGAGTCCATGAAAGAGGGCCGCCGCGATATGCGCGAGCACAGTCGCGAACAGCGCGAATGCGAGCCACGTATGCATCGCGCGCAACAGCGCGAACAGATCCACGTTTTGCGGCACGATCGCGGGCAGATGCCAGGCGCCGAACAATGTGACGGGATAGCCGCCTGCCGAGAGCATCGCCCAACCGATCAACGGCATCGCGATGAATAGTCCATACAGCACGAGATGCGATGCCCTGGCGGCGAAACGCTGCAATGCGGGCATATCGTCAGGCAGTGCGGGGCTGCCGTTCTTCAATCGCACGGCGACGCGGATCAAGGCGAGCACGAGCAACGCAACGCCAAGCGGCCGATGCAGCGCGATCAGCGTCGCATGCGCATGCGAGACGGTCGCGACCATTGCGACGCCGACGAATAGCATCGCGAGAATCAGCACCGCCATGATCCAGTGCAACAGACGCGCGAGCGGAGAAAAATGGCGAGAGGTGTTCGTCATGATGCGTTCCGTTCAGGGTTGCGAAGTGGCGGGTGCGCGATGCAGCGCTTCTTCCCGGGTGCGCCGCTGATACGACACGGCATAGGCAGCCGAGCGCGCCGCGAGCAGTGGATCGTCCGAAGGCTTGATGCCGTCCGGCAAGACGGTCGGATCGAAGTTGACATCGCGGCACACGCCATCGGCTTGCGGCGCGCTACGTTCGATAACGACGGTGCCCGCGTCGATGCGCTGCCGGCCGGCAGGCCATTGCAGCGTCGCGTCGCTGGTGGGGTCGCCAGCGTTCGCAACGGTCACGATCAGATGCCAGCGCACGTTGCCGTGCTTCAGTTGTTCGCTGAACTGCTGCGAGAGAAAGTCGGGATCGCTCTTCTGTTGCGCATCGACAGGCGCATAGGGCGCTTCTGGCTCCACGGACCAGCGCACCGCATGCGTCTGTCCGCTCGTGTCGGTAAAGCGAAATGCGTTGATGCTGTAGTACGCGGCATTCCCAAGACGGGACGATGCCGGATGTGTCTTCACCCATTGCTGAAACGGCTGCGTTTCGGGGTGCGTCGCATAAAACGCCTTCAGCTTCGCGGGATCGGGTTTGCCCGTCTTTGAATCCGGCTGTGCGGCGACGAGTTGCTGATAGAACTGTTCGGGCGTATGCACCGCGAACACGGGCGTCGAATTCATGGCCGTGCGCCACTGCTCGCCATCGCGTTGGGTGAAGAGTAGTGCGAAGCTGCGCACCGGCACGCTGGCGTCGGGCGCTGATGGATTACCGCCGGGAATCGCAAAGCGGCCGATGACGGGCGTACGGCCCGGCGCGAAAACCTGCGCGCGCGATATCGACGCCGCATTGCCGTTGCTGTCGAAATACCCCTCTACGCAAAGCCCTTTTGCGTGATTGCGGCGAAAGCCCGGGTGCGGGCCATTGTCCGCCTGGAACTGGTCGATGATGCGATAGGTCGTGAGGCGTGAGGGCGTGAGCCAGCCGGCTGCATACGCAAAGGTACCGGCGAGCGCGCATACCGCTGCGCCAATCGCGGCAAATCGGCATGGCATGCAGCGGAGCGTGGACGCTCGGGACTTTGAGTTCATCACGAATGCTCCTTTCGTTTCTGATGGTGACGCGCTTAGGCCGTCAACACAGAGGAGCGGTGTTTATTCCCGTCACACGCGAGAATTTTTATCTGCAGCGGTCGATGTGAGAAAGCAAAAAAAGTTGGGAATAGATGTCGACATCGCTTTGTTCATCACAGTGAAGCGCCACACATCCTGTGACGAATCGACATCACCCCTACACTGAAGGAGCTGGAAATGAAAAAGCTTGCACTGTTGACTGTTTCGATCGCCGCACTCGCTTCGACGGCATTCGCATCGAGCGCATTCGCGCAAGAGAAGACGCGCGCGGAAGTCCGTCAGGAATTGATCCAGGCCGAGCAAAACGGCTCGCAGTTCGTGACCGACACATCGTATCCCGATGTCGCCCCCCTCTATCAGCAACAGGTCGCTCGCCAGCAGGCTGCGCAGGAAAGCGAAGGCGCCGGCATGGCGGGCACGCATGCGGCGGGAATGCGGATGCCTGTCACGGGCGCGAACGCAGGCATGTCGACATGCGTCGGTCCCGTCAGCTATTGTTCGGTGTACTTCGGCAGTTGATCGCCATGCCGGGTGAGGGGTGGCGTTTCCGCACAGCGAAGCGCCCCCGCTTACCTACGTGCGCTTGCCCACATACGCTCATCCGCACAACACATCCGTCGCGACATGCGAGGCCGGCACCGCGTCGATCAGAATCACATCGCCAATCGAATTGTCCGTGCGCAGCGGCAGAATCGCCTGATAGGCAGCCGATCGATACCATGCGCGCGCGAGGTCGCGATTCGGAAACTCAATGGCAACCAGATCGCCGCGCCAGTCACCTTCGAGCCGTTCGCAACGGCCGCCATGCAGCACGAAATGGCCGCAATAGGGCGCAAGCGTTGCGTCGATGCGCTTCAGGTACTCGACGATCTCGACACCCATCTTCACTTCATGCAGATGCGCGACCGCAAACGTTGACATGCTGCTCTCCCGTTCGTTGACGATTGACATCAGCATATCGGCCGTCGCAAAGCGAATCGATTACGTCAGAGGTAATGTCGCGCCTGAAAGCGATTCGCACATGAAGCACTTTTGACAGTCGGCATTCTGCGCGGTCCGGCGCCGAGCAAGCCGCTGTAGCGCGAGCCCGGCCGCGCGCCGTATTCCGGGCACACCCGGCACAGATGTTTCGCGCACGAAACGTTGTTACGCTTCCTTTCCGCAACGCGAATTCGTGCGATCGTCCGTAGAATGAGGCGCCATGCGGGTTCCGGCGTGGTTGTCTGCAAAGGGCGAAGCCATGGTATGAAACGTGCATCGATCGGGGAAAGCCAATCCCATCTACACATCAATAAATACGGTCTCCCCATACGATGGATGCTCGCCACGCTACCGCTGCCAATCTCGGGGATGATGATGCCCATGCGGCGGCACGCAACAAGAACACGATGCACATGCAGCGCCTGATGAACCAGCTCGAGCAGCGCGTGAGCGAGGGCCTTCTCGCCGGTGAGTTCCGGCTCGCGTTCCAGGGCATCTACGACGTGCAAACAGGCAAGCTCGCACGCGTCGAGGCGCTGATCCGCTGGATGCATCCGGACTACGGCATGCTGTTGCCCGATGCGTTTCTCGTCGCGCTCGATCATCCCCTCGTGGCGTTGCAACTGACCTATCACGTGATCGACGGCGCATGCCGGGCGCTGGCCCACGCGCAGCGCCAGGGGCAACGGGTATGTCCGATCGCTGTCAATGTTCCGCCGCGCGTCGTCGCGGACGAACACTTTCCTGCCACCGTGATGCAGATCGCGCGTCTGCATGGCGTCGAACCCGATCTGCTCGAACTCGAACTCGTCGAGACGGAAGACTCGACTCGCCTGCTGGCTGCGCCGCCTCTGACGAAGCCGTTGCGCGAAGCGGGCATGCGTCTCGCCATTGACGACTTCGGCACCGGCTATTCGTCGCTCGCGCTTCTGAGCGCGATCGATGTCGATACGGTCAAGGTCGCACGCGAAATGCTCGATGGCGTGCCGGACAATCCGCGCGCGTCAGCCGTCGCATCGGGCGTGCTGTCGATGCTCGAAAGGCTGAATGTCGCGGTCGTGGTGGAGGGCGTCGAAACGAGGGCGCTTGCGCGCTGGCTCGCGCAATGGCCCAAGGTGCTCGCGCAGGGCTTTTTCTATGCGCGCCCGACTTTCGACTATGCCGACGTGCCCATTCAGGAGCGGTATGTCGCGCTGTAGCGCGTCGCGCCTGTGTGCTGACGATGCCGCTGAAATCGACATCGCCTAGGCACTCAACGCAGCGACCATCGCGGCGCCCGCACTTGTGCTATCCGTATTCGCCTGCTGCTGCGCGCGGGCCATCTGCTGTTGCACCGCCGACAGCTTCTCCTGCAACGGCTCGATCAGCGCCTTGAACTGCTCGATAGCCGCATCCTGAATGTTGTCGCCGCCTGTTGATCCGGCCGACGACGCGCCTTGATGTTTGTCAAAGAACATCGCGCCCGCTCGGCCATTCACGCGTATCTCGCGTTCCCTGCGTCGCTCGTCGCGTTCATAAATGCATCATTTTGCGCGCGGGCTCGAGAGCAGAATGTATGTGAACGGCACGCGCTGCACGCGAACAGCAGGCTTGCGCTTGCATGCGGCGGCGCTCATGAATGTGCAGTGGCAGACAATCGAACGGGATGAGTGTGCGCCGGGACACAATGCCAGACGAGGATGAAGACAACACGGCGCAGCACGTCGGGCACTCGCGCGACGCGCATCGCGTACGATATGACATTCGCGTGTGAACCGATGCGCCCTGGCGGTGCGTCGATCCTCGCATGGGCGCATGACATTCGTGAGGCAACCCGATGGTGGAATCCTTGTTGAACCGCTTGCCGCGCGTGTTGCGCAGCGAGGCGGACTTCTGGTCTGTGCGCGTCGTGAACGAACGGACCGACGATCACGCCGTACGCAACGACGTCGCGCAACCCCTGCGTATCGCGAGCGATCGCGGTGCGATGCTGGTCGCGTGGTGCGGAAGGGGCGCGGGCTACGCCGCAACGGCTGATCTGTCGGAGCGCGGCCTGCAAGCCGCGCTCGATATCGCGACGCAACGCGCCAGGGCATGCGCGTCCGTCTCGCTGATCGATCACACGCAGATCACGCGGCCCGTCGAAAGCGGCACCTACGAATCGCCCGCCATCGCACAAACGTTGGCGGGCCGGCGTGAATGGCTGGAGCGTCTGCAGCACGAATGCGCCGCAGCGAACCTCGACGGCCGCATAGTCGAGCGCACTGCCGCCGTACAGATCACGCACAGCGAGCAAGCGTATTTGACGAGCGACGGCATACGCATCGATCAACACTTCCGCTACATGCTGCCGCAGATTTCCGTGACAGCGCACGCAAACGGCGTGACGCAGGTGCGCACGCTCGGCGGCGACTACGGCACGCTCGCGCAAGGTGGTGTGGACGTGCTCGCGCATTTCGGCTTCGACGGCGGGGGCGCGCGCATCGCGGGCGAGGCACTGCAACTGGTGGCCGCGCCGAACTGTCCGTCTGGTCCGCGCGATCTGCTGCTAATGCCCGATCAGATGATGTTGCAGATTCACGAGTCGATCGGACATCCGCTCGAACTCGACCGCATTCTCGGCGACGAGCGCAACTTCGCGGGCTGGAGCTTCGTCAGGCGCGAGCACTTCGGCTCGTATCGCTATGGCTCTGAGCTGCTGAACGTCACGTTCGATCCCGACCTGCGCGAAGAAGCCGCAAGCTATGCGTTCGATGACGACGGCACCCGCGCGAAACGCGAATACCTGATCCGCGACGGCGTGCTGATGCGGCCGCTCGGCGGAGCGTTGTCGCAACAGCGCGCGCGGCTTGCGGGCGTTGCGAATTCGCGTGCGTCGAGCTGGAACCGGCCGCCCATCGACCGCATGGCGAATCTCAACATCGAACCGGGAAGCAGCACGCTGGAAGACATGATCGGCAACATCGAAAACGGCATCCTGATGCGCACCAACACGTCATGGTCGATCGACGATCATCGCAACAAGTTTCAGTTCGGCTGCGAATACGGCCAGCTGATCGAGAACGGCAAGCTCACGCGGGTCGTGCGTCAACCGAACTACCGCGGTATCTCGGCGAGCTTCTGGCGCAGCCTCGTGGCCGTCGGCAATGAAGCGACGCGCGGCGTGTACGGCACGTCGATGTGCGGCAAGGGCGAGCCGATGCAGATCATTCGCGTCGGCCATGCGTCGCCCGCATGCGTGTTCAGCAACGTCGACGTATTCGGAGGCGCATGATGCGTGACAACCGTTCATCCGTGTCTCCATCCGTGTCTCGCCCGTATTTCATGACGCTCGCCAACGAGATCGAACAGCGGCTAACCGCGAATGAAATCGCGCTGACGTCGTTTTCCGCCGAGCAGTCCGACTTCATCCGCTTCAACGAAGGCAGGGTGCGCCAGTCGGGCCATGTGTCGCAAGCCAGCGTCACGCTGCGACTGATCGATGGACAACGTCAGGCCTATTCGACCTTCACGCTATGCGGCGACATGGCGGCAGACACGGACACGATCGCGCAGGCGCTGACGGCCTTGCGCGACGGCCTGCGCGACGCACCCGACGATCCGCATCTGCTGTTCGACACAACGGTCTGGTCCGAAACGACGCAACGCGCAGGCACGTTGCCTTCGCCCGATACGTTGCCGCTGCTCGTCGCGCGCTGCGCACTCGGACTGGACTTCGTCGGCTTCTATGCGGGCGGCACGATGGCGCGTGGTTTTGCTTCGTCGCTCGGCAGCCGTGGCTGGTATGAGGTCGAGAACTTCAATATCAGCTGGTCGCTGTACGACGCGAGCGGCCGCGCGATCAGAAGCCACTATGCCGGCGACACCTGGAGCGATGCCGTATTCGCCGGCAAGGTGGAAGAAGCCGCCGCGCGTTTGCCCGTGTTGTCTCGCGCGCCGCGCATGCTGACGCCGGGCCGCTACCGCACCTACTTCGCACCTGCTGCGTTGCGCGAGCTGGTCGAAGCGGCCTCGCTCAGCGCCTTTTCCGCGCGCACACAAGCGACGGCGCGCAACGAGTTCTATCGTCTGAACGTCGGCGAGGTTGCGCTCGATCCGCGCGTCACGCTGACGGAAGACCTCGCTCTCGACATCACACCACGCTTCAACGACGACGGCTATGAGCGGCAAAGCGTGCCGCTCATCGAAGCGGGCCGCGCCGTTGCCCAGTTGACTAACGCCCGCACGGCCCGCGAATACGGCCTGGTGCCGAACGGCGCGACGGCGGGTGAAGCACCGTCCGCGCTGTCGATGCAAGGTGGCGATCTAGCGCAAGCCGATGAGCTTCGCGCGCTCGACACGGGTCTTTATATCGGCAATCTCTGGTACGTGAACTTCTCCGACCGGATGAACTGCCGGATGACAGGCATGACGCGCTTCGCGACCTTCTGGGTCGAGCAGGGCCGCATCGTCGCACCTGTCGATGCGATGCGCTTCGACGACAGCCTGTACCGGCTCCTCGGCAGCGAACTGGAGCGCATCGGTGCACAGCCGGAACTGCTCCTGAACGACTGGACATGGGGCGAACGCGCGACGGGCGGCATGAAACTCCCGGGTCTGCTCGTCCGTTCCTTCGATCTGACCTTATGACGCCGCGCGCCGCGGCTTGAAGGGAGGCGGCGTCTGCGCACACGCGCAGCGCCCGCGTCCCGAGCGGCAGGAAGAACCATCATCGCCAACGCGAGCTGCGCGAGGCCGCGCAATCTTTCGCGCGCCGCTCGCCTCAGACGAATTCCACACGTCGTGGCGCGGGAGCACGTGTGCGTCGCGCAGAACGATACGGGCTGCGTGACGGTGTCGTTCGAGGTTTTTTGTATCGCTGCACCGGCCAGATACATTGGGACACAAAGCCGGGAATGGGCCAGGGTATAAAACCGTCATCGCATCGAGGAGCACGCCATGACTACCCACACTCACCACGGCTCATGCCATTGCGGCGCCGTCAAGTTCACCGTCGAAACGCCCGTCACGCCCGCCGTCCGCTGCAACTGCAGCCTGTGCCGGCGCAAGGGCGCGCTGATGTCGCCGTTCTTCGCGGCGAGCGCGCTCAAGATCGAGTCCGGCGAGGACAGCCTGACGCTGTACCAGTTCAACACGCAGGTCGCGAAGCACTATTTCTGCAAGCGGTGCGGCATCTATCCGTTTCATCAGACACGCAAGGACCCGAACCTGTGGCGCGTGAACATCGGCTGTCTGGACGACGTCGATCCGTATGCGCTGGAGTCGTCGGTATCGGACGGCAAGAGCCTGTCCGTGGTGGAAGATGCCTGAAGGCTGTCTGAAGGCCGCGTAAGATAAGCGAACTCTGGCAGGCGAAGGAGCCTTGTGTGGACAAAACGGATCACGTTCTGATCGTTGATGACGACCGCGACATTCGCGAGCTGGTCGGCACGTATCTCACCAGGAATGGCGTGCGCGTGACGCTCGCGTCGGGTGGCCGGCAAATGCGCGCGGCGCTCGCCGACGAGCGGCCCGACCTGATCGTGCTCGATCTGATGCTGCCCGGCGAAAGCGGCCTCGACCTGTGCCGCGAACTGCGCGCGGGTGAATTTCAGACCATCCCGATCCTGATGCTGACGGCGCTGAGCGAGGAGACCGACCGCGTGGTCGGCCTCGAAATGGGCGCTGACGACTATCTGGCGAAACCTTTCGCGGTGCGCGAACTGCTGGCCCGCATCCGCGCGATCCTGCGGCGCGCCCGCATGATGCCGCCCGGCGGCAGCGAGGAGCCGGCGAACGCCGCGCACTTCCTGCGCTTCGGCGACTGGCGGCTCGATACGATCGGCCGCAATCTGATCGACAGCGACGGCACGATGGTCGCGTTGAGCGGCGCCGAATACCGGCTGCTGCGCGTGTTCGTCGACCATCCGCAGCGCGTGCTGACGCGCGACCAGTTGCTGACGCTCACGCAAGGCCGGCAGACGGAGCCGTTCGACCGCTCGATCGATCTGCTGGTGAGCCGCGTGCGCCAGCGTCTGGGCGACGACGCGCGCGAGCCGCGCTACATCAAGACGCTGCGCAACGAAGGTTATGTGTTCTCGTCGCTCGTGACGGCAGAGGACAACGGCGGATGAACGCGGCACTCCCCCGACTGCGCGGCCTGTGGCCGCCGCGCACGCTGTTCGTGCGGCTGTCGCTGATTTTCGTGGCCGGGCTGCTGGCCGCGCAGACGCTGTCGTTCTGGCTGACGATGACCGAGCGCAACGAGGCCACCATGCATGTGATGGTGGGCTACATCGGCCAGGAGGTGACCAGTTCCGTCGCGCTGCTGGACCGTCTGACGCCCGCCGAGCGCGCGGAATGGCTGCCGAAGCTGGCGCGGCGCAGCTATCGTTTCGTGCTCGGTCCGGGCTCGAGCGGCATGCCGCCGGACGCGAAGCTGTCGCAGGAAATCGGCGCGTCGATTGCCCAGGACATCGGCTCGCGCTACAAGGTGACGGCCAACGCCATCCCCGGCGAGAGAGAGCATCTCGAAGTCCATCTGACCTTGAGCGACGGCACGCCGCTCACCATCGACATGCATCCGATGCACGGCATCCCGCTGTCGCCGTGGCTGCCGCTCGTGCTGGTCGCGCAACTGGCGCTGCTCGCGGGCTGCGCATGGCTCGCCGTGCGCCTCGCCACCCGGCCGCTTGAGCGTCTCGCGCGCGCCGCCGACACGCTCGGCCCCGATCTCGCCCCCGCCGCGCTGCCCGAAGACGGCCCGGAAGAGGTGGCGCGCGCGTCGAAAGCCTTCAACGCGATGCAGGCGCGCATCGGCATTTATATGCGCGAGCGGCTGCAAATCCTCGCAGCGATATCGCACGATCTGCAAACGCCCATCACGCGTATGCGGATACGCGCCGATCTGCTCGACGACGAAGCCGAGCGCGCGCGCCTGCAAAAAGATCTGAAGGAAATGGAAGTGCTGGTGCGCGAAGGCGTCGCCTATGCGCGCACGCTGCACGGCGCCGACGAAGCGCCGCGTCGCGTCGATCCCGATGCGCTGATCGAAAGCATGGTCAGCGACTATACGGATGCGGGCGATCCCGTCTCGCTGACGGGGCACATCGGCCAGCCGGTGACGACCCGCCCGCAAGCGCTGCGCCGCATTCTCGGCAACCTGATCGACAACGCGCTGAAGTACTCGGGACACGAAGCGGTGACGGTGGAGGTGAGCGTCGATGCATCGCGCGGACGGCAAGTGTCCGTCGCCGTGCTCGATCGCGGCCCCGGCATTCCGCAAGAACTGCTCGATGCCGTGTTCCAGCCGTTCTATCGCGTCGAAAGCTCGCGCAACCGCGAGACGGGCGGCACGGGACTCGGGCTCGCCATCGCGAAGCAACTGGCGCAGTCGATGAGCGCGACGCTCACCTTGCGCAACCGCGAAGGCGGCGGGCTGGAAGCGCGCCTCACGCTGTGACGGGCGCCGCCGCGCCGTGCTTCGTCGCGGCGCGCACGTAGTCGACGAAGCGCGCCACGACGGGATCGTCGCGTTCCGTCTGCCACGCGAGCCCGACGCGCCATTGCGCGGAGGCGTCCTTCAGGCGCAGCACCTTGGCGTCGCGCAGCAGATGTTCCGCGCGCGACGGCACGAAGGCGACGCCGACACCCGCGGCGACGGCGGCGAGCACCGACTGGAAATCGTCCGCCTGCTGGATGACGCGCGGCACGAAGCCGCGCCCGGCGCACCACGCGTCGATCATGGCCGCCGTCCCTGGCCCCTTGCTGCGCGCCAGCGCGATGAACCCCAACTCGTTGAATTCGTCCAGCTTTGCCGGCAGGCGTTTCCACTTCGCGTGCCGGGGCACCGCGAGCGCCAGCGATTCGTCGATCACCGCGAACGCGGACAGACCCGCGGCGGCAGGCAGGCGCACGAAGCCGACGTCGAGCTTGCCGGCGAACATGCGCCGCGTCTGCTCCGCCGACGACAAGTCGTTCAACGTGACGCCGATCTGCGGATGCTGCGCGCGGTATGCGGCGATCAGCGGCGGCGCGAGCGTGAGCGTGGACAGGCACAGGCCGATGCGCAGGTGGCCGCGCTGTCCGCTGCTCGCCTCGCGGGCGCGGGCGAGCACGTCGTCGGCATCGCGCACGAGCGCTTCGGCATCGGGCAGGAACGTCTCGCCGAATGCCGTCAGCCCCGCGCCGTGACGGCCGCGCTCGAAGAGCCGCCCGCCCAGACTCGCTTCGAGCGCGACGATCTGCTTGCTCAGTGCGGGCTGGCTCAGATGCAACGCTTCAGCGGCGCGGCCGAAATGCCGCAGGTTCGTGACCGTGAGGAAGGCGCGGAGCAGGCGGATTTCCATTCTCTGAAGTTATCGTAGCGATCGGATTATTCATTTTACGTATTGAATGGCAAGCGGTCCAATGACGGCATCCCGTTCATCTTTTCCAGGTCCGCCATGTCTGCCTTGCCCACCGCGACGCTGCGCGTCGCGTCGATTCCGTTCGCCGCGCGGCGCGGCGAGATCGACCATAACGTTGCGCAAGTCGTCGCGCGGATCGAGCGGGCGGCGCACCTACGAGTCGGTCTCGCGGTGTTTCCCGAGGCATGCCTGACGGGCGGCATGGCAGCGCCCGCGCCGGCGGATGCGCGCAGAATGCGTCGCGCGGAGATCGCCGCGCTGGCGGCGAGCGTCGATGGCGCGGGCGTGCAGGCCGTCGCCGATGCCGTCGAACGAACGGGCGTGGCGGCGGGCGTCGGACTGATCGAACGCGCGGCGAACGGCGACCTGTATGGCAGTTACGTCGTCTGTCTGCCGGGCGGCAAGCGGCATGTGCATCGCAAGCTGCAATGCGAGGGTCAGCCGCACATCGCGCGCGGCGACTGCTTCACGGTGTTCGATGCGCAAGCGGGATGGCGGCTTGCCGTGCTGGTCGGCGGCGACAACTATCTGGTGGAGAACGCGCGCATGGCCGCGCTGCTCGGCGCGGCGCTGCTGGTTGCGCCGCATGCGCAGACGGACGCAGCCGGGCAGACGGGCGCATGGATGCGCCGCGCCTTGCCAGCGCGCGCACTCGACAACGGCATGTTCGTCGTCTACAGCGATGCGGCCGACGGCGCGATCGTCGATCCCTGTGGCCGGGTCGTCGCCCAACGCGCATCCGGCGACGAGATGATCGCCGCGGATCTCGATCCCGCGTCGATCGGCGCGAGTCCCGCGCACCGCTGGCTCGAAGCGCGGCGCCCGGACCTGTACGCGCGGCTCGCCCGTGAACCGTATTCAGGCGCGCAGCTTTTCGAGCCGCGCAGCGCGAACGCGCGCGGCGCCGTGGCGGTGAGCGTCGCGGTCGTGAAGCGGGCGCGAGCGCGTTTCTGACGGTTCGCGCATGGGCGCTTGAGCGCTGCGTCTCGATTTCGATGCCTGTGAGAGGACGAACATACGCACATCGATAACAGCGCATTTTTTTCGCGCTCTATACTGAAGCGATCCATCCTCTTCGAAAGCGGGCCATGCGTCGTTTATCAGTCAGGCGGTCGCCGATTCACGGCAAGGGTGTGTTCGCGCTTTGCATGCTCGCGGCAGGCGAACGCATCATCGAATACAAGGGCGAAGTGACGTCATGGCGGCGTGCCGCGCGACGCATCGAACGCAACGGCGACTACGGGCATACGTTCGTGTTCGGTCTGTCGGATGGACGCGTGATCGACGGCAGCGTCGGCGGTAACAGCGCGCGCTGGCTGAACCACGCGTGCCGGGCCAATTGCGAGGCGGTCGAGATCGACGGCCGCGTGTTCATCGAAGCCGCCGTCGATATCCAGCGCGGCGAAGAACTGTTCATCTCGTACGGACTGGCCGTCGACGATCCGCACGACGAGGAAACCCGCAGCCAGTACGTGTGCCGGTGCGGATCGCCTGCGTGCCGCGGCACGATGCTCGCGACGGAAGAAGACGCACTGGCGTGACACGTGATATCGCCGGTTCTGGACGCCGGCGCGCCGGGCAGCGGGTCAGGGGAGGGCTGCCGTCGCGCTGTGATACAGTGCCCGCAGCGTTCCAGAGAGGCGTCCATGACAAACCGACCCCGGAAGACCCTGTATTCCCCGGCACCGACCTTGCCGATGTTGCTGATGGAACTGGAGGCATCGCTGCCTTCGCTGATGATGCAGCCGGCGTCGTTGTCGAGCGCGCTCGCGCGCGTCTGCCGATGCCTCGACCGCGCCGGCGCGCCGATGCGCCAGCGCAAGCCGCGCGCGGCACGGCCCGCCCGCGTGAAAGCGGCGAGCGTCGATACGCCGATGTCGTTGCCGCTCTTTCCCTGATGCACGCGTGAATCTCGCCCGCAACGCGGCGAGCGGGTAGCGCCCTCTCTCTTTTCTTTTCCTTACCGGCGTTCGAGCAGAGCGGGACGCGCAGGCGCGCCTCGTCGCGTGCACGGCCGTCATCGTCGATACCAGCGTTGGAAATGCACCGGCTACGTGAGCGCATCGGGCGCATCGGGCGCATCGGGCGCGGATGCTGTCAGGACGTTCCCGTTGCGCCACGCCCGCCCGGCAAGCCTGGCGAAGCCGGCACGCGCGGAAACGCGATCTGCACGGCCAGCCCGCGCCGTCCGATGCCCGAGCCGATATGAATCTGCGCATTGAAATGCGCGGCAATGCGCGCGACGATCGACAAGCCGAGCCCGCTGCCGTTGCCGCTCGCGGACGCAGACGCGCCGCGAAAGAAGCGGTCGGTGAGACGCAGGCGTTCCTCGTCGGAGACGCCGGGGCCGTTGTCGGAGACCGTCAGCGAGACCGTCTGCACGTCGGCCAGCACGGTGATGTGCACGCGGCCCCCCGGCTCGCCGTACTTGATGGCGTTGTCGAGCAGATTGTCGATCAGCGTGCGGGCCAGCGCGCGGTCCGCATGGACTTCGGCGTCGCGCTCGCCCGACAGCACCACGGCCATCGACTTGTCTTCGGCCTGCGGCGTGCGGAACGCGATTGCCTCGCCGGCCACGTCATGCAGACGGACGGGCGCCGTCACCACCGTGTCGCGCTCGTCGAGCCGCGCGAGCAGCAGCAGTTGCTCGGCAAGATGCGCGCTGCGGTCGACGCCCTGGACCACGCGCCGCATTGCCTGCTGTTGTTGCGCGCTGTCGTGCGCGGCGAGCGCCACCTGTGCCTGGACCTTGATCGCGGCCAGCGGCGTCTTCAGTTCATGCGCGGCGTCGGCCGTGAACGCGCGCTCGCGCAGGATGGACTGCTGTAATCGTGCGAGTAACTGGTTGATCGCGTCGACGAGCGGCCGGACTTCGGCGGGCGACGGATTGACGTAGATCGGCTCGAGATTGCGGCTGTCGCGCATGCGCACGGCCTTCGAGATCGCCGACAGCGGTCTGAAGCTATGGCCCACGCTGAACCAGACGAGCAGCGCGAGCACGGGCAGCGCAAACGCCATCGGCCGCGCGATGCGGCTCGCCACGCCCGACGTCAGGTCGCTGCGCACGTTGGCTGGTTCGAACACCCGTACCGTGCGGCCCGTTGCGCTGTCTTGCAACGCGTAGGCGAGCCACAGCCGGCCGTCGACGGTCATCGCGTGCACGCTTTGCGCGGCTTCCCCGGGCTCGGCGGCGCGATGCAGCGGGGCAAGGCCGGGGCTCGCGACGATCACGCGGCCCGCCGCATCCCGCACCTCGAAAAGCGCATAGCGGGGGCGCGCGTCGGTGTCGTCGTCGAGAGAGGGCGACGCGCGCGAGTACTCGTTGCGCACATCGATACCCGCAACGGCGAGCCGCGCGAGGTTCAGGTCGTCGAGTTGCGCCAGCAGATGCGCGAGCTGGACCAGGCGCGCCCTGTCCCATTCGTCGACTTCGCGCGTCGCGTTGTTGAAGCTCCAGGCGAACATGACCGTCCACACCGCGCCGACGCTGACGAGAATCAGCCACATCAGGCGGCGGCGGATCGATGTCGAGCGCAGCCGCGTCATGTCTTGTCCACGATATAGCCGAAGCCGCGCACCGTGCGGATCACATCGCCGCCGAGCTTCTTGCGCAGGTTCGACACGTGCACTTCGATCGCATTGCTTTCGACTTCCTCCTGCCAGCCATACAGGCTTTCCTCGATCCGGGCGCGCGGCTGCGGCACGCCAGAGTGGGTGAGCAGGTGGATCAGCACGGCCCATTCGCGCGCGGTGAGCTGCACGCGCACGCCGTTTCTCGATACCGTCTGCGCGACGGGATCGACGCTCAGGTCGCGCCACGCGATCACCTCGCTGCCGCGGCCTTGCGAGCGGCGGATCAGCGCGCGGCAGCGCGAGACGAGCTCCGCGAGATCGAACGGCTTGCCGAGATAGTCGTCGGCGCCGGCGTCGAGGCCGCGCACCTTGTCGGCGGCGGTGTCCTTCGCGGTGAGCACGAGCACGGGGATGTGGTTGCCGCGTGCGCGCAGCGACTTCAGCAGTTCCATGCCGGAAAGTTTCGGCAAGCCGAGATCGAGAATCACGAGCAGATAAGGCGTGGTCGCGAGCGCGAGCTGCGCATGCTGGCCGTCGCGGGCCCAGTCGACGGTGAAGGCCGCGTTGCGCAGCGCGACTTCGAGCCCGCTGCCGATCAGGTCGTCGTCTTCCACGAGAAGAATGCGCATGGTGTCGTTGTCCGGCGGGGCCGGGTGTCGGGCATGTCGTATTGCCTGCGAGTCTAGCGCGGATGCGGCATGTATACGTGCGCTTGCCGTCGGTTGAAGGTGTTAAGCATTTCTTCAGGTTCGCGCCGGTAGCATCGCCGCGTGACGCATGCGTCGCGCTACTTCATAAGAGACCGACAATGAATCTCAATGCTTTTGCCCAACGCCCCGCCTATGACGGCGTTGCACGCCTGTTGCACTGGCTGGTCGCGCTGCTCGTCGCCGCGCAGTTCGTGATTGGCTGGACGATGCCCGACGTGCATCGCGATACCTTGCCCAACGGCTTGATCGCGTGGCATCTCGGCGTGGGCGCGGCGATCGTCGCTGCGGTGGCGTGCCGCATCGCGTGGCGCGCGACCCATATGCCGCAGGCCGCGGAATTGTCGCGTGCACTCAGCGTGATTTCATCCACGACGCATGCGCTGCTATACGGGCTGCTGGCCGCCGTGCCGCTGGCGGGATGGGCCAACGCGTCGTCGCGCGGCTGGGCGGTGAAGCTGTTCGGCATGGTTCGCTATCCTGATCTGACTTCGTCCGGTTCGCCGACGGGCCACGCACTCGGCGACGTGCATGGCTGGCTCGCATGGGTCCTGCTGGCGCTGATCGTGTTGCATGTCGGCGGTGCGTTGTTTCATCGCATCGTGCTGAAAGACAACGTGTTGCAGCGGATGCTTCCGTAAGCTGCAAGCAATGTGATGAAAGCTGCGTGAAACGCGCGCCGGGTTCAAGTGCTTAATATTCCCTTCAGACTCCGCTCGCTACCATCGGTGCGACGTGTCCAGCATGGCTGGGCGCGCTCGAATCTGTCGCACCGTCACGCAGGCTTCACATCAGCGAAGTAGCAGCAGCGGGCCGGTGCGCGCCACGTAGGGCTGGCTCGCCATGAAGCACACTACTGTTCAGATGATCCGCGCCCACCTCGTCACGGCATCGGTTGCCGCGACGGCTATCGACGTCTGTGTCGTGAGCCTGCTTTTCTTCTGCAGGTTTCCTCAGACGCTCTTCGAGACGGCGGCGTTCCGCGAACTGACGTTCGGCTTGTTGCTGGCTGCCGTTCTGATTACACGTCATGTGGCGCGCCGGGCATTTCGCGCGGCCGTGAAAAGACGTCATGCGCGTTTCGTCGGACCACGGCGCGATGCCGTTTGCGTTTCGGCAATCTGTCCCGCGCGTGGACTCGTCATCCTTCATCTGCATTTCACAGGCATGCCTTACGTTCCGCTTCAGGCGACGGGATGGTGAGGCCGTTTGCGTCCACGTGGCTGCGCGCGTCGACACGACGGCCAGCCCGCATTCATTTCAGCAGGAGCGATCGATACCATGCAGGGCACGCTGTTACGTATTGACTGGTTGGCGATGATGCTCGTGTATGGCGCAGCGCTGTATGCCGTCGCGGCGGTGCTGGCCTCGCTCGTGTCGGTGTCGCGCGCCGCCGCGCGCGAACGGCGTTCGTTCCCCGCGCGTGCGCCGGTTCCCGTCAGCGTTCTCAAGCCGCTGTGCGGCGCGGAGCCACGCCTCTTCGACAACCTCGCAACCTTCTGTGAGCAGACGCATCCGTGCTTCGAGTTGGTCTGCGGCGTATCGCGCGCGGACGATTCCGCCATCGCGATCGTCCATCGCCTGCAGGCTGCGTATCCGCATTGCCGGATTTCGCTCGTCGTCGATCCGCGCGTGCACGGCACGAATCTGAAGGTGAGCAACCTGATCAACCTCGCGCAATGGGCGGCCCATGACGTGTTCGTGATCGCCGACAGCGATATCGCCGTCGAAGCGGATTATCTGGAGCGCGTCTGCGCGCCGCTCGCCGATCCGCTGGTCGGCGTCGTGACGTGCCTGTATCGCGCGAAAGGCATTGCCGGATTCTGGTCGCGCGTGGGCGCGCAATTCATCAACGAATGGTTCGTGCCGTCGGTGCGGATCGCGCACGCGTTCGGCTCGACGCGCTTCGGCTTCGGCGCGACGCTCGCACTGCGGCGCTCGACGCTGGCGGGCATTGGCGGTTTCGAGCGGCTGCGCAACACGCTTGCCGACGACTACTGGCTGGCCGGTCATGTGCGCGAGTCGAATCTGCGAACGGTGTTGTCGCCCGTGGTCGTCGAGACGGATGTGACGGAACGCACGCTCGCCGCGCTGTGGGATCGCGAGACGCGCTGGCTGCGCACGATCCGCTCGGTGAACCGCGCGGGCTTCGCATTGCTGTTCGTGACCTTCACGCTGCCGTGGATGGTCTGCGGCGCGTGGCTCGCGTTCGCGTTGCATCGCGCGAGCGTGCATCCCGCCATGTCGATCGCGCTCGTCGTCGCGGCCGTGACGGGCGTGTCGGCGCGCGTCATCCTGCATGCGATGATGGGCGGCGAGCGACGCCTGTTCGTGCGCGATCTCGCGCTGATGCCCGTGCGCGACGCATTGCTGTTGGCGCAATGGATGACAGGGGCGTTCGGCTCGACGGTGGTGTGGCGCGGCGTGCGCGTGCCCGTCGAAGCCACGGACAACGCCACTGACAACGCAACGACAGTTTTTCGGACCGAACCGGCCAGCGCGCTCGAAGTATCCGACGGACGCTGAGCGTTTCGCGAACGCCCGGCTCAACTACAACTCGTGGAAAGCGAATATGAAGAAGACGTTATTTTTGCAGGCGCCGTCGTATGACGGTTTCGATGGCGGCGCGGGGTCGCGTTATCAGGCAAAGCGCGAGATCCGCTCGTTCTGGTATCCGACGTGGCTCGCGCAGCCGGCCGCGCTCGTGCCGGGCAGCCGCGTGCTCGACGCGCCCGCCGACGGTCTTTCCGTCGAAGCGTCGCTCGCGATCGCGCAGGAATACGAACTTGTCGTCATCCACACGAGCACGCCGTCGTTTCCGACCGACGCGCTATTCGCCGGGCAGCTGAAAGAACGCGCGCCGAACGTGTTGATCGGCATGGTCGGCGCCAAGGTCGCCGTCGATCCGCATAACTCGCTGACGGCGAGCGAGGCCATCGATTTCGTCTGCCGCGAAGAGTTCGATTTCACCTGCAAGGAGATCGCCGAAGGCCTGCCGTTGTCGCAGATCAAGGGCCTGAGCTACCGCGCCGCGGATGGCTCCGTCGAGCACAACGAAGCGCGCCCGATCCTCGAGAACATGGACGAGTTGCCCTTCGTCGCGCCTGTTTATCAGCGCGATCTGAAGATCGAGAACTACTTCATCGGCTATCTGAAGCATCCGTATGTGTCGATCTACACCGGGCGCGGCTGCCGCTCGCGCTGCACGTTCTGCCTGTGGCCGCAGACGGTGGGCGGGCATCGCTACCGCACGCGCTCCGTCGAGAACGTGCTCGAAGAAGTGAAGTGGATTCGCGACAACATGCCCGAAGTGAAGGAGATCATGTTCGACGACGACACGTTCACCGACTTCAAGCCGCGCGTCGAGGAGATCGCGCGCGGTCTCGGCAAGCTCGGCGTCACGTGGTCGTGCAATGCGAAGGCGAACGTGCCGTACGCGACGCTGAAGATCATGAAAGAGAACGGCCTGCGTCTGCTGCTGGTCGGCTACGAATCGGGCGACGACCAGATTCTGCTGAACATCAAGAAGGGCCTGCGCACCGACATCGCGCGACGCTTCTCTGAAGACTGCCGCAAGCTGGGCATCAAGATTCACGGCACCTTCATACTCGGCTTGCCCGGCGAAACCAAAGAGACGATCCACAAGACCATCGAGTACGCGAAGGAAATCAATCCGCACACCATTCAGGTGTCGCTCGCCGCGCCGTATCCCGGCACCACGCTCTACAAGCAGGCCGTCGAAAACGGCTGGCTCGAAGAGAACAAGGTGATCAATCTCGTGAGCGCGGAGGGCGTGCAACTGGCGGCGATCGGTTATCCGCATCTGTCGCGCGAAGAGATCTATCACCATCTCGAACAGTTCTACCGGCAGTTCTATTTCCGTCCGTCGAAGATCTGGGAGATCGTGCGCGAGATGCTGCTAAGCTGGGAAATGATGAAGCGGCGCCTGCGTGAAGGCGTCGAGTTCTTCCGTTTCCTCCGGGCGCACGAGGCATGACGCGACAGTCGACGCAGCATTCGATAAACGCACCGCGACGCGCGCTGATCGTGACGGCCGACGACTTCGGTCTGCATGTGCGGATCAACGAAGCCGTCGAGCGCGCGCATCTGCATGGCGTCCTGACGTCGGCGAGCCTGATGGTGTCCGCGCCCGCCGCGGCGGATGCCGTGCGCCGCGCGCAGCGTTATCCGAGCTTGCGCGTCGGTTTGCATCTCGTGCTGGCGGACGGCGTCCCCATGCTCGCCACGCATCTGGTTCCCGCGCTCGTCGACAGACATGGGCGGCTCGGCCAACGGATGGTGCGCAACGGCTTTCGCTTTTTCCTCCTTCCCGAAGTGCGGCGCCAGTTGAAGGCGGAAATCCGCGCGCAGTTTCAGGCCTTCGCACGCACGGGACTCCCGCTCGATCACGTCGACACGCACAAGCACTTTCATCTGCATCCGACGGTGCTCTCGCTGATTATCGAAGTCGGTAGCGAATATGGGCTGAAGGCGATGCGGCTGCCGTACGAGCCGGGTGCGCCTGCGTGGATCAGGCCGTGGATCGCACGCGTGCGCAAGCAGCTGGATAATGCAGGCATTGCACACAACGACTACGTGATTGGCATGTCGCAGACAGGGCATCTGGACGAGGCGGCGCTGCTCGCCGCGCTGGCACGGCTGCCGGAAGGCGTCGGCGAGATTTATTGTCATCCCGCCGTGGGCGGCGAGGGCGCGATTACACCGACGATGCAGACGTACCGGCACAGCGACGAACTCGATGCACTGCTGTCCGCACGCGTTGCGTCGGCGATCGCCGCGAGCGGGGCGATCACGGGCGGTTTCGCCGACGTGTTCGCGCAGCCGTCATACCTATGATCAAGTGGCTCAAATGGCTGGGATTGCCCGCCGGCATCGCGGTGCTGATCGCATTGGCGTTGCACGGCGGCATCGACGATGTGCTGCACGCGATCCGTTCGGCAGGCTTCGCGCTGCTGTGGCTCGTGCCGCTGCATGCGCTGCCGTTGCTGCTCGATGCGCAGGCGTGGCGGCTGCTGCTCGGCAGAAGCGCGTCGCTCGCGTATCTGTGGTGGGTCGCGACCGTGCGCGAGGCGGTGAGCAGGCTGCTGCCCGTCGCGAGCATCGGCGGCGAGTTCGTCGGCGTGAGGCTCGCGCGCTGGAAAATCGAATCGACAGGCTCGGTGTGCGCGTCGGTGATCGTCGAGGTGCTGGTGACGCTCGCCGTCCAGTATGTGTTCGCCGCGCTCGGGCTCGTGCTGATCGTTGCGCAGACGGGCCACGACGGTGTGCTCGCGACCGTCGGCGCGGCGTTGCTGCTGTCGTTGCCGCTGCCCGTCGTCATGTTCGTGCTGCTCAGGCGCGGCGGACTGTTTCACGCGATCGAGCGCTGGTCCGCGCGTCTGCCGATGAGCGCGCACTGGAACGTCGAGCGCATCGGCGGCGCGCAGCTCGATGCCGCGATCGATGCGTTGCTGCGTGAGCCGCGCCTGCTGCTGCGCGCGTTTGTCTGGCAGTTTGCGGGCTATCTGCTCGGCGCGTCGGAGGTGTACGTCGCGCTGTGGATGCTCGGGCATCCCGTTTCGATTGGCGGCGCGATCGCCGTCGAAGCGCTCACGCAGGCGGCGCGCCATGCGGCGTTCTTCGTGCCGTCGGGGCTGGGCGTGCAGGAGGCTGTCGTGGTGCTGCTCGCGCGAATGTTCGGCGTCGACGAGCAGACGGCGCTGTCGCTTGCGCTCGTCAAGCGGATGCGCGAAGTGCTGTTCGGCTGTACGGCGCTGGCATCGTGGCAGGCGGCCGAGCTCGTGCGCAACCGGGGCGCCGGTGTCGCGCGACCCTTGCGTTGAGTCCTTGCCGAATGCGAATCGCAATCAACTAGGTTCCGGAAATATTCATGCCGATGTCGTAGGCTGAAAGCCGGTTCCCTCGATTCGATCCAGAACGGCTGCGCATGCCGCCCTTGTCAACGTCTCTGACCCGAACGCTCGACGCGCTCAAGCGAGCCGGCCTGCTAGGCACGGCTGCGCAGGTCGCCGTGCTCGACTATCTGCAACGCACGGAGCATGGCCATTTCAGCGCGGAAGAAATTCACCGCCGCATCGCTGCAGGCGGCGAACGAATGAACCTGTCGACCACCTATCGCGTGCTCAGTCAGCTGGTGGAGGCGGGCTTCGTCGCGAACGTGCCGCTCGGCAAACATCACAGCCTCTACGAGCTGAACTCCGGCAAGGCGCACGATCATCTCGTGTGCGTGGTGTGCGGGCGCGTCGAAGAGTTCTCCGACCCGAAGATCAATCGCCGGCGCGTTGCGATCGCCAAGCAGTTCGGCTTGCGCATTGTCGGCAAGACCCTGGCGTTGCACGGGGTGTGCGCGGATTGCGCAGCGCGTGCGCATCCGCCGAGACTGCGTGCGAAGTGAGGACGGGACGGCGGGATATACGCGCCGCGCCCGTTTGTGCACGCTGGAAAGGAGTGTTTCCGCGCGGCCCGTTAATCCGCGCCGTGCGAACCGCTAAAGTGACGTTTGTGCGCGGTGGTTCCCTTCGCGCGCGAGAGAGCTTCCCCCGGTCGCCGCACCCGGCGTCCGGGGTTTTTTTCGATTGCTCCGTTTTTTTGACGCGGGTAACGTGAGCTTGCCTCTTGAGAACAGGCGAGCTTTTGTAGAGCCCCGCGCCGCTCCGATCACGTCCGGCCGGGGCTTCTTTTATGATGCCTCTCTTTGCGCGTTTCGTTCGCGCGCCGTGGCCCATGCGGCTATGACTGCCCGCTGACGCATTCCCGTCGTACACTTCCTGATCGATGATCCAGCTGCGCTGCGAAGGGGAACAGCTTCATGTCGGACGATATGCTCAACACCAGACGGCTTCGCGACCCGGCGAAGTCGGACCTGCTGCACCTGCTGGACGGCGTCGAGCAGTTCAGCGACGAAGTGTTTCCCGCCACCCAGGCGCTATTCGAAAGTCTTGCGCAAGGTCAGGCGCCGCACACGCTGTTCATCACCTGCGCCGACTCGCGCGTTTCGCCGGAAATGATTACGCAAACGCATCCGGGCGAGCTGTTCGTGTGCCGCAATATCGGTAATATCGTCCCGGCTTACGGCGAAATGCTGGGTGGCGTGTCGGCCGTCGTCGAATACGCGGTGCTGGCGCTGAACGTGCGGCAGATCGTCGTATGCGGACATAGCGACTGCGGCGCGATGCGCGGCCTCGCGGGCACCGCGCCCATGACAGCGGAAGACATGCCGACCGTCAACGCGTGGCTACGCAATGCGGAGACGGCGCGCAGCGTCGTGCAGGCGCGCAAGGTGGACAGCGATCATGTCGTGCAGGCGCTCGTCGAAGAAAACATCCGGCTGCAACTGATGCATCTGCGCACGCATCCATCCGTCGCCGGGCGGCTCGCGCAGAAGCGCCTCGATGTCCAGGGGTGGGTGTACGACATCGGGCATGGGCGTATTTCGGTGTTCAACGAGGACGACGACCGCTTCGAAAGCCTTGGCGAAGCGCGCACGCGGATTCAGCGGGAGCAGGGTAGCTGATCGCGCGCGGCGCGGCGCGGCTGTCTGGCTTCAATCGCCCATCGTTCAATCGCCCATCGCCGCCGCGCGCCGCAAGAATCCCAGCGCCCGATCGTTGTCGAGATACGCGGTATTGAACCGGACCCACGGTGTCATCTCGCCGTGCGGCCGGTAATAGCTGCCCGGCTGCACCGTGATGCCGGCGCGGGCGGCCTCGGCGACGAACACATCCGAATTCGGCACACCCGGCACGCGCGCCCACACCAGCGTACCGCCGCAGGGCTCGTCGAACACCTGCCAGCCGACGCCATTGAGCAATTCCACTGCGGTCGAAATGGCGCCATTCACGCGCCGCCGCAGCCGTTCCAGATGCTTGCGATACGTGCCGCGCTCGAGCAGCGCGGCCACGACGCGCTCGCTAAAGCGCGTGCCGCCCAGGCTGGTGAGCGCCTTCACTTCGACGAAGTGCTTGACCAACCCGGCTTCGGCGGCGATATAGCCGAGCCGCAGCGACGACGACAGGCTCTTCGAGAACCCGCCGATATACACCACACGCGTCAGCCGGTCGAGCGACGCGAGACGCTGCGTGGGAATCGCCTGGAAATCCGCGTAGACGTCGTCCTCGACGATCATGAAGTCGTGCTCCTGTGCGAGCTGCAGCAACCGGAAACCGACATGCGGCGCGACGTTGGTGCCCGTCGGATTGTGAAAGACCGTGTTGATGAAAAAGAGCTTCGGCCGGTGTTCCCTCAGCAGCGCCTCGACGGCCTCGACATCCGGCCCGCTCGACAGGCGCGGCACGCCGACCAGCTCGATACCCTGCAGCTTGAGCAGCCCGAACAGGTTGAAGTAGCCGGGATCTTCGACGAACACGGTGTCACCCGGCTTGAGCAGCATCCGCACGACGAGGTCGAGCGCCTCGCTCGCGCTGTTGGTCACCATGATGTTCTGCGGCTCCGCCGCCACGCCGACGAACGCCAGGCGCTGTTCGATCTGCAGTCGCAACACCGGGTCGCCCTGCGGAATCGCGTAGTCGATCAGACTGCGCGCGTCCGTGCGGGACGCCTGGCGGATCGCCTGCGCAATGCCTTCGACGTCGCGCCATGCCTCGGGAATGAAACCGATCGACAGGTTCAGCACCTCGTCGGGCCGCTCGAACTGCCGCAGGATCTGGTCGGATTCGGGCGTCGCGCGGATCGCGTCGAGCCCGCGCGTGGCGCGCGGCGCTTTTTCGAACTGTTCGGCGACGTAATAGCCGGAACCGTGCTTGGGCTGCAGCAGGCCGCGCGTGGCCAGCCGGTCGTAGGCCTCGATGACGGGAAAGCGGCTGATGTTGTGTTCCGCCGCGAACTTGCGGATAGACGGCAGGCGCATGCCGACGCGCAGTTCGCGCGACAGGATCAGCGCTTCGACCTGACCGACGATCTGTTCCGTCAGCGGGGTAGCCGTTGCGACGTCGAGGGTGATCTTCATTCGCCTCCCTGTCGACCAGAGCGGGCGCGCTAGCACCTTACTTTGGTCCCATCAAGATGATTGCTCTGAAAGTGTTCATGCGAGTTTGCCGAACACTTCACGCAAATTGATCGAAAGTGTTCATTCCAGTTATCGCAGTTTACCGGAACAATAGGCCCAACGAGTTAGTTTGTTTGCATGAATTTTCGAGGGAAATGATCAGTAAATCATCGGGTTAGCGCAATTCGACGAATTCCTCGAACAGTGGTCGAAACGAACGAACACTTTATCTGATTCCGCAAAAACGGAACTGTACGAACAGAATTTCCGAGGCCGTGCAAAAAAGATGCGGTCCAGCAGAACCTGAGAGAAAGCAGAACCTGAGAGAAACAACCAAAGGCGGCCAATAACGAGAATCCGGCTGGACCGCCCAGACCTACAACGACCTCCCGGTGCGCTCCCTGTTATGGGGGCGCCCGTTTTTCGTCGAAAGCGTCTGGCTGCGGCGGGAGTCCGACACTCGGGCACGCATTCGGTAACGGCGCGCGGCTGCGATCGGCGGCAGCGGGCCGGCAAATAACACATACGTCTGACTGCGCCGCTGCGGCCCGGAAGCCGCGCCCGGCGTCAGATCCACGGCGGAAAACGGGGCTACAAGTTAAGCCTGTTGCGCTCATCGGCCTGCCGCCATTGGCGAGGCGATGCTGCCCGCCACACGGCTTTGGGTTTTTGGCTCCGGGTGTGAAAGAACTGGCCACGGTGGTGGACAGCTTGTTAAGCAGTGCAGAGTTAACGCCAACCCCAAGGAGATTGAGATGACGACCCAAGTGCAGGTTCAGCAAGCGCAGCCGCAACAACAATCGCAGGCGCAGTCGCAAACGGACAGGCAAGACGACAAGAAAATCACGGTCGTGGTCAAGCCGCGCAAGGCGCGTCCCGTCCTGATCCCGGTTCACCTGTAATGCAAGCGCCGGCACCGTTGCGTGCCGGCCACGAATGGAGGCCGTCGCGATGGACGACATTTTTGAACCACAGGCGTTCGTGCTGGCGGGAAAGTGTCTCAGCACGTCGCCCTCGCTCGTCATCGAAGACGACGAGCATCAATATGAATTTCCGGCGTCCGTCGAGGGTGAAGACGCGGCGTCGCTCATCAGCGCGCTGCGCGCCGGCGTCAAGGCGGAGGAGGTGATCGCCCGCTATACGCCATACGAACAGCAAGTGTTCGACCGTCTGAAGGAACTGCAACTGGTGCGCGCGGTGAAGCCCGCGCTGGCGCGCAGCGGCCTCGACGTGTTGCTCGAACTCGAAGATCTCGCCAACGACCTGCTGTATCGCACGCTCTATACGAACGTATTCTGGGAGAAGTGCGCGTCCGCGAGCACGGGCGCCGACATTCCCCTTAACGTGATCCACGGAATGATCGTGGAGAACTACCATTTCCTGTTCCGCGAAAGCTATTTCGACGCGCCTGTTCTGTCGTATGTCGCCAATACGGGCGTGCGGCTCTCGATGAACGAGTTCTACGCGGAAGAGTACGGGCACGACGAACTGTTGCTCAAGGCGCTGAACACGCTCGGCGTCACGCGTGAGGATCTCGCGCGCACGGTGCCGCTGCCGCAAACCATGGCGTTGTGTAACGCGCTTGCCTTCTGGGCCCATAGCGACCCGCTGTTCTTCTTTTCGACGCTCGGCATTCTCGAAGGCAAGGACATCAAGCAGGATTCCTTCCTCGACGCCGCGTATCGGATCGGCGTCGACCCCGCGCTGCTCAGGCCCGTGAAAGCGCATTCCGATATCAACCTGAACGGCGGCCACGGCAGCCTCACGCGCAAGATCTTCTCGCGCATTCCTGCCATCGCGGATGCGGACGTGCGGCGCATGCGCGCGCAAACGCATCTGTTCATCGAACTGTACGACCAGTTCTATACGGGCATCTGGGAACATTATTCGACGTCCCCGGCGCTGCTGCGCACACTCGACGTCGACGGGGAGGCATGATGCAGGCCACGACCGCAGCAGATCTTTTCGCCGCGCCGCGCTTTCGTCCCGGCGTGCAGCTGATCGAGGAGCACCACGGCCTGACGCTCGACTATCGCGAGCAATCGTGTTCCGTCGTCGCCGACAGCCACGGCGCGCTCAAGGCGTTCGTCGATTCTCTACGGCGCGGCGACACGTCGATTCCCGAACTGAAGCGCCGCCATCCGGAGCTTGCGTCCGAAGTCGACGGGCTGCTGGAGGAGTTTGACAGGCTCGGCCTGTTGACCGAGAGCGCGTTTCCCGAGCCTCGAGGCTGTCTGTCAGGCGAGGAGTTCTATCACCGGCTCAGAAAGTTCGCCGCCGAAACCATCGAGGCGAATTCGACATCGCGTCTGTATCAAGGCCTCTGCGATCGCACGTTGCCGAAGAGCGCGCTGATCGGCTATGCGCTCGAATACTTCTATATCGTGCGCGAGGCGCCGGGTCTGATCGCGCCGGCGCTTGCCCATGCCGAGCCCGTCAAGGTGCAGAAGCTGCTGCAGGGCTTTCTCGCCTCGGAACTGAATCACGACGACATGCTGCGGCAGTCGCTGCAAGCCGTCTCTATCCGCACCGACAATCTCGACTATCTGGTGCCGCTGCCCGCCACGTTCGCTTTGTGCGCATCGTTGGGCGTGTATGCGCGCCAGCATCCGTTGAGCTTCAAGTCGCTGCTGTTCCTGTTCGAGCAGCCGAGCGCGAGCTTTCATCTCGAGCTGGCGAACTATTGTCGCGAGACGGGCATTCCGGAAGGCTTCTGGCGTCCGATCGCCCGTCACGCGACGATCAACGACGAGTTCGACCACGAAGACATTTCGCTGAGTCTGCTTGCCGAAATCGAGGCGATCTCGCCTGAAGAGCAGATGACGGTCAGGAAGCACGTGATGCTCGCTATCGAAACCATGGTGCTGCAGGAGAACCAGATTCTCGATTTCTACGGCCGCCAGCCCGTCGCCAAACCGCGCATCTTTGCCTGAGAGCCGTCATGGAACGCTGGGATATCGATCGATACAGACGGCCGGCGCTGGTGCCGTGCGAGCTGTCGGCGGGCATCGAGGGACTGACGATCGGCGTAGGTGACGATGCCGTCGACCTGTCCTTCGAAGGCGTCGGGCGCGACGAGGTGGCCGAGGTGGTCACGCAACTGATGCGGCCTTCATCCGATGTCTGGATGCGGCTCAACGAAGGCGCGTGCCCAGCGTGGATTCGCACCCTGACGGTGCAGCTGGATGCGCTGTCGCTGATCGAAGAGACGGATAGCGGCATCGACAGCGTCAGGTCGGATGCGCAGCATGCGATGGCGTTGTGTCGCGACGTCGCGAAGCGCCTCGCCGCTGTTGTCGGGCGCCGGCCTGGGATGTATCGGGAGGTGCTGGGCGTCGTCCATCATATGCTCACGAACGACGCCCCCAATCGCGACACGACGCCTGGCGCGTTCCCGTTTTCGGGCAAGGAGAGCGGGCCGTTCGCCGGCAACTTCGCGCTTCAGTCGCTTCATTTTCAGGTGGCGTATGCGCGGCAGAACGCGCCCGAACTCCTGCTCGCGTGGCAGCACATGCTCGGCGAAGTGTTCCGCCAGGCGGGCTGGCATCCAGCGGTAGCCATTCCGGACGATGCGCCGCTTCAACATTTGCACAGCGCCGCATCGCTCGATTCCCTCGATCTCGAAATGTATCTGCTGTCGTTCGCGCATTTCGTCGAGATCGCACCTTTGCGGGTCGGCAGGCGCATGACGTCGGCGGATACGGAGCGTTTGCGCGAACCCTGCAGCGGTCTCGCGCTCGCCGCCCGCGCGGAGCGCCTGTTGCTCGGCGCGCTCGATCGACTGGGCAGCAACGCGTTTGCTTCGGCCGTGCTCGCGAGCCGGGAAATCACGCCGCTCGTGAAGGGGCTGTACGTCGAGCAGTATCACGTGACCGACCGCTTCGTCGAAATACTTGGGCCGCTGCTGTCGCGCCGCCTCAAACGCAATCTGCGCGCGCGGCTCTTTCAGTACTTCCAGGAAGAGTACGGTCACGAAGCGTTCGAACTCGCCACCTGCGTCGCGCTCGGCATGAACGAAGCCGAGGTGCGCGCCTCCGTACCGCTGCCGCTGACCGCGCTCTATATCGACGCGTACACGGTTCTCGCGCATCGCCTGCCCACCGCCTTCTTTACGTCGATCATGGTCACGGAAGGTCTGCGCGACCAGCACAGCCCCGTTCACGAGCACATTGCCGGGCTGGTCGAAAGCGCGCTGCATGCGGGCGACATCGTCGCAAAGCACGGCGAGACGAACGACGAACTGAATCATCCGAGCCTGTCGCGCCTGTTCCTCGCCGACGTTGCGCACGTGAGCGCGGCGGAGCAGCGCTATAGCCTCGAAGCGGCGCTCTTCATGCTCGAAGTGAACATGCGGCAACTGGAGTCGGTCGCGTTCTTTTACGGCGATCAGACGCGGCTCCAGTTTCATGGGCTGCGCGAAGGCAGGAGGCCGCTTGAAATCTGACGACGCGCTCGACGAATCAGACCAACGCGGGGTTGAGCGCACTGAGCGCTTCGACTCCGTGAATCCCTATTGGGAAAGGTTCCTCGACGAAGCGGGCCTCGACATGACGGGCGCGCGCGGCGACGGCTGTTATGTCGAAACAGCCGACGGCCGCGTGTTGCTCGATTGCCTCGCGGGCTTTGGCACGGCGAATCTCGGGCACGCGCATGCGGCGCTGCTCGCGCGCTTTGCCGACGCGCTTCAGCGCACGTCGATAAACGTGTTTCCGTTCGAATGCGCCGAATCTCAACTCGCGCTCGCCAATAAATTACTCACGCTCAGCGGCCAGCGCTTCCAGAAAGTGTTCTTCGCGACCACGGGCGCGGAGGCCGTCGAAAGCGCCGTGAAATTCGCGATGACGAGCACGGGGCGCACCGACGTGGTCGCCTTCCGCGACAGCTTCCACGGCCTGTCGATGTTTTCGTCATTCATGACGGGCAATCCGTTCTGGACGGAAGGGCTGCGCTGGAGGCCGGGCAACGTCCATCACGTCGACGCGCAGAACTTCGCCGCGCTCGAAGACGTACTCGCAAGCCGCAAGATCGCCGCCGTCGTGTTCGAGCCGGTGGCGGGGTCGTCGGCGGCGCAGCACTGGACGGCGCACACCGCGTCGCGTCTCGCGGCGCTGTGCCGCGAGACCGGAACGAAGCTGATCGCCGACGAGGTGTATTGCGGCCTCGGCCGTACGGGCACCTGGTTCGGCATCGACACAATCGGCATGGACGCCAGGGCACCCGAGGCATCGGTCGCGCCCGACATGCTGGTCGTATCGAAAGGGTTGACGGGCGGGTTGGTGCCGCTGTCGGCCGTGCTGATGAACGACGGCGATTTCGACGCCGTGTTCGGCGCGCCCGGCAAGGCGAAAGTGCAGGGCTCGACCTTCGGCGGCAACCGGCTTGCGATGCAGTGCGGACTGATCGTGCTCGACCTCGTCGAACGCGGACGGCTCGTCGAGAACGCGGCTGCGATGGGCGCGCTGATCGGCGAGCGCATCGCAGCGCGTTTCGATTCGCGCGTGACCTTGCACGGCACGGGCCTTGCGCTCAGCCTCAGGCTCGACGCGCGCCTCGGCAGAAGCATGACCGACGTCTGGCTCGATCTGATCGACGGCGGCGTGCTGGCGATGCCGAATTCCGCCGCGCCGGATTCGCTGCGCCTGTCGCCGCCGCTGATTTTCGGCGTGGATGAAGTGGAAGTTCTGATCGACCGACTCGACGAGGCGCTACAGCCATGAATGCGAACAATCCGAAGCAGAAGGAGGGCGCCGGCTACGCTGCGCTGCTCGTGGCGCTCTGCTGGTGGGGCCTGATGCCGCTGTATTACTGGCATCTGAAGGCGGTGAGCGCGCCGGAGATGCTCGCGCATCGCGTGTTCTGGTCGTTCGTCGTGCTGTCGGCCGTGATTGCGCTCAAGCCCGCGCTACGGCAACAGATGGGCGACTGGCGATCGTTCGCGCTCGCGTTGTTGCCGGCGGTTTTGCTGTCCGCTAACTGGGTTGTGTACATCCTCGCGTCGGTGACGGGCAACGCGTTACAGGCGAGTCTCGGATACTTCCTGAATCCGCTGCTGTCGGCTGCGCTCGGCATTGTTTTTCTGAACGAGCGGCTTAACGGTCTGAAAGCGGCGGCACTGGCGCTCGGACTTGCAGGCACCTTCGTCCAGTGCTACGCGCACGGCGGGGTGCCCGTGTTCGCCGTGATGCTCACAGTCACATTCTCGCTGCTGGGGCTCACGCGCAAAGTGTGGCCGACGCGAAACGCGATCGTCAGCACGTGGCGCGAAACCGTCGTGATGATGCCGTTCGCGCTCGGCTATTTCGGCTATCTGAGCTCGCATCATGCGCTTGCGTTCACGTCGTTGGGCGTCGACGCGTCCGTGCTGATGATGCTGGCGGGGCCGCTGACCGTCGTGCCGCTCGCGCTCTACGCCTACGCGATGCCGCTGGTTTCGCTGACGGAATCGGCCGTGATGCAATACGCGACGCCGACCGTGACGTTCATCCTCGCGCTCACGGTCTTCCATGAACGGCTGACGACCGTCGATCTGACCGGCTATGGGTTGATCTGGTGCGGTCTCGCCCTCGCGACCTATGCGTCGGTCCGGCGCCGTCCGCTTGTGCTCGCCGTCGCCGCGCCAGGCACGGCGCAGGGAACGCAAAGTGTGCAGGGCGTGCAAGGTGCGAGCGTCGCGCCACAAAACGTGTCCATTCTGGCGCCGCACAAAAAGACGCCAGCTTCCGCTGGCGTGAATAGGTTCTGGCATTCCGAGGGCCGTCCAGAACCTGAGAGACGGTGCGAGAAGTCTGACGCATAAGGGCGTCGAAGACCGCGTTTCAGATTTCGGCGCGTTCGATCAGGAACTCCTGTGCGCGAAATGCATGTCGCCGAGTGTAACTCCAGTTCGCAAAATGAGCTTGCAAAATATGCGATTTAGTTGGGGTCAGATTGTTCGCTCGCGTACAAAGGCGTTTGTAAGAAAAGTCGTGACCTCAATTGTCTCGATGCGGCTTCCACGGGGCACGAGCGGCCATTTCTGCGCCGTCGGAGCGATCCTGAAAAAGAACATATAATCAAAGGTCGCGACCGCGCCGGGCAACGGATTCCCGGCGACGTGGACGGGAGAACAATGAGCCGCGGGCGAAGCAGTGTTGGGAGGGCGGGGTTGTCGTCATCGGCGTGTCGATGGGACTTGCCTTTCTTGCATCGGATGCGCGCGCAGGTCCGCCGTCCGATCGTTCTGGCGCCGGCTGGGTGGGCTGTCCCGTCTGGGCTGGCTTTCGTTGGTTCCCCTCAAGCTTGCATCGAAAGACACGTTGTGCGGCACGCAGCGTGCCGGCAAGCCATTGCGGTTCGTGTCGCCGTTTTCATCCGGATCTCACAGGGCTCCTGAGGAGCCAGGCAATTTCATGACAAGTTCTCCCGGCTCGTATGACGACGAGCCGCTGGTATCGATGGACATGGCGGGCTCAGCCGCCGACGCTTACCGCATCGGCCCCGCGCCGGGCGGCGCGCGGCCTGCTGCGCGCTCGTCCGCGCGCTTTGTCGTGCCTGGCGAAAGCATCGATATCCATGGCCTGACGGTCACGGGAGGCTTCTTCTACACGGGCGACGTGCAACGCCTGCACGCTGATTCGATCGAGGCATGCGTGATCGACGCACGCTTCGACGTCGCCCGCGACGGCGCGGACCCGGCAGCCGGGCTTGGCAGCGTGGCGCTCAGCTATGGCGGGCTCACGCCGGAGCAACGCCGCACGTATCTCGAATGGCTCGCCTCCGATCGCAAGAAATCGGACATCAACACCGGCTATCTGTTTTTCTACCTGTACGGCCTGGAGCGGCGCGTGCTCGTCGACGGCGCGGCGGGCAAGGTGGGCGGCGACGAGTTCGACGCGATCGCCAGAGAGTTGCGGCGTCTGCTCAATCTCGACGCGAACTACGGCTGGCAAAAGCACGTGCGCGCGCTTCTCGATGCGTTGTCGCTGGTGGCGTCGCGGCATACGCGGATGTATCTGCAGCCCGCGCCCGACGGGCTCGCGACGGGCTATCAGGTGCCGCTGAACGTGCGCGTCGCGTTCGGCCAGGCGGCGCTCGACCAGCATCCGTTGCCGGCCGGCTGGGCGCTCGCGTGGGTCAAGCTCGATCCCATGATGGTGCGGCGCACGGCCGTCGCGCGGTGCCCCGAGGAGTTCGACCGCGTGTTCATGCGGCAGTATCGCGACCGTTTCGGCGCCGGCATGATCTTGCCCGCGAACCGCACGAAGCTCGACGCGTCGCCGCAGCCGTCGTTCCGCGCATTGAAGAGCGTGCCCGTGCCGGGTTTTCTGGTCGGTCTGCCCGATATCGCCGCCGTGAACGGCACGCGCAACAAACTGCAACTGTTGATGCACGAGAGCGCCGCCGCGCTCGACGCGTACAGCCGCTATCTCGGCCGCTATCCGGAGGCGCAGGGCACGCTGGAAGCGACGCTGACGCTGCCGCCCGCCTTGTGGCCGCAGGCGACGCACGACGCGATCGCCGCGCTGGCCGCCGAAGTCGCGCGCGAGACGGCTGTCAGCACGTTCGGCGCGGTGCTGGCGCGCTTCGGCTCGGGCGGCAAGATGACGCGCGACAAGGCCGTGGTATTCACGACCGCGCTCGCGGAAGCGGGCATCGCCGTCGAACCCGATGTGCGGCTGGGCGCGCGCACGCCGAAGCCGACCGACGCGGTCGCGCTGTTCGCCGTCGCGCCCAGCGCGAACCCGCTTCCCGTCGACGATGCATACGATGTCGCGACGATCATCGTGGATCTCGCCGCGACGGTCGCGCGCGCGGACGGCGATGCGACCCAGCGCGAGACGGCCGTGATCGAATGGCAGATCGACCAGTGGCCGCACTTGTCCGATGCGCAGCGTGCGCGGCTGAAAGCGCGCAATCTCGCGCAACTCGCACAGCCGACGGCGAGCGCCGGCATGAAGAAGAAACTGGGACCGCTCGCGCACGACGTGAAGGCGACGATCGCCTCGTTTCTGGTGCACACCGCGAATGCCGATGGCGTCGTGTCGCGCGAAGAAGTGCGTTTGCTGGAGAAGGTGTACCGGATGCTCGGCATCGATCCGCAGCGCCTGTACACCGACCTGCATCAGCACGCGAGCGGCGCGGCCATCACGCCAGCGGGCGTGAAGCATGTCAGGAAGCCCGCACATGCGCCCAGGCCCGTCGCGGTGAAACACGAGTTTGTGCTCGACGCGACGCGCATCGCCGCGCTGAAGGAAGAGACGGCGCGTGTCTCTTCGATGCTGGCCGACGTGTTCGTCGAGGAAGCGCATGGGGCCGCCACGGCCGTGCACATCCACGAAACGGCGCAGTCGGCCGCTGTCGAGGAACGGGACATGCTTGCGGCACAGGCAACGGCCGCTGTGCATGACAAAGCGCTCGCCGAACAGTTTGCCGAAACGCCCGCGCCTGAATCGCAGGCAGAATCAGAATCGACGCTGCAAACGTCTGAAGCAAGCGGGCCGCTGCTCGGCCTCGACGACGCGCATTCGTCCTTCCTGCGCCTGCTCGTGACGCGCGGGTCGTGGACGCGCGCCGAACTCGCCGATGCCGCGTCGCATCTCGAACTGATGCTGGACGGCGCGATCGAACAGGTAAACGAGGCGTCGCTCGACCGTTGGGACGAGCCGCTCACGGACGGAGACGATCCCGTCGAAATCAATCAGGAAGTCGCACAAAGGTTGGCTGCATGACAACGATCCGCCCCAGGGACCGCGACGCGGTCCTGCAATCCCTGCGTGCCGGCGTGGTGCCGCGCATCGGGCAACATCTGATCCAGGTCGGGCGCGCGCACGAACTCGAAGCATTGCTGAAGGACATCGAGCGCGTTGCGGACGGCGGCTCGGCGTTCCGCATCGTGGTCGGCGAATACGGCGCGGGCAAGACATTCTTCCTCAACCTCGTGCGCGCCATCGCGCTCGAGAAAAAGCTCGTCACCGTTCATGCCGACCTGAATCCGGACCGGCGTCTGCATGCATCGGGCGGCCAGGCGCGCTCGCTGTACGCGGAGCTGGTGAAGAACATGGCGACGCGCACGAAGCCGGAAGGCGGCGCGCTGGCAGGCGTGGTCGAGAAGTTCATCGGCCAGGCGAAGACGGAAGCGAAGGCGACGGGCCGCACCAGCGACGAAGTGATCCGCGCGCAGCTGTCGCAACTGACCGAGATGGTCAACGGCTACGATTTCGCCGACGTGATCGCCGCTTACTGCCGCGGCTTCGAAGAAGGCAACGAGAAGCTCAAGAGCGATGCCGTGCGCTGGCTGCGCGGCGAGTTCACGACGCGCACCGACGCGCGCCAGGCGCTCGGCGTGCGCACCATCGTCGACGACGCGAGCATGTACGATCAACTGAAGCTGCTCGGACGTTTCGTGCGGCTCGCGGGCTATAGCGGACTGATGGTGTGTCTCGACGAGATGGTGAATCTCTACAAGCTCGCGAATGTGCAGGCGCGCAACGCGAACTACGAGCAGATCCTGCGTATCCTGAACGACTCGCTGCAAGGCACGGCGGAAGGGCTCGGTTTCGTGCTGGGCGGCACGCCCGAGTTTCTGCTCGACACGCGCCGCGGCCTCTATAGCTACGCCGCGCTGCAATCGCGGCTCGCGGAAAACGCCTTCGCGACCAATGGGCTCGTCGATTACAGCGGCCCCGTGATCCGCCTCGCCGCGCTCACGCCGGAAGACTTCTATGTGCTGCTCGACAAGCTGCGCATCGTCTACGCGTTCGGCGACGCGAGCAAGGCGCTCGTGCCCGAGGAAGCGATTCCCGCGTTCATGGCGCATTGCGCGACGCGGCTTGGCGAAGCCTATTTCCGGACTCCGCGCACGACGATCACCGCGTTCATCAATTTCCTCGCGGTGCTGGAGCAAAACCCATCGGCCGACTGGCGCGCGCTGATCGGCAGCATGGATATCGAGCGCGACACGGGCGGCGCGGCCGACATCGTCAACGACGCCGCTCCCGATAGCGACGATGAGCTTGCAAGCTTCCGGCTCAACTGAGTCGCGCAGCTTCGATCTGCTCGACGAGCGCATTCGCCGCTGGATCTGGCGCGAAGGCTGGACCGAGCTGCGCGACGCGCAGGAGCGGGCGGTGCCCGCGCTGATCGAGGCCGACCGCGACGTGATCATCGCTGCGGCGACGGCGGCAGGCAAGACGGAAGCCGCGTTCCTCCCGATTCTTTCGAACCTGCTGCGCGACACGCCGTGCAGCGGTTCGGTGCTGTACATCAGTCCGCTGAAGGCGCTGATCAACGATCAATGGTCGCGCCTCGACAACCTGTGCGATGCGCTGGAGATTCCCGTCACCGGCTGGCATGGCGATGTGTCGTCGGGACGCAAGCAGCGCTTCGTGAAGAAGCCGACGGGCGTGCTTTTGATCACGCCCGAGTCGCTCGAAGCGATGTTCGTCACGCGCGGCGCGTCGCTGGAAGCGACGTTTGGCGCGTTGCGCTACGTGGTCGTCGACGAGTTGCATGCGTTCATCGGCTCCGAGCGCGGCATGCAGTTGCAGTCGCTGATGCGGCGCGTCGATCGCGTGTGCGGGCGCAACGTGCCGCGGGTCGGTTTGTCGGCGACGCTCGGCGACATGCGCCTTGCCGCGGATTTTCTGCGCCCGCGCAAGGCGCAGGACGTGCAGATCATCGAGTCCGGCAGCACGGGCCAGGAACTGAAGATCCTGATCAAGGGCTATGTCGAAAAGCCGCCGCGCATCCAGTTCGAGCCGGGCATCGAGAATCCCGGCCTCGAAGACGTCGTGCCCGCCAGCACCGTCGAGGTCGCGAATCATATGGTCAAGGTGCTGCGCGGCTCGAACAATCTGATTTTTCCCAACAGCCGCCGGCAGGTCGAGCTCTACGCCGATCTGTTACGCCGCGCCTGCGAGCGCGATGGCTATCCGAACGAATTCTGGCCGCATCACGGCAGTCTGTCGAAAGAACTGCGCGAGCAGACCGAGCAGGCGCTGAAGGCGGGCGATCGCCCCGCGAGTGCTGTCTGCACGACGACGCTGGAACTCGGCATCGACATCGGCGCGGTGAAAAGCGTCGTGCAGGTGGGGGCGCCGCCGTCGGTGGCGAGCTTGCGGCAGCGGCTCGGACGTTCCGGGCGCCGCAAGGGCGAAGCCGCGATTCTGCGCTGCTATGACGTGGAAGCGGAAGTGCACAGCGGTTCCGATCTGTCGGACCGGCTGCGCGAGAGCCTCGTGCAATCGGTGGCGATGGTGAACCTGCTGCTGCGCGGCTGGTTCGAGCCGCCGCGCGAGCGCGGCATGCATCCTTCGACGCTCGTGCAGCAGATTCTGTCGATCATCGCCGAACGCGGCGGCGCGAGCGCGGGCGAGCTGTGGGACACGCTGGTGGCGACAGGCCCGTTCGGCACGGTCGACAAGCCGACGTTCGCCGCGATCCTGCGCGGCCTCGGCACGAAGGATCTGCTGGTGCAGGAAGCGGGCGGCTTGCTGCTGCATGGCGTGGCGGGCGAGCGCCTCGTCAATCACTACGAGTTCTACGCATCGTTCTCGACCGACGACGAATTTCGCATTGTCGCGGGCGCGAAGGTGCTCGGCTCGGTGCCCGTGTCGCGTCCGCTGTCGCCGGGACAGGGGCTCGTGTTCGGCGGTCAGCGCTGGCGCGTGCAGGATGTCGATGCGGGCAAAAAGACCGTGTACGTGATGCCCGATCAGGGCGGCGTGCCGCCCGTGTTCGACGGCGGCGGCTCGCTCGTGCATGACGAGGTGCGGCGCGAGATGTTCAATGTGCTGAAGGATGGCGCGCCCGTCGTGTTTCTCGATACCACGGGCCGCGAGCTACTCGAAGAGGCACGCCGGTACTTCGCGTCGAACGAACTGGCCACGCGCTCCGTGTTCACGCACGGCGGCAGTACGGTGCTCGCGACATGGTCCGGCGACTGGATCAACGATGCCCTCGTCGTGCTGCTGCGCGCCGAAGGACTCGACGCATGGAATCAGGGGCCGATAGTCAGCGTGCGGGTAGCCGGTTCAGTGAAGGATGCGCTGCAACGCATCGCCGCGCTGACGCCCTCGCAGACCAAGGAGGCACTGCGCGCGATCGGCAACATCGACAACGAGAAATGGGACTGGACCTTGCCCGACGACGTGAAGCGCGACGCGTACGCATCGCTGCGGCTCGACATCCCGGGCGCACAGGCCCTGGCGCGGCGGCTCGCGACAGCGTGCGAATGACGCCCGCGAGCACGGGCGCAGCCAGGATGCGCGCACAATCCGAGTGCAGGCAGCGCAATTAAGCGGTAGCATACATTTCTTTGCGCGCTTCGCCCCGGCTCGCCTGGAGCATCCTGTTTCAGCGAGCTTTCGACGTTCCAGCGCCGCACACAACTACATCCCCCCATGTCGACTCATCCTCAGACGAAGCGTCATCTCGTCATCACGGCGGTGATGGCATCGATGGCGATGGTGGCCATCGAGGCCACCATCGTCTCGACGGCCATGCCGCAGATCGTCACCCAGCTAGGCGGCCTGCGTCTTTACAGTTGGGTTTTCTCGTCGTTCCTGCTGGCGCAAACGGCAATGACCGTCGTGTTCGGCAAGCTTGCCGACCTGTACGGCCGCAAGCCGACCGTGCTGGTGGGGATCGTGATCTTCCTGATCGGCTCGCTCGGCGCGGGCTTCGCGTGGTCGATGCCCGCGATGATCGTGTTCCGGCTGATTCAGGGCGTGGGCGCGGGCGCGATCCAGCCCGTCACGCTGACCATCGTCGGCGATCTGTATCCGGCTCGCGAGCGCGGCAAGATTCAGGGCTATCTCGCAAGCGTCTGGGCAATCTCGGCGGTGATCGGTCCGATGGCGGGCGGTCTTCTGATCCGCGATCTGTCGTGGTCGTGGATTTTCTGGATCAACGTGCCGATCGGCATTCTGGCCGCGTTTGGGTTTATCCAATACCTGCATGAAGAGAAGCGCCATCAACGGCCGTCGATCGACATCATGGGCGCGGTGCTGTTCACCATCGCAATCGGCGCGCTGATGATGGCGCTCACGGATGCAGGCTCGGAAAACGACGCACGGGCGCTGTTCGAAGTCGCGCTGTTCGTCGTGTCCTCCGCGCTGTTCGTGTGGCATGAACGGCGCGTGCCGGAGCCGATGATCTCGTTCAAGTTGTGGAGCCATCGTCCCATTGCCGCGTGCAATGCGGCGACCGTGCTGTCGGGCATGGCGTTGATGGGCCTGACCACCTTTCTGCCGATGTACGTGCAGGGCGTGCTGCATCAGTCGCCCGTGGTCGCGGGTCTCGCGCTGACGATGGTGATGCTCGGCTGGCCGTCGGGCGCGACCTTCACCGCGAGATCGTTTCACCGGCTCGGGCTGCGGCGCACGATGGTCGGCGGCAGCTTCTTCCTGCCGCTTGGCGCGATTGCGTTTGCGTTGCTGCAACCGGACGGCTCGCCCGTGCTCGCGGGCGTCGGTTCGCTCGTGATGGGGCTGGGCATGGGGATCGTGAGCGTCAGTTCGCTGATCCTGATCCAGGAGATCGTGCAGCCGCTCGAACGCGGCTCCGCGACGGCATCGAACCTGTTCTCGCGCAATCTGGGCAGCACGCTCGGCGCGGCGATTTTCGGTGCGGTGCTGAACTTCGGGTTGAGCCATTACAAGGGCATGGCGATCACGTCGGACCAGTTGCGCTCGCTGCTGGACGCGACGCCCAACGCCGCGCAAGCCGCGATCTCGAGCAACGACATGGTGCGCGCGGCGCTGCATCACTCGCTGCATCTGACGTTCCTGTCGATCTTCGTGATCTGCGTGGGCGCGGTGCTGTCGGTGATGATGGTGCCGCACATCAAGCTCGGCGGACAGCCGCGCGACAGATCCGTCGCTGAACATCTGACGGAGATGTGATGTATCCCGGGGCCACGCGTGCCGCCGTTGCGGCGACACGCGTGCTCATTGCGCCGGGGCAGGCGTCTTTCCGAAGCCCGGTTCGCCGGGCGCATCGCCGCTCGCCGCGCCTTCATCCACTTCCTTCACGATCCACAGACTGAACGCACGCATCGCGGGCGTTGCAGGTTTTGCCTTTTGCCAGGTGAGCCAGTAGCTGCCCGCGTGCACGTCGATATCGAACGGACGCGCGAGACGTCCCATCGACAGATCGCGTTCGAACATCGAAGCGGGCGCGAGCGCGACGCCCGCGCCTTGCATGGCCGCTTCGACCATCAGCCGCGACGAATCGAACACGGGGCCGCGCACGGGACGCGGCGCAAGGCCCGCTGCCGCGAACCAGTTTGCCCAGTCGTCGGCGCGATACGAGCGCAGCAGCTTTTCACCGGCGAGATCGGCGGGCGTCTGCAGGCGTTGCGCGATCTCCGGCGTGCACAGCAACGAAAGCGGCGCATCGAACAGCTTCTGCGCCCGCGAGCCGGGCCAGGTGCCGTCGCCGAAACGGATCGCGAAGTCGAGGCCTTCGGCGGCGAGATCGACGAGATTGTTGTTGGTCAGCAGACGCAACTCGATGAACGGATGCGCGTCGTGAAACGCCTTCAGGCGCGGCATCAGCCAGCCGACCGCGAACGTCCCGACCGCGCCGACCGTCAGCACCTCATGAAAATGCCCGCCTTCGAACTGCCGCAACACGGCCTCGATGCGGTCGAACGCGTCGCTGAGCACGGGGCGCAGCGCGAGTCCTTCATCGGTGATTGCGAGGCCGCGCGGCAGGCGCTTGAAGAGCGTCGCGCCGAGGCGCTCTTCGAGCATGCGCACCTGCTGGCTGACGGCCGCCTGCGTGACGTTCAGTTCGACTGCGGCGCGCGTGAAGCTCAAATGCCGGGCCGACGATTCGAAGGCGCGCAGCGCGTTCAGCGGGAGATACGGTCGCATGTTCGAGTCATTAGAAATTCTGGGGCATCGAGCAATTTATCATCGTTTGTCAGCCGGCTGCGAAAACGCGATAGTGGCGGCACTTCAAGGAGGAGCAATGGTCACGAGGCGGACATTCACATTCACGTTGATGGGCAGTGGGTTAGCTGGCGTTGCGGCTCATGCGTTCGGCGCGGCGGCGTCGGCGTCACGCGGAACGCCGCACACGAGCGATCTGGCGCGACAACTTGCCCGGATCGAAGCGCAAGCGGGCGGGCGGCTGGGCGTCGCCATACTCGATACGGCAAGTTCGAAGCCGCAGGGCTGGCGCATGCACGAGCGCTTTCCGATGTGCAGCACGTTCAAGTTCCTGCTCGCGTCGGCGGTGCTGGTGCGCAAGGACCAAGGCAAAGAACAGCTTGGGCGCAAGATCGTCTATGCGAAGGAGGTCGTGGTGGCGAATTCGCCCGTCAGCGGGCCGCGCGCAGGCGGCGACGGCATGACAGTCGGCGAATTGTGCGAAGCGACCATCACGCGCAGCGACAACACGGCTGCCAATCTGCTGCTCGATAGCATCGGGGGCCCGGCGGCGCTGACGGCCTTTGCACGCAGTATCGGCGATCGGGTCACGCGGCTCGACCGCAACGAGCCGACGCTCAACGAAGCGACGCAAGGCGATCCACGCGATACGACCACGCCCGCCGCGATGCTCGCCGACCTGCGTGCGCTGTTGCTCGGCGAGCATTTGTCCGCTGCGTCGCGCGAGCAGCTCACGGCCTGGCTCGCGGCCAACAAGACGGGCGACACGCGGCTGCGCGCGGGCTTGCCGAAGGCCTGGCGCGTCGGCGACAAGACGGGCACGGGCGAGCGGGGTACCTCGAACGATATCGCCGTCGTCTGGCCCGAAGGGCGGGCGCCGGTTCTGGTCGTGGCATATCTGACGGGCGCCACTCAAGCTACCGCGACGCAGCGCGACGCGGCGATCGCGCAGGTCGGAGCGCTGGTTGCGAACATCTGAAAGAGAGGAAACGAAGCGATGAAGTCCGGTACGGTGAGCGCGCGGGTTGCAGTCATGCTCTGCGCGATGTGGATGACCTCGGGTGCGGGCCATGCGGCCGAGGCGGCGCAAGACAAGCTGAAACGCGCGGTCGACGCGGCCATCCAGCCGCTGATGACGAAAGACCAGGTTCCGGGCATGGCCGTCGGCGTGATCGTCGACGGCAGGGCGGTCGTGTTCAACTACGGCGTGGCATCGACGGAAACGGGCAAGCCCGTCACCGACTCAACGTTGTTCGAACTCGGCTCGGTCAGCAAGACGTTCACGGCCACGTTGACGTCGTGGGCGCAGGTCGACAACCGCCTGTCGTTGACCGACAGCGTCGCGAAGTATCTTCCTACGCTGCGCGGCACGCAGTTCGGCAACGTGAGCCTGCTCAATCTCGGCACCCATACGCCGGGCGGTCTGCCCTTGCAGGTGCCCGACGACATCGGCAACGACGCTCAGATGATCCGCTGGTTCGCGGCCTGGCATCCCGCTCATGCGCCGGGTACGGTCCGCACGTATGCGAACCCCGGCATCGGCGCGCTGGGCATGATCACGGCAAAGAGCATGGGACAGGATTTCACCGCGCTGATCGAGCGGCGGCTTTTTCCTGCGCTCGGCCTCAAGAACAGTTTCATCGACGTTCCTGCCAGTAGAGCGCCCGACTACGCGCAAGGCTATACGAAGACGGGCAAACCGATCCGCATGGCAGGCGGTGAGTTTGCGCCGGAGGCCTACGGCGTGAAATCGACGGCCGCCGACATGCTGCGCTTCATCGAAGCGAACATGAAGCAGGTCAAGCTCGACGCGCAACTGCAACGTGCGATCACCGACACGCATACGGGCTACTTCCAGGCAGGCCCGATGACGCAGGATCTGATCTGGGAGCAATATCCGTATCCCGTTTCGCTGGACGCGCTGATGGAAGGCAACGCGCCCGCGATGGCGCTCGATGCCACGCCCGTCACGAAGATCGAGCCGCCGCAAGCGCCGAAAGACGACGTATGGATCAACAAGACGGGCTCGACCAACGGTTTCGGTTCTTACGTGGCGTTCGTGCCGGCGAGGCGCATGGGCATCGTGATTCTCGGCAACCGGAACTTCCCGATCGCGGACCGGGTCGAGGCGGCGCACCGCATTCTGACGTCGCTGGATGGCGGCGGACAGTGACGGATGAACGGTACCGTCAACCGCAGGATGGCGCGTGACTTGACGCAGATCATGCGCGGCTTTCCGGCCGTGAACCGTGCGACCACATGACACAGTAATTAGCCATCCGTACTAGTTGCGAACCATCGTCGCGGTGCGAGAATGAACGCAAGCGTTTCACTTTGACCGTACGAGGAGGTGCCATGTTTCCTGAGTATCGCGATCTGATCGCGCGTCTTAAGCAAGAAGACGCGCATTTCGCCCGGCTTTTCGAGCGCCACAACGAACTGGATCATCAGGTTCACAACATGGAGACGGGCGTCGTGCACGGTGACAGCCACAGCATCGAAGTCCTCAAGAAAGAGAAGCTGCGGCTCAAGGACAGTTTGTACACCATCATCAGGCGGGCGGACGCATCCGCGTGACGTGCATGACGCCACGGTCTGCGTGCCGGGCGCAGCGATATCGCGCCTCAGGCGGGCCGTTCGAAAAAACAGAATAAACGGGAGGTCATCACGTTGACCGGGCAACAAGACAATTCAAGCGTTCAGGCGCAAGCGGCATCATCGCCTGTCTCCACTGCCAGGCAGCCGGATGCGCGCGGTGCTGCGCGACAGGTGTCGCGTGGCGACGTGATTCCGGGGCGCACCGCGAAGTCGGCGGAACTCGCGCAAACCAGTCACGCCGTCGGCGCCGCTAACGATCTGCTCGCAAACACGGTGCAGTCGCTGATCGAGACGGGCGCAGTCCTAGATGGGGAGACGGCGCTCGATTCACTGAAGACGCTGATGGACGGCATGTCCGCCGACGAGGTCAGCGCGCTGCGCAGCTTGCTGCTGGAAGGCAACCCCGCGGCATGGAGGCCCACCCGCAACCGTCATCCCGATGACGAACTCTCGCCCGCATGGCGCGAAGGCGGTTATCCGTATCTGAACCTGATGTCGCGCAAGGCATACGAGAAGCAGAAGTACCGCTTGCAGGTGGAGTTGCTGAAGTTGCAGGCCTGGGTGCGCGAAACAGGGCAACGCGTGATCATCCTGTTCGAAGGGCGCGACGCGGCAGGCAAGGGCGGGACCATCAAGCGCTTCATGGAGCACCTGAACCCGCGCGGCGCGCGCGTGGTCGCACTCGAAAAGCCGACGGAACAGGAGCGCGGACAGTGGTATTTCCAGCGCTACGTACAGCATCTGCCGACAGCGGGCGAGATCGTCCTGTTCGACCGCTCCTGGTACAACCGCGCGGGCGTCGAGCGGGTGATGGGTTTCTGCACGCCTGACGAATACGCAGACTTCATGCAGCAGGTGCCGGCGTTCGAGCGGCATCTCGCGCAGAGCGGCATCCACATCGTGAAGTTCTGGTTTTCGGTGAGCCGCGAGGAGCAGGTACGGCGTTTCAAGGAACGCAAGGTGCATCCGCTCAAGCAATGGAAGCTCAGCCCCGTCGATCTCGCGTCGCTGGACAAATGGGATGAGTACACGCAAGCCAAGGAGGCGATGTTCGCGCACACCGACACGGCCGACACGCCATGGACTGTCGTGCGTTCCGATTGCAAGAAGCGAGCGCGGCTCAATGCGATGCGCTTCGTGCTGCATAAGCTGCCTTATGCGAATCGCGAGCTCGCCGTGATCGGCCCCGTGGACCCGATGATCGTCGGGCGGGCGCTCTAGCGCATCCCGGTGCAGCGAACGCAAAGCGCGCCGCAGGCGGCGCGCTTTCGCATGTCACCGTCCGCTACCGCGAACAGACCTTATCGATGGCATTCAGCATCTTGCCGAAGAACGCATCCGCGAATTGCGAATCGAGCCAGCGCACGATCAACGCGATGCGCCGCTCCGGCTCGATCCACATGAACGAACTGCCCGCGCCGACGCCGAAGTAACTCGTTTCCGGCACGCCCGGAAACACGCGGCGCCCCGTGTTGAGCCACACCAGATAGCCGTAGTACGGCGCGAGCGCGCAGGGCGTTTGCATCCGTGCAATCCATTGCGCCGACAGCACGCGGCGTCCGTTCGCCATGCCGCCGTCGAGCAGCATCTGCGCGACTTTCAGCTGATCGTTCGCGCTCACCGACATGCCGCCGCCCCAGTGCGAGCCGCCCGGCACCGATTGCACGCGCGTGCCGTCGATGTCGATCCACGCGTCGTCATAGCCGACCCATTGCCAGTTCTCGCTGGCGCCGACCGGCCGCATGATGGCCTCGCGAAACACCTCGGGCAAAGGCTTGCCGAACAGATGCAGCAGCGCGAGCGACAGCTGGTTGATGCGCACGTCGTTGTATTCCCAGTACGTGCCGGGCGGCTGCAATGGGCGCAGCTCGCCCTTGTTGCCGTTGGGCGGCTCACCGAACGTCACGGCGCGATAGTGATCGGCCTGATCGGCCAGGCTGAAGCACTTGCCTTGCCATTCGCTCGTCTGCTGCAACAGCTGCGTCCAGGTGATGGGCGCGTTGTGCGGATCGTCGAAGCCGATACCGGGTACGCGCACGCGCACCGGCTCGTCGGGATCGGGCAGCAGGCCGCGATCGTGCGCGACGCCTGCCAGTATCGCGAGATAGGTCTTCGCGATACTGAACGTCAGGTCGGCGCGATCCGGCTCGCCCCAGCTCGCGAGCAGCCGGCCGTCGACAGCCACCGCGCCCGATACCGGTCCGCGGTCATGGATCGGTCCGAGCAACCGGTTCCACGGCGGCGGATCGTTCACATGCACGCCGAACTTGCCGTCGGCGTGGCGATCCCACGACGATTCGTGGTCGATCGAAAACTGGATGGCCTCGCGGATTTCCTGCGGCAAATCGTGTTGCATAGATGCGTGTTCCTTGCAGATGGATTCGACTCAATGTGCGTTCAGCCGCGCCCGTGCCCAGACCAGCGTCAGCAGGCTCACGACGGCGGCCATCATCAGATAGAGACCCGGCGCGAGGTTGTTGCCCGTCACGGCGATCAGCGACGCAACCGCCAGCGGCGTGAAGCCGCCAAAAATCGTCGTACCGATGTTGTAGCCGAACGCCATGCCCGTGGTGCGTGTGCGGGGCGGGAAAAGCTCGCCCATCAGCGCGGGAATCGGCGCGAAGTACGTGGCCTTCAGCAGCGCGACCCACGTGACGGCGGCGAGCAGTGTCGGCAGCGAAGGGTGCGCGTTCATGAACATGAACGCCGGATAGACAGTCAGGAAAAACAGCGCGCCCGCGCCGAGCATGATGCGCGTGCGGCCCACCTTGTCCGACCAGTGCCCGACGATGGGCGTGAGCACCGTCACGACCAGCCCCGCGATCAGCGTCGCGATGAAGCCCGACGAAGGCGCCAGACCGAGTTGCCGCGACGCGTAGGTCGGCATGTAGAGAATCATGTAATTGGCCGTGGTGGTCAGCACCAGCGCGCCGATCGACGCCAGCACGCGCGACTTCTGCGTCGCGAGCATCTCGCGCACGGGGGAATGGGCTTTTTCGATGCGCTCGAATTCGGGCGTCTCGTCGATGCGCCGGCGAATGTACAGCCCGACAGGGCCAATCAGCATGCCGAACAGGAACGGAATGCGCCAGCCCCAGCCTTCCAGTTGCGGTTGCGTCAACATGCCTGTGAGCACTGCGCCGAACGCCGACGCGAGCAGCGTGCTGGCGCCCTGGCTGGAGAACTGCCAGCTCGACATGAAGCCGCTGCGCTCCGGCGCGTGTTCGATCAGGAACGCCGTCGAGCTGCCGAACTCCCCGCCCGCCGAAAAGCCTTGCAACAACCTCGACGCGAAAATGCCGATCGGCGCGAGCAATCCGATCGACGCGTAGGTGGGCATCAGCGCGACCATTCCGGTGCCGAGCGTCATCATCGCGATCGACAGCGTCAGCGACGCCTTGCGGCCCTTGCGGTCGCTATACGAGCCGAGCACGAGCGCGCCGATGGGCCGTGCGAGATAGGACAGCGCGAACGTGCCGAGCGTGAGCAGCAGCGAAATCGTCGCGTCATGCGCGGGAAAGAACAGTTTCGACAGCGTGGTCGCGAAGTAGCCGTAGGCGATCAGGTCGTAGAACTCGAGCGCATTGCCGATCGATGTCGCGATGATCAGGCGCGAGACGCGCTTGCCCGGGACGGGCGGCGAAACCACTTCGTGTGACGGATGACCCGGATGGTGCGCGGTGACGGAATCCATGTTCATTGCGACTTCCTTATGCAAGGGTTGTCGAAGCAAGCGGTGCGGGATTGGTTGCGTGGCTGTCCTGCGTGCCCAGATCCCAGAAGAGTCCAGCCATGATGCGAAGTCCGTCGCGCACGACGGGGCCCAGCAGATGCTCGTTCGGCGCGTGCTGCGAGCAGCCGGGATACGAGTGCGGCACCCATAGCGTCGGCATGCCGAGCACGTCGGCGAAGACGTCGTTGGGTAGCGTGCCGCCGAGGTTCGGCAGCAGCACGGGTTCGTCGCCTGTCGTCTGACGCAGCGAGCGCAGCGCCCACTGCACCCACGCGTTGTCGGGATCGACGCGGGTCGCGGGCGCGCCGCGCTCCACCTTCAGCTCGACCATGCCGAAGCCGTGCCTGTCCAGATGTTCGCGGACGACGGGTTCCAGCTGCTGCCAGTCGGTGCCGACCACGAAGCGGATCTGCATGAACGCGACGGCCGACGGCGGAATCGCATTGACGGGCTTGTCGGGGTTGCCGGTGCGAAACGCGAGCACTTCGAGGTTGTTCCAGCCGAACACGCGCTCGGTGGGCGTGAGGCCAGGCTCGCCGTAGTCGGTATCGACGGTAGGTTCGCCGGGATTGCCGCCGACGGCGATGCCGGCGAGTGCGCGGCGCACGGAGTCGGGAATGGGCGGCGGACGCAGCCCTTCGACGAGTATCTTGCCGTTCGCATCGACCATCGACGCAATCGCGTTGGCGAGCACGACGCCTGGATTGCGCAGCAGCCCGCCCCAGTTGCCCGAATGATGGCCGCCTTCACGCAGCGTCAGTTCGAGCTTGAAATTGACGAGGCCGCGCGAGCCGAGAAAGAGCGTCGGACGATGCGCGGACAGGCGCGGGCCGTCGGAGGCGATCAGCACATCGGCGGCGAGTTCGTCGCGCCGTTGCGTGCACAGTGCGTGCAGACCTGGCGAGCCGACTTCCTCGCCCGTTTCGAACAGCAGTTTCAGGTTGAAGCCGAGCTTGCCGCCGCGCACGTCGAGCACGGCTTTCAGTGCGGCGAGATTGATGCTGTGCTGGCCTTTGTTGTCGGCGGTGCCGCGGCCGTACCAGCGTTCGCCGTCGACGGTGACGTCCCACGGCGTGAGGCCGTCGCGCCACTGCGCGTCGTAGCCGCGCACGACGTCGCCGTGGCCGTAGCTGAGCACCGTGGGCAGGGCATCGTCTTCGTGGCGATGCGCGATGAGGAACGGGCCCGCACCCTTCGCCGGGTTGTCGACGACGCGGCAGGTGAAGCCCCATTGGGTGAGGAGCGGCGTCAGTTCGTCGTCGAGATAGCCGCGCAGGCGTGCGCCGCTGTCGGCTTCCTGGCTTTCCGTGCGATATGCGACGCGGCGGCGCAGATCGTTGAGGAAGCGGCCGGAGTCGTATTGGCCGGCTGCGTTTTGAATGGCGATTTCACGAGTCAATGGGTGATCTCCTGCTTCTCGCGCGGCAGCGCGCACATCCGTGGGGTAGTAGTCGAATCGATCGTGCCGTCGCCGATATTTCTGCACAATTACAATATTTGCCACGAATCGTTGCCGGAACGGCAAAGCGGCCATGGACAACACAGCACTGCGTTACTTTCTGGAAGTGGCCCGCAGCGGGTCGCTGAGCAAGGCATCGGAGCGGCTCTTCGTCGCCGTGTCGGCGCTGAGCCGGCAGATCGGCAAGCTCGAGGAGGAACTCGGCACGCCGTTATTCGAGCGGCGTCCGCGCGGCATGGTGCTGAGCGATGCGGGACGGCTGCTGGCCGACTACGCGCGGCGCAGCGTGCTGGAAACCGAGCGTGTGATCGGCGAGATTCGCGGACTGGCCGAGGAGGGCCGGGCGACGATCCGCGTCGCCAGTTCCGAAGGCGTCGCGCCGCATTTTCTGCCGCAGGTGTTCGCGCATTTCCTGAAAACGTATCCGTCGACGCATTTTCAGCTCGACGTCTCCGCGCCTTCCGTGGCGACACAGCGGGTGAGGGAAGGGACGACCGATATCGCCGTGTGTTTCAGCCTGGCGCCGGAGAAGGAGATCAATGTGCACTATTCGCAGCGCGCGCCGATTTTCGCGCTGGTGCGGCGCGGGCATCCGCTGGCGGCGCGCGAGTCGGTGTCGTTGAAGGATCTCATGCCATGGCCGCTCGCCATGGACAACCAGGGCGTGACGATCCGGCAGTTGTTCGATATTTCATGCAGCCTCGAAGGGCTGATCTTCGAGCCGGTGTTCGTCAGCAACTATCACGCCGCGCTGCAGAGCTTCGTGCGGCACACGGATGCCGTCACGCTGACGGGCTATCTGACGGTGCGCAGCCGGCTCGACGTCGACGGATTGGCCGCGGTGCCGATTACGAATGCGGAATTGCATCAGCGCACGCTCCAGGTTCAGACCATGGCGGGCCGCACGCTGCCGCATACGATGCAGGTGTTTCTCGATCTGTTGATGCGGGCGATCGAAGAGCCGGAGGTGGTGGATTGAGCACGCTGTCGTAGCAGGTGTTGAGCTGGCGTAGCGAACGCTGAGGTCTCTTTAGCCCAACACGCCCCACAACACCAGCGTCCCCACCAGCCCCACCACCGAAACGATAGTCTGCAGAATCGACCAGACGAACACCGTCTGCTTCAGTTGCAGTCCGAAGTATTCGCGGACCATCCAGAAGCCCGCGTCGTTGACGTGGCAGAAGAACACCGAACCCGCGCCGATGGCGAGCGCCATCAACGAATTGTGCGTCGCTGACAGCCCTGCGACGACAGGCGCCACGATGCCCGCTGTCGTCGTGGTGGCGACCGTGGCCGAGCCCGTCGCCTGACGCAGCGCGACGGCGATCAGCCACGCGAGCAACAGCAGCGGCATGTGCGCGCCGACGGCAATCTTGCCGATCGTGGTGCTGATGCCGGCGGCGACGAGCGTCTGTTTCAGACCGCCGCCCGCGCCGATCGTCAGCAGCAGCGCCGCGATGGGCGGCAGGCTCTTGCGCAAGATGCCGCCGACGCGATCGCGCGACATGCCGCGCGACCAGCCGAGCGCGACGATCGCGAAAATCACCGTCAGGCCGAGTGCGATGATCGGCTCGCCGAGAAAGTCGAGCGTGTCGAACAACAGCGTGTCCTTTGCAAGCGCGAGTTTCGCCACCGTGCGGCCGAGCATCAGCACGACGGGCATCAGAATCGTCACCAGCGATATGGTGAAGCCGGGCAGTTCGGTTTGCGTCGACCCGGCGCGAAACAGCTTGCCCATTTCCTCCGGTTCGGCGATCCGCATGCGCTTGGACAGCGCGATGCCATAGAGCGGCCCCGCGAGGATCACGGCGGGAATCGCGACGATCAGCCCGAGGCCGAGCGTGATGCCGAGATCGGCATGCAGCGCGCTCACCGCGATCAGCGGACCCGGATGCGGCGGCAATAGCGCGTGCAGCGTGGTCATGCCGGCGAGCGCGGGAATCGCGATACGCAGGATCGGCTGCTGCGAGCGGCGTGCCATCACGAAGATGATGGGCACCATCATCACGAGACCCACTTCGAAGAACAGCGGCAAGCCGATGATGATCGCGACGAGCGCCATCAACCAGGGCAGGCGGCGTGGGGTGGAATGTTCGAGGATCGTCGACACGAGCCGGTCGGCCGCGCCCGAATCGGCCATCAGCGCGCCCAGCATCGCGCCGAGCGCAATGATGATGCCGACGTCGCCTAGCAGCGCGCCTGCGCCTTTGCTGAACGAGCTGGCGACGACGTCGAGCGGAAGCTGCGCGGCGAAGCCCGCAGCGAATGTGCCGATCAGGATCGACAGGAACGGCGCGAGCTTGAGCGCGCTGATGAAGACGATGATCAGCGCAAGGCCGAGCGCGCACGAGAGAACGAGGCGTGTGTCGTGGGCGGACCACGGGGTCAGGGCGGCAGTGAGATGCACGGGATGTCTCTTTCTGTTCGAGCGTAGGTGATGTGTTGGAGGAGCCGAAGGTGCGTGCTGGAAGCGCGGCGGGTGGCGCAGCGCGAGCGATGGTAACAGCGGCTGCTTTCAGATGCCTGCTGGCGGGCAAAGGTGAGATGCGTGCAATGCCCGGCTGCCAGTTAAAAATCAATACATGGACTTATCAATTATTTATCGATAGATTTAGACAGCGATGAAATGCGGCAATCGGATTGCATTTTCTTACCATTATAAGAATGGGAAAGATAAATGTACCGGTTACAGCTTGCAGCTTTAACAGTCGACCCCATAAAATCCGCAGGCCTGTATTCCGGGAACAGCTAGAATTGGGCACTTGGGGCGCATTCGCGAGAGGGATGCGCCCCATTTCACATGAAGTACTGCATCATAAAAATTACGGACGCCATTACAGGGAAGATTGGGAAAGCATTTAAATGGTGGTTTAAACGCAACGACAAAGTCGCAAAACCGATTCAATCAGATATTCTCCGCGCCACGATAGCATTCGTTATCGGGAAAATGGAGAAAAGATGAAAAAGCTCGTACTCTCGACCCTCTCGCTCGCGTTGTTCGGCACGGCCGGTGCCGCGCACGCTCAGAATTCAGTCACGCTCTACGGCCTGCTCGACACGGGCCTGACGTACTCCAGCAATTCTGGCGGTCATAGCAACATCCAGCAGGCCAGCGGCATCCTGAACGGCAACCGTTGGGGCCTGCGCGGCTCGGAAGATCTCGGCAACGGTCTGAAGGCGATCTTCACTCTGGAAAGCGGCTTCAATCTGTCGACGGGCAACATGGGCCAGAACAGCCGCCTGTTCGGCCGTCAGGCATTCGTCGGGCTCTCGAGCAACCAGTACGGTTCCGTCACGCTCGGCCGCCAGTACGACAATCTCGTCGACAATCTGGGCCCGCTCGCGCTGAACGGCACACAATACGGCGGCACGCTCGCCTCGCACCCGTACGACAACGACAATCTGAACAACTCGTTCCGCGTCAGCAACTCGGTCAAGTATCAGAGCGTCGATTACGCAGGCTTCAAGGTCGGCGCGATGTACGGCTTCTCGAACGAAGCGGACGGCTTCGCGGACAACCGTGCGTATAGCGTCGGCGCGACGTACACGTTCGGCGGCCTGAAGGTTGCGGCGGCTTACCTGCAACTGAACGGCGCAGGCACGAGCAACTCGAGCGGCGCCGTCAGCAGCGACGCGACCTTCACGGCTTCGCGTCAACGCACGTACGGCGCAGGCGTCAGCTATGCGTTCGGCCCGGCTAACGTCGGCTTTGTGTTCACGCAGACGCAGCTCGCGAATGCGACGTCGATCGGCGCATCGGCGTCGGGCACGTCGAGCGGCTTCACGCTGAACGGCAACGGCGCGCACTTCACCAACTTCGAAGTGAACGGCCGTTACGCGCTCACGCCGGCATGGACGCTGTCGGGTGCGTACACGTACACCGATGCAAGCCTGCAAGGCGTCGATCCGAAGTACCACCAGGTCACGCTGCAAACGGATTACGCACTGTCCAAGCGCACTGACGTGTATGCCGAAGCGGCGTATCAGCATGTCGGCAGCACGGGCAATTCGGGCATTACCGCGCATATCGTCGGCGTGAGCGCTTCGTCGTCGGATTCGCAAGTAGTCGGCACCGTCGGCATCCGTCACCGCTTCTAAGGCTGCTTCTAAGGCCGCTTTTAAGGCCGATTTAAGGTCGCTTCGAAGCGGCAACGTCCAGGCGAGACTTGCCGCGCGCGCCGCACGCGACGCCGTGACAGTCGCGCGCGCGGGTTTCGCCGGCATCTGCGAACGCGCGTTCCGTGTAGAGCGGGGCGCGCGTTATTGCATTCCGGGCGGGCAGCCGGACGGACCTGTGAGTGCTCAGGGCACGCAGCTATAATCGCGCTCGACCGTCGCAAAGGAAGCCCGCTCGTGAAAACAATCCATGTCGTTGCGCTCGCCGCGCTCGTGCTCGCAGGATGCTCGTCTGCCGAAAAGGAGGCGCGCCAGGCGCAGGAGTACTCGCATAACGAAACCAGCCTTGCCGCAGCGCAGCGCAATGCGGCCGTCGATTGCGACGGTGCGCAGTGCGACGCCGCGTGGGCGGCGACGAAGCGCTATGTCGAACAGCATTCGGATACCTCCGTCACGCGCGCGGACGCCGTGTCGATCGAAACCGATGTGCCTTACAGTTCGGGCAAGGTGTCGTTCTCGGCGACGCGCGTCGCGCGACCGGGTGGCGCGACGCTTACGCTGTTTGCACAATGTCGTGGCATGTATGGGCCGGACAACGCAAAGGGCTCGGATTACGACGACTGCGCCAGCAAAATCCTGAAGACGCAGAATGGGTACGTCGCGTTTATCAGGAAGCAGGTGTCGGGGCAGTAAGTCGAGGCGGCGAGCAGCTTCGCCGACGGCTTCAAAGCCCGACCAGCTGTTCAGAAACTGGCGAAAGGTTTCTTGCGTATCAGCGCGTGATCGTTAGCATTGCTGCCGGCCCGGGCCGTGGCATAGCGGGGCGTCGTCGGGCACTGTCGCGAGCGTCGCCTCCCATTCTTCGCGGGACAGTGCTGGCGTCACGGTGAAGTGGACGAGATTGCCAGATCGCGTTGATAGAGACGACACTCTGGTTTCGGCGAGCATCGATTTTCCTTTAATTGCCCTTGCCCAGATCACGCAGGCGCTTGCCGGCCATCAGGTCGTTACCCAGCTTCTCGAGGGAGACACCGCGGGTCTCGGGTACATAAAAGAACACCACGATCGCAAAGATCACGTTGAGCACGGCATACAGCACGAAGGTGTTTGCTTCGCCAACCGTGGACAACAGGCTGAGGAACGTTGCCGCGACAGCCATGTTGGCCACCCAGTTGACCAGGGTCGAGACAGCGATGCCGAAGTCGCGTCCCTGCTGGGGTTGAATCTCCGAGCAGAGAATCCACACCAGCGGACCCGCGGACATGGCGAAGCCTGCGATGAAAAGCAGCAGCGCCGCGACGGCCAGAACCTGTGCCGTGAGACCCGCCACACCCGCATGCAGAAGAAACCCGAGCGAGCACATGCCGAATGCCATGACCGCGCATCCCGCATAGAGAATCGGTTTGCGGCCCCAGCGATCGACGAAGGCGATGGCGCCGAAGGTTGCCACGACGTTGACGAGGCCGACGATGACGGTAGCCCACAATTGCTGCTCATGGGTGCCGAAGCCGGCCAGTTCGAAGATGCGCGGCGCGTAGTACATCACGACGTTGATGCCGGTGAGTTGCTGGAAGATCTGCAGCACGACGCCGAGCAGCACGGAACGACGAAAGTTCGGGTTCTTGCGCAGCAGGCTCCAGCCTCGCTGGGGGCGCGTGTTGTCTTCGGTGACCTGTTCGAGTTCGGCTTGCACGTCGGCGGGGTTGCCGTGAAGGCGCTGGAGGACGGCGCGGGCTTCCGCTGCACGGTTGCGCTGGAGCAGCCAGCGCGGGCTGTCGGGGAGAGCAAGCACGCCTGCCAGAAAGAACGCGGCCGGGATCGCGATCACGCCCAGCATCCAGCGCCAGTCGGCCACATAGGAAAGGCCGATGTTCGACAGGAAGGCGGCCAGAATCCCGACGGTAATCATCAGTTGATACGTGGAGATCATGGCCCCGCGCACCTGGCGCGGCGCTACCTCCGACAGGTAAAGCGGCGCCGTGAAGGACGCCATGCCGACCGCAAGTCCCAGCAGCAAGCGTGCGCCGATCAGATCGGCCGGGCTGCCCGCGAGCCCCGACCAGAGCGAGCCGACGATGAACAGTGTCGCCGCCAGCGCCAGCGCGTAGCGGCGTCCGAGTCGCCATGACAGCCAGCCGGCACCCAGTGCGCCGATCGCCGCGCCGACCATCATCGAACTGACGATCCATTCCTGCGAGCGGTCGTTCAGAACGAAATGCTTCGCGATAAAGGGCAGGGCGCCTGAAATCACGCCGATATCGAGACCGAACAACAGGCCGGCGAGCGCCGCCATGAGGCAGACGAAGAGCCCGTAGCGTCTGGATCTCGATTGGGTGGGGGCGCTGCAGTCGGTGAGGGTGCTCATTTGATGTGTCTCCAGGGTGCTTCTCATACCAGTCATGGTCGCGGTCGGGCACTTTCGCATCGATCGCCATTTGTGTCCATGATCGAATATGAGAATTAGCGCTGGATGACGGCACTGGATCATTTCCCGCCGCGTGCGATGCTCATTCGAAGCTAATTCACGGGACTTAATCTGCTTCACATCAGCGGTGCATGTGAAGCGGGTTCACCGAACCTACGTCATGTGCACTGTGTCGGGTGGCGGCGCCATATGGCGAACGCCGCCCTTTACACGACAAGGAGCACATCATGTTTGCACGCATTTCCCACCTTCTCGGAAAAATGGTTGCTAGCCGTGACGTTTCGTTGCACGGCGACTATCTCGCGTCGTCGAGCGATCTGGCTGACCTCGAACGCCGCATGCGGCAGGTCGATGAGGAAGACCACGCGTATCGCATGCCGTTTTGCGGAGCGGTATCTCGCGATCAGAATTCGTTTGGGTCGAAGCATTGAGGGCTGGAGGCGCACACGCCTCGCGCGAGTGGCTGGGTTTGAGCCGGGCCTCGGTCAGTGTTCATCGCCGGCTCCCAGAGCAGATGTCCGGCGCTCAAACTACCTGAAACACGACATTTCTTATATGGTCGCCTCCCATTTGCAAGGCAATTGTGCGTGGGCGAGGAGGGTGGTTGCGGACTTATATCCGGACTCGATCGCGGGCATGCCCGCCGGCCCCGATGGATTTCGCCGCAAAGGTCCTAATCTAAATGGCGGACTCGAGATCCGAGAAATGTCTCAGGCTTGCCTTTGCGCGGTCCAACCTGTCTTGCCATCGTTCAATATGCCTGTGCAACCGTGAATGGCTAAAGTGTGTGCGAGGCGGTAGTCACTACGCCGGTGTCGGCTGATACGTTCGGCCGTACGCTAGCAGCGCCCAGATCGTTCGCGCCATCTTGTTGGCCAGCGCGACAGCGACGACGTTCGTGGGACGTCGGGTCAACAGTGCACGCAGTCGTTCCGGCAGATGTTTCGCCGCTGAGATAACGGATCGGGCGCCGTGGATCAGCAGCGTTCGTAAATACACGTCACCGCGTTTGCTGATGCCACCGAGCTTCACCTTGCCGCCAGAACCGTTCTGTCGTGGCACCAGGCCCAGATAAGCGGCAAACTCTCGCCCTGAACGGAACGTCTTTGCCTGTCCGATCACAGATACCGCCGCAGTCGCGGTGAGCACACCCACGCCAGGAATCTCCGAGATGCGACGGCATGCGTCGTCGTTGCGCCGCCAGTCGAGAATGCGACGTTCGAGCCGTGCGATCTGCTCGTCGAGTTCACGAAGTCGCGAGAATTGATCCTGCAGGCTGTCTGCGAGCATAGCTGGCAGCTGGTCGGCCAGTGAGGCCAGCGCGAGTTTGGCGGCCTCGATTGATGCCCGGCGCCCCTGAGGCAGGACGACTCCGAATTCATAGAGCAGTCCACGAAGCTGGTTGACCTGCATGACGCGAATGCGGACCAGTTGTTGGCGGATGCGGTGCATTGCGAGCATGGCCTGCTGGTCTTCGGTCTTGACGGCCACGAACCGCATGCCTGGACGCTGGGCGGCTTCCCAGATCGCCGCAGCGTCGGCTGCGTCATTCTTGTTCGACTTCACGAACGGCCGCACGAACTGGGCTGCGATGAGCCGCACGTCGTGGCCAAGTCGCGCCAGGACGCGGGCCCAGTGATGGGCGCTGCCACAGGCTTCCATGACGACACGACTCGCAGGCCGGTTGGCAAAGAACGGCACGAGCTGGGCGCGTTTGAGAACCTTGCTGCGAATCGTGCCAGTATCTGGCTCGACATAGTGAATCTGGAATACGCGTTTGGCCAGGTCGATGGCAATGGTCGTGGGTTCCATCTGGTTCTCCTTGACGGCAGGACTGCCGAACCAGCAATGTCGCACGTTCAGCCCACGGGCCTGCGGCGTTGAGCGGCCCGTTAAGGCGGGAGGCGACCATTCCATCTATTTGGGACCTACATTTGGTGTCAAAGCCAGATTGAAATGTCGTAGCGCCGGCTATTTACAGATGTCGTGTTTCTGACGTTGGGTCTGGGTCTGTCTTTCATGGTTTGAATCTCACGCAGTGTCGAAGGATGCGGATTGAACGGGCAGGGCGTGTCAGTCCGTTCAGTGAGTGCGTGCGGACCGCTGGCCAGGTGTGGAAAGCGCCTTCGACGGCTGCGCGATCTGCACGATTGCCTGATCCAGATCGTCGCGCGTGAACTCGCGCGGTTTCTTCGTGCCGGGCAGCCGGTCCTTCGCGCGCGGTGCCACGCCCCGGTTGGTACGCGACGGCGAGCCCGAGATGCGCCGGTCATCACGCTGCGCCTGCAGCGCCTGCGCGACCTGTAGCGCGTGAGCCAGCCGCTTGTGCTCGATCACCGCGCCCTGATCGACTTCCGCGAGCTTGTCGTAGCGCCGGCACGCCAGCACCTGACCATCGGCGCGGATCTCGATGCGCCCGTCCGGGTACTCCCACACGTCAATGTAGCGGTGAACCAGCGCGCGGTTGGCCGGCGTGTCTTCCAGCAGGTACATGACCCGGTCGTATTGCACCGTCAGTGACTTCGTCACACGGCGCGTCTCGCGCCAGGTCATCAGCCGGTCCAGATCCTCATCGTCACGCAACGGCCGGTGTGCGTCGAACGTGCTTCTCGGCGGCTTCGCGAAACGCGCGTTGTAGGCCGCGATAAAGCAGGGCGCGTACGCGTTGGCGTCAGCGACCGTGCTGATGCCCTTCAGGCGCAACTCCTTGACGAGCCGGTCCTGCAGCGTCAGGTGCGCACGCTCCACACGACCCTTCGCGGAACTCGAGTTCGCGCAGAACGTATCGATGTTCAGTTCGTACATCGCGCGGCCAAAGTGCGTCACGCTGCGCCCCGTCTTGCCGGCGCACGTGCTGCGGAACACGCTCGCGCGGTCGCTGTAGAACGCCACCGGCTTGCCATGGCGCTCGAGGTACGCGCGCGTCGCCTCGAAATAGCTGAAGGTCGACTCGGTGGCCGTGAAGTGCAACTGCATCAGCCGGCTGGTCGCATCATCGACATACACCAGCAGCGTGCAGGCCGGCGCGCGGTCCTCGAACCAGCGGTGATCGCTGCCGTCGATCTGCACCAGTTCGCCCAGGCAGGCGCGCCGCGCCCGTGGCTGGTAGAGCTTCGGCGGACGCTGTTTGCGCGGCACCCACAGTCCGCCCTCGGTCATCAGTCGCCTGACCGTCTCCTTGGCCAGCCGGATGCCGTGACATTCCTCGAGCTTCTCGCGCGCCAGCGTCGGCCCAAAATCCGCGTAGCGCTCGCGGACGATCGTCAGGGCCCGCACCGCCAGCCCTGCGTCGAGCTTGCGGTTACCCGGTCGGCCACGTCTGCCGGAGGCCACGCCGGATGGCCCACGCTCCCGATACCGGGTCACCAGACGTTCGACCTGGCGCACGGTCAGGCCCAGCCGTTCGGCGGCACGGCCGGGCTTCAGGCCGATCTCAACGATGGCCTGGATAACCTTCAGCCTGTCCAGTTCGCGCATGCTCAGACTCACCAGTGTGGTGTCCGGCTTCATGGCTGGCTCCCGCATGGTTGCAGCACGGTGCCAGCTTGCCAGCGTTCAGAAACACGACATCTGTAAATAGCCAGAACACGACATTAGGATAGAGCCGCTACAACATAAAGGTTGATAATTAAGATTATGTCAAATCACAACAAGGTAGCAGCAAACCAGCCACCGCTCCCTCCAACCTCAACCATCGACCACCAGCCTCATCGGCCCGCAATCGATCAACCTTGCGCCTGATCCGCAGCCGGCGCATTTCCTTCGCCGTCAGTCTGCGCCGCAGCCGCCTCATCCGCAGGCTTTGCAGCAGCAACCACCGCACCCGCATCGTCACCAGCCTTTGCAGCAGGCTTGTTCCGTCCGCCCGAGCGGCGTCGTGCGAACGCGGATTCCGACGCGGTGACCTTGCCCGTTTCCGCGCCATTCAGATCCACACGCGACGCGCCTTCCGTCAAGCTCGCCCAATAGCGGCTGCCACGGCACCAGGTGCTCACGGCATCGCGGACTTCCTGCTCGGACAGCTTCAATTCGCCGGCCTGCTTGAGCAGATCGTCGAGAATGCCGATTTTCAGCGCCACCTTCGGCGCAGGATTCTTCGGAAACGCCAACGGAAAACGCTTCTGCAGCTTGCCGATCGTATGCACGACGGGATCGACGGGATTCTGCTGCTTTGCCGCCGGCCGAGCCGACGCCGGCTTGCCGTGCGCCTTCGCGTCCGCAGGCCTGGGGGCCCGTCGCGCGTCGCGGGCTTTCGCGTCGCGCGCGTTGGCGTCCTTCGCCTTCTGATCCTTGCCGCCCGCTTGAGGAGCCGGCTTGTCCGCAGCCTGCTTTTCCTTGCGCTGCGCCTTTGCCTGCTTGGCGAGTTCGTCCCTCAGTTTCGCCAGTTGTTCAAAGCCCATGTCTTCACCTTCATTGCAATGACGCAGGATTGTAGCAGCCGCTGAGCACCTTCATGCCGGGCGACTTCTCGCTGCCGTCCGTCAATCTTGCGCGCCGTCGATGGCCGTTTCCTGTCATCGTCTCATTTCGGCGCGGCAAGCAACGGTCTCCGCCAGCCGACGCCCGCAGCAAGCGACGGTCCCACATCGAATGCGCGCGCAGCGCACATCGCCGCGCACCCAATGAAAAAGCGCCGCAATCGCGGCGCCCTGTCCTGCTTCTGCAATGTCAACCAGCGTCAGAACCGGTGCACCATGCCGACGCCCACGCCCACCATGCTGCGCGATGACGAAGGCGTCGAATTGAAGCCGTCGCCGATCGTCGCCGTCGCGTTGATGATGCTGCGGCCGCCCGTGCCCAGCGTCTGGCCGTTCGCGCGCTGATACGCCTGCAACGCATACAGACCCGTACGCTTGGACAGCGAGTAATACTCGGACAGGTTGACCTGCGAATACGAGGCGTTGCTCGTGATGCCGTTGGCCTTCGTCGCACGCGTGTAGGCGTAGCCCGTCGCGAAGTCCCATGCAGCCGTCGGCTTCCAGTGCAGCACGACGCCGCCCGAGTTCCAGATCGACAGGTCGTGGAAGCCCGAGCCGATGCCCGGAATGTACTGCACGTTCGAATACGTCGCCGTAATGTCGAACTGGCTGTTGAACGTATAGCCCGCGCCGACTGCGAAGCGTTGCTGCGCGCGTGCCGACTGGTAGCCGTTGGTCACGGCCGAAACGCCCGCCTGCGCGCCTGCATTCGACGTCGTCGTATCGGCGCCGAACGTGCCGCCATTCACGTTCGAGTTGTTGATCTTCGAGAAGCCGACCGCGATGCCGATCGGGCCTTGTGCATACTGGACCGCCGTGCTCCACGTCGAGCCCTGATACGCGCTGCCCGCCACGCCGCCGAACGAATACGAACCGCTGAACTTGAAGCCGTAGATTTTCGGCGACATGTACAGCAGCGTGTTGTTCGCACGATAAATCGTATCGAGACCGTCGACGTCACCCGCGTGCGCGCCATAGAAACCCGTGAGCCAGGTGGTCGGGCTGTACGGCGACAGCAGCTGGTAGTACGACGCGTACTGGCGGCCAGCCGTCAGCGAACCGTAGTTGTCGTTCGTGACGCCGACGAACGCCTGGCGGCTGAACATCAGGTTGCTCGTCGACATCGCGCCGTTGTTCGCGCTGAAGCCTTCTTCCAGTGTGAAGATCGCCTTCGTCCCGCCACCGAGGTCCTCTGCGCCCTTCAGGCCGAAGCGGCTGCCCGCCCACACGCCCGTGACCATCTTGACGGACGAGTGACCGCCCGTGGTCGAGCCGAGCGTCGTCGAGCTCGACTGATAACCAATGCCGTTATCGACGATGCCGTACAGCGTCACGCTGCTTTGCGCGAAGGCAGGCAGCGTGGCCAGCATCGCTGCGCCAGCCAGGGCGGCTTTGACTTCGGGGTAACGTCGTTTCATCTCCTGATCCTTTTATCTTGAGTGTTATGACGATGCGTCGCATCGTTTTGTTGCGGCGGGACAAGCGAATGCCGTCGCCGCCGGTGCTGCGGGTAGTACGAAAGCCTGAAGTAATGCTGGAAAATCCGGATGCTATGAGGATGGCTACGGGAAACCACCACTATCGGCCCGTGCGATCCTTCGCTGCATACCGTTGCGCCTAGCCGTGCTTGCGCTGGGCCTGCGCCGCGAGTCTCACGGGCGCATTGACCGCGCCGTATCCGTCGTAACCGCCCTTGCGCTGCACGACCTCCAGAAAGAAGCGGCCATCCATCTGCTCGGTGTACACATGGAAGAACTCGCCGCCCTGCGCGTCCCTGTCGTAGAGGATGTGGGCGTCTTTCATCTGGTTCACGATCCCGTCGGCGAAATCGTAACGCGCTTCAAGGTCATCGTAATAGTTCGACGGGATTCTCAATAGCTGAACGTCGCGTGCGCGCAACTGTTCGACGGCCGCGAAAATATTGTCGGTGTCGAATGCAACGTGATTGAGGCCCGTTCCACGATACGTGTGCAGCGATTGCGCAGTCGAAGTCCGTCCGTCCACTGAAGCGTTCAGAACGATTCGCACCGATCCATCGGCGCTGCGCACCGCGCGGCTGCGCACGAGTCCGTAAGGATCGGGAAGCAACCAGGCAGGCTCCGCATCGAAACCGAACACAGCCTTGAAGTAGAGAATCCATGTATCGAGTGCGTCGGCAGGCAGATCGAGACACACGTGATCGATGCGCTTCAACTCGCCCTGCACCGCTTGCGTGCGTTCGCTGTCAGGCGTGCTCAGCACGAAGTCGGCTTCATATAGCGTCGGCTCGTCGGGCCGCGCATCGACGAAGTAATGCAGGCTGCCATCGGGCGCGCGCACGCCCGGCACGACGCGTTCGTTCGGGCCGACGCGGCCCGAGAACGGTGCATAGCCGAACGACGTCGCGCGTTCGAACACACGCGCGGCATCGTCGACCTGAAACGCCGACGCGCACAGCGACAGCCCGTGCCGATGGAAGAACTCGCTGGCGAACGAATCGGTCTCCGCGTTCAGCACGATCGACGCCCCGCCCTGCTGATACAGCGTCACATCCTTCGAACGATGCTTGCCCGCCGCATGAAAGCCCGCTTCGGCGAAGCGCTGCGCAAGAGGCGGCACGCTGGTCGCATCGACGGCGAACTCGATGAACTGGAAGCCCGAATGCGCGGGCGGCGCAGGCGGCGTGAAGAGCGGCTGACCATCCTTCGAGCGGGCGCCCTTGAGCCCGGCCTGCTCTTCGAGATACAGCAGCGAGCGGTAGCCATCGGCGGCCGTCGCCGCTGTCGGCGCGGCACGAAAGCCGTCGTTGAAAATTTCGAGCGAAAACGGACCTTGATAACCCGTCGCGAGCACGCGCTCCGCGAAGCCGGCGACATCGAGATCGCCTTGCCCCGGGAAGCATCGAAAGTGCCGGCTCCATTCGAGCACGTCCATCTTCTGCAGCGGCGCATCCGCGATCTGGACGAAGGCGATGCGGTCGCCGGGAATCTCCGCGATGGGATCGATCGGGTCGTCGATCGACAGCGTATGGAAGCTGTCGAGTATCAGGCCGAGACTCGGATGATCGACGGCATCGACGAGCTGCCATGCGTGTCGATACGAGTTCACGTACTTGCCCCACGCCAGTGCCTCGAAGCCCACGCGCACGCCTTCGCGCTCGGCGAGCAACGCAAGCTGGCCGAGCTGATCGACGATCAGCGCATCGTCCGCGATCACGTTTGGATTGACGCTGCTGCACACGAGCACGAGATCCGTGCCGAGTTCGTGCATCAGCTCGAACTTGCGCTGCGCGCGGTTCAGGTTCTGCGCGAGCCGCTCCTTCGAAACGCCCTCGAAATCGCGGAACGGCTGGAACAGCGTGATCTGCAGGCCGAGATCGGCGCAACGTTTGCGGATGTCGGCGGGCGAGCCGTCGAAGTACAGCAGATCGTTTTCGAAGATCTCGACGCCGTCGAAACCCGCCGCGCGAATCGCCGCGAGCTTCTCGACGAGCGTGCCGCTAACCGACACAGTGGCAATGGAGCGAAGCATGATAGGGCTTGGTTCGGGAATCGTGTTTACGCGGCGGGCTTGAGCGCCAGCATCTCGCGAGCCTGCCTGGGCGTCGCGACAGGACGGCCGAATTCGCCGCACAGCTTCGCCACGCGCTCGACGAGTTGCGCATTGCTTTTCGCCAGCGTGTCCTTGTCCCAGCGCACGTTGTCCTCGAGCCCCGTGCGGCAATGGCCGCCCATTTCGAGCGTCCAGTAGTTCACCTCGAGCTGATGCCGGCCGATGCCCGCAGCCGTCCATGTCGCGCTCGGCAGCAGCTTCTGCAGTTGCGCCACTTCGAATTCGAGAATCTCGCGGCGCGCGGGCAATGCGTTCTTCACGCCCATCACGAACTGCACATGCACGGGCTCTTTCAACAGGCCCTGTTGCACGAGATCGACGGTGCTGTACAGCATGGCCAGGTCGAAGATTTCGATTTCGGGCTTCACGTCGTGATCGAGCATCGTCTGCGCGAGCGTGCGCACGAAATCGGGCGGATTCTCGTAGACCGTGGTCGGGAAGTTCACCGAGCCCGTGGCCAGCGACGCCATGTCAGGCCGCAAATCGAGCATCGCGCCGCGTTGCTCGAAGGAACGGCCGCGCCCGCCCGTCGAAAACTGGATGATGATGTCCGGGCAATGCTTGCGGATGCCTTCCTGCAGCTTCGCGAAGCTGCTGCGGTCGGAACTCGAGCGCTCTTCTTCGTCGCGCACGTGCAGATGCACGAGGGTCGCGCCGGCTTCATAGGCTTCATGGGTGCTCTCGACCTGCTCGGGAATCGAGATCGGCACCGCCGGGTTGTCCTTCTTGCGCGGCACGGAACCCGTGATCGCGACGGAAATGATGCAAGGCTGATTCGTGGCGTGACTCATGGCAGAACCTTTCTCGATGAAACCTGTGATGCCGCTTGCGCGCCGCATCCGATGTGCCCATCCGGTGCGGCGCGGCCTGAAGCGCTGAGGTGGCTCAAGAATAGGCAAGCGCCCTGGGGTGGGCAATGCTCCCGATGCCCGAAACGTGCGTTAATCGCACGTTTCTGTGCGATTAACGCGCGCTTCGCGGGTTTGCACCAGGCTGGGTGTCGTGTGGCGCATACAGTGCGGGGCGAGGTTTCCCGCCCGATTCGCAAGCGGGCGAAACGGTGTTCCCGGGTGCTCGTGGCGCTATCGACCAACGGCGCGCAGTCGATGACAACTGAGCGATAATCGCGCATACCGATACGTTAGCCGCGCAAAATCAGGGAACGATTGCCATGAACCGACCGCCATTGGACAAACGCGACTGGATCGCGGGCCTCGAAAAAGGCCTCGCGATCCTCGAGTCGTTCGACAGCGAACATGCCCGGCTCACGCCGAGCCAGGCCGCGCAACTGACGGGCATGACCCGCACGGCCGCGCGCCGCTATCTGTTGACGCTCGAACATCTCGGCTATGTGCAGGGCGACGGCAAGCTGTACGGCTTGACGCCGCGGGTGCTGCGCGTCGGCTGGTCGTATTTCGATTCGGCGCGGCTGCCGAAAACCGTGCAGCCGTACCTGCAGCAACTGAGCGCGACGATCAACGAATCCGTCTACGTGAGCGTGCTCGACGATTGGGAACTGGTGTTCATCGCGCGCAACGGCACGTCGCGTGTGATGACGACGGGTTTCGTGCTCGGCGCGCGCGTGCCCGCCCCGCTCACCTCCCCCGGCGTCGTGCTGCTCGCGTATCACCGCGATCAGGAAGCGATGCAGACGTGGCTCAACGACGCTGAACTCAAGCCCTTCACGCCGCACACGCTCACGAACAAGACCGGCCTGCTCGAAAAGGTCCGCCGCGCGCAGGCCGACGGGTTCGCGGTGATCGAGCAACAGCTGGATATCGGCGTGCGCGGCGTCGCCGTGCCGATGAAGAACCGCCATGGCGAAGTGGTCGCGGCGCTCAGCACGAACATGCCGATGGGCAAGGAAACGTCGGAAGCGGCGCTCAATCGCGTATTGCGCGCGCTGCAAGAATCGGCGCTGTCGATGCTCAACGTCCTATAGTGAATGACGTAGAGGTAGCGGACGTGGGAGCGAATCATGTACGGTCGATTTGCGGATCGCGCCGACGCGGGCCGTGCGCTCGCCGTTCAACTGAAGCATTACGCGCAACGCGACGATGTCGTCGTGCTCGGGCTGCCGCGCGGCGGCGTGCCCGTTGCGTATGAGGTCGCGCGTGCGCTCGGCGCGCCGCTCGATGTGCTCGTGGTGCGCAAGCTCGGCGTGCCGTGGCAATGCGAGCTGGCAATGGGCGCGATTGCATCGGGCGATGCGCTGTATGTGGATGAAGAACTGATGCGCGAGACGGGCGTATCGCAGCCCGAATTCGAACGCGTCCTCGCGGAGGAGAAAGCGCAACTGGCGCGGCGCGAGACGCTGTTTCGCGACCCGCTGCGCGCGCGCGTCGACGTGACGGGCCGCATCGCGATCATCGTCGACGACGGGCTCGCAACGGGTGCTTCAATGAAGGTGGCCGCACGCGCATTGCGCGCACGCGCGCCGGCGAGAATCGTCGCGGCGTTGCCCGTCGCGCCGCCCGACGCGGCCGGGCGCATCGGCGGCGACGTCGACGAATATGTCTGCGTGAACGCGCCGGAACTCTTCTTCAGCGTCAGCCAGTTTTATTCGGACTTCAGCGAAACCACCGACGACGATGTGCGCGCAATACTCGCACGCGCATCGTCGGCCAGCGGGCCCGCGTCGTGCGGATGACGCGCGCGCTTGCACCGACTGACCTGCAGCGCGACGGCCGGTAGACGCGCCGTCGTTGCCGCAGGCGTTGCTTTCAGGCGGCGGCCGCGGTGAGATGCAACGGCAGATAGCTTTGCAGGTAGTCTTCGAACTCGCCGCGCACTTCCGGGTGACGCAGCGCGAATTCGACAGTCGCCTTCAGATAGCCGATCTTGCTGCCGCAATCGAAGCGCGTGCCGAAATAGCGATACGCGAGCACCTGCTCTTCCGTCAGCAGCGATTGCAGCGCGTCCGTGAGTTGCAGTTCGCCGCCCGCGCCCGGCTTCAGCGCGCGAATGTGCTTGAAGATGGTCGGCATCAGCACATAGCGGCCGACCACGCCGAGATTCGACGGCGCCTTATCGGGTGCCGGCTTCTCGACGATGCCCGACAGCTTGATCACATCCTCTTCCCATTCCTTGCCGTCGACCACGCCATACGAGCGGCTCGCTTCGCGCGCGATGGTTTCGACACCGACGACCGAGCTGTGATAATGGTTGAACACGTCGACCAGTTGCTTCATCACGGGCTGCTCGCTGTGCAGCAGGTCGTCGGCGAGGATCACGGCGAACGGGCTGTCGCCGACCAGCTTTTCGGCGCACATGACCGCATGGCCGAGGCCGAGCGCTTCTGCCTGACGTACGTAGAAGCAATCCACATTTGCCGGCTTGATGCTGCGCACGAGATCGAGCAGTTGCTCCTTGCCGCGCGCTTCGAGTTCCGCCTCGATTTCATAGGACTTGTCGAAGTGATCTTCGATTGCCCGCTTGCTGCGGCCTGTGACGAAGATCATTTCGGTGATGCCTGCCGCGATCGCTTCTTCGACCGCGTACTGGATCAGCGGTTTATCGACGATGGGCAGCATCTCCTTCGGGCTCGCCTTCGTGGCGGGCAGAAAACGTGTGCCGAGGCCCGCTACAGGAAAGACGGCTTTGGTGACTTTCAGCATGGTATGCATTTCCACTCGGTTGATTGAATGTATGCAATCGCCGTGAGAGGCGGCGCATTGTCGTGCCGGAAAAGACTAGCGCAAAAATTATTTGAAAGGACTGATAGCGCCCTGTTGAAATTAATTCAAATTGTTCATTTCGAATGCGTCGTTCCGATATTTGAAATCATGCGGAAATAATGACGCGAACAATCCGGGGCGCCGTGCGTGGGCGCGCGTAAATCTTGCCCATCATGCCGAGGGCGAGCGCCGCCCTCATGCGCTCATTCGTTTTCCTCGAACTGCGGCATTTTTTCCGGGTTCATCCGGATACGGCTGATCGGCTCGTTGCGCAATGCTTCACGGTACGCGGACACGGCAACGAGTAGCAGCAACACGGCGACGCCGGCGATCAAATGCAGGTTCATGACCTCACCCCTGTCAGAAGTTTTCCCCGCATGAACGTAACACGAAAAAAACGTCAAATAATTCGGGTGTCTATTTGAATTTCGACCGGCTTCGACAATTCATTGTCAGTATGAAGGCTTGAATAATTCCAATCATTTCTTGTTGATTTTTTACACGCCCTTTCACCTAGGATACGCAAGCAGGCGTGCTGCCTCCTGGAGGCTGCGCGCCAATTCATTCATCAACGATTGAGGACCGCGCATGAGCGACACAGCACTGGACGCCACCCGTTCGTCCCTGTCCTTTGCGCCGGGGACGCGCAGCGAGGCGAAGGTCGCCGGGAAGGAACATGTCATCGACGCGATGCGCGGGTTCGCCGCGTTGCTGGTGGCATATTTTCATTGTCGCCAGATCGAATGGGTGGGCATGCAGAGCTTTCACCATGTGGTGGGCAAATCATTCGATCTGAATACGATCGTTGCGTATCTGACGCTGCCCATTGCGTGGGGCTCGGCGGGTGTGCCGATTTTTTTTGTTATTAGCGGATATTGCATTCATCGCGGCGCTGCGCAGCGTCTCGCGAACAATTCTGCGTATCGGCTCGATGCGATGAATTTTTGGGCGCGGAGGTTTGCGCGCATATACCCTGTGCTGTTTGCTGCGCTGCTGCTGACGCTTGCGCTTGATTGGGCCAGCCTGCAATTTCCCCCCGTCAATCACAAGATTCTCGATATCGGGCCACAGGCGTTTTTTGTCAATCTGTTCTCGCTGCAAGGCGTGGCCGGCAAGACGTATGGGTCGAATGGCGCGCTGTGGACGCTGTCGCTAGAAGTGCAGTTTTATGTGGTCTATCCGCTGGTTTTCGCGCTGCGGCGCAGGCTTGGAATTTTGCCTGTGCTTGGGATGGTGGCGCTCGTTAATGTGGTGTCGGTTTTTGTGTTCGAGCGGCATGACTTGCAGTTCTTTACGTCGTTCTGGTTCTCATGGATGCTCGGGGCATGGATCGCTGAATTGCAGATCAAGCGTGGCGATGATTCGTCGCGTAAGCACGTGCCGTGGCTGATGTATGGGTTGGCCGTTTTGCTGACCGTGCTTGGGTGTGTTGCCTTTCGCTTTGGGCAGTACCTGGCGTTTCAGTTTTGGGCCGTTGGGTTTGCGTGCTATCTGAATGAGGCTCTCAAGAGCCGGCAGCATAGCGAGACGCCTGTGATTCGATTGCTGTCCCGGTTTGGTGACTTCAGCTTCTCGCTCTATTCGATTCATTTGCCCATTTTTGTGTTGCTCTCTTCTGTGTTGTATCGCTCGGTTTTGCAGTTGTCGATCTTGCCGACTTTTGGTTTTATGCTTGTGGCACTTGTCGTTGCATGGGTTTTTTATCGTTGTGTCGAGTTGCCGGCGATGAAGTGGTCCAGTAGTTTCAAGTCTGCTAGTGGGCGGGTGCCGTAACTTGTGGGATTGGGCTGGTTTTTGGTTGCGTTGGCATCCGCGTTTTGTTGTCTTGCTTCACGCGTCGTCGCCGGTCGGTGTATTGGCCTTTGCGCTGGCATCCGCGTTACGTTATCTAGCTTCAGGCGTCGCCCCTGTGCGGGGCGGCACCTACTTTTCTTTGCCGCCGCAAAGAAAAGTAGGCAAAAGAAAGCGGCTCACACCGCCAGCGCTAATTCTTGCCTGAGGGCCCCCAAAGGTTCTTACGCTGCACACGGCAATCACGTCATTCGCGTTCGTTGCCAGCGCTCTTGCTGAGCGCCTCACCCGCTTCACGCTCCCGCGTTTCAGCATGCCGCGCCAGACAGTCCACGGCCGCCCAGGTGGCAAACTGTGTGTCGGCCCTCGGTGCTCCACACCCTTCACTCCGGACCGATAGCGCATGCGTTCCACCCGGTAAGAGCGCCAAGCCATACGACGCGACAACCTACACACAGTTTGCCACCTGGGCGGCACATGCCATTCGCTGACGCTGGCTCATGTATGGGTGTTTGAAGTGGGTGAGGCGCTCATTCAGCGCGCTGGCAACGCACACGAACAAGGGCGTTGCCGTGCGAAGTGTGGGGACGTTGGGGGCCCGTGGGCAAACGTCAAAGGCTGGCGGTGTGAGCCGCTTTCTTTTGCCTACTTTTCTTTGCGGCGGCAAAGAAAAGTAGGTGCCGCCCCGCACAGGGGCGACGCTTGAAGCGCGCTAACGTAACGCGGATGCCAGCTCAAACCCAGGCAAACCACTCAGCGTCGCAGACAGACAGAAAAAACCTCAACCCTCACCCCCCACTCGCCACATTGGCAAGAATCCTCTCCACCCCTTCGACATACGCCTGCGTCCCAAACTTCCGCACAGCGGTCTGATACCCATTCGCAACAAGCCTGTCGCGCAGCGCCCGATCCGCCCGCAACTCAGCGAGCGTATCGGCCAGCGCATGCGCATCGCCAGGTGAGCACATCACCCCATTCACACCATCGTCGATGATCTCAACGACACCACCAGCACGTGCAGCCACGACCGGCCGTCTGGCCAGCATCCCCTCAACGATCACACGACCAAACGGCTCCGGCGTAATCGACGTATGCGCAACCACATCGACGGCACACATGCACGCAGCGACATCATCCTGAAACCCGAGAAAGTGCACCCGCCCGTCAAGCCCATTGGCCGCGACAAACTCGCGTAACCGGGCCTCATAGGCATCTTCACCAAACAGCGCCGCACCCACCAGAACCGCATGCATCTGCGGATTGAGCACCATCGCCTCGAGCAACACATGCTGCCCCTTCCACTGCGCAAGACGACTGAACGAGCCCACCAGAAACGCATCCTGCGGCAACTTCAACCGCGCACGCAGCACGCTTTGCGGCGTCTCCCGCAACGCGCTGAACGGCGCAGCAGAAATCCCGTTAAACACCACATCGATGCGCCTGTCGCCAAAATTGGTCAGCTCGGCAAACGCACGCGCCGACGCCGCGGAATTGGCGATCACATGCGCCAGCCCCAGTTTCGCGCACCATTTGATGATCGCAAGCTGCCGGCTGCCGAAATGCTCCGGGCTCACGATATCGCGCAGATGCCAGACCACCGGACGCCTCGCGAAGCGCCCCGCAATCGCGCTAATCACCATCGCCCGCTGCGTGTTCGCATAGATCACGTCGCTCTGACGGGCCCGCACCACGGTCGCGCGCACCAGCGACGCCACGCTCTTCACCGCCCTGGCGATGGGCGGCGTGCCGCCCTGCTTGCGCATGTCGCGCGTCGCGCCGGGATCGAGCACGTCGACGGCCACGCCCTCGCGATGCAGCGCCATGCGGAACGGCCCGTCGTCGAACAGCAGCACCTGCACGCGCGCCCTGAGCGCCTTAACGACTTCCAGCAGCGACAGTTCGGCGCCACCCATTACGCCGCTCTGATCGATCGCCAGCACCCGCAAGGCGTTCGACACCGGCTTCTTGTCGCCCACCTTCGCGGGCGGTTCATCCACAGGCAGCGTCGCCCCCTGCAACGCAGGCACGGTTTCGCGCACAAAGCCGAAGAAGCGCTCGCGGAAATGCCGGACCGAAAAACGCTCGGCATTCGCGCGGCAATCGGCGGGCCTGAAGCGCGCGGGATCGTCGGCGAAATCCTCCACCGCACCGATGATCGAATCGGCCGTCTGCTCGTTGAAGAAGATTCCCGTCGGATGCGACTCGTACTGGTCACGCACGGTTTCGAGCGCCCCGCCCTTGCCGTATGCAATCACGGGCGTGCCGCATGCCTGCGCTTCCACCACGGAGATGCCGAAGTCTTCTTCCGCCGCGAACACGAACGCCTTCGCGCGCCGCATGTGATCGCGCAACACATTGAACGGCTGATAACCCATGATCTGCACGTTCGGCGTCGCCTTCGCGCGCACCTTCTGCATGTCGGGGCCGTCGCCGATCACCACCAGCTTGCGCTCGGGCATCCGCGCGAACGCCTCGACGATCAGGTCGATCTTCTTGTACGGCACCATGCGCGAGGCCGTCAGATAGAAGTCGTCCTTCTCTTCGCACAGCGAGAACGACTCGACATCGACGGGCGGAAAGATCACTTCGGAATCGCGCTGATAGACCTTGTGGATGCGCCGTGCGATGAACTCGGAGTTCGCGACGAACGCATCGACGGAATTCGACGTGCGGATATCCCAGTTGCGCATGTAATGCAGGATCATCCGCGCCAACGCGGACTTCGGCCCGCTCGTCAGCTTCGACTGCTGCAGATACTGATGCTGCAGATCCCACGCGTAGCGAATCGGCGAATGCACGTAGCTGATATGCACCTGGTCCGGGCCCGTCAGCACGCCCTTCGCGACGGCATGACTGCTCGAGATCACGACGTCGTACGCGGAGACGTCGAGCTGTTCGATCGCGAGCGGCATCAGCGGCAGATAGCTGCGGTACTTCGTGCGCGCCTTCGGCAGCTTCTGGATGAAGGATGTCGTCACGGACTTGCCGCGCAGGAACGTGCGGTCGTCGAGGAAGTCGACGAGACTGAACAGGTCCGCGTCCGGAAAGCACGCGACGATCTGTTCGAGCACGCGCTCGGCGCCCGCATAGGTGACGAGCCAGTCGTGAATGATCGCGACGCGCACGGGCCCGACGCTGCGCGCGCCGCGCCGTGCCGCAGGCGGCTTCGCAACGGGCGAGGTCGTGATGAGATCGCGGCCCGCATCGCGCGTCACGGGCGTGGGACGAAGGAGGTCTTCTTCAACGATATCGTGGTTCATGCGCTATTCCTCGGATTGAGTCGCAACTTCAGACGCACAAGCAGCGAACGCGCAAGATCGCGCAATGCAGGGGTCATCGTGAGCGACCACGCGACGTTCGCGCTCACGATGAGTGCGCCCGCGGCAATGGCCATCGGCAGGCTGGAGAGCAAGGTGGCGAGCCACAAGGTGCCCGCCAGAAAGGCAAGATGCGCGAGCATGTCGAGCACGATCGGACGCGCGTGAATGGCCGACAGTTTGAGCAGCGCGACGTAGTCGAACAGTCCGCGCGCGGCCACGACGACAGCGGCGCCCGTCAGCCCGAAGTGCGCAATGCCGAACCACAGCGCGCCTGCGAAGAAAGGCAGTTCGAACAGGCCGAGACGCGCGGCTGTCGCAGGATGCACCTGCGACTGGATGAGAATGCGCGCGAGGTTCGCCTGGCCGACGAGCCACACGGAGATGATCAGGATGCGGCCCACGGGGCCGCCCGCGTCGGCGACTTCGCTGCCCACCCACGCATGCAGGAAGGGCTCGAGCACGATGATCGCAACGAGCGCAATGGGCGTGAACACGCCGTTCAGGAATTCGAGCGACTGCCGCATGATGACGTCGGCATCGTTGCGGTCCACGGCCGACAGGCGCGGAAACAGCGTGCGCTGCAGCGCCGTCGGCACGATGTTCAGACGCGTGACGAGGTTCTGCGGCACCGTGTAGTACGTGACGAAACGCGCGCCGAGACTCGTGCCGAGCATCACGCGGTCGAGCGACTCGGCGACCATCCCCGAGATGCTTGCAATCAGCATCCAGCCGCCGAAGTTGAAGAGCCCCTTCGCCACCTTGAACTGCGGCGCGCGGATATGGTGGATGCCCAGCACGTTGAGCGCGGAACGTCCGAGCAGGATCGCGGCGAGCAATCGCGCGACGACAGCCGCCGCGAGCACGTTCTGCAAGGTCGGCCCCATCATCCATGCAGCGGCGAGCGGCAGCAGCTGGAACAGGAACGTGCCGAGCGTCTGGTTCGTGTTGTAGATGCCGAATCGCTCCGCGCCGTTGATCGCGCCCGCGAACACCCAGGACACATTGGCCAGCGGTATCGCCACCGCGAGCCAAGGCAGCGCCATATAGACTTCATGCTGCAACTCGGGTGACACCTTCGAGAAATACGCGGTATAGAGCGCCGCGCCGAAGTAGATGACGAGCCCGCCGACGATGCCCGTCGCCAGGTTCAGCCATGTCGCGCTCCAGAACACCTGCTCGCAGGCCTGTTCATCGTTGGATGCACGCGCCTTCGAGATGTGGTTCTGCGCGGCCATGCTCATGCCGAGGTCGAGAATGCTGAAGTAGCCGATCAGCGTCCAGACGAGGGCGATCACGCCGTAGCGTTCGACGCCCAGCAGCCTGATGTACGACGGCACCGTGACGAGCGATACAAACGTCGGCAGCACCAGCCCGATCAGGTTGATCACTACGTTTCTGAGGATGCCTTTATCCATCGAATGCCTTTCTGGTCAGTCATAGGTTTGGGTAGCGTGTGGGTGGAGAAGCGTCGTGTTTATGTCTTCGATGCAGGTTTCCAGCGGTACATCAGCACCTTGCCGCGCGCGTCTTCCTCGACGAATACGAGGTACTCGCCGTCGTCGCGGCGCGACGCGCTGATGCCGTTGGGCACGTCGACCCAGCCCGATGCGTGGCCCACTTCCGGCCCCGGCTGCATCGTGCCGACAGGCGTGCCCGTCTCCTTGTCGTAGACGTGGACGGTGCCGACGGGCTCGACGGCGAATACGTATTTGCCTTCGACGGTGAGGCCAATCAGCGTCGAGACGGGCTTCGCTTTCGTGTCCCACGGCAGCGGCAACGTGTAGCGCGCAACAGGGCTGCCGCTCGACCACTTGTCGTAGCGCACCATCACGCGGCCCACTTCCTTCCAGAAGCCGCGGTCGAACGGCGCTTCAGTTGTGTAGCCCGTCACATACATCGAATCGGTTTGCGGGTCGTAGATCGCGCGTTTGATTTCGCTGAACGGTTGCGGCACCGGGTATGAGGTCATGTCCGTGTACGAATAGACGGGGTTGCCCTTCGCATCGAGACCGCCGAAGCGGAAGCGGTTGATGCCCTTTGAATCGCGCGCGCGCCAGATGTCGCCGTTGGTGTCGACCCACCAGCCCCAACCGCCCGCGAGGTGCGTGCCCGTCGTGTTCGGCGTGAACTCGTCGGCGTCGAAGCGGCCGTTGCCGTTGCTGTCGCGCCAGATCCAGTCGCCGCCCTTCGGCGCATTCGGCACCTTCAGCACGGCGCGCTCGCGGCCCGCGATAAAGCCCGAGGGCGTCGCCGTCTCGCCGTCGCGGCCGCCGTCGAAGCGATAGATCTTCAGATGGTCCGCGTACATGTCCGTGAGGAACAGGAACGTGCGGCCCTTCAGCTTGCGGGCGATGGGCAGGCCCGGCCACTGGTCGGTGTTGAAGACGGGATCGTCGGGATACCTGAAACGGTTCGTCAGGAAGCCCGCGTAGGTCCATTGCTGGCCCGCCGGCTTCGACAGATCGAGCGTGAAGCGCTTGTTGCCCGTGTAGACGCTGTCGGGCCGCGACGGGTCCATCCACGCGCCATCGACGAACAACAGCCCTTCGACCTGCCACACGCGCCTGCCGTCGGGCGCATAGCTTTCGAGCGTCGCGCCGAGGCCCGCGCCCGTCGGCTCGAAGCGCGGACCGATGCCGTTGGTCGAGACGTAGACGTTGCCGCGCGCGTCGACGCCGACGCCCGTGAGTCCGTTGAAGCGCTGCGGTCCCGGCTTGCCTGCGACGCCCGAGAAAATGCCGCCGCGCTCGCCGAGCGTCGCTGTCAGCGCATAGCCGCCGTCGCGCTTGCCGAAGAACAGCACCTGCTGACGCGGACCGTTATCGGCGATCAGCACGCGGCCTTGCGGATCGGTGGCGATGTCGACGGCGACCGTGTCGGCGGGCAGTGGCAACTCGTCTTTCAGGCGCTGGCCGTTGGCATCCAGGTGCGCGACTTTCGGCTTGTCGCCGAGCGTGCTGGTCAGCACCCATAGCGTGCCGTCGCCTGCGCGCGCGATGCGCCCCGGTTCAGGCACGCCCCATTGCGCCTTGCGCTGCATCGATTCGGCGTCGTACACCTCGATGCGGTTCTGCGACGTGTTCGACGCATAGAGCGTCGTATCGCTTGCCGCGAGCCCGTTGATGTCGCCACGCGTGCCCGTCGGCACGTCGTTGACCATTGCGAACGCGGCGGCCGCCTTCGCATGCGGATCGAGGCTGCTCACGGCGGGCTGGAACGCGGCGACGCGCTTCGTATCGCCGATCTCGCGCCGCGAGATGCCGTACCACTGGCGGCCCTTGTCCGGCCAGACACCCTGGCCGGTGAGATGCCCCTTCTCGTTGCCGACGCCGACAGCCACGTACGCATAACGCTGGTTGATCGCGATCGCGTTGCCGCCGCTGTTGCCCCAGCCATGCGTGCCGCCCGCGAAGCCGAGCATCTTGCCATTCTGATAGACGCTCGCCTCCGCGCCGCTCTCGTCCCACGGCGCGTTCGTGTAGACCTTGCCGTCGGGCGAGACCGCGAGCGCCGTGATGTTGATCTGCGTCCACGCACCGTCGCCGAAGCCGAAGGTATTGCCGATCCATGACGTCTGCACGTTCAGCGCGGGTTCGGCGAACGCATGCAGTGTCGCGAGAAGGGCAAACGCGCACATCGCGCGGGCAAGCGTGAGTCGGGACAACGCGAGTTCTCCAGTCGAGGCGAAACGAAGGCGGGCGATGACGGTGCGCTATCGCCGGATGCAATGTGGAAATTCGAATGGCAGCGCAATGCGCGCAGTGGCGTTAATGCGCATTGATCCAATCAGCGCTTAACGGTAAGTGCAAAGAATGAAGGACGAAAATCGCAAATAATTCAAAATTATTCGTCGGTTGAATCGCACGAAAAGAAATCGGAAAAAAATTTGCTCCGCATTTTTTTCGGGAATTTTTTGCTTGAAATCAGCTGCGATTTACCGATCCCACGATCGGAACCGGACTTCTTACCGGCTCGCGCCGCGACTATGTATCGAGGTGTAACCGGCCGTATGCAGGTATGAAAATCCGCTTTCCGTTATTCAAATCAATTCGTTTATTTCATTCTTGTTTTTTAGGGTTTTTATTTACCTAGAATCAAACCCGCTTTTATCGTCTTCATGGTGATCGCCTCGCGACACCGTGCATGGCCCATTGACTGCCGCATCAGGCGCATACACGGACGCTCATGACAGCCAGCACCCTGCCCGCCCCGCCCTCTCACCAGCGACGCATCGTCCAGCTCGACGGCTTGCGCGCGATCGCCGTGCTTGCGGTGTTCGCGCAGCATGCGCTGAAGGCGCCGCTGTGGATGGGCGTCGATCTGTTTTTCGTGCTAAGCGGTTTTCTGATCACGGGCATCCTGCTGGACCGCAAGGCGCGCCATCAATCGTATTTCAGCTACTTCTACGCACGCCGCGCGCGCCGCATCCTGCCGCCGTATCTGCTGCTGATGGCGGTGTCGTCGCTGCTGTTCGGCTTCGGCTGGGCGCAGCACTGGGAGTGGTATGCGTTCTTCGCGACGAATATCGGCGATGCGCTCAACCAGAGCGGCCATGACAGCCTGAACGTGCTGTGGTCGCTCGCCGTCGAAGAGCAGTTCTACATTGTCTGGCCGTTCGTGATCCTGCTCGTGCCCGAGCGCGCGCTTGGCTATGTCGCGGGCGCGCTGATCGTGCTGGTTCCCGTGCTGCGCGCCGTCGCGACGCCGTGGTTCGATTCGTTCTGGCCGATCTATTACCTGACGCCGTTCCGCATGGATCTGCTGGCGGCGGGCGCGCTGCTCGCCGTTGCCGTGCGGCGCGATGCGAACGCGCTTGCGCCCTTCAGGCTGCTGGCCGTGCTTGGCGTGTGCGTCGCGCTGGCCGTGCTCGCGTGGCTGCATCTGCACTATCCGCGTTTTCGCGCGGCCAATACGCCGCTGTCGAATGCGGGGCTGTATAGCGTGTCGCTGTTGCTGTGCACGTCGGTCGTCGTGATCGCGCTGCAGAGCAAGGGCATCGTCAAGCGCGTGCTGTGCAATCCCGTGCTCGTCTATATCGGCACGATCAGCTACACGATCTATCTGATCCATCTGAGCGTTCTCTACGCGCTCTGGCCGCTGCATTTCAACCGCTACGTGACGGCCGCGCTCGCGCTCGCAATCACGCTGGCTTATGCAAGCGCATCGTGGTTCGGCTTCGAGCGGCGCCTGATTCATGGCGGCGCGACACGTGGCCAACAGCCAGACGCCGTGTTGCACGCGGCACGCGAAGCATCGAGGACTAGCGCATGACGCGCGCGCTGCTGCTGCGTGTCGCGCCGTACGTGCTCCTGTGCGCGCTGACGCTCGCGCATGCGCAAGAACGCGCGCAGCCCCAGGTGCTGATCGAAGCCTACGGCGACTCGACCACGCTCGGCATTTCGTGCAGCGACGGCCGCTGCGGGCCACGCGCCGAGAACGCGGTGACGTATCTGCAGGACGCATTGCGCGCGAAATACGGCGCGCGCGTATCGGTCGTGAATGACGGCGTCGGCGGCACGATGGCGACGCAATTGCGCGACGGCACGGGCCCGGGCCGCAACGGCCCGTGGAAAGACCGCCTGGCGGCGTCGAATGCGCAGATCGTCACGATCAACTACGGCATCAACGAAGTGATGCACAACCAGACGCCCGAGCAGTTCTATCAGGCCGAAACCGACCTCGTGAAGACCGCGCAGGCGCTCGGCAAGCTGCCCGTGCTGCAGACCGCGAACCCGATGCCCGATGGGCGTCTGAATGCACGGCTCGCAGCAATGGCCGCCATGACGCGGCGCGTCGCGGCCGAACAGCAGGTCCCGCTCGTCGACCACTACGCGCAAATCTCCGCGATGGCCGACTGGAAGACCCATATGTCCGACGGCGCGCATCCGAAGCCCGAGCTGTATCGCGTGAAGGCGCAGCAGGATTTTCAGGTAATCGATCCCCTCGTGCGGCGCGTGTCCGGCGTCGCAGCCGACTCGACGCGCGAGCCGCCGCGCGCCGCATCCCCTCTTCACTCCACTTCCGACAACCCGACGAGAGGCAACTCATGACCACACAACGCAAGGCTATTATCACGGGCGTATCCGGCCAGGACGGCGCCTATCTGACGAAACTGTTGCTCGGCAAGGGCTATCAGGTTACAGGCACGTATCGCCGCACCAGCTCCGTCAATTTCTGGCGGATGGAAGAACTCGGCGTGATGGACAATCCGAATCTGCAACTCGTCGAGCACGATCTGACCGACGCGGGCTCGACGCTGCGTCTGCTCGACACCGTGCAGGCCGACGAACTGTATAACCTCGCGGCGCAGAGCTTCGTCGGCGTGTCGTTCGACCAGCCTTCGACGACGGCGCAGGTCACGGGCGTGGGCGTGCTCAACCTGCTCGAAGGCATCCGCACGGTGAATCCGAAGATGCGTTTCTACCAGGCGTCGACGTCGGAAATGTTCGGCAAGGTGCAGGCCGTGCCGCAACGCGAGGAGACGCCGTTCTATCCGCGCAGCCCGTATGGCGTCGCCAAGCTGTTCGCGCACTGGTCGACCATCAACTATCGCGAGTCGTATGGCATGTTCGCGACGAGCGGCATCCTGTTCAATCACGAATCGCCGCTGCGCGGCCGGGAGTTCGTCACACGCAAGATCACCGACACGGTCGCGAAGATCAAGCTCGGCAAGGCCGATGTGCTCGAACTCGGCAATCTCGATGCGAAGCGCGACTGGGGCTTCGCGCTCGAGTACGTGGAAGGCATGTGGCGCATGCTGCAGGCGGATGAACCCGACACCTACGTGCTCGCGACGAACCGCACGGAGACGGTGCGAGACTTCGTGAAGATGGCGTTCGCCGCTGCCGGATACCAGCTCGAATGGTCGGGCCGCAACGAGAACGAAAAGGGTATCGACGTGCGCACGGGCAAGACGCTGATTCGTGTGAACCCGAAGTTCTACCGCCCTGCCGAAGTCGATCTGCTGATCGGCTGCGCGGACAAGGCGCGCGACAAGCTCGGCTGGAAGCCGGAGACCACGCTCGAACATCTGTGCAAGATGATGGTCGAGGCGGATGTTGCGCGGAACCAGAACGGCGTGTCGTGCTGATAGTGCCTTCCCGCCGCTGACAGCAAAAGGGCGCGTGAAGCGCCCTTTTGCTTTTCTAAAGCAGCTTGCGATCGACCTGCGGGACCATCGGGGCGAACTGCAACAGGCGCTCGGCCTGCACGCCGATGAAGTCCGAGATGGTATGCACCAGCGCGCGTTCGTCGCCGACGTAGGCGTCCGAGCGCGCCAGTGCGGGCGCGAGCGCCTTCGCGGCCTGCGCCATGCGCGTCATTTCGCGGCCGAGAAAGCGTGGCAGCGTGCCCGTTCGCCGCGCGAAATCCGCCAGTGCGAACGGCGTAATTTCATCGAGCCGGAATACGTCGCCATAGCCCATCGCCATGTCCTGCTCGACGCGCTCGCCATAAGCATTGACGGACACCAGGTCATACAGCGGCGCAGGTTCGAGGCCGCCGCCGTGCATGAAAAAGGACAGGTTTTTTCCGTGTGCGTCGCTGTTGCCGATCAGCAGTTGAAACAGCGCCCACCGGATCATGAAAGTGCGCGCGGCAGCGGGATTGTCGAGATGCCGCTGAAGCGCGAACAGTTTTTCGAAGCTCACACCTTCGCGTATGTTGCGCACGTCCGGCGTGTTGCCGAAATTCCGCTCGTATTTGAACGTGACGGGTAGATCGAGTGCCTGGCAGCCGTCGATCACATGGCGGCGGCGCACCGCCTGAACGGACTCGCCATCCGACGGGTCCCGCTCGACCGTCCGGTCGAACCGCCCGATCAGCAGGATCGGCTCGGGAATGCGACGGATCGAAACGGGCGCGGTCGGCAGTCCCATGCGGGACGCCAGCGTCATGCAGTAGTGCTCGTTGGCGACCATGCAGGGTGTCACGGGGCTGCGCGATTCCGGTTTCAGGATGTGCGTCGAACTGAGCGGTCCGTCGGCAAGCGCGATGCGCTCGCCTTCCACCAGTACTTGCAGCTTGTCCTGATAGCCCGCTACCGACAGACGGACCTTGCCGTCCCACACAGGGAACGGAATCACGTCGCGTTCGCGGATGCGCTGGCTCAGTTCGTCGGGTGAAATTTCCCGGCGCGCGGGCGGCCGTTCTTGCGGGGGAACGGGGTTGCCGTCATCGTCCGCGGCGAGAAAGCTCAATGCGCCGACGGGCTCCTTGCCGAGCATCCGGATCAGCCCATAGGTGTTGTCTTTCGACACCTGATACACGACCGACGCGACATCGAGTGCCCGCCCTTCCGGCAACAGATTGGCGATGAATCGATGCACGGCGCCCGCCGGCGGCTCGTCGCCTGACAGCGGGATGTGTGGAGACAGCGGAAACGCATGCCTGCGCGCGGGCCAGTGTGTGTCGTACGCGAAGCGGTAGAGGCTTTGTTGCGCGTCGAAGTCGAGGCGGCCGACTGCGCCTTCGTGAGCCGTTACGTGAAGGGCATGAGGCATCAGGACGCCTCCGGCGGCGTATCTGAGGCCGTGTTCGGGTTGAACGGTTGGACGGCATCGAGCACGGCGCTGGTTTGCTGGTTCGTAAAAACCAGCATGTTGAGGCCGAGACCGTTCAACACCTTGAACACCTTGTCGAGACTGACCGACCGGCCGTTTTCCAGACGCGATAGCACGTCTTTGGAGATGCCGAGCATGTCGGCGGCGTCGTCGATGCGAAGCTCGCTTTGCGCACGCCGGTTGCGCACGAGCCGGCCCAAGGCTGCCATGTCGTGAGCCAGTGGATTGACGGCCGTAGGTCGAGGCAAGGTGCGAGCCATAGTTCCGGTATTTCAGGAATAAACCGTCCTGCGAACGCCGCAAGACGAATAATTACGAGAATATCGGAATTATGAGGAAAGAGCGTGTGAACTGTCAATAGTTCTGATTTTTCAGGAATTAAGACTCGCGCGAGATAGGAAGGTCAATAATTCCTTAAATATCGGAATTATAGCGACCCGATGCGCGAGACCTGCCTCGCCGCCGGGCGCGCCGCAAAAAGAAAGGGACGGCTCGCGGCCGTCCCTCCCCTGATCGCTCTCTATCCGCCCTACGCCGCTGCCTGGATCGCCTCGTTGTACACGGCCGCAACCCGCTTCGCGATCACCGGATTGTCGAAGTTGGCCCGCGCATACGCCCGGCACGCATCCGGGTCCGGCAACCGGATCGTTCCATCCAGCGCCTTGCCCAGGCCCTCGGCGATCGCATCCGCGCCCGTCGAGGGCAGCACGAGATCCTGCGACAGCCCCGCCACCGCTTCCGGCAGCCCCCCCACGGGGGTCACCAGCACGGGCGTTCCCGACGCCAGCGATTCGACGGTGATCAGCCCGAACCCTTCGAGCGCCACGGTCGGCACGACGCTGATATTGGCCGCGCGATACAGCGCGGCCAGATGCTCGTCCGGCACGAAGCCGAGCAGCTTCACGTTGTCGCCGAGACCGGCATCGTCGATGCGCTGCTGCAACTCCTGCTGCAAGCGCCCCTTCCCTGCGATCAGCAGCAGCACGTCCGGATTGCGGCGCTTGACGACCTTCACGGCATCGATCAGATCTTCGAGACCCATGCGCCGCACGAGCCGCCGCACGGCCAGCACGATGGGCCGGCCCAGCGGCAACTGCAGGCGCAGCCGCGCTTCGTTTTGCGTCAACGGCAGATTGAACTGGTCGACGTTCACGCAGCCCGGCACGACGCGCACGCGGTCGGCGGGAATGCCGTAGCGCGACGTCAGAATGCGGCCGAACGCATCGGACAGCACGATCAGCCGCGACGAACGCGCATACACGGTCTGCTCGAGATAGCGCTTGGCGCGCTGACCGAGCGAGTCCGCGCCTTCGACATGACTTTCGTCGGCCCACGGTCCCTGGAAGTGGGACACCTGCGGAATGCCGCGCATCGCGTCGAGACCCGGAAAGGTGTACAGCGCGAAGTGCGACGAGATCAGGTCGGGACGCTGCTCGCGAATCTCGCGGCGCAGCGCGCGGCGCGCGGCCATCAGGCGCAGCGGCAGCGATTGCGCCGCTGAGCCGAAGCCCTGGATCGCGCCGTTGGTGTCCTGCGCGACGCGCGCCGAGCCCGCCACGACGCCGCGCACTTCGACGCCCGCGCCGGGCAACGCGCCGATCAGCGAGTAATACATGCGGTCGAGACCGCCCGCGCGCTCGGGAAACCAGTGCATGCCGATCTGCAGCGATTTGATGGAACGAGTGGTCATGGTGTGTGCTTTCCTTGTCGTTGTCGATGTGCGCATCGAGCGGTGCGCGTCACGCGCGATCCGCGCGTTGCGGGCCCGCGAGCACATTCGGCGCCAGCGCTTCGGCGTCGTTGTCATTGAGGTTCTTGGTGCGGCGGCGGTCTTCGCGCTGCCCCGCAATCTGCCGGTACAGCGCGATGTACTGCTGCGCCATGCGCGCCCAGCCGAAGCCCGTTGCGAGTTCGTTGGCCGCGCGGCCCATCGCGAGCCGTTGCGCGTCATCCGATGCGAGACGTCCCACGGCTTGCGCGAGCGCCTGCGGATCGTCGGGATCGTCGAGCACGATGCCGCATTCGGGCGTGATGATCTCCGCCCCGCCAGCCGTGTGCGCCGTCACCACCGGCAGGCCCGCCGCCATCGCTTCGAGCAGCGACAGGCTCATCGCCTCGTAGCGCGACGGAAACACGTACGCATCGACGGAATGCATCAGCACGGGCATCTCCTTGACGAGACCGAGAAAATGCACGCGATCCGCGATGCCGAGCGCTTTCGCCTCTTCCGGATACGGACTGCCCGGCAGATAACCCGCCACCGCCATATGCACGTGCTCGGGCAGATGCTTCAATGCCTTGAGCACCGTGCCGAGGTTCTTGCGCGGCGTGCGCAGATCGCCGACGAACAGCAGCAGGAATTTGTCCTCGGGCAACTTGAAGCGCGTGCGGTCGCCCTGCGCGGCGGCGAAGCCCTGTGTATCGACGCCGTTGTAGATCACGTCGAGCCGGTTGCGCGGCGTGAGACCGATCGCGGCAATCTCCGTTGCGACCTTCTGCGACACGGCCGTGATCACGCGCGAGCGCCGGTATGCCCAGCCTTCCAGCACGGCATTCACGCGCGTATAGACGAACTGGTACGCGGACCACAGCCCCTTGCTCAAACCGAACGGGTAATACTTGCTGTTGAACCAGCCGCTATGGACGAAGTGCGCGGTGTTTACGTCGGCAGGCATCCACGTGATGAAGCCGTTGACGTGCAGCACGTCGTATTCGGCGCGGTGCTTGCGCAGCCACCACGCGCTCTTCAACGCGAACACCTGCTGGCGCAACAGATTGGTCGGCCAGAAGCGGCCGATTTTCACGGGCGCCCAGCGCACCAGCGGATGTTCGAGCAGTTCGGGCGCGACATGCGAGGCGACCAGCGTGACCTCGATGTTCTCGTCGAGCGCCGCGCGCGCGATCTCGTGATTGACGCGGCCCTGCCCGTCGTTATGACGCACTACGTGCGTGACGATGGCGACTCTCAATCAGTGGCCTCCAGGAAAGAATGATTGGCGGCGCCGGTTCAGCTTCTGCCAGTGCGCCGCGGAAATAATCGAAAACACGCCCATGAAGAGCAGCAGGCCGCCCGTGCCGACGAGCGAATTGGTGAAGACGAGCATCGCGAAGATCGCCAGCGCGAGCGACAGCGAAGCCGAGGCGAATTTGTCGTCGCGCAGCTTGAACGAGGCGCGCAGCGCGCGCAGCAGCAGCCAGATCACGCCCGACATGTACAGCAGCGTGCCCGGCCAGCCGAGCACGAACGGAATGTTCATCACGCCGCTGTCGAAGTTGCCGTACTGGCCGAGCTGGCCGCCGTCGTTCGACAGCTTGGTCGAGGTGCCCGTCGCGCCCAGCCCTTCGCCCGTCACGTCGGTGAACGCGGTTTTCGCGAAGGTCGCGTAGAACTCGTTACGCGCGGCGTAGCTCTGGTCGTCGTGCAGATTGACGATCGTGTCGAGGCGCGCCTGCATCCGCTCGGCGACCGGGCCGATGGCGAGCAGCGGCACGCACAGGCCAACCAGCAGCACCGCGCTCGCGACGATCCGGATACGCACCTTGTTGTTCGACTTGGCGAGCTGGATCAGCATCGCGATGACCCAGCCGCCCCACGTCGAGCGCACCAGTGAGAGACAAAAAGACAGGAAGCCGAGCGCGCCCGCCACCCAGCGCACGCGATGGTTCGCGGCCATCACGTAGACCATTGCGCCCATCATCGCGAGCGCGAACGGACCCGATGAATTCATCGTGCTGAATACGCGCACGCCGAACGGCACCGGGTCGCCCTGCGAGTTCATCTGCGAGCCGAGCATCCACAGCGCGTCCCACTGCGGCATGACGAAGAATTGCACGAGGCCGTAGCCGCCCATCAGCAGCATGCCCCAGATGAAAGTATTGATGATGGTCTCGCGGAACTCCGGGTACTGGCGCGAGTGCGCCATGATGTGAAAGCCGATCAGGATCGGATAGACCCAGTTCGCGAGGTCGTACAGGGCCGCCAGCGGGCCGCTGGAGACGACGCCGATCATGAAGGCATACGCAAGCCCTGCCAGCGCCAGCAGGACGGGCAGACCGCGCCGTTGCGCGAGCACGGGGTAGAAGCGGATCAGCGACAGCCCGCTGATCATCGTCACGGCGAGGGGCGCGACCTGGATCAGGCTGGTCGGCGTGAACGCGCCTTTGGACCAGTCGGCGAGACGCCGCACTTCCGGGCTCAGGAACCACAGCCACCACATGTAGCCGACGTACTTCGCGGGCGCCTTGAAGTACAGCCAGAAACCCACGGCGATCGACAGCACCGGGAACGCGAGCGTCAGCACCGTGCCCTGATGCGCGACGATCAACATGACCGTGACGAGCCACAGCAATGCGGGCGGCAGCCACTCGCTCTTCTGGCGCCTTTCGCCCTTCATGCTCTTGACGGCGCGCGCGGCGCTGTCCATCCCGGCTCGTGCAATGGAGGACATCGCTTACATCCCTCCCCGGCTCTGCGACGGCACGCGCGTGTTTCCACCGGCGTTCGTCTGCTGCGCGGGATGCGCGTGCTGCGCTTGCCGGCGCAGCAAATCGCGCGTGAGCTTCACGTGCTGCTGCGCATAGTGCTGGGTCGTGTGATCGCGCGACACGAGCTGCATCGATGCTGCCTGCGCCTGTTGCAGCGCTTTGTCCGGCGACGCGATGAGGCCAAGCAGCGCCTCGCGCAGCGCGTCGGCGTCGAACGGCGGCACATACGCCGCCGCGCGGGCCGAAAAATAATCCTGCAAGCCGCCAACGTTCGTCACCACCATCGGCTTGCCGACGGCGGCGGCTTCCAGCATCACCGTGATCCCGGAGGCATGCGTATTCGGTCGCAGCGGCACGACGACCACGTCGGCCCAGTCGTACAGTTCACGCTGTTTTTTCAGGCCCGCGGCGGGCGCGACCTGCACGTTCAGCGAGCGCAGCGCACGCGGGATGCGCCGGCGCGTCGCGAGCCGCACGGCGAAGCGCGGATCGTTGCCGACGGCCTTGATCAGCGTCTCCCAGTCGCGGTCGCGATCGTTGCCGATGGCCGCGATGCGCAGTGGCGTATCCGGTTGCCATGCCTTCGGCTGCTGCACGGGGAAATCGCGCGTGTTCAGCCCGTAGAAAAGCTGCGTCGCGTCGCGGCCGAAATACTCGCGGCACAGTTCGGCGTTGTCGCGCGCGAGCGTCGTCAGGAGATCGGCACGCGCAATCAGCTTCCGATAGAACCAGCGGCGCAGCAGCCCATAGTTCGGCCACTTGTCGATCAGCCACACGCTTTGCGCGAGCAACAGCGGTTGCGTTTGGCGCTTGCCGTTCATCAGCAGCATCAGCGCGGCCGACAGCCATTCCTGCTCCGTATGCGTCCAGATGACGTCCGAGCGCAGCATCTCATCGCGATTACGCAGCGTGTGAATCAGGTCGAAACCGAGCAGCGTCTTCAACGCACGGCGCACGAGGCGCACCGGCTTGCTCTCCTTCGCGTCCTGCGAATAACTCAACTGGAATTCGTCGGACTCGGCATGGTGATAGCCATACAGGCAGCCGATGTTCTCGCCCGGGCGATAGAAGCGCGGATCAGCGCCGTAAAACAGGTGTACGTGGACCTTCGTCGTCATGCGTGCACCCCCGTGCCCGTGCCACGCTGCTGCGCGAACGCGCGACGCGCTTCGCGAGCGCCCGTGCGCACGGCGCGCCAGCGCGCGAGCTTGGTGCGCGCGCCTTTCGACGTCAGCGCGAGCATCGCATGCACCGCGCCCGGATAGACACGCGTGCCCACGAGGGCATACCACCACCACGCAATTTCGCGCTGCCCTGCGGGCAACTGCTCGCGCAAGATCAGATGCAGGTTATAAGCGGCATTGCGCACCGCCGTCAGCGACTGCGCATCGCGGCGGTCCTCGTCGAAGCGTTCGGCGGGGTAATGATCGACGGCGACGCGCGGGTCGTAGACCAGCTTCCAGCCCGCGTTCTTCACGCTCATGCTGAAGGCCATGTCGTTGTGCACCTGCGCGCCCGCGCCGCGCAAACGGCCGTCGAAGCGGATCGAGCGCACCGCGTCGCGCCGGTAGCTCATGTTAGCGCCCTTGAGCAGATCGACCTCGCGCGCTTCGCCGACGCCGAGGTGATGATTGCCGATGATCTTGCCCGACTTCATCATCTTGCCGACCAGAAAGCGCGAGCCGTCGAGCACGCCGCCCTTCTGATGCACCCAGTCGCGGCCGCCGAGCGCGCCCAGACGCGGATCGCTCTCGAACGCGGCGCCGATGCGGCGCACCCAGTCGGCGTGCGGCGCGGCGTCGTCGTCGGTGATCGCGATCACGTCGCCCGTCGCGGCATCCAGGCCGCGATTGAGCGCGGCCACCTGGCCCGGCACTTCGACGGCCGCGACGTTCAGCGGCAACGCGCCGACCACGAGGGGATCGGCGAGGCATGCGTGGGTCGCTTCATCATCGGGACGCGCGACCACCACGACTTCGTCGGGCACGCGCTCCTGCTTCTGCAAGGCCGCGAGACAGCGCGCGAGATCTTGCGGGCGGCGAAAGGTCGGCACCAGTACCGTTATCTTCATCCTGTACTCTCCGTGGCTTGGTCGATGGCGCGTGGCCTCGCCGCGCGGGCAAGGCCGGCGCGCGCATCAGGTGCTCAGGTATTCCTGCACGGCCGCGTAGCTGCGGTCGTAGTTGCCGCGCGCACGCGGCGGCATCGCGTTGAAAATCGCGCCCTGCACGTGCACGCCCGCCGAATGCAGGCGCTTCAAGGCGTCGGCGATCTCGCCTTCGCTGTGCATGCCCGAGCGCACCACGAAGAACGTCGAGCCCGCATAGCCGCCGATGATCGACGCGTCGGTCACGGCCAGCACGGGCGGCGTGTCGATCAGGATCACGTCGTAACGCTTGGCCAGCCCTTCGAGGTATTGCGGCAGGCGCGGCGACATCAGCAGTTCGGAAGGGTTCGGCGGACGGCGTCCGCACGAGATGAACGACAGGTTGTCGATTTCCGTTGCACGCAGCGCATCGTCCAGCGAAATCTGGCCGCTCAGCAGTTCCGACAGACCGTTGTCCTGCGAGCCGCCCAGATGCTTTTCGAGCGCGCCGCGCCGCATGTCGCCGTCGATCATCAGCACCCGCTTGCCCGAATGCGCGAGCAGCACGGCGAGGTTGATCGTCAGGAAGCTCTTGCCGACGCCCGGCAGCGGCCCCGTGAACATCACGATGTGGTTGCGCGCGTCCTGCAGCGTGAACTGCATCGACGTGCGCAGGCTGCGCAGGCTTTCGATACACACGTCCTTCGGCTTCGCGTTGGCGAGCACCGCGCGCTGGCGCGTGCCGCCGCGCACCGCGGCGCTCTCCAGCAGCGCCTGTTCGGCCGACAGCGGCACGAGGCCGTAGACGGGCAGATGGAAGGTGCGCTCGACCGTTTCGGGGTCGTCGATGCCCTTGAACATATTGCGGCGCAGGAACACGAAACCCGTGCCGACGATCAGCCCGAGTATCGTTGCCGCCGACAGGATCAGCGCCTTCTTCGGCTTGATGGGCGAACCGGGGCGCAGCGCGGCGTCGACGATATGCACGTTGCCGCCCGTACCCGCTTTCTGCACGGACAGTTCCTGCACGCGGTTGAGCAGCAGCACGTAGATGTCTTCCGCGACCTTCGCGTCGCGCTGCAACTGCACGGCCTTGACTTCGGTGGCAGGCAGATCGCGGAAACGGTCCGCGTATTTGGTGCGCTGCGCCTGGAGTTCGGCCATCTGCTGCTGCGCGGCCTTGATCATCGGGTGATCGTCGCCGTAGCGCTGTTCGAGCTGCGAAATCTGCAGGCGCAAGGCCGAGATCTGCTGCTCGTACTGCACGCTGCCTTCCAGATAGACCTTCGCTTCGTCGCTCGCGTTGATCGAGCCGCTCTTGCTCTGATACGCCGTCAACGCCGCTTCCGCGCGTTCGAGATCGGACTTCAGGCGCGGCTCTTCACTTTTCAGGAAGTCGAGCATCCGGCTCGCGTCGGCCTGCTTGGTGCGGATGTGCTCCAGCAGATACGACTGCGCGAGCGCGTTGGCGACGGCGGCCGCGTGCTCGGGGTTCTGGTCTTCGAGCGAGATCGAGATCACGCCCGTCTGCTTGCCCTGCTCCTGCACGTTGATGGCCGACTGGAACGCGGCGATCGCGTCGAGGTCGTTCGCGCGCATCACCGTGAACTGCGTGCCGGGCCGCGCGACGAGTTTGTTGACCAGCATCGTGACGCCGCCGCCCTGGGCGGGCTGGCCTGCCTGGCCGCGCAACAGCAACTGGCCGTCGGGCGTCATCAGCGTGTAGCGCTGGTTGTCGAGCGCGGTGAGGATCAGCTTCTGACCTTCGAGCGCGGGGGCGACGTCGAGCGAATCGACGTCGGCCACTTCGCCGCCCCACGCGTACGAGCCGAGGCCGAGCCACGGCTTCGCGGGCTGGCCCGGCGTCGCAAGACGCGCAGCGAGGCTGCCGAGCACGGGGATGGTCTTCGGCGCGATCGAGAAGTTCAGCTTCATGTCGTGAACCACGGGCGCAACCACGCCGCGGCTCTTGATCATTTCGATCTCGGCGTCGGTGGGGATCGTCGACTGGCCCGTCGAGATGGTCGCACCCGTTTGCGTCTGCGTGAGCGCCTGCGAGGTGTTGTCCGACGTTTCCACGCGCACGTGCGCATCGGCCGAATACACGGGCTTCGCGACATAGCAGTAGAAGCCGGCAATCGCAACGATGGTCGCGGCGATGCCGATCAGCCACCAGATGTCGTCGATGATCACCTGCAGCAGTTGGCCGAGGACCACGTCCTCTTCTTCGGTTCTGGCCTGGATGGCCAGATGGGGATTGGCTTGAGTGCTCACTTGGATACTCGCTTGAGTGCTCAGGGTTGACCCGGGTCGGGTCGCCGGCGGCATCCGGTGCGTTGCATCCGTTCGTGTTCCGGATGCGAAGCGCCGGGATGCCGGCAGCGGTTCAGGCATTGCAAAGCAATGAGACGTCAGGACATCAGCGCGTCAGCTGCTTCAGGTAGAACAGCGTCTGCACCGTCGGCAGGACCTGCTGCAACACGCGGTTGAAGGTCGTCGAGGCGGCCGTGCCCACGTACACCACGTCCATCGGCTGCAACTGGAATTGCGACGACAGCATGATCGCGTCGGGCTGCGTCATGTCGAGGCGATACACGTCGGGCGTGGTCGGCTTGTCCTTCATGCCGCGCATCACGAAGATCTGGCGCGGGTTCGCGTCGGTGTCGAGAATGCCGCCCGCCTGCGTGAGCGCATCGGCGATCGTCAGTTCGCCCTTGTTCATCGGCACGGGAATCGGCGTCTTCACTTCGCCCATCACGAAGATGCGCGTGTCGCTGCGGTCCGGCACGTTGACGATGTCGCCGGGTTCGAGCATCACGTTCTGCGTGGTATCGCCCTTGTCGAGCATGCGGTTCGCGTCGAGCACATAGAGCTTGCCCTTGCGCGTGAGGCGCACGCGCTGCAGATCGGCGCTGTCGGTCGAACCGCCCGACCGGGTGATCGCATCGACCAGCGTGAGCGGCACGTCGGACAGCGCAAGCGGCCCCGGCGTCTTCACGTCGCCCGTCACCTGGACCTTCTGGCTCCGGTACGACAGCACGCGCACGTCGACCTGCGGATCGCGGATGTACGGCACGAGCTTCCTGGCGAGTTCGTCGCGGATCTGCGCCGTGGTGCGGCCCGACGCGCGGATGCGCCCGACGAACGGGAAATAGATCGTGCCGTCGGGCGCGACCGTCTGCCCGTACGGATCGGCCTGGCCCGGCAACGCCTGCGTGTAAGGCTGCTGCAACGCGCCGCCGATCGACTGCGTGGTGTTGCCGCCCGAAGAGAGCGTGCTGCCGTTCGGCGTGGTCAGTTCCGGGTGGTCCCAGACGGTGATGCCGAGAATGTCCTGCGGCGCGACGCGATAGACATACTGCGTCGGATCGGCGAACGGACCGGGCGGCGGCAGCACCTGCTTCGCAATGGCGTCCGCCGTCTGCGCCTGCTGCTTCTGGATCACCTGGGCATCGATCAGCGTGACCGGGTACGTTTCGGCCGGCTTGTTCTGCGAGTCTTCCTTCAGACGCGACGTGTCGAGGTAATTCCCCGGCGCGGTCGCGCACGCCGACAGAAAAGTCGTCAGCACAATAGATAACGTGATGTTTCGTTTCAGCATATTTTGTCCAGCCATCCCATGACGAGGTGTTCCATGTGCGCGAGGCTGTCGCGATACGCGCCTTCGTCGCGTCCATGCGGATCGACGACGTCGGCGCTTCCCCACTTGTCCCACTTGCCGAGCGCATAGACCTTGCCGCGCGACGTGGGATCGAGCGCCTCCACGTCCTTCACTTGCCGCTGTTCGGTGACGAGGATCAGGTCGGCATCGCGCACGAGCTTGCCGTCGAGCCGCCGCGCGCGATGCGCGCCACTTTCCACGCCGCGTTCTTCGAGCAGACGCCGCATGACGGGGTCCATGCCGTAGCCGTCGATCGCACGCAGGCCCGCCGAACGAAACGCGATGGGCTGCGCGCCGCGCGTGTCCTGACGCGACTTGAACAGTCGCTCGGCGGCGGGCGAGCGGCACACGTTGGCGTGGCAGACGATCAGGACGTTCGCGAACATGGGGCGGCCTCTTTGCAGTCGATGACGCCAGGGGTTACAGCACAGCAGCCGTGGAAGCCGTGGCAAGCGAAGCGACAGCGGCTTCGGATTGCGCAGGCTGACGGCCGATCGCGTGGTACTCGATGCCCAGTTCGCGCATCGTGTCCGGTTCGTACAGATTGCGGCCGTCGAAAATCAACGGCGTTTTCAACAGCGTCTTGAGGCTGTCGAAATCCGGGCTCTTGAAGACCTTCCATTCGGTGAGGATCACCAGCGCGTCGGCCTGCTGAGCCGCCTGCATTTCTTCATCCGCGAACGCGAGGCGGGCGAGCTGTTGCGGCTTGTCTTTCAGGTCGAGCGCGAACACGCGCTTCGATTCGTCGACGGCGACGGGGTCATAGGCCACGACCTTCGCGCCGCGCGCCAGCAGTTCGGCGATCAGCGCGCGGCTCGGCGCTTCGCGCATGTCGTCGGTATTCGGCTTGAACGCAAGACCCCAGACGGCGAACGTACGGTCCGACAGGTCCTCGCCCAAACGTGCGACGATCTTGTGCGCGAGGATCTTCTTCTGCGTTTCGTTGACGGCTTCGACGGCTTCGAGAATGCGCAGGTTGTGGCCCATCTCGCTGCCCGTGCGGATCAGCGCCTGCACGTCCTTCGGGAAGCACGAGCCGCCATAGCCGCAGCCCGCGTACAGGAAGTCGTAACCGATGCGCGGGTCGGAACCCATGCCGCGACGCACCGCTTCGATATCGGCGCCCACGCGGTCGGCGAGATTGGCGAGGTCGTTCATGAACGAGATGCGTGTCGCGAGCATCGCGTTGGCTGCGTATTTCGTGAACTCGGCGGAACGCACGTCCATATACAGCGTGCGTTCGTGATTGCGGTTGAACGGCGCATACAGACGCTTCATCAGTTCGCGCGCCTTTTCGCCGGGCACGTCCTCGTCGCAACCGAGAATGATCCGGTCCGGGCGCGTGAAGTCGTCGACGGCGGCCCCTTCTTTCAGGAACTCCGGGTTCGACACGACCGAGAACATCTGCTTCAGGCCGCGCTGGTTCAGTTCGTCCTGCACGGCCTGCGCAACGCGGCGCGCGGTGCCGACGGGCACCGTCGACTTGTCGACGATCACCTTGAAGCCCTTCATATGGCGGCCGATATTGCGCGCTGCCGCCAGCACGTATTGCAGGTCGGCCGAACCGTCTTCGTCGGGCGGCGTGCCGACGGCGATGAACTGGATGTCGCCATGCGCGACGGCCGCTTCGATATCCGTCGAAAACGTCAGGCGCCCCGCCTTGCGGTTGCGCGCGATGATCTCCAGCAGACCCGGCTCATGGATCGGCACGCCGCCGTTGTTCAGCACGTCGATCTTGCGCTGATCGACGTCGAGGCAGAATACGTCGTGCCCGATGTCTGCCAGACAGGCACCCGTGACGAGGCCAACGTATCCGGTTCCAACGATCGTCAGGTTCATGAATTACACCTCGGAGATTGAATGGTTCAGTGAATGGAGAACGCGCGGCGTTCTATCCGATGGACCCCACGCGCGTCAGTACGCGTTGCTGCCCACGAAGCCTTTCCAGAAGGTCAGGCCCACGATCTTGATGTCGAGCCAGAAGCTCCAGTGCTGCATGTAGTACAGATCGAGCTTCACGCGGCCCATCATCTTTTCGATGCGGTCGGTTTCGCCGCGATAGCCGTTGATCTGCGCCCAGCCGGTGATGCCGGGCTTGATCCGGTAGCGGTGCATGTAGCCCTTCACCAGATCCTTGTAGATGTCGTCGTGTTCGAGTGCATGCGGACGCGGGCCGACCACCGACATTTCCCCGCGCAGCACGTTGATGAACTGCGGCAGTTCGTCGAGGCTCGTGCGGCGCAGGAACGCGCCGACAGGCGTGATGCGCGGATCGCGGCGCGTGGCCTGGGTGATCTTGCCCGCCTCCTCCTTGTGGAGTTTCATCGAGCGGAACTTGAAGATCTCGAACTCGCGGCCGTCGATGCCCTTGCGCCGCTGCCGGAAAAACACCGGTCCCGGCGACGAAAGCTTCACGGCCACGGCGATCGCGAGCAGCAGCGGCGCGAGCGCCGTCAGCGCGGCGAGCGCGAACAGCCGGTCGAAAATCCGCTTGGGCAGCACGCGCAGGTCGGTGATCGGCGACGCGGCGAGATTGATCGCGGGCACGCCGAGCAGGTCGACCATCGGCTGGTTGAGGAGCGTCAGGCTGCGCACATCCGGGATGAAGCGGATGTTCACGAAGTCGTTGCGAAACTCCATCACGAAGCGATGGATGACCTTCTCTTTCGACATCGGCAGCGCCATCCACAACTCGCGCACCGACCGGCGGCGCATCTCGTCGATCATCGCCGCGTAGTCGCGCCGCACGGGCACGCCTTCGATCGTTTCCGGTTCGTCGATGTCTTCGTAGTGGCTGCGGTTGTCGTCCTCGTCATAGACGAGCACGGGGCTGAAGCCGGCTTCGGGACGGCTGCGCATCTGCTCGATCAGAAACTTGCCGTACGGTGCACCGCCGACGATGGCCACCTTCTTCTGGTTGAAGCCCTCGCGCCGCAGCCCGCGCAGCACGGCGTGCACGAGCGCCTTCGTGACGATCAGCAGCACCACGCTGGCGCCGGCCCAGTACGCCAGCCACAGGCGCGACAGCATGTCCGAGCGGTGCAGGCTGAAGCTCATCAGGATGCCCGTCACCTCGACCATCAGCCAGCCCATCGACACGCGCCACAGCAGGTCGTACAGCGGCTTGCCGCGCCACGACTGATAAATGCCGAGGGCCGGAAAGAACAGGATCACCAGCAGGCAGTCGAACGCCAGCGACACGCTTTGCATGTCGTCGAGCCAAACGAAATGCCCCGCGTGCAGCGCGGCCGCGATCAGCGCGCCGAGCGCGACCATGCCGATGTCGATGATTCTCGATAGAACGCTCAGCATCTGCTGCCCCTCGCCTTGTCTGTCAGTTCGATCAAGTTCTATCCACGGTCCGTTGAAAAGTGCGCTGCGTGATTCGCGCGGCGGATTACCGGGTGGTTCGTCAACCGGCTTTGCGCCTTGCCAATGGAAAGCAACGCAGAAAAGCAAATCACCTCGCATTGGATCGCATTTCGGTTTGCGTTGCGACGGGAATACGGATGAATTGCGCCGGTGAGTGAATACCCTTGTACAAGCCTAGATAAAGCGGCATTAAAATTCCGGCCGCAAGGCGGCAAAAAATCTCAAAATGTATCGGCACGATTTACGATATTTTTTTCGCTTTTATTCGGTAATTGTTGCCGAATTATGCGGATTCGCACCGCACTTCGCGCCGTTTGTCCCGCTTTTGCTGGGCTTTTTTTCCGCTGTGGTGTCAGACCATGCTGCCCGCGGGTCGATCAGCACGCGCGTTCCGGGTCTGCGAATTGTGTCGTGTCAATTTTTACCTGATTTATTTTCTATTTTTCCGGCATTGCGAAATTATTCGTTAATGCATGACTGCCATTTTGCATTGGAATTATTCGGCAGAAATTCAATGCCGATTTATTGACGCATTACGACGTGATAAAAACTCAGGCATTCATCCCGCTTCGAGGAGTTATCACCATGACTGCTACGGCGTCAGACGTCGACAATCGACAGGCGAATCAAACCCGGCTCAACGTCAAGCTCAAGGTTCATCCCGTGATACTGGCCGGCGGTTCGGGAACACGGCTGTGGCCAATGTCGCGCGAACAGCATCCGAAACAGCTGATCGGTCTGCTGGGCGCAGACTCGCTGCTGCAATCGACGACGCAACGGCTCGACGGACTCGATGCCGGTTATCCCGTTGCCGAGCAACTGGTTGTTGTCTGCAACGAAGAACATCGCTTCACGACGGCCGAGCAATTGCGCGTGAGCGGCAAACAGAGCCGCCTGATTCTCGAGCCCTGCGCGCGCGACACGGCACCGGCATTGACCATCGCGGCGCTTTCGGTGCTCGCGCAGGATCAGGACGGCATCATGGTCGTGATGCCCGCCGACCACGCCGTGACGGACACGGAAGGTTTTCACGCCGCCGTCGCGGCGGGCGTGCAGCACGCGTCGAACGGCCAGATCGTGACGATGGGCATCGTGCCGTCGCGCGCCGAAACGGGCTACGGCTACATTCGTATCGGTGCTTCACTGCCCGCCGTCGAAACGGCGAGCGAGCGCGTGATCGACGCCCATCAGCTCGACCGCTTCGTCGAAAAGCCGCATGTCGAACTCGCGCAGCGCTATGTCGACTCGAAAGAGTATTGGTGGAACAGCGGCATCTTCATTCTGCGCGCGTCGACGTGGATCAAGGCCGTGCGCCACTTCCAGCCTGCCATTTACGAAGCCTGCGAAGCTGCGCATGCGCAAGGCACCACCGACGGCGATTTCTTCCGCGTGCAGCGCGACGCATTCGGCGCGTGCCCGTCCAATTCGATCGACTACGCCGTGATGGAACGTCTCGGCGGCGACACGTCGGTGTGCACGGGCGTCGTCGTGCCGCTCGACGCCGGCTGGTCCGATGTCGGCTCGTGGGACGCGATCTGGGACATCCTGCCGAAAGACGGCGACGACAACGTCGGCCGCGGCAACGTGATGTTCGAAGGCGCCGGATCGACCTTCGCGCATTCCGAAGGCCGCCTGATCGCCTGCGTCGGAACGCAGGATCTCGTCGTCGTCGAAACCGACGACGCGATTCTCGTCGCCGACAAGCGCCGCGTGCAGGACGTGAAGAAGGTGGTGGCCCGCATCCGCGAAGCCCATGGCGCGCAAGCCGTGAACCATCGCAAAGTGCATCGGCCGTGGGGCCACTACGATTCCGTCGACACGGGCGAGCGCTTCCAGGTCAAGCGCATCGTCGTGAAGCCGGGCGCGCAACTGTCGCTGCAGATGCATCATCATCGCGCCGAACACTGGATCGTCGTGCGCGGCACGGCGCTCGTCACGCGCGGCGAAGAGCGCTTCATCGTGTCGGAGAACGAATCGGCGTACATCCCGCTCGGCGTCACGCATCGTCTCGAGAATCCGGGCAAGATGCCGCTCGAGATCATTGAGGTGCAATCGGGATCGTATCTCGGCGAAGACGACATCGTGCGCTTCGACGACACATACGGCCGCCGATAAACGCAAGTCCCGAACGAACGCAGCAGAGACGGACGCAGCATGAATGCGCCCTTCTCTGCTGCTACATGCTGCTGTAGCTCAGATAGAAACGGCCAGGGTGAAGCGCGCGATGCGTGAAGCACGGCATCGAGTCACGGCAATGAACGACGAGACGGCAACGACGCGCCTGACCGCTGCGCGTCTGCCCAGGTGACCGGTTCCAGTTCTTGAGAAAACGATGGCGCGACTACGCCATCGTCATCATCCTGCGTGCGAAAGCAGATTCGACGGCAACGGGTAGCGTTCGCCCGTTTTGTCCTTGGCGACATCGGACGGATAGCGGCGCAACGGCATCAGACGCGGATTCAGATGCTGCGGCAAATGCGGATTGCCCGTTGCAGCGGCAACGTTCGCCGCGGCGAGTGCCGGCGTCGGCGTGAGTTCGGGCATGGCGCGCGTGACTGGCCGCACCGCGGCCTTCGGCGTGTGCATACCCACGTTCGACGGATGCGCGTGCAGTCCCGCCGCTGCCTCGCGCGTACGGCATTCGCGGTCGATCCATTGCCGCGCCCAGTCGAGCGCAAAACGATGCGCTTCGTCGACATCGGCGAAGCGCGGGCCGATCAGGCCGGAACGCTCGACGCGTTTGCCGTCCTTCATGATCTCGGCCCATGCGCGGAATGCATCGTTGGTCACCTGCTCCGCCTCGACGTAAATCGTGTAGCCCTGGCGGTCGGCGACTTCCAGGCCGCGCGGCGCCGTGAGGCTCATCCACAGCGGCGTGTGCTGGCTGTCCGCCGCGGTATCCGCCGAAGCGTTCGCGGTGGACGCGTCGTCGCCGTGCGCGCCGGCTTGCACCGGCGTGACAGGCGAGTCGGCATTGGCAGCGTGCGCCTGCATCGGTGCTTGCACATCGATGCGCTGCGCGTCGCCGAAGACGACGCCGGCTTCGAGCGCACTCGCCGCGCTAACGACATTGGCGCGCGGTGCCTCGACGAAGCCCGTTTCGACGGCCGCCGAGCCCACGAGCTGGCGCGTGATGTCGGCCATCGGCGCGAGCGCATGCCAGCCGGACGGCGCGCCGCCCGGCACGCCCGACTCAGCAGACGACGCTTGCCACGTCTCCGGACTTTTCCAGAACACGCCGCGCGCGAGTTCGTCGCGCGGCTTCTGCGCTTCGACCACAGGCGCGGGCTTCGGCGCAGCGGGCGGCGTCGGCTCGGGAATGTACGCGAACGTGCGTCCATTCAGCGTCAACAGACGGATCACTTCTGCCAGTGTGCCGTCGGCTTGCCACTCCTCGAAGCGGCGCCGGCACGTAGGGCCTGACGGATAGCGGCCAGGAAGCTTCGACCACGGCTCACCCGTCGTCAGGATCCACAGAACGGCATTGGCCACGATTCGGGGTTCGGCGCGGGGCCGTCCGCGTCGGTTCAGGCGGACGGCTGGCTCGTCGGAAACAAGCGCGGATATTTGCGCCCATTCGTCATTGCTTAGCTCATCGAAAAACATGGAGTTCTCCACGCAGCCTGGCCTGGCTGCGGCGTTGGGCTCGCACGAACTTCATTTTGGCGGTTCGTGTCGGGTCCGCGGTTGCACAATATGCTTATACGTTCGTGCGCCGGGATGGAAAAAAGCACATCGATAGTGCGCTGATTCACCGGGACGACGCACAAAACGTGGTCTCACTCGTGCATGGGAGAATTTGTGCACGAAGCATACCATTCCTAGGGTTTGTCTGAATATGACTGAGACAAGTGTTACGGATAGAAACAATCTTGTCCTTTTTGCTGCGTCGTTTAGTTCCTGGCTGTCACAGAAATGCCGCCGGTTGCAACGTTTCGTACGATGCGCGAACAGCGCGATGCAGCGTGTCCATGCTCGCGCCGCCGTCATGACAAACGGATGCGCGCGTGGATTGCGCACAACAGAATTGACGCAGTTACATTCGCATTGATGTGCGACGCATAAGGTGCGCGTGTGCAGCGGCGTTATTTATTTGTGATGCATAGTGGCCGCTGCATGAAACGAACAAGACGTGGGATGGCGTGGATGGGTCGCGTCGATCGACGGCTCAGCGAACAGGCGTCGCTGCGCGCTCGCCGACCACCGTGGTCCACGGCCGCACGCGCCATTTCGTGACCAGACCGTTGAGCACGTACGGATCGGCTTGCGCGAACGATTCGGCGACGGCAGGCGAATCGCCTTCGAAGAGCAGCACGGCCATATCGACGGGATCGGCGAGCGCGCCGGCGAGATGCAGTTCGCCCCGTTCGGCGGCTGCCCATGCGAGCTTCAGATGCGCGCCGCGAAACTCCGCGCGACGCTCAAGATAATCCGACGACACATCGTAGATCAGCAGATAGTGCATAGCGAAAGCTCCTAAATGGCGATGACGGCAACGACTCGAGCATAACGGTTCACGCGTTCAGGGTAAGCGATCTTAGGGAAAGACCTGTGCAGTCTGAGTGCGGCATGCGTCAACCGTTTGCACTGTCCGCTCGTTCTGACAGCACCATGCATCGCCATGGTGACGGCGATCACAGCGAAAGCTATCGGCCCGCGGCTGTCCGCCCTGGCTCGATGCCCGTCGCACGATAACCAACAACATTCACAACCCGTGATGGAGTGTCCCATGAAGATCCAAGCCGCTCTCGCTGCCCTCGCCCTGACGGGTCTGCTCGCGTCGCCCGCTTTCGCCGCGAACAGCCAGCAATCGAAGATGACGGACTGCAACAAGCAGGCAGGCGACAAGAAGGGAGACGAACGCAAGGCGTTCATGCAGACCTGCCTGTCGGCGAAGCCGGCGGCGGCCGCGTCGGGACCGATGACGCAGCAGGACAAGATGAAGATGTGCAACAAGCAGGCGGCCGACAAGAAAGGCGACGAGCGCAAGGCGTTCATGAGCACCTGTCTGAGCAACAAGGGCTGAGATCCTCGTTTGCGCTTCACCTCGCGTCGTGTGTGTGGGTTCGCGCGGCGCGGGATGCGAGAGGCGGTATCGACGGGCGGCGTCCATTGCGGACGCCGCTTTTCTTTGGGCTTCGCGGGCGCGCGGCAGCGCAGTCGCGTCGAACCTGAAGCGTTGCGCATGCGCCCCTGCCAGATGGCGCACACAAGCGGTGCATTCACGTCATCACACCTGCACTTGTCTGGCCGTTTTCTTCTATGATGGCGGCACAGACGGCCCTGCCCCACACAAAACAAAGTCCCACGGGCCGCCAGCTTGTCGTTGATGCCGCAAGCGCATCGCACGGAGGCAAGGATGGTTGGGAGACACAAGAATCGCTGGTTGCGTCGCTGGCTGGTGGTGATCGTCTTCTGGGCGGTGCCCGTGGCGATCGTCGCCGTGCGCGAGATTCAGGAGGAAATGGCCTATAACCGGGTCGACCTGAACAACGCGCTCACGACCTGGCAGCTGACCGACGCGCAACGCGCCGCAGGCGCCGCCGCGCGCTGCCACGGCACGCCCGACATGGCGCGCGCGTCCGGTTGCCCCGCCGACGTGCTGAGCGCGAACGCGCCGCGCCAGCAAGATGCGCTCAACGAGTACGCGGTCCGCAAAAGCACGCTGGCAGGTTATCTGTGGCATGCGTTCGTCGGCTATTGGGTCGTGCCCGCCGCGACCATCTTCGCGATCGGCTTCATCATCGGCATGGTGCGCCGCGCGCTGAGGCGGCCGCCCGTCAATAAAAGTCCAGCGAATCATTAGCGCTCCAGCTACCTTCTCGCGCAGTACAGCGTGGCCCGAAAGTTTGCCGGCGGCGGGCGCCAGGCGGCGCCCGTCCGATGGGCCGCTGCTGCTTTCCCGCAACACTTTCCGTTCGCTTACAGCGAGAGGCGCGGCAGCGCAGAAACGGTAAATACGACTGCTTCCGGTCGAAGCGCCAGCAGCTCGAATCGGGACTGGCGGCGCACATTGCCGTCTTCGCGCGGGTGCGCCGGACAGCAGCCGGACAGGCTTCCCGCCCGCGCGACCGACCGGCCAGATTTACCCAACAGATCGCCGACTATCGGCAGAGTGCCCGTCAGACAAGGGTTTGCGCGGTGTCCCCAGAACCCTTGCATTGCTGGTTGGTGTGATATAACTAAACAGGCAACCCGCGTGAACTGAGGCTGCACCCCGGAACCACGATGGAGAAAAACGATGCAAAGACGAAACTTCATGCTGAAGAGCACCGCCGCGCTCGCTTTCGGAACCCTTGCACTGGCCGGCTGCACCACCACCAAGAGCAGCGGGGAGTCTGCCGCTACGGACATGTCGAAACGGCAGTCGATCGACGCCAGTGTCGACGGCACCATGTCCCGCCTCTACACGACGGTCAACGGCTCGCGCGAGCTGGTTTCGAAGGCGCGCGGCATTCTTGTTTTCCCGTCCGTGCTGCAGGTCGGCTTCGTGGTCGGCGGCCAGTACGGCGAAGGCTCGCTGCGCGTAGGCGGCAGCACGGTCGGCTACTACAGCACGATCTCCGGCTCGTTCGGCTTGCAAGCCGGCGCGCAGTCGAAGGCGATCATCTTCCTGTTCATGACGCAGGACTCGCTCGACAAATTCCGCAGTTCGGACGGCTGGTCGGTCGGCGCCGATGCGTCCGTCGCGCTCGTCAAGATGGGCGCGAACGGCGCCGTCGATACGACCACGGCCACCGCGCCCGTCGAAGTGTTCATCCTGACAAACGCCGGCCTGATGGCCGATGTGTCGCTGGCAGGCACGAAGGTGTCGAAGCTCAAGATCTGACGGCACGGCGGCGTCGATGCAGCGCTACGGGACGCGGACGGGAGTCCGCCTTGCGGTTCCGGCACGTCGTCGATGGGAGCGCGCGGCAACGCCACCCTGCTCCATTGGCGACGGATGTGACGAACACGGTGAATGACTGCCGTGAATGACCAAGGGCGACGCAATTCTCGGATTGCGTCGCCCTTTCTTTATCTGGCGCTGCCGTCCCGCCTCAGGTGCCGTCGATCACCTTGAAGCGCGAACGCTTCTGCGCGCGGATCACCGACTGGTACGCGTCCACGTATTGCTGCGCCATCCGGTGCGATGTGAAGCGCTCTTCGAAGCGTTGGCGCACGCCCGCGCGCGGCAGCTTGTGCAGACGGTTGACGGCAGCCACCGCGCCGATCTCGTCCTCGACGATGAAGCCGGACACGCCGTCGTCGATCACCTCGGGCACCGAGCCGCGATTGAAGGCGATGACGGGCGTGCCGCACGCCATCGCTTCGATCATCACCAGGCCGAACGGCTCCGGCCAGTCGATCGGAAACAGCAGCGCATGCGCGCCGGACAGAAACTCGGCCTTCTGATGATCGGCGATCTCGCCGATGTACTCGACATACGGCAGATCCAGCAACGGCTTGATCTCGCGCTCGAAGTACTCGGCGTCGGCGGCATCGACCTTGGCGGCGATGCGGATCGGAATGCCACAGCGGCCCGCGATGCGGATCGCCGTATCGACGCGCTTTTCGGGCGAAATGCGGCCGAGAAACGCGAGGTACTTCTGCTCGACGGGCTGTGGCGTGTAAAGCGTTTCCGGCAGGCCGTGATAGACCGTGCTGAGCCAGCGCGCCTGCGGCAGCGGATGACGCTGTGAGTTCGAGATCGAGATGACGGGCGCGGTGTTGAACGTGTCGAACACCGGCTGCTGCTCGGGCAAGTCGAGGCGCCCGTGCAAGGTCGTGACGAACGGCGTGTCCTGCCGCTTGAACACCGAAAACGAGTAGTAGTCCATGTGAAAATGGAGCACGTCGAAGTCTTCGGCCTGACGGCGGACCAGCTCCATCAGCAGCATGTGCGGCGCGATGCGGTCGCGAATGCCGGGATCGAGCCGCAGCGCGCGCGGCCACACGGGTTCGAGCTTCGCGCGCGTAACGGAATCCCCGCTGGCGAAGAGCGTCACGTCATGGCCCAGGTCGACGAGCGCCTCGGTGATGTACGACACGACGCGCTCAGTGCCGCCATAGAGCTTCGGCGGCACGGATTCGGTCAAGGGAGCGATCTGCGCAATTCTCATCTGTGTCTCCAGGGGCCGCTTGAACGCGGCTGCAGCGAGCAGTGGCGACCGAGTATGACAGCAGGCAGGCAGCCGATCAAACGCGGTTTGGCGATTTCATGCGCGCTGTGGCGCAATGTCGGGTTTATCCGTACGCGGCGTCGAAAGACGTTCGAACCACGCTTCCGGCTTCCCTAAAAAGACACGCGCGCCCTACCGTCGGGCCACGCGTGTCCAATGCAACGATTATTGCCCGGTGCCGCCCGGAATGCCGCAGGTATTTCATTTGCATTACGCTGTTACAGTCGGGAAACACTCGCTTCGGGCAATCCCTTCTTGCCCTTTCTCACGAGTTACTGCGCTGTGCGAAGCGCTTTGCCCTGTCGGCCGCTCGCGTCGCGCTAGCGGGCGGGCCACTTCCACGCAGGCAGATCGCGCGACTCGGCATCGGCGATGCGGGTCGCGCCCAACTGTTTTTCGAGCACGACGGATTCGCTGCCGTCCTCGCGTTCCAGCGCCGCGATGAGCCGCGCCGCATGCGACACGACGATAACCTGCGAACGCAGCGACGCCCGCGCGATCAGCCGCGCGAGCGCCGGCAGCAGATCGGGATGCAGGCTGGTTTCCGGCTCGTTCAGCACGAGCAGCGCGGGTGGCCTGGGCGTGAGCAGCGCCGCGACGAGCAACAGGTAGCGCAGCGTACCGTCGGACAATTCGGCGCCCTTCAGCGCGCGCAGCAAACCCTGCTGCTGCATCGTCACCTCGAAGCGCCCCTCGATATTGGTGATTACGACGCGCGAACCGGGAAAGGCGTCGTGAATGGCGGCATCGAGCGCGGCCGCGTCGCCGATTTCGTGGATCGTCTGCAGCGCGGCGGCAAGATCGGCGCCGTCGTCGCCGAGCACGGGCGTGTGCGTGCCGATCTGCGGCAGGCGCACGGGAGACTCCACATCCGTCCTGAAATGATCGTAGAAACGCCAGGAACGGATCTGCTCGCGCACGGCGATCATCTCCGGCGCGCTACGCGGGTCAGAAAACTCCGTCATCATGCTGTCGAAACTGGCGACGGTATGCGGAATAGTCTGCCATTCACCGTCGTCGTCACGCGTGCGGATCGACGCGCCATGCCGGTCGACCAGCAGCGCCGACGGACGCAACACGGGACCGCTCCAGATGCATTCGCGCTTGATAACGGGATCGAGCCCGAACTGGGTTTCTCCAGGAATGGGCAGACCGAGATCGATTGCGTAGCCGAATTCGTCGCCTGCAAAACCGAGCCGCAGATTGACGGGCTCTGTGCGGCGCGTGCCCTGCACGGGCGTGTCGCCCGCCAGCATCGCGCGGGAGAAGCGCTCGGGGCCCGCCCATAGCGTGGACTGCAGCCCGCCCTCGCGCGCCAGCGACGGAATCACACCGCCGCGCGCCGTCACGGCCAGCAGCCGCAACGCCCGATACACGCTCGATTTGCCGCTGCCGTTCGCGCCTGTAATCACGTTCAGGCGCGCAAGCGGCACGATCAGATCGCGCAGCGAGCGATAGTTGGCGATGGCGAGCGTCGTCAGCATCCATGCTCCGCGGAGCCGACGCCTGGCGCCGGCAAGACAGGATTATTCTGGATTTCGATTGGATGCCTGCGCCGCATCAGCCGCGTCCCGCCTTCTTTGCCTGCGCCCGCCCTTCGCGGCCGCTATCGGGCAACGGCGCTGGTGTGGGGACGCTGCGCAGATCGCGCAGGAACGAATCGCGCCACACGCCCAGATCGTTTTTGCGCAGTGCCTGCATATCCAGATCATGGCGCCGCTTGCGCTCGTCGAGCGGCATCGAGAGCGCGCGCTGCAATGCGTCGCACATGCCGAGCGAATCATGAGGATTCACGATCAATGCGCCTTCAAGCTCGGCCGCCGCGCCCGCGAACATGGACAGCACCAGCACGCCGGGATCGTCCGGATTCTGGGCCGCGACATATTCCTTCGCGACGAGGTTCATCCCGTCGTGCAGAGGCGTGACGAACCCGACCTGCGATTCGCGGAACAGCGACATCAGTTTCCAGCGGTCGTACTGCTGGTTCAGATAGCGGATCGGGGTGTAATCGAGACCCGAGTACTTTCCGTTGATGCGCCCTGCTTCGTACTCCAGTTGCTGACGGATGTCCTGGTAGGTGGTGACGTCGGAGCGCGTGGGCGGCGCGATCTGCACGAGCGTGACGTTGCCGCGCCACTCTGGCGAGCGCTCCAGCAACGCTTCGAAGGCCCGGAAGCGCTCGACCAGCCCTTTCGAATAATCGAGCCGGTCGACGCTCATGATCAGCTTGCGCCCTTCGAGGCTCTGCTTCAGGTCGAGTACATGCTGACGGCTTTCGTAGCGCTTCGCCTGTTCGGCGATCTCGTCGGGAAACACGCCGATCCGATAGACACCCGTACGCAATTGCCGGCCAAACGCTTCGGCGCGGCCATCGCTCGACACCGTGCCGCGTGCGTGCCGGCGCAGATAGTCGTGAAAAGCGAGCTCGTCGTTGTCAGTCTGAAAACCGAGCAGGTCATAGCAGCACAGTGACTTCACGAGTTCTTCGTGCGGCGGGATGTTCAGCAGAATCTGCGGCGCCGGAAACGGAATGTGCAGGAAGAAACCGATGCGGTTCCTGACGCCCTCGGATCGCAGCGCCTCGGCGAACGGGATCAGGTGATAGTCATGCACCCAGATGATGTCGTCCGGTTCCAGCAGTTTGATGAGCTTGTGCGCCAGCCACGCGTTGACGCGCCGATAGCCCGCGTATTCCTCCCGCTCGTAGCGCGCGAGGTCGTTGCGATAGTGGAACACGGGCCACAGCGTCGCGTTCGAAAAGCCGCGGTAGTACTGGTCGTAGTCCTTGCGCGTGAGGCCCGTGGTCGCGAAGGTCACGGAGCCGTCGACGTCGAGCGTCGGCCCGGCGTTGGCGACTGTTTCGCTGACGACGTCTCCGCTCCACCCGAACCACACGCCGCCCGCGTCCTTCAGTGCGCCGAAAACGCCGACCGCGAGCCCCCCCGCGGAGCCTTTGGTCTCCGTTGGCGTTGCCACGCGATTCGACACGACGATCAGTCGGCCCATGTTGCTGTCCCTCCGCTCTGGTTGGCGCGGCCGGTCTGCCGTGGCCGGCGCGCATTGTTCAGTGCTGGTAAGACCGCGGTTGCGCCCGATCAGTTGCACATTTGTGCGAGGCCGGACGGCATAGGCCAAAAGACCGGTTTGGAACGGTGCCGACAACGCGTCGACTGCGTAGAAAAAAGCAGAAAACGCGCGCGGTGCAGCGAGCACGGCGCGCGTCGGGATGAATCGCGACGAACCAGACCTGGCGACGAAAACGAAAAGCGGCCGCCGCTCAGTTGCCCGACTTGCAGGGGAATGCCTTGCCGAGCCCCAGCGAGACGGCCGTGCTGGCGTTGTAGCCCGCCACGTTCGGGTTGTCGGCGATGTACTTGCGCACCGCGTCCGTCAGTTGTTGCGAGCGCGCTTCGGGCGGCAGGCAGAAATACTGGCCGACGCGCGGACCTGTCGTCCCGCCGATCGCGTCGATCGTGTTGAACACACCGTCGGCAGCGCCTTCGATATAGGCCGCACACGCGCTACGCGACGCCACGTCGGTCTTCGTGCACAGCTTGTTGAGATCGCCCCCCGTAAACGCGGCAGCCGTCAACGGCACAGCGAGCGCGCCGAAGCAAATCAAAACCCGCAGCATGTTTTTTCCTTCCTGGTGTGAGCCCGGAACCAGACGGTGTCCGGCGGTCTTCGCCGCGCGGTTTTGGCCACCCGTCCCGGCTGCAATTCAGGCGCGTGGTGACCCGCGCCCAAGCTGCTATTTTGCACTGTTTTGCAGCGTTACTGGGGCGCCTGCGGGGCCTGTTTCTGCATCTGCTGAAGCCGCGCCGTCAGCCCTTCGACGACATCGGGCTCCTTGTACTGTTTGGCGAAATCGAGCGCGGTCAGGCCGAGCTGGTTTTTCACGTTGAGGTCGGCGCCGCTGTCGAGCAGCAGCTTCACGGTCGACACATGGCCGCCGCGCGACGCCATCATCAACGGCGTGGTGCCGTTCGGCGAACCGGCGTCGATGTACGCGTCATGATCGAGCAGCAGCTTGACGATGTCGTCGTTGCCGTTCGCCGCCGCGTAGTGCAACGGCGCCCAGCCCTTCTTGTTGACTTCGGCATCTTTGGCGATCAGCTGCTTCACGATGTCGATGTCGCCGTTCAGCGCGGCCATCATCATCGCGTTTTCGCCTGCCTTGTCGAGAATCTCGATGTTGGTCTTCGGATTGTCGATGAGGGCGGCGACCACCTTGTCCGACTTTTCGCGCGCGGCGATCACGAGCAGCGGAATGCCCTGGTTGTCGGTCATGTTCGGGTCCATGCCGTTCGCCAGCTGCTTCTTCACTTCCTTCACGTCGTCGAACTTGACGGCCTTGATCATCGTGTCGGCGGGTGCGGCGGACGCTGGCAGTGCGCCGAGCGTCGCGAGCGCGACACCCGCTGCCAGCGTCAGTTTCGCCACCGTGCGGCGCAGGCCGGCTGAGCGGATGGAAGCTGCGCCGTGATGGCCCTCGGTCAGATATTTTTTCATGTGTTGCTTTAGGAAAATTTCCTATCCTTTTGATACTACGTGCTTTTCACTTCAAACGCCGGCCGGCGCTGGAATCTTGAACAAACGGAAAAAGTTCTCGCTGGTCGCTGCCGCGAGCGCTTCGTCCGGCATCTCGCGCTGCTGCGCGATGAACCTTCCGACATAACTGACGTACGCAGGTTCATTCGGCTTGCCGCGATACGGCACGGGCGCGAGGTACGGCGAGTCGGTTTCGATCAGCAGACGCTCGAGCGGCACCCGGCGCGCGACGTCCTGCACGTCCGTCGCGCTCTTGAAGGTGACGATGCCCGACAGCGAAATGTAGAAATTCTGCGCCAGCGCCTGTTCAGCGACGGCCCAAGGCTCCGTGAAGCAGTGCATCACGCCGCCCGGCACGCTGGCGCGTTCCTCGGCCATGATCCGCAGCGTGTCCGCCGACGACGCGCGCGTATGCACGATCAGCGGCTTGCCCGTCTGGTGCGCGGCGCGGATATGCACGCGAAAGCGCTCGCGTTGCCACTCCATGTCGTCGATCGAGCGGCCTTCGAGGCGGTAATAATCAAGCCCCGTCTCGCCGATCGCGACCACCTTCGGATGCTGCGCCAGCTCGACCAGCTCGGCGACTGTCGGCTCCCGTGCATCCTCGTGGTCCGGGTGCACGCCTACCGACGCATAGACGTTGTCGTACGAACGCGCGATGTCCAGCACGGACGGCAGCGTTTCGAAGTCGACGGACACGCACAGCGCGTGCGTGACCGAATGCGAGCGCATGTTGTCCAGCACTTGCGGCAGACGGTCGCCGAGTCCTTCGAAGTTGATATGGCAGTGGGAGTCGACGAACATGGTGAAGTCCTGCGAAAAATCCGGTGAGGTTTGAGGCGAGCCGTACCGCAACAGCCTATTGCGCGCCGTCCAGACGCTTGCCGAGGATGACCAGATCGCGCTCGACGCCATCCAGCACGGCGACGCGCGGCAGCGTGCCCCATGTTGCGAAGCCGAACGCCTGGAACAGTCGCACGCTAGGCTCATTGTGGCCGAATACAAAGCCGAGCACCGTATCGATACCCAGTTTCGGCGCGGCTTCCAGCGCGGCTGCCAGCAGTTTCTTGCCCAGCCCCTTGCCGCGCGCGGCTTCGTCCAGATAAATGCTGACTTCGGACGTACGCTGATAGGCGGGCCGTCCGTAGAAGTCGGAAAAACTCAGCCATGCAATCACCCGTCCCGCATCTTCGACGACCCACAGCGGACGCTTCTCAGGACCGTGCGCCTCGAACCACGCCCGGCGGCTGTCGATGCTGACGGGTTCCAGATCGGCCGTGACTTGCCGCGACGGCACGGTCGAGTTGTAGATGGCGACGATGGCGGGCAGATCGTCGAGCGTGGCATCGCGGTATTGAAGAGTCATGTCGATGTCGATGATGGAATGGGCTGAAAACGGTGGTGCTTCACGCGCGGCGAATGGGTCTGGCTACTGGACGAACAGGTCGCGATAACCGAGAAACAGTTCTTCGAACACGAGCCGCGCGTTGAGCGGATGGTTTTCGACCGCGCGTTGCCGCGTGACCGTCCGCATGAAGCGCGCGAAACCGTTCGCGTCGGCCTGCGACGCGCAACGCGAAAGCGCCGCCGACGCGGCGGGGAAATAACGCGGCGTGCCCGATGCGCCTACCGTGGACTGGGCGAGCAGATCGTACATCCAGCGCTGCAGCCAGCCGAGCACGAGCGGCACGGGCAGCTTCTGCAAGGTCTCGCCGCACGCGAACGCATCGCAATTGGGGCCGGCCGCCAGTTGCTTGAGCGTCCAGTCGCGCAACGGGCGGTTTTCGTCGCTGGCGAGCGCCAGCGCGGCGAGCGGCGCCCCGCCGGCTTCGGCCAGCAGGCCCGGCGCGTCGTCGACACCCTGTTGCGCGAGCCACGCAGTGGCGGCCTGCGACGACGGCGTGGTCATCGGCCACTGGCGGCAACGGCTGATGATGGTCGGCAGCAGCCGGTCGATGCGCGCCGACACCATCAGGAACACGACGCCCGCGGGCGGCTCTTCCAGCGTTTTCAACAGCGCGTTGGCGGCGGCGACGTTCAGCGCCTCGGCGGGGTACAGCACGACGACGCGCACGCCGCCGCGATGCGAGCCGACGCCGCAGAAGTCCAGCAGCGCCCGCACCTGTTCGATCTTGATTTCCTTGCTGGGCGTGCGTGTCTTCTTGCCGCCTTCGTCGGCGTCGGCGCCCGCTTTCTCGGCCTTTTCATCGGCCGCGGCGCTGGTGAAGCCCGCTTCCGCGGCGAGCGCCTCCGGTAGCACGATCCGGTAGTCCGGGTGATTGCCCTGTTTGAACCAGGTGCACGCCGCGCAGGTGCCGCACGGCTGGCCATCGGGCAGCGCCGATTCGCACAGCAGCCCCTGCGCCAGATGCTGGGCAAAGCGCAGCTTGCCGATGCCGGCCTGCCCGTGAAGCAGCAGCGCGTGCGGCCAGTGGGCGCGCAGTTGCTGCAGGCGGTTCCAGTCGTCGGTTTGCCACGGATAAATCATTGTTTGTCTTTTGATTCAATAGGTTGAAGAGTGTTTTTGATGTATCGGCCGAGAATTGCCCAATGATATTCAATGAGCTTATATCGGCGTAAATTCAAAGAGATACGATCAAATCTTCAAGATGCTTCTGAATTTCAGCAATGCTGCGCGTCGAGTCGATGATATCGAACCGGTAAGGCGCTTCTTCGGCACGGCGCAGATACTCGGTGCGGGTGCGGGTGAAAAACGCGTCCGATTCACTTTCGAACCGGTCCGGCGCACGCGCCGCGCTGCGGCGCTCGCTGGCTGTTTCAGGCGGCACGTCGAACAGCAAGGTCATATCCGGCTGGAAGCCGCCCTGCACCCAGCGCTCGAGCGCTTCGAGCTTGTCGCGCGGCAGGCCGCGCCCACCGCCCTGATAAGCAAAGGTCGCGTCGGTAAAACGGTCGGACAGCACCCAGTCGCCGCGCGCGAGCGCCGGCTCGATCACCTGCGCGAGATGCTCGCGGCGCGCGGCGAACATCAGCAGCGCCTCGGTTTCGAGGTCCATAGCCTGATGCAGCAGGATGTCGCGCAGCGATTCGCCGAGCTTCGTGCCGCCCGGCTCGCGCGTCATGACAACGGAACGGCCGACGGGCGCGAGCTTCTGCTCCAGCCGGTCACGGAACCAGCTGAGATGCGTGGTCTTGCCCGCGCCGTCGATGCCCTCGAACGTGATGAATTTTCCCCGAGCCATCATTGACCTCGAATGTATTTGTCGACGGCCTTGTTGTGATCGCCGAGCGTGTCAGAAAAGATGCTGCTGCCGTCGCCGCGCGACACGAAATACAGCGCGCTGGTCTGCGCCGGATTGAGCGCGGCCTGCAGCGACGCAACGCCCGGCAGCGCGATGGGCGAAGGCGGCAGGCCCATCCGCGTATAGGTATTGTAAGGAGTGTCCGTCTGCAGGTCCTTCTTGCGCAAATGGCCCGTGTAGCTCTCGCCCATTCCGTAGATCACGGTCGGATCGGTCTGCAGCGGCATGCCGACGCGCAGACGGTTCGCGAACACCCCGGCGACCATCGGGCGGTCGGATGCCTTGCCCGTTTCCTTCTCGACGATCGACGCCATGATCAGCGCATCGTACGGCGTCTTGTACGGCAGGCCCGGCGCCCGGGCCGCCCACGCTTCGTCGATGCGCAGCTTCATCAGCCGGTATGCGCGGCGGTAGACGTCGAGGTCGCTGGTGTCCTTGTCGAACAGGTAGGTATCCGGGAAGAACAGCCCTTCGCCCGTGCCCGTGGGCGTTTCGGGCGCGCCGATCGCCTTCAGGAGATCCGCGTCGGACATGCCCGCCGTATCGTGTTTGAGCGCCGGATTCGCATCCAGTTCGGCGCGCATGTGCCGGAAGGTCCAGCCTTCGATGATCGTCGCCACGTACTCGTTGACGTCGCCGCGCGCGATCTTCTGCAGCACGTCGTACGGCGTGATGCCCTGCTTGAATTCGTAGTTGCCGGACTTGAGCGCCGACTGCAGCCCGAGCACGCGCGTCATCATCACGAACAGTTCGGGCTCGACGGGGACGCCGCCACGGTTGAGTTGCGCCGTGACGCTGCGCAAGCTGCTGTGCGGTTTGATCGTGACATCGAGTTGCGGGGCGGCGAGCGGGACAGGCGTGGTGGCCCAGTGGTATGCGCCGTACGTCGCGGCGGCGAGCAGCATCGCGAGCACGACGCAGGCGATGAGGCATTTCTTCAGGAGGGACATGGAAACGTGGTTCGGGTGAAGCCAATATAATACTTGCTTGCCTCCGCCAAAGTCAGAATTGACTGTTCCCCGAATCCATGAACGCACCGCTTGCTTCTGCTCCCGGCACTGCTGCCCCCGCTCCTGCTCACGTTGCCGTTTCGCTTCCTGCGTTTGCGCGCCCCGCGCGCGACGAGTTCGACGCCGTCCTGTCGGGCGGCGCGTTCATGCCGCTGCCGCAGTTCGGCGTGATCGACGCGACGGGCGACGACGCCGCTGCCTTCCTGCACTCGCAACTCACGGCGGACACCCAGCATCTCGATGCCGCGACGGCGCGCCTCGCCGGCTACTGCTCGCCGAAGGGCCGCTTGCTGGCGTCGTTCCTGGTATGGTGCAGCGGCGAGTCGATCCGCATGCTGGTGTCGAAGGACGTGCAGGCCGCCGTGCAAAAGCGTCTGTCGATGTTCGTGCTGCGCGCCAAGGCGAAGCTGGGCGACGCTTCGGAGACTACACTCGCCATCGGCCTTGCCGGTGACGTACGAGGCGCGCTCTCGGGCGTGTTCGACGCGATTCCCGACGGCGTGCACGTCAAGGTGGACGGGCCAGCCGGGTCGCTGGTGCGCGTGCCCGATGCGGCGGGCCGCCTGCGGTACGTGTGGGTTGGACCGAAGGCCGAAGTCGAAGCCCGCCTGCCCGCGCTGGAGGCCAGACTGCCGCGTGTCTCCCCCGCCGTGTGGGACTGGCTCGACATCCGCGCGGGCGAGCCGCGTATCACGCAGCGCGTGGCCGAACAGTTCGTGCCGCAGATGATCAACTTCGACGTGCTCGGCGGCGTCAATTTCCGTAAAGGCTGTTATCCGGGCCAAGAAGTGGTGGCGCGCAGCCAGTATCGCGGCACGATCAAGCGGCGCATGTCACTCGCGAATGTGGCGGGTGAAACGGAAAGCGTCGTGCCGGGCGCGGAACTGTTTCATTCGGACGATCCGGGCCAGCCGTGCGGCATGCTCGTCAACACGGCGGCCGCGCCGGACGGCGGCGTCGATGCACTCGTCGAAATCAAGCTGGCCGCGCTCGAAAACGGCAGCGTCCATCTGGGTGCCGCCGACGGCCCCGCGTTGACCTTCCTGCCCCTGCCTTACGCGCTGCCGACGGAAGTCTGACGCACCCAGCAACATCCGCACGGCGCCGCGCCTTCCTTCCCGGATATCAGTCGCGGCGTGTTCCCGCCGTATTCACGCCTTCTCGTTACCAAGACTTCTGCCGATGTGTCTGATCGTGTTCGACTGGCGCCCCGAAGCGTCTGACGGTCCGCTGTTCACGCTCGCGGCAAACCGCGACGAATTCCTCAAGCGCACGGCCGAACCGATGCATTGGTGGGCCGACGCGCCAAATCTGCTGGCGGGCCGAGACCTGGTCGGCGGCGGCACGTGGCTCGGCATGACGCGCGACGGACGCTTTGCCGCGCTCACCAACTATCGCGCACCAAAAGAAATGCGCGCCGATGCGCCGACGCGCGGCACGCTGGTGAGCAACTGGCTGTCGGGCGATCACGGTATCGAAAGCGGCGCGCCGCTCGACTATCTGTTGCGCGTCGCACGGGACGGTGACATGTACAACGGCTTCAATCTGCTCGTCGGCGATTGGACGCGGCGGGAACTCGCCTGGTACTGCAACCGCTCGCCCGCCGCGCCAATGTTGCTCGCGCCGGGCACACATGGCATTTCGAACGCGGTGCTCGACACGCCCTGGCCGAAACTCGTGCGCAAGCGCGCCGAGCTTGCCCAGGCGCTCGCCGGCGAAGCCCGTCCGCCGCTCGCGACGCTGATCGGTCTGATGCGCGACCCGCACGTCGCCCGCGACGACGAATTGCCGGCGACAGGCATTTCGCTCGAACGCGAACGCGCGTTGTCGGCGGCCTTTATCGATACGCCCGATTACGGCACGCGCGGCACGACGGCCGTGCAGGTGCTGGCGCAGAACGGACGGCTGAGCGTCGCGGCGCTGGAACGCAGCGACGACAACGGCTCGCATCGCGTCGTGCGCCCCGGGGATTACGAGCGCAGTTTCACGTTCGATATCGCCTGAAGGCGAAACAGCCGCTCATTTTCAGTCGGCGCCGAACGCGGCGCGCAATGCGGCCGCCGCGTCCGCATGCGCGATGGCGACGTCGGGCACGTAGCCGCCCATCTTGAAGAACTCGTGAATCATGCCCGCGTAACACGTGAACGCGACGGCATTGCCCGACTCGCGCAGCTTGTGCGCATAGGCGTCGCCTTCATCGCTCAACGGATCGTATTCGGCCGTTGCGATCCATGCGGGCGCCACGCCGTGCAATGCAGGCGCGCCGCGCGTGCCGTCGAGCGGCGCGAAACGCCAGTCGTGGCGGTCGTCGGCATCGCGCAGGTATTGCTCGAAAAACCATTGGATCGTGTCGCCGGACAGCAGATAACCATCCGCGAGGCGTGCGTGCGAGTCGGTCTGCTGATGACCCGTCGTCCCCGGATAGATCAGCAGTTGCAGCACGAGCGGAATGCCTGCGTCGCGGGCGAGCACGGCGCATACGGTGGCAAGCGTGCCGCCCGCGCTGTCGCCGCCGACTGCCATCCGGCTCGCGTCGATGCCGTAGAGCGCAGCGTTGTCGTGCAGCCACTCGAGGGCGTCGAACGCGTCGTCGACAGCGGTGGGAAATTTGTGCTCCGGCGCGAGCCGGTAGTCGACCGACATCACCGCGCATTGCGCGTCGCGCGCGAACATCCGGCAGAGCGCGTCGTGCGTGTTCACGCTGCCGACCGTGAAGCCGCCGCCGTGATAGTAGACGAGCGCGGGCACGGGATTGGCCCATTGAGGCTCGGCGGGATGATAGAGACGCACGCGAATGGACGCGCCGTCGCGCATCGGCACGTCGATGTCGTCGACGGAAAACATCGGCGCCGCGGGCACTTCGAGTATCGGCGCGCTCTTCTCGTACGACGCGCGCGCCGCTTGCGGCGTCAGATCGTGATAAGCGGGGCGCTTTGCCCGCGCGATCATGTCGAGCACCTGCTCGATCTTCGGATTCAACGGCATGGTTGGACGACGGCGCGCACGCGCCGCACGGTTAAATGAGCGCGCCATGATGCCACGAACACGCGTTGAAACGCTCGACCGGGCGCGCTAGCGCGCTTCCTTGACCTCGGGTTTGAGCGACAGCGGATCAGTCGGATTGCGCTGCTGCTCGATGTCCTCGTGCCGCAGCCGCACCGTCGCGAGAATGGCGGGATGCGTGAGGATGTAGAAGCGCCGCCCGGCGATCGCGTCGAACGTCAGCGCCGCGACGTCCGTCGCGCCCAGCTTGCCGGATCGCACCGCGCGCTGCAGTTGCTTGTCGGCGGCGAGCTGCGAGCGCGTGGGCTCGGCGCTGTTGCGCAGCGACTCGGGACGCGCACGCTCGGCATCCGCGATGCCCGTCGGCACGAACGCGGGACACAGCAGCGAGCAACCGACCTCGCCGCCCGCGTTTTGCAGATCGTGATACAGCGTCTCCGTCAGCGACACGACTGCGTGCTTCGACGCGTTGTAGATGCCCATCGACGGCGGCGACAACAGCCCCGCAACCGATGCCGTATTGACGATATGCGCCGGCTCCTTCTGCTTCAGCATGATGGGCGTGAAGATACGCACGCCGTGGGCGACGCCCATCACGTTGACGCCGAACACCCATGCCCAATCGTTCGCCGAGCTTTCCCACAGAAAGCCGCCGGAGCCGACGCCGGCATTGTTGAACAGCAGATGCACCTTGCCGAAGGCTGCGAGCGCGGCATCCGCGAGCGCCTGAACCTGTGCGCCGTCGGACACGTCAGTTTGCACGCCGATGGCTTGGGCGCCCGATGCGCGCAGCGCATCGACAGTTTGTGCGAGCGCGTTCGCGTCGATATCCGCCAGCACGAGCTTCATGCCGAGCGACGCGCCCTTTTCCGCGAACGCGCGGCCGAAGCCGCTCGCCGCGCCTGTAATCACGGCGACTTTGCCGTCGAACTCGAACATGCCGTTTCCCTCGATGAGCGATTGCGCGTGGCGCGTTCCCGTTTGCGCCGACTCAGATCAGCTTGACGAGCTGCTTGCCGAAGTTGCGCCCCTTGAGCATGCCGAGAAACGCTTCGGGTGCGTTTTCCAGGCCTTGCGCGACGGTCTCGCGATACTGCAGCTTCTTCTGGGCGACGAGCGTGCCGAGTTCCTTCAGCGCGGCGGGCCACTCGTCCAGATGCTCGCTGACGATGAAGCCCTGAACCAGCAGACGCTGTGTGAGAAGCAAAGCCGGATGCCTGAGCGGCAAAGGCGCACCGTCGTAACCCGCGATGAAGCCGCACAACGCGATGCGGCCATGCGCGTTCATCCGCGCGAGCGTCGCGTCGAGCACTTCGCCGCCGACATTCTCGAAGCAACCGTCCACGCCGTCCGGCGTCGCCGCCTTGAGGTCCTGATAAAGATTGCCCGCCTTGTAGTCGACGCATGCGTCGAACCCCAGGGTCTCGACCACATAGCGGCACTTGTCTGGACCACCCGCGATGCCGACGGCGCGCACGCCCGCCTGCTTCGCCAGTTGTCCGACGACGCTGCCGACCGCTCCGCTCGCCGCGCTGACGACCACCGTCTCGCCCGCCTTCGGCGCGATGATCCGGTTCAGGCCGTACCACGCCGTCACGCCCGGCATGCCGACGGGGCCAAGATACGCAGAGAGCGGCACGTGGGTGTCGTCGATCTTGCGCAGGTTCTTGCCGTCCGACGTACCGAATTCCTGCCAGCCGAACATGCCGACCACCTTGTCGCCGGGCTTGAAAGCCGCGTTCTTCGACTCGACCACTTCGCCCGTCGTGCCGCCGATCATCACCTCGTTCAGCGGCTGCGGCGCCGCGTACGACTTCGCGTCGCTCATGCGGCCGCGCATGTATGGATCGAGCGACAGATAGTGATTGCGCACGCGGACCTCGCCATCGGCGAGCGGCGCGAGCGGCGTTTCGACGAGCTTGAAGTTGTCAGCGGATGCCGCGCCCTGCGGACGCGACACGAGCAGAATCTGGCGATTGAGCTGGCTCATGATGAGTTTGTCTCCGGAGAATGTCGGGTATGAAGTACGGGGCGAAGGCGCGGCGCGGCGTTCAGCCGTCGCTCGGCCCCGGCTTCGCCGACGGATCGCTGCGCAGCCGCTGCTGCCGCACTTCGCGGCCAACGGCGAGTCGCCGCATGTACTTGAACGTGCCGAGCGCCTTCGCGACGAAATGGCCTTCGCTGTCGCGGATCTCGCCTTCGCAATAGGCCATCGTGGTAGAGCGATGCAGCACGCGGCCCGTCGCGCGCAACTCGCCGCTGCCGGGCTGCATGAAGTTCACCTTCATTTCGACCGTGACGACGCCGACGCCGTCGGCCGCGAGGCTGCGCGCGGCCATGGCGAGCGCGACGTCGCAAAGTGTCATCGTAATGCCGCCGTGCGACACGGCCCACGTGTTCAGATGCTCGGGACGCAGCGGCAGCACGACTTCACTGGCGCCGTCGCCGGCCGAAACGAGTTGCACGCCGAGGTGATCGATAAACGGGCTTTCGATCACCAGCGTGTTGCTGGAAGAGTCGGTCATATGCGTTCAGAGTTCGTAGTCGACGGCCTGACGCGCCTCGCGGATCGGCGCGAGAAATGCCTTCACGTCCTGATGCACGGGGTGGACCTGATACCCGTCCAGCGCCGCCTTGTTGGTGAAATCGGAGACGAGCACGACGTCAAACGTCGAGTCGAGGCCGGGTGTCGCGATACCGACTTCGAGGTGCACGATGCCCGGCACGGCATCGCGGCAGGCTTCCAGTTTTTCTTTCAGCACCAACGCGTTTTGCTCGCGCGTCCGGCCTTCCCCCGCTTGCAACTTCCACATCACGATATGACGAATCAAGACGTTCACCTTTGCTGTTGACCTGGCGCCGCGGCCCGCACGGAACCCATGCTGGACACGGATGAAACACGCTTCGCCAGATGATACCTGCACTGCGCGAGACGATGAATCGAGCTGCATGGCATAGGAAAAACGCACACACCACCCGTGCGATCGGCCGCGTCACGGCGCGTTGTGTCGCCTATACTTTTCAGGCAATCAGCCCGGCCGTGCGCAGGCAGCGCTCACGCGCAACGCGAAACCGGGCGCCTTCAACCTGCGGCCATTCCTTCTCCAGCGCGCGGGCCCGCCGCCCCCCGGCCGCCTTGTCTTCCTTCCTCTTTGCCGCCTTATGCACGCATGGAAAACGGCCCGCTCCGTGGGCACGCTCGCCTTTCTCGCCGGGCGCCGCCGCATCGTGCGCGGATCATCTGCATTCACTTCACGAGGACAACATGGCCACTTACCTCATGCTGGTCAACTGGACCGATCAGGGTGTGCGCACCGCGAAAGATACCGTCAACCGGGCACGCGCGTTTCGCGAAGCCAGCAAGGCGATGGGCGTGACGGTCGGCACGGTGAACTGGACGCTCGGCGCGTACGACCTCGTGATCTCGTTCGAGTCGCCCGACGACGAGACCACGACCCGTCTCGGCCTCGCGCTCGCCGCGCAAGGCAACGTGCGCACGGCGACGATGCGCGCGTTCAGCGAAACGGAGATGGAAAAGATCGTCGGCGGATTGAAGTAGCCTGGCGTCCCGCGCGGGTTGCTCGCGGGTTCGCTTGTGCGCCGCGTTCAGGGCTGCGCGCGCGGCAGATGCCATCCATGCGTCGCCGCGGCCACGCGCAGCACGAAGCACGCGACGCCGCCCGCCACGCCCGCCAGCGCCGGCGACAGGCCGAAGCGGCGCGCGCTCAGCACCACGATTGCGCCGACGAATGCCGCCGTCGCGTAGATATCGGTGACGAGCACGGACGGAATGCGCGCGAGCAGCACATCCTTGATGACGCCGCCGCCAACACCCGTCACCGTGCCCATCAGCGCCGCGACGAACGGGCGGATGCGGTACAGCATCGCCTTTTCGACGCCCGCCACAGCGAACAGCGACAGGCCCGCCGCATCGAGCACCATCAGCCAGAACTCGGGGAAGCCTTGCGCGTTGGCGTGGAAGAGGAACGTGAGCAGGCCCGCTGCGAACGTCAACGCGGGATAGCGCCAGTCGCGGATGGCGTTGGGCGGCGTTGCGCCGATCAGCAGGTCGCGCGTCACGCCCCCGCCGAGCGCCGCGACGAACGCGATCACCATCACGCCGAGCAGGTCGAGGCCGCTGTGCATCGCGGCCACCGCGCCCTCGATCGCGAAGATGAACGTGCCGGCGAGATCGGCGCCAAGAACGATTGTTTCGATTTTCGGTTTCATACGGTTTGTCGTGCGTCTGTCTTGCCCCGTGACGAGCCGAACGGTACAACGAAACGGCGCGCACGCACGCGCGGGGACCGTCCTGGTTCGGCGCGAACCGGCTGCGCGCCGAGGGCGCCGCGATTGTCTCATCGCCGTGGCGGCGGGCAAAGCGTGCCGCACCGGCGCGCGATTGCGCCCGCTTCAGCGCCCTGCGCCGCTATAGTGCATACGACGCGCGCCTATTCGCGCGTCCCTTTCGAGAGGAGCACGACCATGATCGCCGACCGCGCTGCGCGCTTCGCCCGTGTGCTGATGTTGTTCGCCGCGCTGCTGGCGCTTGGCGGCTGTGCGGGCATGTTCGGCAGCAATCCGCTGCGTGTGAACGTCGCAGGGATCGAGCCGCTCGAGGGCCAGGGAATGGAGATGCGCTTCATTCTGAAGCTGCGTGTGCAGAATCCGAACGAAGCGCCCGTCGACTTCAACGGCGTTTCCGTCGAACTCGATCTGAACGGCAAGCCATTCGCGAGCGGCGTCAGCGATCAGAGCGGCACTGTGCCGCGCTTCGGCGAAACCGTGATCGGCGTGCCCTTGACGGTGCCCGCCTTCACTGTCGTCCGCCAGGCATTCGCCTTCGCCGACAGCGCGCAGTCGGGGCAACTTCCGTATGTGCTGCGGGGCCGGCTCGCTGGCGGCGTCACGGGCGGCACGCGCTTCATCGACCAGGGCACGCTATCGCTGCCGACGGGCAACCTCAGCGGCCTGTAGTGCAGCGAACGGCTGCGGACGGCATCGCAATCAGTGATTCGGGCCTTCGTTGCCGTGCCCCGAAGGCGCTGGCGGCCGGGCGTTGCCACCGCCGCCCGGAGGCCCCCCGGACGGATGTCCACCGCCTTGCGCGGGCGGCGGCCCGGGTGGATGCTCCCCGCCGTGAGCAGGCGGCGGTCCCGAAGGATTGCCGCCCTGGACCGGCGGACGGCCGCCTTGTTGCGGTGGCTGCCCTTGCGGCGGACGCTCGCCCTGCTGCGGCGGGCCGGGCCGATGTCCATGCCCGGCGGCGGATGGCCCAGGCGGAGGCGGCGGCGCGGGCGACGCGGACGGCGGCCGGTTCCCACCGGGCGGCGGACGATTGCCGCCTGGCGGCGGCGGTGGCGGACGGTGCGGCGGCGGCGGATGGTTTGCCCAGCGTCCACGGTCGCCGTACCACGGGCGCCCGCGATAGTAATGGTCCCAGTAAGAGCCGATCGAAAAGGTAATCAGCGGCAGGCCGATCACCGTCCCGTAGTCCATGATGGGGACATCGCTGCCCTGATACGGATAGGTCAGGTAACCGCCGTAAACCCACCCGCGCGCCTGCGCGATCGCCACGTCGCACCACGTGTAGCCGCTCACGCAGCCATAGACGGCCACGGGTTGTCCGGAAGGCAATTGCGCGACGACCGGGTAATCCTGCGCCGGTCCCGCGTACAGGTAGACAGGCTGATTGGTGTAGGCCTGCGATTGCGCCGACGCCGCTCCCGATGCGATCGACAACGCCGTTGCCCCCATCACAGCAACGCAAGCAACCCGCATTCGCATGATTGTTCTCCTTATCGTCTGGCGGATGTGTGGGTGGACGAAGCAGCGAATTGTGTGCCTGACAGGCATTCGTCATCCACGCGCTGTCACGGAAATGAGGCGGAAACGGGAACAACGGATGCAATATTCGCCATCACTCAATCTGTCGGGAGAACGGCATGAAGCATGATCTGAAACCGGGCGATCGCGTCGACTGGAACACGCCACAGGGCATGACAAGGGGCAAGATCGTCCGCGCGATCACCGCGCACACGGAACTGGATGGTCATACGGTGGCCGCATCGAAGGACGACGTGCACTACGAGGTCGAAAGCGAAAAAAGCGGCAAACGTGCTGTCCATCGCGCGGAAGCTTTGCACAAAACGAAGCAGCGGTGACGCACGGCAAAGCCTGCGTAAGGCAAAGCCAGAATGTAGCAAGTAAAGAAAGCAGAAAGCCCGCGTGCTTTCGCACGCGGGCTGACATATCCGCGCAGAGTCGCTACGCGAAAGCGCGCTCAGACGACTTCGAACAAGCCCGCCGCGCCCTGCCCGCCGCCGATGCACATCGTCACCACGACGAATTTCGCGCCGCGCCGTTTGCCTTCGATCAACGCATGGCCCGTCAGACGCGCACCCGACACGCCATACGGATGACCCACCGCAATCGCCCCGCCGTTGACGTTCAGGCGTTCGTTCGGAATCCCGAGCTTGTCGCGGCAATACAGCACCTGTACGGCGAAGGCCTCGTTCAGTTCCCACAGATCGATATCGTCGACCTTGAGACCTGCCTGTTTCAACAGCTTCGGCACGGCGAACACCGGGCCGATGCCCATTTCGTCGGGCTCGCAGCCCGCCACCGCAAAGCCGCGAAAAATTCCGAGCGGCTGCAGGCCTTCACGCTCCGCGACCTTCGCGTTCATCACGACGCACGCCGACGCGCCATCCGAAAACTGGCTCGCGTTGCCCGCCGTGATCACGCCGCCCGGCAGCGCCGTGCGGATCTTCGACACGCCTTCGAGCGTCGTGTCGGCGCGGATGCCTTCGTCGGCCGCGATCGTCACTTCCTTCGTGAAGAGGCGCCCGCTTGCTTTATCCGCGATGCCGGCGAGCACCGTCATCGGCACGATTTCGTCGTTGAAGCGCCCCGCTTCCTGCGCCGCCGCCGCGCGCTGCTGCGACTGTACGCCGTATTCGTCCTGACGCTCCTTCGAAATCGAATAGCGTTTCGCGACGGTCTCGGCCGTTTGCAGCATCGGCCAGTAGATTTCCGGCTTGTGTTCCGTCAACCAGCCTTCGCGCAGCATGTGCATGTTCATTTCGTTCTGCACACACGAGATCGACTCGACACCGCCCGCGACGAACACATCGCCCTCGCCGACCATCACGCGTTGCGCGGCAAGTGCAATCGTCTGCAGGCCCGACGAGCAGAAACGGTTCACCGTCATGCCCGGCACGGTCACGGGCAGCCCGCCGCGCAGCGCGATCTGTCGCGCGATATTCGAGCCCGTCGCGCCTTCGGGATTCGCGCAGCCCATGATCACGTCCTCGACGCGCGCCGGGTCGATCTTCGCGCGTTCGACGGCGGCCTGCGTCACGTGGCCGCCGAGCGTCGCGCCGTGCGTCATGTTGAACGCGCCGCGCCACGATTTGGCGAGACCCGTCCGGGCAGTCGATACGATTACGGCGTCAGTCATGCATGTCTCCTGCAAATTTTCAAAGAGTGTGTGTGGTTCGCCTTGCGTGGCGCCGGCTCAGACAAGCAAGTCCGCCGATTGCACGCGTTCGACGCCGGCGGCGCGCATCTCGCGCCAAGCCTTGTCGAGCGAACCGTTCAGATCGATTGCGCGGGTCGCGTCTTCGATGACGACGACCTCGAAGCCCGCCGCGCGCGCGTCGAGCGCCGACCACGCGACGCAATAGTCGGTCGCGAGCCCGCAGCACCACACGCGCGTCACGCCCGTATCGCGCAGATAGCCGGCAAGTCCCGTCGGCGTCGTGCGATCGGCTTCGAGAAACGCCGAATAGCTGTCGACACCCGCGTGATGCCCCTTGCGAATCACGGCGCGCGCATGCGGAATATCGAGCGCCGCGTGCAGCATGGCGCCTGGCGTGTTCTGCACACAGTGCGTCGGCCACAGCACCTGCTCGCCGTACGGCAGGGTCATCCTCTCGAACGGCTGGCGGCCTGCATGATTCGCGGCAAACGAAACATGCGACGGCGGATGCCAGTCCTGCGTCAGTACAACGTGGCTGAAGCGCCGCGCGAGCTGGTTCACGAGCGGCACGATTTCGTCGCCGCGCGCGACGGCGAGCGCGCCGGCCGGCATGAAGTCGTTCTGCACATCGACGACGAGCAGAACGTCACGGGCATCTTTCATCACTGTTCCTGTTGTTTCGCGACGGCGGTGCGTGCGCGTTCAGCTATTGAAGCCGCGCCCCTGCGCCGCCCGCTCGACGATGCCCGCAGCAATCTGCCAGGCGTCGCCGTTCGGTTGGGCCGCATAACGGCGGATCGCGCGCTCGACGTTGTAGAAGCCGACGGTATCCGCATACAGCATCGGGCCGCCGCGCCAGAGCGGAAAGCCGTAGCCCGTCAGATAGACCATGTCGATATCCGACGGCTTCGACGCGATGCCCTCGTCGAGAATCTTCGCGCCCTCGTTGACGAGCGCGAACACCAGACGCTCGACGATCTCGTCGTCGGAGAGCTTGCGCCGTTCGACGCCGAGTTCCTTCGAATACGCGACGATCATCTCGTCGATCTGCTTCGACGGATACGCATTGCGGTCGCCCGCCTTGTAGTCGTACCAGCCGCCGCCCGTTTTTTGCCCGAAGCGCCCCGTCTCGCACAGGCGATCGGCGATCTTCGAGTAATGCATGTCCGGGTGCTCCTGATAACGCCGCTTGCGGATTGCCCAGCCGATATCGTTACCCGCGAGATCGCTCATGCGGAACGGGCCCATCGCGAAGCCGAATTTTTCAATGGCCTTGTCGACCTGCGCGGGCAGCGCGCCTTCTTCGAGCATGAAGAGCGCCTGGCGGATGTACTGCTCGATCATCCGGTTGCCGATGAAGCCATCGCAGACGCCCGACACCACGGCCGTCTTCTTGATCTTTTTCGCGAGCTTCATCACGGTGGCGAGCACGTCTTTCGCCGTGTCCTTGCCGCGCACCACTTCGAGCAGCTTCATCACGTTGGCCGGACTGAAGAAGTGCATGCCGACCACATCTTGCGGGCGCTTCGTGAAAGCGGCGATCCTGTTCAGGTCGAGCGTCGACGTGTTCGACGCGAGGATCGCACCCGGCTTCGCGACTTCGTCGAGGCGCTTGAATACCTGCTCCTTCACGCCGAGTTCTTCAAACACGGCTTCGATGATGAGATCGGCGTCCTTGAGGTCGTCGTACGAGAGCGTCGGCGTGATCAGCGCGATGCGCTGCTCGAGCGCGTCTATCGTCAGCTTGCCTTTCTTGACGGTCGCCTCGTAGTTCTTGCGGATCGTAGCCAGACCGCGATCGAGCGCGTCCTGCTTCGTTTCGAGCAGCATGACGGGCAAGCCCGCGTTGATGAAGTTCATCGCGATGCCGCCGCCCATCGTGCCCGCGCCGATCACCGCCACCTTCTTGATGTCGCGTACGGGCGTGTCGGACGGCACATCGGGAATCTTGCTCGCCGCGCGCTCGCCGAAGAAGGCATGGCGCAGCGCACGGCTTTCGGGCGTCTGTACGAGCGCGAGGAAGCACTCGCGCTCCACCTTCATGCCTTGCTCGAAGCCCTTGAGCACGCCCGCCTCGACGGCGTCGATGCACTTGTGCGGCGCCGGATACTGCTTCGCGACGGCCGCGACGCTGTTGCGCGCGAACTGGATGAAGCCCGCGGCGTTCGGATGCTCGATCTTGCGGTCGCGAATCTTCGGATGCGGACCGCTTTGCGCGCCGACCTTGCGCGCGAACGCCAGCGCGCCTTCCATCAGATCGCCTTCGATCAGCGCATCGAAAATCGGCGTGCCCGCGAGCTTCTCGGACATCACGGGCGTGCCCGACACGATCATGTTGAGCGCGGCTTCCAGTCCGAGCGCGCGCGGCAGACGCTGCGTGCCGCCCGCGCCGGGCAGGATGCCGAGCTTCACTTCGGGCAGCGCGATCTGCGCGCCGGGCGCCGCCACGCGATAGTGCGCGCCGAGCGCGAGTTCCAGTCCGCCGCCCATCGCGACGCTGTGGATCGCCGCGACGACGGGCTTCGCGCTGCCTTCGACAGCCTTGATGACTGTCATTAGCGTCGGTTCCTGGAGCGCTTTCGGCGTGTTGAATTCGGTGATGTCGGCGCCGCCCGAGAAGGCCTTGCCCGCGCCCGTCAGCACGATCGCCTTGATGGCGGGATCGGCCTGCGCGCGCTCGACGCCTTCGACGATGCCCTTGCGCGTCGACAGGCCGAGGCCGTTGACGGGGGGATTATTCAGCGTGATGACGGCGACGCCGTCGTGTGTCGTGTAGTCCACTGCCATCTGCCTGCCTCCATGCGATGCGGACGCGCCTGACAGGCGCAGTCCGGATGGGAACACCCGAACCATTGTCCGCTGTTTCGCCGTTCGTTTGCGATAGCAGGCAGAATACACAAAAAAGCACGATCGTTCAAATTCAAATGATGCGTGCGGCGATGGCGTAAACCCGAGGTCTACGACAGATCGGTTTTCACGTGCCGTAGGGCGTGCCCTTCTTTCTCGTCGAACGGGCAGTTCTCGATGTCGAGCGCCGACGGCAGCACGTGGTCGCGGAAGCGCTCGCGCAGCTTGAGCTTTTGCAATTTGCCCGTTGCCGTATGCGGCAGTTCGTCGACGAATACGACGTCGTCGGGAATCCACCATTTCGCGACTTTGCCTTCGTAGAACGCCAGCATGTCGTCGCGCGTCAGGTCGGCGTCCGGACGTTTCACGACGACCAGCAGCGGCCGCTCTGTCCACTTAGGATGCGAGCACGCGATGCACGCCGCTTCCGCGACGGCGGGATGCGCAATCGCGACGTTCTCGACGTCGATCGAACTGATCCACTCGCCGCCCGACTTGATCACGTCCTTGCTGCGGTCGGTGATGTTCAGGAAGCTGTCCTTGTCGATCGTCGCCACGTCGCCCGTCGGAAACCAGCCGTCGACGAGCGGCGACGCATCGCTGCGGAAGTACCGGTCAATCACCCACGGCCCCCGCACGTGCAGATCGCCGAACGCGACGCCGTCCCACGGCAGGTCGCGCCCGTCGTCGCCGACGATCTTCATATCGACGCCGTACATCACGTGGCCCTGCTTTTCGCGCAGCTTGCGCTGCTCGTCGGGCGAGCGCTGCGACTGCTCCCATGTGAGCTTCGCAAGCGTGCCGAGCGGCGACATCTCCGTCATGCCCCACGCGTGAATCACCTCGACGCCATAGACTTCCTGGAACATCTTGAGCATCGCAGGCGGACATGCGGAACCGCCGATCACCGTGCGCTGCAGCGTCGAAAACTTCACGCCGGCTTCGCGCAAGTGGTTCAGCAAGCCGAGCCACACGGTCGGCACGCCCGCCGAATACGTGACGCGCTCCGCCTCCATCAACTCATACAGCGACTTGCCGTCGAGATCCTTGCCCGGAAACACCAGCTTCGCACCCGTCAGCGGCGCGGCGTGCGGAATGCCCCATGCGTTCACATGGAACATCGGCACGACGGGCAGCACGGAATCTCGTGCGGACAGGCCCATCGCATCGGGCAGCGACGCGCCGAACGCATGCAGCACGGTCGAGCGATGCGAGTACAGCGCGCCCTTCGGATTACCCGTCGTCCCCGATGTGTAGCAAAGGTTGGATGCGCAACGTTCGTCGAGTTCCGGCCAGTCGAATGCGCCGTCGTGCTGCGCGAGCAGCGCTTCATAGCTCGACGCGGCCGTCGACATGCGCGGCATGTGCGCTTCGTCCGTCATCGCGATCCAGCCGCGCACGTTTGGACACTGCGGCGCAAGCACATCGACGAGCGCGGCGAACGTGATGTCGAACAGCACGTAGCGGTCGTCGGCGTGATTGACGATATAGGCGATCTGATCGGGAAAGAGGCGCGGATTGATCGTGTGGCACACGGCGCCGAAGCCCGTCGTGCCGTAGTAGGTTTCCAGATGCCGGTAGCCGTTCCAGGCGAGCGTGCCGATCCGGTCGCCCGCTTCGACGCCGAGCGCCATCAGCGCCTGCGCGAGCTGCTTCGCGCGCCGCTCGCAATCGCGGTACGTGTAGCGATGCACGTCGCCTTCGATGCGCTTCGATACGATCTCGGTCGTGCCGAAGTGGCGTGACGCATGGGCCAGCAGCGAGGAAACCGTCAGCGGCACGTCCATCATCTGTCCATAGAGCGGCGTCGTCATACGCGGGTGTCTCCCAGAGGTGTGATGTTGTGTTGTCTCGCGTTGTTATTCGACATCGATCGCGCTTTGCCATGCGCTTCGGATGCGCGCGCTGCAGCGCGGCAGGCGCGGAATTACAATATCGGTTAATAAAGAGGCGCTCAATATGTCGTTTTCCCCATGCAATGCAGGGTTATCGGGTTCCATGTCGACGGCCGCAGGCGCCATCGACAACCAGCGCGAAGGCAGCTTCGCCGCGCTCGGGAACGTCTTTCTGACACGTCTGCCAGCGGCGCCGTTGCCGGCGCCGTATGTCGTCGGCTTCGCGCCAGATGTCGCGGCGATGCTCGGCTTCGATGCGTCGCTGGCGAGCGCGCCGGGTTTCGCCGAGTTTTTTTCGGGCAATACCACGCGTGACTGGCCGGCGGCCTCGTTGCCGTATGCGTCGGTCTATTCGGGACATCAGTTCGGCGTGTGGGCGGGCCAACTGGGTGACGGACGCGCGCTGACGCTCGGCGAAGTCGAGCACGGCGGCAAACGCTTCGAGCTTCAGCTGAAAGGCGCCGGGCGCACACCTTATTCACGCATGGGCGACGGACGCGCGGTGCTGCGCTCGTCGATCCGCGAATATCTGTGCTCGGAGGCGATGCATCACCTCGGCATTCCGACCACGCGCGCGCTCTGCGTGACAGGCTCCGATCAGCCCGTGCGCCGCGAAGAAATGGAAACGGCCGCCGTCGTCACGCGCGTGTCGCCAAGCTTCGTGCGCTTCGGGCACTTCGAGCATTTCTACGCGAACGATCGTGTCGATGCGCTGCGCGCGCTGGCCGATCATGTGATCGACCGCTTTTACCCGGCATGCCGCGGCGCCGATGACCCCTACCTCGCCTTGCTGAACGAAGCCGTGCTGTCGACGGCCGATCTGATCGCGCAATGGCAGGCGGTCGGTTTTTGTCACGGCGTGATGAACACGGACAACATGTCGATTCTCGGCCTGACGATCGACTACGGTCCATTCGGCTTCATGGATGGCTTCGACGCGAACCACATCTGCAATCACTCGGACTCGCAAGGGCGTTACGCGTACCGGATGCAGCCGCAGATCGCGTACTGGAACCTGTTCTGTCTCGCGCAAGGTTTGCTGCCCCTGTTCGGCGAACGTTACGACGATGCGCAGCGCAGCGAGCGCGCGGTGCAGGATGCGCAGCGCGTGCTCGAAGGCTTCAAGCCGCGCTTTGCGCCCGCGCTCGAAGCGCGCATGCGCGCCAAACTGGGCCTCGAAACGCAACGCGAAGGCGACGACGTGCTCGCGAACCAGCTGTTCGAGATCATGCACGCGAACCGCGCGGACTTTACGCTGACGTTCCGCAATCTGTCGAAACTGTCGAAGCACGACGCGAGCGGCGATACGAGCGTGCGCGACCTGTTTCTCGATCGCGCCGCGTTCGACGCCTGGGCGACCGGCTATCGCGCGCGGCTGTCGCACGAAACCCGCGACGACGCCGCGCGCGCCGAAGCGATGAACCGCGTGAATCCGAAATACGTGCTGCGCAATCACCTGGCCGAGGCCGCGATCCGCAAGGCGAAAGAAAAGGATTTCTCCGAGGTCGAGCGCCTCGCCACCGTGCTGCGCCGTCCGTTCGACGAGCAACCCGACCATGAAGCCTATGCGGGACTGCCGCCCGACTGGGCGTCGTCGCTGGAAGTGAGCTGTTCGTCGTGAGCCGGCAGCCTTTCGCGCGTGTCCGCGCCGACAGGCTTCCACGACCGCACCAAGCCGGCTGCGCTACAATTCGAGCCCAGATAGCGTCGCGTGCGGTCTGATCGTCATGTCGGCGTGGCCAGCGCTTTTCGGACGGTTCCGACTGGCTCTCGCCGCCATTGCGCCGATCTCATCCGAACCCTCGCAGACGGCGCGCACGATGCGCCCAACACTCTCCGGATTCCCAACCCGACAATGAAATTCCTGTTCGATCTGTTCCCGATCATCCTGTTCTTCGTCGCGTACAAGGTGTGGGGCATTTTCACGGCGACGGCTGTCGCGATCGCCGCCACGCTGGTGCAGATTGCGTGGGTCGCGTTCCGGCACCGCAAGGTCGACCCGATGCTGTGGGTGAGCCTCGGCGTCGTCACCGTGTTCGGCGGCGCGACGCTCGTGCTGCACAACGACACCTTCATCAAATGGAAGCCGACCGTGCTGTACTGGGCATTTTCGGTGGCGCTGGTGGTGTCCGCGCTGGCGTTCAACAAGAATCTGATCGAAGCGATGATGGGCAAGCAGATCCAGTTGCCGCATCGCATCTGGGGCCAGTTGAACTACGTGTGGGCGATCTTTTTCGTGCTGCTCGGCATTCTGAATCTGTTCGTCGCGTTCAATTTTTCGACCGATGCGTGGGTCAACTTCAAGCTGTTCGGCGCGACGGGGTGCCTCGTCGTGTTTATCGTCGGGCAGAGTTTGTGGCTGTCGAAGTATATGAAGGAAGAGTGACATGAGCGACGACGTTTTCCTGCAGGCCAGTCCTGCCGAGCGCATCGCGCTGATCGAAGCGCGCATTACATCGGCGCTCGCGCCTGTCGACTCGATCACCGTGCGCGACGACAGTGCGCTGCATGCGGGTCATGCGGGCGCGTCGGCGGGCGGTCACTATGCGGTGACGATCGTGGCTGCCGCCTTTGCCGGCAAGGCTCGCGTGGCGCGGCACCGCATGGTGTATGATGCGCTGGCCGATGCCATGCAGCGCGGCATTCACGCTCTCGCCATCACGGCTTATACGCCAGAAGAATTCAATTTGCTGTCCCGTTAGGAAACTTCCGATGACCTTGAAAAACACCCGCTACTGGGTCTTGCTGGCTGCATGTGCGGCCGCTCCTGCATTTGCACAGAACATCGCCGTGGTGAACGGCACGCCGATTCCGAAGTCGCGCGCCGATGCGCTGGTCGCGCAACTCGTGCAGCAGGGTCAACAGGATTCGCCGAAGCTGCAACAGGCCGTTCGTGAAGAACTGGTGAACCGCGAGATCCTGATGCAGGAAGCGATCCGCGAAGGCATTCCGTCGAAGCCCGACGTCAAGGCGCAGGTGGCGGTTGCGCAGCAGACGGTGGTGTTGCGTGCGTTGATCGAAAACTTCGTGAAGCAGAACCAGCCGACGGATGCCGAAGTGAAGGCGAAGTACGACGAACTGGTCAAGCAGATTGGCGGCAAGGAGTATCACCTGCATCACATCCTCGTCGACAACGAGCAGCAGGCGAAGGATCTGATCGCGAAGATCAAGGCTGGCGCGAGCTTCGAAGATCTTGCGAAGCAGTTCTCGAAGGACCCGGGATCGGGCAAGAATGGTGGTGACCTGGACTGGTCGGATCCTAAGGCTTATGTGCCTGAGTTTGCCGCTGCTGCGGAGAAGCTGCAGAAAGGACAGATGACGGATGCGCCGGTGCATACGCAGTTTGGCTGGCATATCATTCGCGTCGATGATGTGCGGCAGACGCCGCCGCCGCCGTTCGAGCAGGTGAAGGCTCAAATTGCGCAGCAGATGCAGCAGGAGAAACTGCAGGCGTTTGAGGAGGACCTTCGGTCCAAGGCTAAAGTGCAGTAAAGGTTTTTTGCGTGCGTCCGCACGGGAGGGCCGCCTTTGGGCGGCTTTTTGTTTTTTTGGGTTTTGGTGTGTGTGTTTTGTTTGCGCGGGCATCCGTGGGTTGGGGTTATCGCTTCATGGCCGCGGCAGGTTTGGTTGGCTTGAGTTTGCGCTGGGTTCCGCGATTTTGTTTTGCCCGCTTCAAGCGTTGCTGTTCGGTGTTTTAAGGTTTGCGCTGGCATCCGCGTTACGTTAGCTCGCTTCAAGCGTCGCCCCTGTGCGGGGCGGCACCTACTTTTCTTTGCCGCCGCAAAGAAAAGTAGGCAAAAGAAAGCGGCTCACACCGCCAGCGCTTGACGTTTGCCCACGGGCCCCCAACGTCCCCACGCTTCACTCGGCAACGCCCTGGCTGGTGCCCGTTGCCAACGCTTCAAACAGGCGCCTCACCCGCTTCAGACACCCGTACAAGGGTTGGCGGCAGCGAATCGTATGTGCCGCCCAGGTGGCAAACTGTGTGTAGGTTGTCGCGTCGTATAGGGTAGCGCTCTTACAGGGTGGAACGCATGTGCTATCGGTCCGGAGTGAGGCGTGCGAGGCACTACGGCCTACACACAGTTTGCCACCTGGGCGGCGGTGGACTGCATGGCGCGGCGTGCTGAAATGCGGGTGCGTGAAGCGGGTGAGGCGCACCGCAAGAGCGCTGGCAACTAACGTGGGTCACGTGGTTGCCGTGTGAAGCGTAAGAACCTTTGGGGGCCCTCAGGCAAGTATTAGGGCTGGCGGTGTGAGCCGCTTTCTTTTGCCTACTTTTCTTTGCGGCGGCAAAGAAAAGTAGGTGCCGCCCCGCACAGGGGCGACGCCTGAAGCGAGCTAACGTAACGCGGATGCCAGCGCAAACCTTAAAACACCGAACAGCAACGCTTGAAGCGGGCAAAACAAAATCGCGGAACGCGGCGCAAACTCAAGCCAACCAACCCCGCCCGCCCAGAGCAAAACCTCACCCAACCCACTTCCTCGCATTCTGAAACACGCGCATCCACGGACTGCCATCCGTAGCGCTGTTCTTCCAGGCATCGGGATGCCAGCTCATCTGCACATTGCGATGAACGCGCTCGGTATGCGGCATCAGCACAGTAAACCGCCCGTCAGGCGTAGTGACAGAAGTAATCCCAGCCGGCGACCCATTCGGATTGAACGGATACTGTTCAGTCAACTGTCCGCGATGATCGACATACCGCATCGCAACCGCGACACGCGCCATATCACCCTGCTGCGAGAAGTCCGCAAACCCCTCGCCGTGTGCAACGGCAACCGGAATCCGCGATCCTTCCATACCAGCAAAGAAAATCGACGGCGACGACTGCACCTCCACCAGCGAGAAGCGCGCTTCGAATTTCTCCGACTTGTTGCGCGTGAACTTCGGCCATGCATCCGCGCCAGGAATCATCGACGCAAGGCTGCTCATCATCTGACAGCCATTGCAGATACCAAGCGCGAACGTGTCATTGCGACCAAAGAACGCTGCAAACATATCCGCAAGCTGCGCGTTGAAACGGATCGTCTTCGCCCAGCCCTCGCCCGCGCCCAGCACGTCACCATACGAGAAGCCGCCACACGCAACCGCACCCGCAAAATCAGCAAGCGTCGCGCGGCCCGACAGCAAATCACTCATGTGAACGTCGTGCGCATCGAATCCCGCGCGGTCGAATGCGTAAGCCGTTTCGAGGTGAGAGTTCACGCCCTGCTCCCGCAGCACCGCGACGCGCGGACGCGCGCCCTTGCCGATGAACGGCGCGGCGACATCCTCAACGGGATCGAACGACAGGTGCGGCTGGATGCCAGGGTCCGACGCATCGAGCAACGCATCGAATTCCGCATCGGCGCACGCGGGGTTGTCGCGCAGACGCGAGATGCGCCAGCTCACTTCGCTCCACGTGCGATGCAGCTCGGTACGCGGCGCGTCGAAAATCTTCTTCGCGTCGCGGTAGATTTCAACCATGTCGCGCTCGTTCGGCTTGCCGACCACATGCGAGCACGCCGACAAGCCATGTTCGCGCAGCACCGCAAGCACCGCGTCGCGATCGCCGGCACGCACCTGGACCACCGCACCGAGCTCTTCGTTGAAGAGCGCGCGGATCGTGCGGTCTTCGCGGCGGCCGCTCGTCTGCTTCGCCCAGTCCTTCGCGTCGCCGTAGTCGAACTCGTGATTCGGGTCGAGCGTCAGCATGTCGACGTTCAGCGACACACCCACGTGGCCCGCAAACGCCATTTCGCAAACCGTCGCCCACAGCCCGCCGTCCGAGCGGTCGTGGTACGCGAGCAGCTTGCCGTCCGCGTTGAGCGCCTGGATCGCCGCAAAGAAACGCTTCAGGTCTTCGGGATCGTCGACGTCAGGCACCGTGTCGCCGACCTGCTGCGTCACCTGCGCGAGAATACTGCCGCCCAGACGCTGCTTGCCGCGGCCAAGATCGATTGCGATCAGCACCGTTTCGCCCGCTTCCTTCAGACTCAGCAGTTGCGGCGTGAGATGGCGGCGCACGTCTTCGACGGGCGCAAATGCCGAGATGATCAGCGACACGGGCGCGACCACCTCTTTCTCGACGTCGCCGTCCGCCCACTTCGTGCGCATCGACAGCGAATCCTTGCCGACAGGAATGCCGATGCCGAGCGCCGGGCACAGTTCCATGCCGATCGCCTTCACCGTATCGTACAGCGCCGCGTCTTCGCCCGGGCTGCCGCATGCCGCCATCCAGTTCGCCGACAGCTTCAGTTTGTCCAGCGACGCGATCGGCGCCGCTGCGATATTCGTCACCACTTCGCCGACTGCCATGCGTCCCGACGCGGGCGCGTCGATCACGGCGAGCGGCGTGCGCTCGGCCATCGCCATGGCTTCACCACGGAAGCCCGCGTAATCGACCGTGGTGATCGCGCAGTCGGCGACGGGCACCTGCCACGGGCCGACCATCTGGTCGCGCGCCGTCGTGCCGCCCACCGAGCGGTCGCCGATCGTGATCAGGAACGACTTGCTCGCCACGGTCGGATGACGCAGCACGTCGACGGCTGCCTCGTGCAATGCGACGTGCGTGACGTCGACGGGCTGCAGCGGCGTCGACACGCGCGTCACGTCGCGATGCATGCGCGGCGGCTTGCCGAGCAGGACTTCCATCGGCATGTCGACGGGCTGGTGCGCGCTCGCGTCCTTCAGGTCGGCGTCGATCAGTTTCAGCTGACGCTCTTCAGTAGCCGTGCCGACCACCGCGAACGGGCAACGCTCGCGCTCGCAGATCGCCGCGAATTCTTCGAGCCGCGACGGCGGAATGGCCAGCACGTAACGCTCTTGCGCTTCGTTCGACCAGATTTCGCGCGGCGACAGCCCGCTTTCTTCCAGCTGGACCTTGCGCAACTCGAACACCGCACCCTTGTCCGCGCCGTCGACGAGTTCCGGGAAGGCGTTCGACAGACCGCCCGCGCCGACGTCGTGGATGCTCAGAATCGGATTGCCCGCACCCAGCTGCCAGCACGAGTTGATCACTTCCTGCGCGCGCCGCTCGATTTCGGGGTTGCCGCGCTGGACGGAATCGAAGTCGAGTTCGGCCGTGTTGGTGCCCGTCGCCATCGAACTCGCCGCGCCGCCACCCATGCCGATGCGCATGCCGGGACCGCCGATCTGGATCAGCAGCGAGCCGGCAGGCAGATCGTGCTTGTGCGTGTGCTGGTCGGAGATATTGCCGAGGCCGCCCGCGATCATGATCGGCTTGTGATAGCCGCGCACGCGGCCCGCGACATTCTGCTCGTACGTGCGGAAATAGCCGCCGAGGTTCGGACGGCCGAATTCGTTGTTGAACGCGGCGCCGCCGAGCGGCCCGTCGATCATGATCTGCAACGGCGACGCGATGCGGTCCGGGCGGCCGTACGTGTCGAATTGGTCGGCGGCATTGCGGTGGCCGATGGGCTGCGTGGCGTCGCGAGCGTTTTCCCACGGCTCGCGCGCGTCGGGCAAGTCGAGGTTCGACACGGTAAAGCCCGTGAGACCCGCCTTCGGACGCGCGCCGCGGCCCGTCGCGCCTTCGTCGCGGATTTCGCCGCCCGCGCCCGTCGCAGCGCCCGGGAATGGGGAAATCGCGGTGGGGTGGTTGTGCGTTTCCACCTTCATCAACGTGTGCGTCAATTCGGTGTGACGGCCGTAGCGCTCGCCCGGCTCGCCTGCATTCGCCTGCTTGCGCGGGAACCAGCGCTCGGCCGGGCCGCCTGCCATGATCGACGAGTTGTCCGAGTACGCGACGATCGTCCCTTGCGGGTTGAGCTTTTCGGTGTTGCGGATCATGTTGAACAGCGAGATGTCCTGCGCCTCGCCGTCGATCGTCCAGCTTGCGTTGAAGATCTTGTGGCGGCAGTGCTCGCTGTTGGCCTGCGCGAACATCATCAGTTCGACGTCGGTCGGATTGCGGCCGAGCTTCGTGAAGGCGTCGACGAGATAGTCGATTTCGTCCTCGGCCAGCGCCAGGCCCAGTTCCATGTTCGCCTGCTCCAGCGCCTTGCGGCCGTCCGTCAACACGGCGACCGTCTGCAGCGGCTTGGCGGGCAGCTCGTCGAACAGGTGCATCGCGTGATCGCGCGACGGCGCGACGCTTTCCGTCATCCGGTCATGCAGCGCCGCCGCCACGGCGGCGCGCGTCTCGTCCGACAGCGCCTTCTTGCCGCCGAGCAGCCCGCTTTTCAGCACGACCGTGTACTCGATGCCGCGCTCGATGCGCCGGACATGCGTCAAGCCGCAGTGAAGCGCGATGTCCGTGGCCTTGCTCGCCCACGGCGACACGGTGCCGAAGCGCGGCACGACGAGGAAGGTTTCGACGGCACCCTTGTCCTTGCCGGCGTCGAACGGATCGCCGTAGTGCATCAGCGCTTCGATCTTCGCGCTGTCTTCCGCGGCGAGCGGCGTCTGCGAGTTCACGAAATGCAGATACTGGCCGCGCACGCCGACGATGCTGGCGTCGATGCGCGACAACGTGTCGAGCAGGCGGGTTTGACGGAAATCGGAGAGGGCCGAAGCGCCGGGGAAACACGAGAAGTGAGCCATGGACTTGACGTTGCGTCGATCGGTTGCGTCGCTGGGTGCCGCGCGCGATTACCCGTGGCAATCGCTCGGACAGTCGCGCGTGGAGGCGACGTGAGGCGTAAGGAAGTCCGGGATTATAACCCGGGAAGGCCCGGCAGACCTGCCTCACATGACGCTCCGCGCGCTTTGGCAACGTGTCCCCGGCGGCGGCATGCCCCGCCGGCAATGCGCCGCGTCATTTTGAGACGTGTTTCCGGCCGTTCGTGGTAGGCGGATTGCGCGTTCCCTCTTGCCGCCTGTCCCATAGCGCGCGCCCGTCGAGCGCCCTTCCCGCGCCGAACGGCAGCGTGCCGGACGGGTCGTTTGACTGATATCATTCGGCCTTTCATCAGATCGGTGCAGCATCGGCTTGTCGCGCTGCGCCGCATGTCACGTCATACGCCTGGCCCCACGCGTGCCGCCGGCAACACGAATTAACCATGGATGTCATTGTCATTGGCGGCGGGATCGTCGGCGTCGCCACCGCCTATCAGCTTCGCGCGGCCGGTCATCGGGTGTGCGTCGTCGAACGGCACGCCACCGTCGCCCAAGGCGCGACCTACGGTCACGGCGGCACCTTGCTGCCCACGCCGCTCGACGTGTGGTTCGGCCCGACCTTCATGCAGCACCGTCAGGCCGCCAAAAGCGGCGTGATCAAGAAGACGGGCTTCAACGGGCAGGTGCGCGACTTCGTCCGCACGCTCTCGGCGCTCGCCGGGCCCGAAGCGTTCAAGAAGCAGTTTTCGCTGCTGCGTCCGCTGATCGAATCGGCGCGCCAGTCGCTTGCCGACATCGAGCATCACTTCAATCTGGAATTCGAGCAGTCGAACGGACAGCTCTACCTGGTGCGCAGCCAGCAGGACTGGGAGCACACGCAGCCCGCGCTCGACCTGCTGCGCCAGTTCGAAGTGCCGCATCACGTGCTGAGCCCTCAGGAATGTCAGACCATCGAGCATTCGATTCCGCTCGAGCCGCATTTCGCGGGCGGCGTGCTGTTCGACGACGAAGGCACGGCGAACTGTCCGCTGTTCGCGAAGTTGCTCAAGCAGACGCTCGATGCGCAAGGCGGCGTACAGTTTCAGTGCGGCCGCGAAGTGACGGGTATCCGCCTCGACAACCAGCGCGCTGCCGTCGAACTGGCGCCCGCCAACGGCGAATCGACGCGCTCGCGCGAAGTCGACGTGATCAGCGCGGACGCGGTGGTCGTCGCTGCGGGCGTGGGCAGTCTCGCGCTGCTGGAGAAGCTCGGGCTGAACCTGCCGCTGCACCCGCTGCGCCTGCATAACCTCGTCGCGCCGATCGCTCGCGAGGAGTTCGCGCCCCATACGACGGTGATCGATGCCGTCAAGCGCATCACGATCACGCGCAGCAACCACCGGCTGCGCATTGCGGGCGGCGCGGTGCTGCAAAGCGCGAGCCAGACCCGGCTGCCGCTGCCCGAGCCGCTGACGAAGGAAGCGCTCGCGCTGCTCAGCCAGGCGACCCACGACTGGGTGCCGGGCTCGGCGCGCATTTCCGCCGCCCTGCCGTGGGAAGGCGTAAAACTGCTGTCGCCCGACGGTCTGCCCGTGACGGGCAATGCGCTGCATCCGCGGCTTTTTGTAAACGCGGCGCACGGTCCCGTCGGCTGGGGCCTCGCATGCGGTTCGGGCAAGCTGATTGCGAGCCTCGTGTCCGGCGCGCCGTCGGAGTTGCCGCCTGACACGATCGCGGCGCTTCGACCCGAACGCTTCAACGGATAACCCGTTCCGGCAGGGGGCGGTTATTCGTCCTATGCCATTGCGCGTGCTGGCGACAGCACGCGCATTGCCACTACCATGGGCGTACCCTGTTGCTCTCGTACGCTGCCATGACCGATACCTCCTTGCCTTTCCTTCACGACGCGCTCGTCAAGCCGTATGACCGGCCATTTCCGCTGCTGGGCGTCGCCGAGCTGCGCGCGCTCGAAACAGACGCCGGGGCGACGCTGCCCGCCCACACACTGATGGGCCGCGCCGGACGTGCGGGCGCGCGCTTTCTGCTCGACCATATCAACCTTGACGGTACGAGTAGTCCGCACGAGCCGGTATGGCTCGTAGCCGGCCCTGGCAACAACGGCGGCGACGCGCTCGTCGTGGCGGCTGAACTGCATCGCGCCGGTATCACGGTCCACGTCTGCATGCCCGTCGAAGTGAAGCCCGACGACGCCCGTTGGGCGCTGGCCGAAGCGCGCGCGGCGGGCGTGCCGATCTCGAATGCCGTGCCCGACTCGTTCGACGAATACAGCTGGGTCGTCGACGGTATGTTCGGCATCGGCTTGGCCCGACCTCTGGACGGCGTGTTCGCGTCGATTGCCGGCCGTTTGTCCGCGCGCGCGAAGACACGCGGGCGCGTGCTGGCGCTCGACGTGCCGAGCGGCCTGGACAGCGATACGGGCAATGTCGTCGAAGGGGGCGCGGCCGTCCGCGCCACGCACACGGTCACGTTCATTGGCGCGAAGCCGGGTCTCTACATGGGTTCGGGACGCGACCTTGCGGGCGATGTGATCATCGCGTCCATCGGGCTCGAATGGCCTCCCGAACCGCACGTGCGGCTCAACGGGCCCGCCCTTTTCGTTCCGCATTTCCCGCCGCGCGATTACTCCACACACAAAGGCACGTTCGGCAGCGTGGCCGTCGTGGGCGGCGATACGGGCATGTGCGGCGCGCCGATTCTCGCGGCGCGCGCCGCGTTGTACGCGGGCGCGGGCAAGGTCCACGTCGCGTTTCTCGGCGCGGGCAGCCCGCCTTACGATCCGCCTCATCCTGAACTGATGCTGCATCCGCTTGACGAACTGCCGCTCGCGGAGATGGACGCGTTGTCGATCGGCTGCGGAATGGGCAAGCGCGAGCGCGCCGTCGGCGTGCTGCACGACGTGCTGCCGCTAGACGTGCCGAAACTGCTGGACGCCGATGCGTTGAATCTGATCGCCGCTCACGCCGATCTCGCCGCTGCCGTGAAGCAGCGTGGCGAGTCGGCGAACGATCCGTGCGTGCTGACGCCTCATCCGCTCGAAGCGGCGCGCCTGCTCGGCACCGACGCAAAGAGCGTGCAGCGCGACCGGCTGGAAGCGGCGCGCGCACTGGCCGCGCGTTACGCAAGCGTCATCGTGCTGAAAGGCACGGGCACGGTGATCGCAGCGCCGGACGGGCGCGTTGCCGTCAACCCGACGGGCAACGCGGCGCTCGCGACGGGCGGCACGGGCGACGTGCTCGGCGGCCTGATCGGCGCCTTCCTCGGGCAAGGTCTTCCGCGCTACGAGGCAGCGCTTGCGGGCGTCTTTCTGCACGGTTTCGCCGCCGACATGCTAACAACGCGCGGCAAAGGCCCGGCCGGTCTCACCGCGGGCGAACTCGCGCCGATGGTACGCAAGTTGTTGAACCGGCTGGTGTATCCGTTGCGCGATTGACGGCCTGCCCGTGCCGGCGGCCGTGTCCCGCTATCTGGCGGCGCGTCCCATCTATCCCGGCTGTCATCCTGGCCCGCTATACTGGTTGACTGCGTCGCACGGCCGTCCATCGGCCGCGACGCGAATGCAGACGCCCGCTGACGGGGCACGAGACACGCCGCCGCGCATCCGGCGACCGTACCGCTCAGCCAACCGCGCGTCTGCAGATCACCCCCGGCACGCCCGATGCGCGGCCGGCCATTCGTTTTCCTTCGTTAGACGGACGGTTATGACTCTCAACTCGCTCCCCGCCTGGAACTCGCTGCAAACACACTACGAACAGATTCGCGATGCGCGCCTGCGCGACTGGTTTGCACCCGAGAACGATCCCGCGCCGACGCGCGCCGAACGGTTCACGCTTGCCGGCGGCGGTCTCGCGGCCGACTTCTCGAAGAACCGCATCACCGACGAAACGCTGAAGCTGCTCGTGCAGCTCGCGCGTGAAGCCAATGTTGAAAAACGTCGCGACGCGATGTTCGCGGGCGACATCGTCAATCCCACGGAAGGCCGCGCGGTGCTACATACGGCGCTGCGCGCCAGCAATCCGAACGCGCCGTTCTACGGCAAGATTCAAGCCGAGCGTGCAAAGATGGCCGCGTTCGCCGACAAGGTCCGCAGCGGCGAATGGAAGGGCTATACGGGCAAGCGCATTCGCTATGTCGTGAACATCGGCATCGGCGGCTCGGACCTCGGGCCGAAGATGGTCGTGCATGCGCTGCATCACCTCGCCACACCCGACATCACCACGCACTTCGTCTCGAACGTCGACGGCGCGGACCTGTATCGCGTGCTGACCGAGATCGATCCGGAGGAAACGCTGGCCATCATCGTCTCGAAGACGTTCACCACGCTCGAAACGATGACCAACGCCAATTCGCTGCGCGACTGGTTCGTCGAGAAAGGCTGCCCTCAAAACGAACTCGCGAAGCACTTCGTCGGCGTTTCGGCGAATCCCGCCGAAGTCGTCAAGTTCGGCATTGCGCAGGAAAACGTGTTCGAGATGTGGGACTGGGTTGGCGGCCGCTATTCGCTGTGGTCGGCCGTGGGCCTGTCGATCATGATCGCCGTCGGTCCGAAACAGTTCGACGAACTGCTCGCGGGCGCAAACGAGATGGACGAGCATTTCCGCAGCGCGCCGCTCGATCGCAACCTGCCCGTGCTGATGGGCATGATCGGCATCTGGTATCGAAACTTCTTCGGCTCGCAAAGCTATCTGGTCGCGCCGTACTCGGAAGCGCTGCATTTCCTGCCGTCATACCTGCAGCAGCTCGAAATGGAAAGCAACGGCAAGCAGGCGTGTCTGGACGGCTCGTTCGTTACCTACGATACATCCGCTGTCACGTGGGGCGAGCCGGGCACGAACGGTCAGCACGCATTCTTCCAGATGCTGCACCAGGGGCCGACCATCGTCCCGATCGATTTCGTCGCCGTGCTGACGCCCGAGCACCCGCTCGTGTCGCATCATCCGAAGCTGCTGGCAAACTGCTTCGCGCAAAGCGAGGCGCTGATGCTCGGCCGCACGCGTGAAGAGGCCGAAAAAGTGGCCGGCCCGAACAAGCCGGAACTCGTGCCTCACATCATGTTCCCGGGCAATCGTCCTACCACGACGCTGCTCGTCGATGCCCTCACCGCCCGCTCGCTCGGCGCGCTGATCGCGCTGTACGAACACAAGGTGCTCGTGCAAGGCACGGTCTGGAACATCAACTCCTTCGACCAGTGGGGCGTCGAGCTGGGCAAGATCCTCGGCAAGGTCGTCGAGGCGGATCTCACCAGCGCCAGCACCGATGAAAAGAAGCACGACTCGTCGACGTCGGCGCTGATCGCACGGGCGCGAGCGGCACTGAAGCGCTGACCCTTCGTTCAGCGGCTTGAATGCAAACGGGCCTTCCTCCAGAAGGCCCGTTTTTTTGCCCGCACTATCCGATCAGATCAGGCGCCCTGCTTCGATCGTCACGGTCGTATCGCAGCGGCGAGCAAGCTCGACGTCGTGCGTGACGAGCACCAGCGTCGCACCGTTTGCGCGGTTCATCTCGAACATCAGATCGATGACGGCATGGCCTGTTGCGGCATCGAGGCTGCCCGTCGGCTCGTCGGCGAACAGGACGGCGGGATGCGTGGCGAAAGCGCGGGCAAGCGCCACACGCTGCTGCTCTCCGCCCGACAGCAGCTTCGGGTAATGCCGCATGCGCTCGCCGAGGCCAACCTGGGTCAGCAGTGTTCGCGCGCGCGCGTGGATGTCGCGTGCCGGCAGCTCGCCCTGCAGCTCGAGCGGAAGCGTGACGTTCTCGAGCGCAGTGAGATGCGGCATCAACTGGAAGGACTGAAACACAAAGCCGACGGAGCCATTGCGTAGCGCGGCGCGGCCGTCTTCATCGAGTTCCGTCAGTTCGCGGCCAAGCAGACGAACCGACCCCGAGGTCGCGCTGTCCAATCCGGCAAGCAGTCCGAGCAGCGTAGACTTGCCGGAGCCCGACGCGCCGACGATCGCCACGCGGCTGCTCGCCTGAATCGACAGGTCGATGTTGTCGAGGATCGTCAGCTCACCCGTCGCATCCTTAACCCTCTTGCATAAACCCCGCACTTCGATGACTGGACCGGTTTTCTTTTGCATGGTGAAGCGTAGGTTGAAAGTGCGCGCCGTTGCGTCGATCGCGGCGCTGACTGCGGCGTGTATTCCCATCGTGATCGCCGCGACTTTTTCTGCGTCCGCTCAGGCCACCGGCAACACCAGCGCGGCCGCTGCCATGACGAACCCCACTGGCAGCAATACGCAACAGGCGAAGCCGACGATCATCGTGCTCGGCGACAGTCTCTCCGCCGAGTACGGCCTGCCTCGCGACACCGGCTGGGTTTCGCTGATGCGTCAGCGTTTGTCGAGTGAGCGGATCGATTATAACGTTGCGAATGCGAGCATCAGCGGAGACACGACGAGCGGCGGGCGCGCCCGCCTGCCTGCGTTGATGCAGCGGCTCAAGCCCGCCGTGGTGATTGTGGAACTCGGCGCCAACGACGCGCTGCGCGGCGTCCCGCTCGACACCACGGAAGACAATCTCCGCACAATCATCGAACAGGCGCAGCAAGGCCACGCGAAGGTCCTGCTCGTCGGCATGTACGTGCCGCCTAATTACGGCCCTGACTACACGCAAAAGTTCCACGGGCTCTACGGGCAACTCTCGAAGCAGTTGCGCGTGCCGCTCGTCCCTTTTCTCCTCGCCGGAATTGAAGACAAGCCGGACATGTTTCAGTCCGATCAGATTCATCCGACCCAACGGGCACAGCCCGTGCTACTGGACAACGTGTGGTCAGCGCTGAAGCCGCTGCTCCGCACTTCGTCTCAGTGAAAGTGAAGCGCCGTTGAGTGTTACAGCGCGCTAACAACTTGTTTCCGAATGAGGGGAACGTGATCACCCATGGTCGATCAGACAGGTTCGTCTGAATTCGACAACCGGCTCCATGTGAGCGATTTCTGGAAGGAGATAACGTGAAATACTTACCGATTATCGCTATGGCCGTCGCCATTTCCGCTTGTGCCGCACAACCGCCCGCCGGCGTGCAGTCGGTTGGCACCAGCCAGCAGCCGCCGAAGGTCGTCGGCCAGTGCATTGCCAAGAAGTGGGCTGACAAGACCCAGCAGCAGGTCGTCGCACAAGATACCCTGGCCAACGACGCAGCGATGGACGTCTACGTCCCCGGCCAGCAGCCGCCGAACGGCGCGGCGGCCGTCGTGCGCCCGAACTATCAGGGCTCCGGCACGTGGGTCGGCTTCCGCGCCGCAGGCGGTGCCGGCAGCGACGCGACGGGCGACATCAGCGCCTGCCTGTAATCCTTCCCAACGCTTCTCGCAAAGCAAAAGCCCCGCAGTGTGCGGGGCTTTTTTTGTGGCGTATCGAGAGGCGCGCAGGCGGCCTCTGAACTGGCTTATTCGCCTGACTGCGGGTTATCGAGCGAACCGTACATCTTCACCTTCGACCGCGCGCGCACCGCATCCAGATACGACTCGGCTTCAGCCTGCGCATTCACCGAGGCGATCTGCTGCTGCGCCGAGGCGAGACGCTGCGCATCGGTCGGCGCGGGCTGCACGACAGCGTTCACGCGATAGATCGCATAGCCGTCCGCCCCGAGGTCGACGCCGACGTAGGCCGGCAACTTTTGCGCATCGACCTTGTAAATTGCGCCCAATGCAGCGGGAGGCACACCTTGCGCGTCGCTGCGCGACACCTTCAGCGCAGACGAGAAGCCCTGCGTCGACTTCGACTTCTGCAGATCCGCCAACCTGGCCTCGCCTTCCTTGCGCGCGAGATCGGCAGCCTGCTGCGCGACCACCTTCTGACGCACGGCGTCCTTGACGGCAGCGAGCGCCGGCACGGCGGCCGGCTTGAAGTCGGTCACGTGTGCCGCGATCAGCGTGTTGTTGCCGACGTCGATTGCCTGCGTGTTGTTGCGGTCCTTCGCCGAGTCGTTCGCGAACACGGCCGCGAGGAATTTCGGATTATTGAGCGGACTATCCGGCGGCAACGCGCTGTTCGGCTGCGGCGTCACCGTAGCCGTCTGGATCTGCAGCTTGTACTTGTCCGCGGCCGGTTGCAGGCTCTTCGCCTGTTCGTAGACGATCGACGTGAAGCCTTCCGAATCGTCGCCGAATGCCTTCGTGGCGAGTTGCGCCTTGAGATCTTTGGCGATCGAATCTTTCACTTCGTCGAACGGCTTCGTCACCGACGGCTTCACGTCCGTCACCTTGACGATGTGATAGCCGAAGTCCGACTGGATCAGATCGCTGATCTCATCCTTCTTCATCTTGAAGACGGCGTCGTCGAAGGCCTTGCCGCCCGCGATCATGCCCGGGCTGAAGTAGCCCAGATCGCCGCCCTTCGACGCCGAACCCGGGTCCTGCGAATCCTGCTGCGCGAGCTGCGCGAACTGGTCGGGATGCGCCTTGATCTGCGTGAGGATTTCCTGTGCTTTCTGCTTTGCCTTGTCCTTGTCGGCGGCGCTCGCGTCTTTCGGCGCCGAGATCAGGATGTGGCTCGCGCGCACTTCACCCACCGTGCGGTAGTGAGCGATGTTGTCGTCGTAGTACTTCTTGAGATCCGCGTCGCTCGGGTTCGCCGATGCCGCGATCGTTGCGGGCGACATCACGAGATACTGGATCGTGGCCGTGGCCGGCGTCGCGAAGTCGTTGCGATGCGCGTCGTAGTACGCCTGAATTTGCGCGTCAGTCGGCTGCACCTTCGACTCGTACTCCTTCGCGCGGAACGCGAGGCCCTGCACTTCGCGCTGCTGCTCGGCCAGTTCGGTCAGATGCTGTGCGAGCGTCTTCGGCGTGAACGAGGTTTGCGTGATGGCTGCGGGCAACTGTTGCATCGCCATGCTGTAGCGAACCTGCTCCTGGTATTGATCGGGCGTGATGCCCTGCATCGCAAGGAGTTCTTTGTATTTGTTCAGGTCGATCGAGCCGTCGGGATTCTTCAGCGAGCCGATCACGGGATCGGCCATCAGCGCGCGACGCAGTGCATCGTCGGACACCGTCAGGTGCAGACGTTGCGTCTCGTCGGCGAGCACGCGCTGCTGGATCAGCCCGTCGAGCATCTCCTTGCGGCGCTCCGGCGTATCGAACATCTTCGAGTCGAACTGTGCGCCGAGCATCTGACGCGCGCGGTCCATCTGCTGACGCCACGCGTTGTCATATTCGCCGCGCGTGATCTTGTGCCCGTTGACGCTCGCGACATTCGCGCTCTCGTCAAAGAAGCCACGGAAGCCCTGGATACCGACAAAACCCAAACCCGGCAGAATAACCAGGATGAGCATGAACATCATCAGACGTTGGTGATTGCGAAAGAAATCGAGCATGCTTGAGGAGGCAAAAGTCGGATGCCAAAAACGGAACGCCCGATAGTACATCAGCGGGCAATAAAAAAGGCGAACCGGAGTTCGCCTTTCTAGGATACTGGCGGAGTGGACGGGACTCGAACCCGCGACCCCCGGCGTGACAGGCCGGTATTCTAACCGACTGAACTACCACTCCTTATGCTGCATACGCTGCAGCGTGTCACTTCGATCTGGAACTGGTGGGTGCTGAGAGGCTCGAACTCCCGACCTACGCCTTGTAAGGGCGCCGCTCTACCAACTGAGCTAAGCACCCGCTCCGAGATCGCCGCTGCCTGACTCTCGATGCCGACTTGCGTCGACACATTCATCAAGCAGCGAGCCCATTAGTTTAACGCATCCTTTAGCGCTTTGCCAGGCCTAAATTTAGGAACCCTGGCTGCCTTGATCTTGATTGCTGCGCCCGTGCGCGGATTGCGACCCGTGCGTGCCGTGCGCTTGCCGACGGCGAAGGTGCCGAAGCCGACCAGCGTGACCGAACCACCCTTTTTCAACGTACCCTTGACGCCACCGATCACGGCATCCAACGCGCGACCTGCTGCCGCTTTCGAAATGTCGGCTTGCTGCGCGATGTGATCGATCAATTCCGTTTTATTCATTCCAGGCCCCCGAGAATGTAGTTGGGCAATCATGAAAGCGCTTATGCGCCCGGTTATATACGGCACGGCAGATTTGCCGGCCACTCATTAGAATGGGCCGAAACCCTTGTGTCAAGCGGGATTGAGCCTGATTCAAGGGGCTCGTCGAGGGGCTTTCGATGACAGGATCTTGCAAGCGATGGCTGCGGATGCAACCAGTTTACCGCGCGCTGCAAGGTCTCCTGGATAACAGCAAATGGCGCGGCTGGTCGTCTCGTCGACCAAACGTTTGCTTTGTGCAGGCAATAAAAAACCCGCGGACGGGGCCGCGGGTTTTTTTGATCGCTGTTGACTGAGCTAACCAATACGGCGCTCAGTGCATGGCGAGTCTGGCTTAGTGCTTCACGACATCGCTTGCGCCCGAGTCTTTCGACTCACCAACGGGCGCAGCCGCCTTCGGCTCTTCTTCCGGCAGCGGAGCCGGCCCATGTTCCAGCGCCAGTTCCAGTACCTTGTCGATCCAGCGCACGGGCACGATCTCGATCGCGTTCTTCACATTGTCCGGAATCTCCGTCAGATCCTTGACGTTTTCTTCCGGAATCAGCACGAGCTTGATGCCGCCGCGATGCGCTGCCAGCAGCTTCTCCTTCAACCCGCCGATCGGCAGCACTTCGCCGCGCAGCGTGATTTCGCCCGTCATCGCGACATCCGCGCGCACGGGTATGCCCGTGAGCACCGACACCAGCGCCGTCGTCATCGCGATACCGGCAGACGGACCGTCCTTCGGCGTCGCGCCTTCCGGCACGTGAATGTGGATGTCCTGCTTCTCGAACGCTTCGTCCTTGACACCGAGACGGCGCGAACGCGAACGCACCACCGAGCGCGCGGCTTCGACGGATTCCTTCATCACGTCCCCGAGCGAACCCGTGCGGATCACATTGCCCTTGCCCGGCATCACGGCCGCTTCGATCGTCAGCAGATCGCCGCCCACTTCCGTCCACGCGAGGCCCGTGACCTGGCCGGTCTGGTTTTCCTTCGCGGCCAGACCGAAGTCGTACTTACGTACGCCAAGGAACGTGTCGAGGTTCTTGCCGTCGACGGTGACTGCCTTGTCCGCCTTCTTCAGCAGAAGCATCTTCACGACCTTGCGGCAGATCTTCGAAATTTCACGCTCGAGCGAACGCACGCCCGCTTCACGCGTGTAATAGCGAATGATGTCGCGGATGGCTGCTTCCGTGACTTCGATCTCACCCGGCTTCAGGCCGTTGTTCTTCTTCTGCTTCGGCAGCAGATAACGTTGCGCGATACTGACCTTCTCGTCTTCCGTGTAGCCCGACAGACGGATCACTTCCATCCGGTCGAGCAGCGGCGGCGGGATGTTCAGCGAGTTCGACGTCGCGACGAACATCACGTCCGACAGGTCGAAGTCCACTTCGACGTAGTGGTCGGCGAACGTGTGGTTCTGTTCCGGGTCGAGCACTTCGAGCAACGCCGACGACGGATCGCCGCGGAAATCCATGCCCATCTTGTCGACTTCGTCGAGCAGGAAGAGCGGATTGCGCACGCCGACCTTGGTCAGGCTCTGCAGGATCTTGCCCGGCATCGAACCGATGTACGTACGACGATGGCCGCGAATCTCGGCTTCGTCACGTACACCACCCAGTGCCATGCGCACGAACTTGCGGTTCGTTGCGCGCGCAATCGACTGGCCCAGCGACGTCTTGCCCACGCCCGGCGGCCCGACGAGGCACAGGATCGGCGCCTTCACCTTGTCCACGCGCTGTTGAACCGCGAGGTACTCGAGAATGCGTTCCTTCACCTTCTCGAGACCGAAGTGGTCTTCGTCCAGCACGCGTTCGGCATTCGAGAGGTCGTTGTTGACCTTGCTCTTCTTGCGCCACGGCAGGCCGATCAGCGTGTCGATGTAGTTGCGCACGACCGTCGCTTCCGCCGACATCGGCGACATCAGCTTGAGCTTCTTCAGCTCGGCGTCGGCCTTCTTCTTGGCTTCCTTCGGCATGCGCGCAGCCGTGATGCGCTTCTCGAGTTCCTCGAGATCCGCACCCTCTTCGCCTTCGCCCAGTTCCTTCTGGATTGCCTTGACCTGCTCGTTCAGGTAGTACTCGCGCTGGCTCTTCTCCATCTGACGCTTGACGCGTCCACGGATGCGCTTTTCGACCTGCAGAATGTCGATCTCGGCTTCGAGCTGCGCGAGCAGATGCTCGAGGCGCTCGATGACCGGGAACATTTCGAGAATCTGTTGCTTCTGGTCGAGCTTGAGCGGCAGATGCGCAGCGATCGTGTCGGCAAGACGCCCTGCTTCATCGATGCCCGACAGCGACGTCAGAATCTCCGGCGGGATCTTCTTGTTCAGCTTCACGTACTGATCGAACTGCGACACGATCGCGCGACGCAGCGCTTCCGTTTCAGCGCTATCGGCGTGGTCGGGCTCGAGCGGCATCACTTCGCACGAGAATTGCGTTTCCTGCTCTTCGATCGACAGCGTCTTGGCACGCTGCAGACCTTCGACCAGCACCTTCACGGTGCCGTCGGGCAGCTTGAGCATCTGCAGGATGTTGGCGATACAGCCAACCTCGTACATGTCCTTTTCGGTCGGCTCGTCTTTGGCCGCCGTTTTCTGGGCAACAAGCATGATGTGCTTGCCACCTTCCATTGCGGCTTCCAACGCCTTGATCGACTTCGGGCGACCCACGAAGAGCGGGATCACCATGTGTGGGAAAACGACTACGTCGCGCAGCGGGAGCAGCGGGAGTGTGACGCGTTCCGGCGGGAGGAGTTGGGTTCCTGACATTTCATTTCCCCATGAGTGGAATCAGTTTGTTCGATAGTTGAGGCCGACAAAAAAGATTGCAAGCCTTCGCGTGTGGGAAAAGTTCAGTGACTCCAGAAAAACAGTCCATCCTGACGACACGATAAACGAAAAAAGCCGTTCACGTTGCCATGAACGGCTTTTTTTCAAAAATCGGGAAGCCGATCAATTCGAACCCGCCACCTTCGGCGCGTCTTCGTAGATCAGTAGCGGCTTTCCGTCACCATCAATAACATTGTCGTCAATAATGACTTTGCTGACGCCCTTCATGGCCGGCAGTTCGTACATGACGTCGAGCAACGCCTGTTCGAGGATCGAACGCAAGCCACGTGCGCCCGTCTTGCGGCGGATCGCCTTGCGGGCGACGGCCTGCAGGGCGGCGGGACGGATCTCCAGCTCGACGCGTTCCATATTGAACAGCTTGTGATACTGCTTGATGAGCGCGTTCTTGGGTTCGACCAGAATCTTCATCAGCGCGGCTTCGTCCAGCTTGCCGAGCGTCGCCACGACGGGCAGACGTCCGATCAGTTCTGGAATCAGGCCGAATTTGATGAGATCTTCCGGCTCGACTTCGCGCAGCACTTCGCCGGCATCACGATCCTGCTTGCTCTTGACGCTCGCACCGAAACCGATCCCCGTTTTTTCCGTACGGTCGACGATCACTTTTTCGAGGCCGTCGAATGCGCCGCCGCAGATAAACAGGATGTTGGTGGTGTCGACCTGGATGAAATCCTGGTTCGGATGCTTACGCCCGCCTTGCGGCGGCACCGACGCCATCGTACCTTCGACCAGCTTCAGCAGCGCCTGCTGCACGCCTTCACCCGATACGTCACGGGTAATCGACGGGTTGTCCGACTTGCGGCTGATCTTGTCGATTTCGTCGATATAGACAATGCCACGCTGCGCCTTGTCGACTTCGTAATTGCAGTTTTGCAGCAGCTTCTGAATGATGTTTTCGACATCTTCGCCGACATAGCCGGCTTCCGTCAGCGTGGTCGCGTCGGCGATCACGAACGGCACGTTCAGCAGGCGTGCAAGGGTCTGCGCGAGCAGCGTCTTGCCGGAGCCGGTCGGCCCGATCAGCAGGATGTTGCTCTTCGACAATTCGACGTCGTCCTTCTTGTCGAGATGCTTCAGGCGCTTGTAGTGGTTGTAGACCGCGACCGCGAGAATTTTCTTCGCGCGTTCTTGCCCGATCACGTATTGATCGAGAATGTCACGGATTTCCTGAGGACTCGGCAGGTCGGACTTGGACAGGCCCGTTTCCAGACCCGCGCCCGCTGCTTCGTCGCGAATGATTTCGTTGCACAGGTCGATACATTCATCGCAGATGAATACCGACGGGCCAGCAATCAGTTTTTTAACTTCGTGCTGGCTCTTGCCGCAGAACGAGCAATACAACAGCTTTTCGCTGTTAGAACCTTTTTTGTCCGCCATAGATGTGTGAGCCTCCGGACACTCGAATGACATGATACGCCGTTTGCCCGCCTCGTTCAGTTCGGGGCGGGACGGACGCGCAAAAGCTGTGACGGCGTTTGCCGCAGGCGTTCAGACGGGTCTTATTATTTCACAAGGTTTCGCGCCGGCGCTCTTCCCCCAATTTGGAGAAAAAGCGCTCCGGATCAGCCATGTTTCAACGATTGTTTACGGACGCTTGTGCAACACCTGGTCGACGAGGCCGTAAGCCTGTGCATCGTCGCCCGACATGAAGTTGTCGCGGTCCGTGTCGCGCTGGATGCGCTCAACCGGTTGCCCAGTGTGGTGCGACAGCAACTGGTTCAGGCGTTCCTTCAGGTACAGGATTTCGCGTGCCTGAATTTCGATGTCCGATGCCTGGCCGCGCGCGCCGCCCAGCGGCTGGTGAATCATCACGCGAGCGTTCGGCAGCGCAAAACGCTTGCCCTTCGCGCCCGCCGCCAGCAGGAACGCCCCCATGCTGGCCGCGAGGCCCATGCATAGCGTCGAGACATCCGGCTTGATGAACTGCATTGTGTCGTAGATCGCCATCCCCGCCGACACCGAACCGCCCGGGCTGTTGATGTAGAAGCTGATGTCCTTGTCCGGATTTTCGCTTTCCAGGAACAGCAACTGTGCAATCACGAGGTTCGCAGTCTGATCGTTCACTTCGCCGACCAGGAACACCACGCGCTCCTTCAGCAGGCGCGAATAGATGTCATACGAACGTTCACCACGGCCGCTCGTTTCGACGACGATCGGCACGAGGCCGAGCGCTTGCGCTTCGAGATCCCGATCCCGCGACGACTGCGAGGTCAACGTGTCCAGCATTTGAGCGCGAAAGGTCATGCAATGGATCCTTGTCAGGAAATGTTCTGATAATGGTTCAGGACAAGTAGGTGCGGCCGCGCGTTTCTTCAAGAGCCAAAGCGGCCGACAAGCGTTCTTTTAGCATAATCGGCTGCGCTCATATGTAAAAACGGCGTGCGGGCCGTCGCTCGGACAGCCAGCACGCCGTTACAGCGATGCTATTACGCTTGCGCCGTTGCGCTTGCCAGCTCTTCGAAGCTCACTTCCTTGTCCGTCACCTTCGCCTTGCTCAGCACGAAATCGACGACGTTGGACTCAACGACATACGCTTCCATCTCGGCAAGGCGCTGCTGGTTCGAATAATACCAGCGGACGACTTCCTTCGGGTCTTCGTAGCTCTTCGCGAATTCGTCGACTTCCGCGCGGATCTGTTCCGGCTTGGCCTGCAGCTCGTTGGCCTTGACCAGCTCGGCCAGCACGAGGCCCAGCTTGACGCGGCGCTCTGCCTGCTCGGCGAACATTTCTGCGGGGATGGGTGCGTCCTTCGCGTTCGGCACGCCGCGTTGCGTCAGATCCTGACGCGCCATTTCGACGAGACGTTCCTGATCCTGCTCGATCAGCGCCTTCGGCACGTCGAGTTCGGAGATCTTGAGCAGCGCGTCCATCACCTGGTTCTTCACGACAGCCTGCGTGCGGCGCTTCGCTTCGCGCTCGAGGTTGTCACGAATCTCGGCGCGCATCTTCGTCAGGTCGCCGTCTTCGATGCCAAGCGACTTCGCGAACTCGCCGTCGATTTCGGGCAGATGCGGCCATTCGATCTTCTTCATCGTGATGGTGAACTGCGCGGTCTTGCCGGCGACTTCCTTGCCGTGATAGTCCTCGGGGAACGCAAGGTCGAATTCCTTCGACTCGCCGACCTTCAGGCCAAGCGCGGCCTTTTCGAATTCCGGCAGCATGCGGCCTTCACCCAGGACAAACGCGAAGTCGTCCGCGCTGCCGCCCTGGAACGCTTCACCGTCGATCTTGCCGATGAAGTCGACCGTGACGCGGTCGCCGTCCTTCGCAGCCGTGTCCGCGCCGCCGTCGCCGTGCTCGCCGGCTTCGCCGCGAGCGTGGTAGTGCACGCGCTGCTTGCGCAGGATGTCCAGCGTGCGGTCGATTTCGGCGTCGCTGATGGTGGTCTTGGTGCGTTCGATTTCAGCCGTCGCGACGTCGCCCAGCTTCACTTCCGGGTAAACCTCGAAGGTCGCGTCGAATGCGTATGCGCCTTCCGTTGCATCCGTCTTCGGGCTGAAGCTCGGCTGGCCAGCGACGCGCAGGTTTTCCGCGCGGCTGATGTCGAAGAATTCCTTGCCAACCTTGTCGCTCAGCACTTCGGCTTCGACCTGACCCGCGTACTGCTGCGTCACCATCTTGAGCGGCACTTTGCCCGGGCGGAAACCCGGCATGCGCACGTTTTTCGCGAGTTGACGGATGCGCGCATCCACTTCCTTCTGCACCGTGTCTTTCGGCAAGGAAATCGTCACGCGGCGTTCGAGCTTGCCGAGGTTTTCAACAACGTTAGCCATGGCTTCAATCGTCCTAAAATTATTCGAGCGAATCAGTTATCTTGTGTGCGCCGCCTGTCGATGTCCGCTTTGCGTCGTGCGTTCGACACTGCGCGTTGCATTCGCTGTTGCGCGGGTCGCCGCTACGCTTCGCTCAGTCACGTGTGACATCGATCGCGTGCCTCTCGCCGCGGGCTGTGAGGCCGCCGGCGGCACAGTTTGGGTCAGAGAGCCAAATATTTTAGCAAACTATTTGCGCGCCTAGCCGGATTCGCTGTTTCGCGATCTTTTGTGGCTTGCGAAGCCCGATTCCGGCCGCCTTTCGGGCGATTCCAAAGCCGCTCGCAATCCACCACGGTCCGCGCCAGCTGTGAATCAAAGTCAATTCTGCCTATACCTTCCGGTATATTCAGTCGCGCGCCGCATGCTGATAAGCTTCACCACATCCTGATACGCCGCTGCCGCGCGCATAGGCGTTCCGGGCGCTTCATCGCATCGCGGCGAGCACAGCGATGCCTACTCAAAGCAAATCATCAGAGACACCATGCCGAATACGCCGTCCGCGCCCATTGTCGTCATCGCTCCTGACTCGTTCAAAGGTTCGCTCTCCGCGGAGCAGGTCGCGCAATCCATCGCGACGGGCATTCTGCGCGCGCGGCCCGACGCGACGATCCGTGTCTGCGCAATGGCCGACGGCGGCGAAGGCACACTCGACGCCATGCTCACCAGCGGTGGCGAACGGCGCACGCTCACAGTGCAGGGCGCGGCGGGACCTGCGCGTGAAGGCGCAACAGGGCTTCTCGCCGACGGCAGCGCGATCATCGAAACCGCGGAGGTCGTGGGCATCACGGACCCTGTCGGCATGGGCGTTCCCGTGGAAAAGCGCAGCACGCGCGGCATGGGCGAAGCCATCCGCTCGCTGCTGGACGCGGGTGTGCGGCGCTTCTTCGTCGCGCTCGGCGGCAGCAGCACGAACGACGGCGGCGCGGGTTTGCTCGTCGGTCTCGGCCTCAAGCTACTCGATGCGCAAGGGCATGAACTCGACGCGACGCCCGAGCAGCTTGCTCAACTGGCGCGCGTCGACGCATCGGGACTCGATGCCCGTCTGCAAGAGGCAACGTTCGTCGGCATGTCGGATGTCGACAACCCGTTGACGGGCGATCACGGCGCAACGGCAGTCTTCGGCCCGCAAAAAGGCGTAAAGCCGGAGCAGGTCGCGGCCATCGACGCCGCCCTCACCCGCTTCGCCGACCTCGTCGAGCCGGCCATGAATCGCGTCGCGCGCAACCAGCCGGGTGCGGGCGCGGCGGGCGGACTCGGGTTCGCATTGCATATGCTGGGCGCCGAATTCGAGCCGGGCGCGGAAGTGGTCGCGCGACAGATCGGACTCGACGCGGCACTCGAAGGCGCCAACTGGCTCATCACGGGCGAAGGCCGCTCCGACGTGCAAACGCTGCACGGCAAGGCGCCCTTCATCGCCTGCCGGCACGCGCGCGCCGCGGGCGTGCCCGCCACGTTGCTGTCGGGCGCTGTCGACCCGTCGGCGCTGCCAAAACTCGCCGAGCATTTCAGCGGATGCTTCTCGCCGGCCCCCGGCCCGATCACGCTAGAAGTCGCGATTCGCGACGCAGCGACCTTGCTTGCGAACGAAGCCGAACAGATGACGCGACTCAGGTTTGGCCCGCGTTGACCGCGCGAGCGGATGCAGCAACAATCACATCACCGGACTGCATCCACTCACAACGGGAAGACCATGAAGGCCTCCGATAAAGCCGGACTCGAACAGTTTCTGACGTATCGTCTGCACGTGCTGAATAAACTTTCCGAGCGGGGCATCAGCGAACGGTATATGGCCAAGCTGGACGTGACGCTACCCGAGGCGCGCGTGATTGCATCGGTTGGATCGTTCGGACCATTCTCGATCATGGACCTCGCGCGCCACGCGAACCTCGACAAAAGTCAGGCGAGCCGCGCAGCCGAAGCGTTGATCAGACAAGGCCTCGTGCAACGCGAAGCGAGCGCGGACGACGGCCGCGTGGTGCTCGTATCGTTGACCGCGGAAGGCCGTGCGCTCTATCGCAAAGTGATGCCCATCGCACGCAAGTGGAACACTGATCTGTTCGATTGCCTCGACGACCGCGAGAAAGTCGCGCTCAGCGAAGCACTCGACAAGGTGATCGAAACCGCGATCGCGCGCAACGCAGCGTAGTCAGGTCAGACGAAGTCCGGGGCGAACGTTCATCGGCGCTTGCCTGGCGCCGGTGAACCCGTCGTTGCCGAATTCCTTAAACACTCATTCACAAGTCGGCCCGCCTATGCGTCTCGCAGGGCGGCGTTCGCCTTTCTAGTCGCGATACAACGGATCGTGCATCACGCAATGCGCGTCGGGCATCGCGCGATGAATCGCGGCGTGCATGACAAAGCCCGCCGGGTTCACACGATGCGGCGAACCATCGAGCACATTCCCGTCTACATAGACCTTCACCAGATGCGACGCCGTCACTTCGGTGTAGTGCAGGCCGAACGGGTTGATCAGGAAATGGCTGTGCGTGCCGGGCACGCGCACGGTGATGTGGTTGTAGATCAGCTTGGTCCAGCCGGGCATCGCGAACACGCGGTACGTGCCTGCAAGTGTCACGCGCAGCATGCATTGCGCGTCGATGTCTGAGGGTGGTCGAACATCGGTTGGTGCCATTTGCACGCCCCTCTTCTTACGCGTTGACGAGCTAAATGATCGCTGATCGCAGAACAGGAGAATCTGGTTGTGCGTGCAACCAGAGGGTCGATGTCGTGCGTCGCGATAGGCAGCGTACAAGACATAGAGAACGACTGAGTCCAAGCGGATCGTAAACCGGACTTGCTACGATCGCGCTTCGCTCTATCTCTCTGATTTTAAGGATCGAAAATGAAGAAGGTTGTTCTGGCACTGGTCGCTGCGGCCGCAGGTTTTGTGAGCATGTCCTCGGCATTCGCATACGACCACCATCACGAGTGCCATAAGGTGAAGGTGCATCATCACTGGGAAAAGCGCTGCCACTAAGAGTAGCCGCGAATCTTCGATGTGATGAGCCAGCCCCGCCTTCGTGCGGGGTTTTTTGTGCGGGTCGATTGATTGGCCGCGAGTCTGCGCGATCGTCGCGTCGGGATGCAAAAACAAAAAACCCCGCGCGTCGAAAACAGGCGGGGTTCTGTGTCAATCAATGAGAAAAAAGTGGTGCGAGGAAGGGGACTCGAACCCCTACACCCTTGCGGGCGTCAGGACCTAAACCTGGTGCGTCTACCAATTTCGCCATCCTCGCAGCCGGGCGATGCGTGAGGTGCAGCACCCGATGTCTCACTGGCGATGGACGTCGCGATGTCATCGCCATGTCGTTCGCGTGGACAAATCCGAACCTGTGGGCTCAGACCCGCCATCTCCACGAACGAACGCGCCTGAAAAACACGTCCGATCGCGACACCGCCAAAAGCGTAAGCGCGAGATTCTAACCGATTGATCTGCGCTTGTCTGCATCTGTCGAATACGGTCGATGCTACAATTTTCGGTCCCTCGTGCACAGCCGTGCGCGACTGCCTCCCCACAAGCCAATTCCCGTGAATTTCGACGAATACTGCCTGCAGAAAGCAGCGCCTCCCGGCTCGAGCACCTACTACGCACTGCGCCAGGCGCCCGTCGCCCGGCAGCCTTTGCTGACTGCGCTGTTCGCGCTGCGTCGCGAGTTCGAAGAAACCGTGAAGGAAACGACCGATCCGACGATCGGACGCACGAAGCTCGCGTGGTGGCAAAAAGAAGCGGCCGCGCTCGCAGCGGGCGAACCGACGCACCCCGTGTCGCAGGCGCTCGCTGCACATCTGCCCGATGTGCAGGCGGAATATCCCGCGTTGCAGGCGTTGATCGCGGGCTTCGAAATGGACCTCGATCAGGCGCGCTATCTCGACTATCCGAACCTGCGCCGCTATATGGCCGGGGTCGGCGGCAACTTCGCGTGCGTCGTTGCGCGCGCGACGGCGCGCGATCCGTCGCAGGCTCAAGTCTGGGCCGCACCGCTCGGCGAGGCCTTGATGCTCGCGCAGATCGTCGTCGAACTCGGTAACGACGCGCGGCATGGCCGTATCTATATTCCCATCGACGAAATGCAGCGCTATAACGTGACGGCGGCGGATCTGATCAACCGCAAGTACACGGACGCGTTCACCGAATTGATGCGTTTCCAGACAGCGCGTGCCCGCGACTCGATCCGCAAGGCGCTCGATGCGCTACCCGTCGGCGAGCGTCACTCGCAGCGCACGCTGCGCGCGTTGGCTGCACTGGCGCTGGCGTTGCTTGACGAGATCGAGCGCGACGGCTACCGCGTGCTTCATCAACGTATCGCGCTCACGCCGATCCGCAAGCTGTGGGTTGCATGGCGAGCGGCGCGCAAGCACTGACGTTCAGGCGCGCAGCAACGGCAGCGGCGGGACGTCGTCCTGAAGGACCGCGTTTGCATCCAGTTTCAGGAACGGGCCGAGTACGGTCGCGTAGATCTGTCTGAAGTCGATGTCGACGGGTAGATTGCCGTCCGTATCGAGCCGCGCCAGATCGGCCGCGCGTCCGTACACACCTCCACGCACCTGACCACCCAGCACGAAATGTGCGGCGCCGCCGCCATGCCCCGTGCCGCGATGAACGTTTTCGCGCGCGGAGCGGCCGAACTCCGAGTACGTCACGACGAGCGTGTCACGCCACCTGCCGCGTCGCGTCAGTTCCGCGCGAAGGGTCGCGCAGCCTTCGGCGAGTTGCCGGAGCAAAGCCGCGTGCTGCGCCGGCTGATTGCTGTGCGTGTCGAAACCATCGAGCGTTAGCCGGATCGCGCCGCACATATGCGGCGCAAACCGGTCGACGACCGTGCGCAGCGCGGCATCGATCGAATCCCGAAGCGTCGGCGCGCTCACCCGGAGTGCTTGCGCGACGCTGGAAACGCGATCGCTCTCGCCTCGATCCGCGTCGAGCCAACCGGCGTGCGGCGCGGCGTCGGGATCATCGACACGCGCCCAGGCGTCATCCGCCTCGACGCGCGCTGCGCAGCCCGCGAACGGCCCCGGCTCCGCACTGCCGAACGAGGCCGCCGCCACCGCTCGCTGGCTCGCGGGCCATTGCCCGATTGCACGCGTCAGCCAGCCGTCGTGTCGATACACATCGGCCGATGATGCCGTGTCCCAGATCTCCGTCGAACGGAAATGCGATGCATGATCCTGCGCGCAACCGACACCCTGCACGACGGCCACTTCTCCATCGCGCCAGAATGGCAGCAGCGCGCGCATCGCGGGATGCAGCGCGACACGCTCGTCCAGCGGCAGCACGCGCTCGCGCGGTATCGCGATGTGCTCACGCAACGCGTAGTAAGTGGAATCGGCGAAAGGAATGACGGTGTTCAGACCATCGTTTCCGCCTTTCAGTTCGATCAGAACAATCAGCTTGCCCGGCGCGCGGCCCGTTGCGCCTGCATCCAGTTGCGTCGATATGCCGCTGCTCGTGTGTGGCGCGGCGAAGACGCGTGGCATGGATAGCGACGCACTTGCTGCCGCCGCCATCGTCAGAAACTCGCGCCGCTTCATCGATGCCTCACTGGATGAATGACCTTATTCGACACGAACGGCAAACACGCGGCCGTCGCGCCGAAGCGTCGCCCGTCGGTGACGGTGCATGAAAATCAGGCGTCAGCGCTTGTACAGCTCGCGAACGGCATCTTCGATATGCTGTCGTAGCAAACGCCGTTCTTCAGGCGTCATGTGCCCGTCGCGCCGACGTTGATCCAGATCGGGCGGCACGGCAGTAGCGCGCATGATCGTGTCGGATGCGGGACGATCCGCGTCGGGATTGTGCGGCTGGCGGCCCGAGCGGGTATGCGGGCGCGGTGGCGGGCGTGTGTCGGTGTTGCGTTCCGTCGAGGAATCGGCATGGGCAGGAACCGGGCTCAACGCGCTCGCGAACACGATCGCAACAGCTACAGCGATCACGCTCAGGCGCATGTTCGGCCAGACCCCTCCCTTCATCTTTTTCCCTTCGTGGCGCGGCAACCGGCAACCTCAGATACGTGTATTGACTCCGGCTTGAAACCGGGTGCGAGAGCTTTATTCGAGTGAAGTATCTACCGAACTGGCGCAAACAGTAAAGGAGTGTAAGCGCCAAGGCTTTACGTCGTGCCACAGGCCGGGTAAATTTTGTAACTGACTGTTACGTGATAATTGGTGCAAACGTGCACCTCTCTCTAATCGCGCTAAGATGCCGACCATGGAAACCAAAAACCCTTCGAAAATCCTCGTCGTCGATGACGACCCGCGTCTGCGCGATCTGTTGCGCCGCTACCTCGGCGAGCAGGGCTTCAACGTCTACGTTGCCGAGAACGCGCCCTCGATGAACAAGCTGTGGGTGCGCGAACGTTTCGACCTTCTGGTGCTCGACCTGATGCTGCCGGGCGAAGACGGCCTTTCCATCTGCCGGCGTCTGCGCGGCAGCAACGATCGCACGCCGATCATCATGCTCACCGCCAAGGGTGAGGATGTCGATCGCATCGTCGGGCTCGAAATGGGCGCTGACGACTACTTGCCCAAGCCGTTCAATCCGCGCGAACTGGTCGCGCGCATTCACGCGGTACTGCGCCGACAGTCGCCATCTGAATTGCCAGGCGCGCCGTCGGAGACATCGGAAGTCTTCGAGTTCGGCGAGTTCGCGCTGAACCTCGCAACGCGCACGCTCACCAAGGCCGGCCAGGAAATCCCGCTGACCACGGGCGAGTTCTCGGTGCTCAAGGTGTTCGCGCGTCATCCGCGCCAGCCCCTGTCGCGCGAAAAGCTGATGGAACTCGCGCGGGGCCGTGAATACGAAGTGTTCGACCGCAGCCTGGACGTGCAGATTTCGCGTCTGCGCAAGCTGATCGAGCCGGACCCGGGCAGCCCGCGCTTCATCCAGACGGTCTGGGGTCTCGGATACGTGTTCATCCCCGACGGCGCAGCCTGAATTTGCCGTTCCAGTTGTCTCTCTTCTGCCATAAGAAGGCCGCATGCGGATCGACCGGCGCCTCCTGACGCTCGCGTTCGGCGGCCTGTTCTGGCGAACGTTCCTGCTGATCGCGCTGTTGATCGCGGTCAGCCTCGCCGCCTGGTTCCAGAGCTTCCGCGTGATCGAGCGCGAGCCGCGCGCACAACGCGTCGCGCTGCAGCTCGTCGCAATCGTCAAGCTCACGCGCACCGCACTCCTCTATTCCGATCCCGACCTGCGGCGCGCACTGCTGCAGGATCTGGAAAGCAATGAAGGCGTGCGCGTGTATCCGCGCGAAACCACCGACAAGTACAAGCTCCAGCCCGACGAATCGCTCAACCGCCTGATCGAGCATGACATTCGCGGGCGCCTCGGCGACGACACGATCATCGCGCAGTCGGTGAACGACATTCCCGGCGTCTGGATCAGTTTCAAGATCGACGACGACGATTACTGGGTGGCGCTCGATCGCGATCAGCTCGATAGCGTGACGGGCCTGCAATGGGCCGGCTGGGGTATTTTCGCGCTCGCGCTGTCGCTGTTCGGCGCGGCGTTCATTACCAGTCTCGTGAACCGGCCATTCGCGCGGCTCGCGATGGCGGCACGCAAGGTCGGCTCGGGCCAGGCGCCGGAGAAGCTGCCCGAACGCGGCATGGGCGTGGCGGCCGAAACCAACCGAAGCTTCAACCAGATGGTGCAGGACCTGGAGCAACTTGAAGCGGACCGCGCGCTGATGCTGGCGGGCATCTCGCACGACCTGCGCACGCCGCTTGCGCGTCTGCGTCTGGAAACGGAAATGAGCCCGTCCGACCAGGCGACCAAGGACGCGATGATCGACGACATCGAGCAGATGGACATGATCATTGGCCGCTTCCTGGATTACGCGCGCCCCGTGCAGCGGATGCCGGAACCCGTCGACCTTTCCGTGATCGCAGGGGAACTGGCTGCGCGCATGTCGAGCGAAGATGGCATGCGGCTGGTGACGCGGCTGGCGCCATCTGCCGTGATCGAGGCGGACGAGACGGATATCCGAAGAGTCGTGGGCAATCTGATCGAGAATGCGCGCAAGTACGGGCTGTCCGAGTCCGATGGCATCCCGCATGTGATTCTTGAGACGCGGGTGTCGCATTCGCGGGTCGAGTTGTCGGTGGTCGACGAAGGTCCAGGCATTCCCGAAGACCAGTTGGCGCTCGTCACCCGCCCCTTCTACCGCGTGAACTCGGCGCGCACGCAGGCCAACGGCACGGGGCTCGGCATGGCGATCGTGCAGCGGCTCGTCGGACGCTATCGGGGCGCGCTGAGGCTACGCAACCGCACGCCATTGCCGGGGCTCGAAGTGACGATCGAGTTCCCGCTCGCCAAGAGCGTCTGAAGCGGACAGGAAGCCGGCCGGAATTACCGGCTTCCGTTTCAGATTGCTGCATTCTTGTGCAATATTTTCCCGAATTTCGTGCGAGACAACCTAATTCCAGACTGCTCTATCGCCATATTTGAGAAAATCTATCTACCTATTTAGAAAAAAACTATTGATGCGATTGATTAATAGAGTTATAGTCTCAAGCGTGTAACGTGTTCGTTACAGCCAGCAGGTAGTTTGAGCGGGTTGTTTTGAATCTCATTTGCCAATTCTCAAGGAGTCAGCGCATGAAAACTGTGGGCGATAAAGTCGAAGCCTTTACCGTGACGGCTGCGAAGCCGGGTTTCAACAACCACGAAGAAAACGGCGTATCGGCGTTCGAGGAAATCACGGAATCGTCGTTCCCGGGCAAGTGGAAGATCATCTATTTCTACCCGAAGGACTTCACGTTCGTCTGCCCGACGGAAATCGTCGAGTTCGGCAAGCTGGCCAAGGACTTCGAAGAGCGCGACGCCGTCCTGCTGGGCGGCAGCGTCGACAACGAATTCGTCAAGCTCGCATGGCGCCGTGAACACAAGGACCTGAACAAGCTGAACCACTACGCGTTCGGCGACGTCAAGGGCGAGCTGATCGACCAGCTCGGCGTGCGCGACAAGGAAGCCGGCGTCGCACTGCGCGCCACGTTCATCGTCGATCCGGACAACACGATCCAGCACGTTTCGGTGAACAACCTGAACGTCGGCCGTAACCCGGAAGAAGTCCTGCGCATTCTGGACGGCCTGCAAACGGATGAGCTCTGCCCGTGCAACCGCGCAGTCGGCGGCGCGACGCTGTAAGGACTCGCAGCTGAAAGCCCGCTAAGCTTGAAAAGGCCAGCGGGCTTTTTTATCGGCAATTTGATAGGAGATATCAATGGAATTCATCTCAGCGATTAAAGAACTTATTCCTGATTACGCCAAAGACATTCGCCTCAATCTCGACGGCACGATTGCGCGCTCGTCGCTGCAAGGCACCGATGCCGTCGGCGTCGCGCTGGCCGCCGCGTTCGCCGCGAAGAGCCCGAAGATCATCGCCGCGATCCGCGACGCAGGCGTGCTGTCGCCGGAAGAAGTCAATGGCGCGCTGACGGCCGCTGCGCTGATGGGCATGAACAACGTCTGGTATCCGTACGTCGAGATGACGGAAAACGCCGATCTGAAGTCGCAGCCGGCTGGCTTGCGGATGAACGCGTACGCGTCGCATGGCGGCGTCGACAAGCGCCGCTTCGAAATGTATGCGCTCGCCGCGTCGATCATCGGCAAGTGCCATTTCTGCGTGAAATCGCACTTCGACACGCTGATCAACGAAGGCATGAGCTCGACGCAACTGCGCGACGTCGGCCGTATCGCGGCGGTCGTCAATGCAGCCGCTCAAGTGATCGTGGCCGAAGGCAAGTAAGGCAAGTAAGCCGCGCGCACGCCGCGCCTGAAGCAAAACGCCACGCTTAGTGCGTGGCGTTTTTGCTTGACCGGGGCAAAAGTCAGCGCGGTTGCGTCTGGCTGTGCAGGCAGCGCGCAGGCAAGCGCCGCGCGATCGCCGCCTCGAAAGGCTTCTTCAGTTCGAGCAGCCGCTTCTCGACCAGATGCCACGACAGATGCGCGAGCAGCACGGCAAGCGCGAATTGCAGCGTAAGCGCGCACAGCGTGTGAACCCACGTCGGTGCGGCGAACCAGGCGGGAGCGAAGCCGAGCTTCGACGGAATGAGGTTGTGAAACAGATAGAAGCCGTAGCTGATCGTGCCGAGATAGTCGAGCGGTTTGATTTCGAGCGCCGACACGACGATGCTGCCAGGGCTGTTTGCGATCCACGCGAACAGCGCGCAAAGCGAGAGCGCAAGGCCAATGTCGATCCACGCGGAACCGGCGGCTGAAAACGGTAAGGCCAAGGTGCTCCACACCGGCTGCGTTGCGAACACCAGCACGCCGAGCGCGCCGATGATGCCTGTTGAACAATGCCCCGCGGCTCGCGCAAGACCACGCTCGCGCCCCAACACCCCACACAGCCCGCCGAGCGCGAGCAGCGCGAAGTTCAACGGCGAGCATGCGTAGATCAGCGGTTCGCTGGCGTCGGCGGCATGCATCGCGAGATGACCGGCCACGCCCGTCAGCACGACGAGCGCGCACACTGCCCGATGCCGCGACGCCGGCGTCAGCACCAGCAGAAATGGCGCGACCAGATAGAACTGCTGCTCGACGGCGAGGCTCCAGAAGTGCGACACCGTCCCCGGCCAGCCGTCCTTCACCACGCCGATCCAGTAGTCGGACAGAAAGAAGTAATGCCACGCGAGACCGAGATCGACATCGCGCTGATAGAACAGCGCATGCGCGATCGTCAGTGCGAGCAGCAGCAAGTAGTAGATCGGGAAGATGCGCAATGCGCGCTTCATGAAGAACACGCACATCACGGCTTCGCGGCGCGCATTGCCCGCTTCGACACGCACGCGATTGCGATCCAGTTCTCCGATGATCAGAAAACCGCTGATGAGAAAGAAGATCCAGACGCCGAGCTTGCCGACGTCGACGGTTTCGACGTGCGCCTTGTGCGAGAGGAACACCAGCACGACAGCCAGCGCTCTCAGCCCGTTGAGCCCGCGCACATGTTCCTTCGCGTGCCCCGCATGTTTGACGCGCGTGTCGACCGCCGTCATTGTCCGTCCGCTTGACTTCATGCGGACCACTGTAAGCGGACAAATATCGACAAAAATGCGCGACCGCGCGTTTCGATTTTTTTAATGCACGTTGTCGTCCGAAACCGGCAAATGATGCAGATTCACACTAAGACGCATACGCGGATCAGGCAAATCTGACCCGCTCCACAGAACGACGCCGCAACGCTCAGGCGCGCAGCAACAGCGCGGCCGCTTGTGCTTCGATGCCCTCGCCCCGCCCCAGATAGCCGAGCTTTTCGTTGGTCTTCGCCTTCACGTTGACGCGCTCGATGGGCAGATTCAGATCTTCGGCGATATTCGCGCGCATCCCGTCGATATGCGGCGCGAGTTTCGGCGCCTGTGCAATCACCGTGCTGTCTACGTTCTGAATCGTGAAGCCCGCCTTCGCGATGCGCGCCGCGCATTCGCGCAGCAGCACGCGGCTGTTCGCGCCTTTGAACTCGGTTGCCGTATCCGGGAAATGACGGCCGATATCGCCGAGCGCGGCCGCGCCGAACAGCGCGTCGGTGATCGCGTGAAGCAGCACGTCGGCATCCGAGTGGCCGAGCAGCCCGCGCTCGTAAGGAATCGTCACGCCGCCGATGATGAGCGGGCGTCCCGGCACCAATGCGTGAACGTCGTAGCCTTGTCCGATTCTCAAATCCATATGCGTGGGGTTCCGTTGTTTCGTGAAAGCGTTGTGATGATGCTGAAGCCATGACGGCCGCGCGCCCGCCCCGAGGACGCAGGCGAGGCGCCCGTCAGCCCGGCGTGCCGCGCCCGAGTATCGCTTCGGCCAGATCGAAATCTTCCGGGTACGTGACCTTGAAATTGCGCAAGCTGCCTTGAACCAGTTTAGGCGCGTGACCCGACCATTCGATCGCGCTCGCTTCGTCGGTGAGATCGTGGCCGTCGCCTTGAGCGCGCAGAATCGCTTCGCGCAACATGCCGATGCGGAACATCTGCGGCGTCTGGGCCTGCCACAGGCCGTCACGCGGTTCAGTGTGATCGATGCGGTTGTCGGTATCGGGCGTCACGCGCTTGAGCGTGTCCGCGACGGGCAGCGCCATGATGCCGCCCACGGCGTCGTCCTTCAGCGTGCCGACCAGCGCGCGGATCAGCGCAGGCGTGATGCCGGGGCGGGCCGCGTCGTGCACCAGCACCCAGTCGTCGTCGCGCGCGCCGAACTCGGCGAGCGCATGCAGCCCGTTGAGCACGGAAGCCTGCCGCGATGCCCCGCCGCAGCGCCGCACGGCGAAGCGCAGGCCCGCGAAGCGGCGCGCGTCGAAATGCTGGTCGTCGGGCGCGATCACGACGAGCGTCTGCGCGAACTCGCTGCATGCGTCGAACGCGGCGAGCGAGTAATACAGCATGTCGCGTCCCGCGACGGTTCGATATTGCTTGGGCATCGGCGCGCCCGAACGGCTGCCGGTACCGGCGCAAGGAATCAGGGCAAAGAGGCGGGAAGTCACGGAACGGACGCGTTGCAGGTGAAAGTGAAGGACGGATTTTATAATAGGTCTTCGGCACGCATGCCCCAGCACGCGTAAACTTGCCGGTCACGCACCGTCAGCGACGCGCCCACGAGGCGCCCGCTGGGCGTTTGCATTGATTCCCGTGTTGCGGGCAGGCGGGGTTGTCAGCCGCTTGCAGCACCGCCCAGCATGAGTTGCAGCACCATTTACCGTCATTCGTTTGCAGTCGATCGTTGAACCGCTGTTCATTGGCGTCACCCAAAGGCCGTTTCCCTTTTATGCCCGACATCGCCGCATCCACGCAGTCCTCCTCCTCAACGCCCGTCGCGCTGGTCAAGGCCGGCCAGCGTTTCGTGTTCGACGGCACGAACGGCTCGTCCGACGCGCTGCTGATCGCGCGCTACCACCTCGCGTACAAGGCGCAGGTGCCGCTGCTGGCCGTCGTCTGCGCGAGCGCCGTCGATGCACAGCGGCTGTCGCAGGAACTCGCGTTTTTCGCGCCTGAGGCCCGGGTGCGCCTGCTGCCCGACTGGGAAACGCTGCCGTACGACTCGTTCTCGCCGCACCAGGATCTCGTCTCCGAGCGTCTCGCGACGCTGCACGATCTCGGCGAAGCACGCTGCGACATCCTGCTCGTGCCGGCGACGACCGCCCTGTACCGGATGCCGCCCGCCTCCTTCATGGCCGCCTACACGTTCTCGTTCTCGCAGGGCGAGCGTCTCGACGAAGCAAAGCTGAAAGCGCAGCTGACGCTGGCCGGCTACGAGCACGTGAGCCAGGTCGTGCGGCCCGGCGAATACTGTGTGCGCGGCTCGCTGATCGACCTCTTTCCAATGGGCTCGCCGCTGCCGTACCGGATCGACCTGTTCGACGACCAGGTCGATTCGATCCGCGCGTTCGATCCCGATTCGCAGCGCAGCCTCTACCCCGTGAAGGACGTGCGCCTGCTGCCCGGCCGCGAGTTTCCGTTCGACGAAGCCGCGCGCACCGCCTTTCGCAGCCGCTGGCGCGAGGTGTTCGAAGGCGATCCGAGCCGCGCGTCGATCTACAAGGACATCGGCAACGGCGTGCCGTCGGCGGGTATCGAATACTATCTGCCGCTGTTCTTCGAAGAGACGGCGACGCTCTTCCACTACCTGCCCGACGGCGCGCAACTCGCGTTCGTCGGCGATCTGGACGCCGCCATCCGGCGCTTCACCGCCGATACCAGGCAGCGCTACAACTTCCTGTCGCACGACCGCGACCGGCCAATCCTGGAGCCGCAGCGCCTGTTCCTGTCGGACGAAGATTTCTTCACGTTCGCCAAGCCGTTCGCGCGCCTGTCGTTGCCCGGCAACGCGGGCGGCGGCTGGGCCGTGCCGCTGCCCAATCTCGCGATCGACCGCCACGCCGACGATCCCGTCGCCGCCTTGCGCGCGTGGCTCGCGACGACGCCGAACCGCGTGCTGTTCGCGGCGGAATCGGCGGGCCGGCGCGAGACGATTGCGCAACTGCTCGCGGACAACGCGCTGCGCCCCGCTTCCGTCGACAGCTACGGTGACTGGCTGACCTCCGACGCGCGCTTCGCGCTCGGCGTCGCGCCGCTCGCAAACGGCTTCGCGATTCCGGGCGAAGGCGTCGCGATCCTCACCGAGACGGAACTGTACGGCCCGCTCGCAAGACGCACGGGACGCCGCCGCCAGGAACAGGCGAGCAATGTCGATTCGATGGTGCGCGATCTGTCGGAGCTGAAGGTCGGCGACCCGGTCGTGCATTCGCAGCACGGTATTGGCCGCTACATGGGCCTCGTGACGATGGACCTCGGCGAAGGCGAAACCGAATTCCTGCACCTCGAATACCAGGGCGACAGCAAACTGTACGTGCCCGTCGCGCAGTTGCACGTGATCTCGCGTTACAGCGGCGCGGACCCGGAAAGCGCGCCGCTGCACGCGCTCGGTTCGGGCCAGTGGGAAAAGGCCAAGCGCAAGGCCGCGCAGCAGATCCGCGACACGGCGGCCGAACTGCTGAACCTCTATGCACGCCGCGCTGCGCGCGAAGGCCATGCGTTCGCGCTCGAACCGCGCGACTACGTGAAGTTCGCCGAGAGCTTCGGCTTCGAGGAAACCCCCGACCAGGCGGCCGCCATTGCCGCCGTGATCGGCGACATGACGAGCGGCAAGCCGATGGACCGCCTCGTGTGCGGCGACGTCGGCTTCGGCAAGACGGAAGTCGCGTTGCGCGCGGCGTTCATTGCGGTGATGGGCGGCAAACAGGTAGCGCTGCTCTCGCCCACCACACTGCTCGCCGAGCAGCACACGCAGACCTTCACCGACCGCTTCTCCGACTGGCCCGTGCGGATTGCCGAACTGTCGCGCTTCAAGAGCACGAAGGAAGTGAGCGCGTCGATCCAGCAGATCAATGAAGGCAGCGTCGATATCGTGATCGGCACGCACAAGCTGCTGTCGTCGGATGTGCAGTTCAAGCGGCTGGGGCTGGTCATCATCGACGAGGAACACCGGTTTGGCGTGCGCCAGAAGGAAGCGCTGAAAGCGCTGCGCGCCGAAGTCGACGTGCTCACGCTCACCGCAACGCCGATTCCGCGCACGCTCGGCATGGCGTTGGAAGGCTTGCGCGATTTCTCGGTGATCGCGACGGCGCCGCAAAAGCGCCTCGCGATCAAGACCTTCGTGCGCCGCGAGGAAGACGGCGTGATCCGCGAAGCAATGCTGCGCGAACTGAAGCGCGGCGGCCAGGTGTACTTCCTGCACAACGAAGTCGAGACGATCGAAAACCGCCGGCAGATGCTCGAAGCGCTGGTGCCCGAAGCGCGTATCGCGGTGGCGCACGGACAGATGCACGAGCGCGAACTGGAACGCGTGATGCGCGATTTCGTCGCGCAGCGCGCGAACGTGCTGCTATGCACGACCATCATCGAAACGGGCATCGACGTGCCGAGCGCGAACACGATCCTGATTCACCGCGCGGACAAATTCGGTCTCGCGCAGCTGCATCAGCTGCGTGGCCGCGTTGGCCGCTCGCATCACCAGGCGTATTCGTATCTGCTGGTGCACGATCCGCAAGGGTTGACGAAGCAGGCACAACGGCGTCTCGAAGCGATTCAGCAGATGGAAGAACTCGGCGCGGGCTTCTATCTCGCGATGCACGACCTCGAAATTCGCGGCACGGGCGAAGTGCTCGGCGACAAGCAGTCGGGCGAGATTCACGAGATCGGCTTCCAGCTCTATACGGACATGCTCAACGACGCCGTCAAGGCGCTGAAGAACGGCAAGGAGCCGGACCTCACGGCACCGCTGGCGGCCACGACGGAGATCAATCTGCACACGCCCGCCATCCTGCCCGCCGACTATTGCGGCGACGTGCAGGAGCGTTTGTCGCTGTACAAGCGGCTGGCGAACTGCGAGCACAACGATTCCATCGACGGCATTCAGGAAGAGCTGATCGACCGCTTTGGCAAGATGCCGCCGCAGGCGCATGCGCTGGTCGAAACGCACCGCTTGCGCCTCGCCGCGAAGCCGCTCGGCATCTCGAAGATCGACGCGGGCGAAGCAGTGATCGGCCTGCAGTTCATTCCGAATCCGCCCATCGACGCGATGCGGATCATCGAGATGGTGCAGAAGCACAAGCACATCAAGCTCGCGGGTCAGGACAAGCTGCGCATCGAGAGCCGTAGTCCCGATTTCACCGTGCGCGTCGCGACCGTCAAGGAAACGCTGCGTGCGCTCGGCGCACCGACCAAAGGCGCGGCGGACCGGCGCGTCGCTTCATAAGCCCGCCAGATGACGGGCGCTGTCGACACGGCATCGATCGTCGAACTGCTGACGGCGCTCGTGCGCGTGCCGAGCCGCGGCGGCATCGATGCGCGCGCACCCGTGCTCGAATGTATCGAAGCGTGGCTCGGCGCGCATGACATAGACACGCGCCGGCTCGCTTCCGCCGACGGACAACCGCTCGCGCTTCATGCGGCAATACGCGGCGCGGCCCCAGGCCCGCATTACCTGCTGAACGCGACGCTGGACACCGCGAGCTTCGGCGACGAATCGACGTGGACCTGTCCGCCGCTCGCCGCACGGGTCGAAAACGGCTGGCTCCACGGACGCGGCAGCGCGGACAGCAAGGCGGCCGTCGCGATCTTCGCGCATCTCGCCGCCGCGTTCGCGAAGCGCATTAATACGCTCGCGGGCACGCTCGGCGTGCTGTTCGATCTCGACGAGCATACGGGCCGTTTCGGCGGCGCCCGCGCGTTCTTCGACGTGCCGGATGCGGTGAAGCCCGATGGTGTGTTCATCGGCTATCCGGGCATCGACCGTATCGTCGTCGGCGCGCGCGGGTTCGTTCGCGCGAAGCTCGTCGTGCACGGCGTCGCCGCGCATTCCGGCGCGAGCCACACGCGCGGACTCAATGCGGCGATACGCGGCGCCCACCTGGCCGCTGCCTTGAACGAGGCCACGCTGCCCGTGGACCGAGCGTTCGATCGCCCCGCGCAATTGACCGTCACCGGTATCCGCGCAGGCGACGGCACATTCACCAGCGTGCCGGATCGTTGCGAACTCACCGTCGATTGCCGCCTCACGCCGGGTTTCGATGCTTCTGAAGCGCGACGTGCGATCGAAGACATCGTTCGGGATCGGGACGCGCAACACGATCCATCGCTTGCGACGTCGATCGAATGGATCGCGGGCTGGCCCGCCTACCGCGTGCCCGATTCGCATCCCATGACGCGCGCGCTGCATCGCGCAGCACGCCGCGAACTTGGCGCCGACCTGCCGCTGGCCGTCGCGGGACCGTCGAACATCGGCAACTACCTCGCGTCGCTCGGCGTGCCTGCATTGTGCGGCTTTGGCGTGCAATGCGAAGGCATCCACGCGGCGAACGAGCGCATCGAACTCGCCAGCATCGCGCCCGTCTATCGCGTGTACGAAAGCGCGTTGCTCAGCCTGCTCGCGCCCGACGAGCAACGCGCCTGACCCATCACCCGGGAACGTTTTCAACGCGCGCCATCAATTGCTGCGTCGCGCAAAGCCCCGTCCGGCAAGCGACCGCGCTTTATGAGCTTTGGCTAATTAAGCGGTTTTTGGGTATCATCAAAACACACCCAAGCTGGAGCTCAAGTCATGTCACAGGTCGCTGACAAAGCGCTGTCCGCCCAAACGTCGTCTTCTTCCGCTGCTTCCGCCGAGTCTTCTTCCCCCGCTTCGCTCCCCTGGGTCACGCGCCTCGTGTCGATGGACACGGTCAGCCGCAATCCGAACCTCGGCCTGATAGAAACGGTGCGCGACGCGCTGCGCGAACGCGGTGTCGACGCCACCCTGACGCACGACGAAAGCGGCAAATGGGCCAACCTGTTCGCGACGATTCCGGCGCATGACGGCGAGACCAATGGCGGGATCGTGCTATCGGGGCACACGGACGTGGTGCCTGTCGACGGCCAGAAATGGGACAGCGATCCGTTCAAGCCCGAAGTGCGCGGCGACAAGCTCTACGGCCGCGGCACCTGCGACATGAAAGGCTTTATCGGCGCGGCGCTCACGCTCGTGCCGCAGATGCAGCAGACGAGGCTCGCCAAGCCGATCCATCTGGCGTTTTCATTCGATGAAGAAGTGGGATGCGTCGGCGCGCCGCTGATGATCGCCGACCTGATGAAGCGCGGCGTCAAACCGGACGGCTGCATCGTCGGCGAGCCGACCAGCATGCGCCCCATCATTGCGCACAAGGGCATCAACGCTTACCAGTGCTGCGTGCGCGGCTTCGCGGCGCATTCGTCGCTCACGCCCAAAGGCCTGAACGCAATCGAATACGCGGCGCGCCTGATCTGCTACATCCGCGACATGGCCGATCAGTTCCGCGAGCAAGGCCCGTTCGACCAGCTTTACGACGTGCCGTTCACGACGGCGCAGACCAGCACGATCAAGGGCGGCAACGCGATCAACACCGTACCCGCCGAGTGCAGCTTCGAGTTCGAGTTCCGCAATCTGCCCACACTCGATCCCGAGCCGATCTTCGCGCGCATCGACCAGTACGCGCGTGAAACGCTGTTGCCGAAGATGAAGCGCGAGCACGAAGCGGCCGCGATCGAGTTTACGAAAATCGCCGCGGCGCCCGGCCTCGACTCGACGGAGCAGGCGGCCATCACGCAACTCGTGCGCGCGCTCACCGGCGATCAGGACAAGCGCAAGGTCGCGTACGGCACGGAAGCGGGCCTGTTCTCGCTGGCGGGCATTCCGAGCATCGTGTGCGGGCCCGGCGACATCGTCCAGGCGCACAAGGCAAACGAATTCGTCACGCTCGATCAACTGGCGCAGTGCGAACGGTTTCTCGGCAAGTTCATTCACAGCATGTCGGTCGATGCGCACGCGCAATAACTCGAGCAGCACATAACAACAAGCACAAACAGGAACAAGGCATAAAACGCGGACCTCACCCACAAGACGACGCACGCCATGTCCACCGCCACGCCGCAGCACACTGACCGTACGATCGACGGTGAGCCGATCCCGACGCTCGACGACATCGCCTCGCAGCACTTCGCGCTAACGCCGTGGGTCGTGCGAACGCCTGTGTTCGACCGGATGGATTTTCCGACGCTCGAAGGCACGCTCGTCAACTTCAAGTTCGAGCTGCTGCAGGCGGGCGGCAGCTTCAAGGCGCGCGGCGCGTTCTCGAACCTGCTCGCACTCGACGAAGCGCAGCGCAGTTCCGGCGTGACCTGCGTGTCGGGCGGCAATCATGCCGTGGCCGTCGCCTATGCCGCCATGCGTATGGGCATCAGCGCGAAAGTCGTCGTGATGCACGCGGCGAATCCGGCACGCATCGCGCTGTGCCGGCAATATCGCGCGGAAGTCGTGATGGCCGACAACGTGGAAGAAGCGTTCGAGATCGTGCGGCGCATCGAGGCCGAGGAAGGCCGTTATTTCGTGCATCCGTTCAACGGTTACCGCACGGTGCTCGGCACCGCGACGCTCGGCTACGAATGGGCGACGCAGACACCCGATCTCGATGCCGTGATCGTGCCGATCGGCGGCGGCGGGCTTGCGGCGGGCATTTCGACGGCGCTGCGCCTCGCCAATCCGCGTGTGCATGTGTACGGCGTCGAGCCGGAAGGCGCGGACGTGATGAACCGCAGCTTCGCCGCGAATCACACCGTCAAGATGACCCACATGCATTCGATCGCCGATTCGCTGATGGCGCCGCACACCGAGCAATACAGCTACGAGCTGTGCCGCCGGCATGTCGACCGTCTCGTCACCGTCACCGACGACGCCTTGCGCGCCGCCATGCTCACCCTGTTCATGCAACTGAAGCTGGCCGTCGAACCTGCGTGCGCCGCCGCCACGGCCGCCCTGCTCGGCCCGTTGCGCGAGCAACTGCAAGGCAAGCGCGTCGGCGTGCTGCTATGCGGGACGAATACCGATCCTGTCACGTTCGCCGCGCACATCGAACAGGCGCGCGCGGCAGAAGTTTAAGCGGTTCGCTTCACGTACTTTTCACGCGCCTTGCCGTCGCCCGATTCGACCCGGGTGATGGCAGGCGCACCGTTTGCAAGCATCGACGGCTCTTCGTCACTTCCGCGACATATCGGCCAGAGCGCAACACGATCAGGCGCCAAATCATTTCACGCAGTGCCGATCGTTGGCTATCATGTCGCCATCGACTTCAAGGAGAACTGCCCGATGAGCATGATTACTGAATTCAAGGAATTTGCCCTCAAAGGCAACGTGATGGACCTCGCGGTCGGTGTGATCATCGGCGGAGCGTTTTCGACTATCGTCAACTCCGTCGTGAAGGATCTGATCATGCCTGTCGTCGGCGTCGCGACGGGCGGCCTCGATTTCTCCAACAAGTTCATCCTGCTCGGACACATCCCCGCGAATTTCAAGGGCAATCCGGAGTCTTACAAGGACTTGCAGACGGCAGGCGTCGCGGCGTTCGGCTATGGTTCGTTCATCACGGTCGCAATCAACTTCGTGATTCTCGCGTTCATCATTTTCATGATGGTCAAATTCATCAACAAGCTGCGCGCGCCCGCCCCGGCCGCGCCTGAAGCGCCGCCGCCCACGCCCGAAGACGTGCTGCTGCTGCGTGAAATCCGCGATTCGTTGAAGCATTCGCCGCGTATCTGACCACGCCTCATCGAAGCGCCACGAAAGCGGCGCTCATATAAATTCGAAGGACGTGTTGCGCTTTGCGCGCAACACGTCCTTCTTTTTTCGCCACACGCGCGGGCTTAATCCGCTCTGGCCTCGCCTGCGTTCTTCTGCGTCTTCGCGGCTGCGGCGCTCTCGATCACCTGCTCGAGCTGCGAGAAATTGACGGGCTTGGTCAGATGCGACGTGAAGCCCGCTTCGAGGCAGCGCCGGATATCCTCGTCGCTGCCGAAGCCCGTCAATGCAACGGCCGGCGCATCGTCGCGCTCGCGGAACGCCTTGACGAAATCGAGGCCCGTACCGTCGGGCAAGCCCACGTCGCTGACGATCAGGTCGAACGTGGCGGTTTGCGTGGCGGCGAGCGCATCGGCCACACGCCCGACCACCGTCACGTCATGGCCGAGCGTGCGCATCAGTTGCGCCATCACTTCGGCTGTGTCCGCGTGGTCCTCGATCAGCAGAATGCCCAATCCGCCCGCCGGCTGCACGCTCGCCGCCTCCGGCACGACCGGCTCGGCGTGCGGCTCGGCGGCCGTCGGCAGCGTGATCGTGAAGGTCGCGCCGCAATGCGCGCCCGGACTTTGCGCCGTCACCGTGCCGCCATGCGCGTCCGTCAGCGCCTTGGTGATTGCGAGTCCAAGACCCAGCCCGCCGAACTGCCGCGACATGTTCTGGCTGCCCTGCTCGAACGCATTGAAGAGCTTGCCGATCTGCTCGGGCTCGATGCCGACGCCCGTATCTTCCACGGATATCTGCACGTGCATCCGTTCGTCACGTGTGCGCACGTAGATATGGCCGCCATCCGGCGTGAACTTCGCGGCATTGCGGATCAGGTTCCACAGCATCTGCTGCAGACGCGCGCGGTCGGCGAGCACGAAATGATGGTGCGCTTCGGTGCTGATGTGCACGTCCTGCTGCTTGGTCTGGATCTCGCTGCGGAACAGTTCGAGCACGCTGTCGATTACCTCATGCACGTCGACCGTTTCCAGCGACAGCCGCAGCTTGCCGTTCGCAACCCGCGTCAGATCGAGCAGATCGTCGATCAGGCGCGCCTCCAGTTCGACGTTGCGGCGAATCATCATGACGCCCGCGCGCACGGCGTCGGGCAGGTCCTGCATCATTTCGAGCATGCGCGCGCCCGCCAGCACGGGCGTGAGCGGTGTGCGCAATTCGTGCGACAGCATCGCCAGAAAGCGGTCCTTCGCGCGGTTCGCCTCTTCCGCCGCCTGGCGCGCGGCCTGCTCGGATGCAAGAAGTCGCTCGCGCTCCTCGATGGCTTCGCGTTGCGAATGGATGTCAGTGCAACTGCCGAACCATTTGCTGACGACCCCGCCCGCATCGCGCATCGCGGCAATGCGCGCGTCGAACCAGCGATACGCGCCATCGTGCCGGCGAATGCGGAATTCGCTGCGATAGTCGGCGCCGTCGCCGCGCACCGTTCCAAGCCAGCTGCGGCGCGTCTCTTCGCGGTCGTCGGGATGCACGGCATCGATCCACGCAAGACCCAGCGCATGCGTGCCGTCGAGACCCGTGTATTCGACCCATTGCTTCGACACGAAATCGCAGTCGCCGTGGGCATTGCACGTGAATACCAGGTGCGGCAGCGCCTCCGACAGCATCCGGTAATGCGCCTCGCGCTCGCGCAACAGCAGCGCTTCCGCCGAGGCGCGCTGCATCCGCATCTGCGATAGCACGCGTTCGACGGCTTCGGGCAGATAGTCGAGATAGTCGCCCGCTTTCGGCACGACGTCGGAGACGCCCGAGCGCAGCGCTTCGATCACGCGGGATTCATCCGTGAAGCCGGTGACGAGAATGGCGGGGATGCGCACCCCTTCGCTGCGCAGGCGCCGGAAAAAGTCGAGTCCCGTCTCCGCGCCGTCGAGCTGATAGTCGAGCACGATCAGATCGGGTGAATTCGCGACGATCGCGCGATGCGCAGCCTCGACGCTACTGCTCAGTTCGACCCGGCAGCCAGCGCGCTCCAGCGACTTGCGCGCAAGGCGCAAGATGCCTTCGTCATCGTCGACGACGAGCACGCGGGCTGTGGGTAACGTGGTTACGTCTTCTGTCATGCCAGATGATTCAGGTCAATGGGACGGACGAGGCTGCAATGGTGCCGCGTGAATAATTCGTGAACGCTGCGTGAATGCCTCGGCCCACCGGCAATCATGCTGCGGGCGCGTAGCGCTGTCCCGGCGGCAGCTTCACGACCTGCAGGAAAAAACCCAGCCGCCGCACGGCTTCGATGAACGCATCGTATTCGACCGGTTTCGTGATGTAGACGTTGCAGCCCAACTCGTAGCAACGTTCGATTTCGCGTGGATCGTCGGTGGTCGTGAGGACGATCACGGGCATCGACGACGTCGACGGCGATTCCTTCAGCCGCCGCAACACTTCAAAGCCATCGACGCGCGGCATCTTCAGGTCCAGCAGCACCACGTAATTCGCGAGTTCGTCGCGCGCCGGCCGGCCGGCGGCGCGCTCGCCCGCGCGCGGTTCGCCGAAGAAATAATCGAGCGCTTCCTGACCGTCGCCGAAGCGGACAAAACCGTTCGAAATCCCCGCGCGCCGCAGATTGCGCTCGACGAGCGTAGCATGCCCGTCATCGTCCTCGACCAGCACGATGCCGACCGACTTACCATCCGTTTCCCCGTGTGACATGTTCCCTCCGAAGCCCTTGCGCCGCATCTGTTCGATGCGTTGTGCGTGAGCTGCGACTGCGTGAATGGTACGACTCGCTGCCCGCTATTATGCGGCCGTTGGCTGACGGCTTGCTGCCCCTTTGCGCATGAGGGCCGGTGCGTGTCATGCGCATCGACGGCGCATCAATAGCGCATCAATAGCGCATCGGTTGATCGGGCAGCGTGACGAAGAACGTCGACCCCGCCCCTTCCGCCGATTCGACCCACACGCGCCCGCCATGTCGTTCGACCGTGCGCCGCACGAGCGCAAGGCCGACGCCGTCGCCTTGCGCGACATCGCCGTGCAGCCGCTGGAAAGCGCGAAATACTTTCGACATATAGGCAGCGGGAATGCCCATTCCATTGTCGCGCACAAAGTAAGTGCGGGTTCTTTGCGGCGACGCGAGCGCGCGCTCGGCAGGTGCGCCATCCAGCGCGCCGACTTCGATGCGCCCCGGCCGCGACGGATCGAGAAAGTTGATTGCGTTCGAGAGCAACTGGCTGAACACCTGTTCGATGGCGGATGGATCGCCCCACGCCGTGGGCAGATCGCGCACGAGAACCACCGCGCGGCGCTCGTCGATGCGCTTTTGCAGCGCGTCGACGGCACGCGCGACCGCGCGGCCGACGCTTACGCGCTGCCATTGATATTCGAGCCGCCCCGCGCGCGAAATGCGCAACAGCGCTTCGATAATGGCCGCAGCGCGCGTCACCGACAAGCGCACATAGCGCAGCGATTCCTGCATGTCGCCGTCGAGCACATGCGCAACGCGTTTGTGTTCGGGCTCGGGCAGACGCGCATCGTCGATGGTCGCGCGCAGTTCGTCGCACGAAACCTGCAGTTCCTTCGAGAAACCCTGCATGTTCACGAGCGGCGAGCGCAGATCGTGTGACACGCTGTAAATGAACATCTCGTTGTCCTGCGTCTCCTGACGCAGGGTTTCGTTGACGCTCGCCAGTTCCGCCGCGCGCACTTGCAGCGATGTCTTGAGCGCGGCCTGTTTGTCGTCTGCCTCACGCAACAGCGCGCTGGTGCGATTCAACGCGGAATCGAGCGCGGCGATTTCGTCGTTGCCCGATAGCGGCGCGGGCAGCGGCTGCCCGCCGGCGAGCCGCTGCGCGTTTGCCGCGAGCACGTCCAGCCGCCGGCCGATGCTGCGCGCGAATCCCAATGCCGTGCCCGCCCACAGCAGCATCGAGCCGATCACGGCGCCCACCAGCGTCCATTGCTGGCGCTGGCGCGTTTTCGCGAGCGTCGCGTTGCGCTCGACTTCGAGCCGCGATGCTTCGTCGATGAATTCTTTCAACTGCACACGAAAGCGCATCACCTGCGCAGGCAACTCGCCGCCTTCGAGCGTGACGAAGGGTTTCATCGTCGCGCCCGTGCGCAGCGACTGCGCGACAGACAGCGCCTGCTGCCGGTAGCTGTCCACTTCGTCGCGCATGCGCTGCACGCGCGCGGCCTGCGCGGGCGTATCGGCGACAGCGGTTTCGAGCCGCGCGAGCCGGTCGCCGATGTCGACCCACGCCGCATGGCGGTCCATGAAAGACGGGGCGCCCGCGACGATGCCCGTGCGCACGCGCGCGACTTGCCGGAGCACGGGGTTTTCGAGCGCGGCCGCCTGATACAGGATCTGCTTGCTGTCCGACGAGCGTTCAACGGCCCGTGTGGTTTGCGCCTGCATGTCGAAGACGACGCCGAGCAGCGCCAGTTCGATGGCGCTCGGCAACGCGATCAGCAATAAGCCTTTGGTGAACAGTTTCATGGATGGCTGGCGCAATACGGCATGAACGTGCGAGGCAACCGCGTCCTGGCATGTGGAACCGCCGCGCGTAATCATGAGCGGGGCGCATGCATCATGGCTGTGCGCCGCGGCCTTAACGTCGCTGCGCGACGAACGCTATCGATATTTTCACTCATGCGCCGCGCCCGTCGACTCGCCGAACCGGTGCAATGGGCGTGAAAACCGCGCCGCAACTGGGACGCGGCCATTATGGGCGGGCCCAACGCATATTTCAATGCGCGCCGAAGAGGGCTTGGCACACATAAAAATGTCTTTTTTTACGGTGCCGGAAACACGCGCAGCGCGGGTGAGTCTATTATTGAGACCAGATGCACAGGGGATGCGAAAGCGCACGGCGACGCGATTCGGCCTGGTTCGCACGGAACGATGGAGTGAGACAGACGAATCACCGTGTATCCGGCATTTTCGTATGCTATAAAAGATCGACGTGCGGCGCGCGAAGCCGGGAGTGGTCGCATGAGGACGCTGCGTTTCTTGCAATTCTTTTTCAGGCGAGTTTTTATGTCCTTCCCGAAAAAGCGCAGGCGCGCGAAGGTGGACGGCGACGAGTCGTTCCTCGCTGTGCTGCGACACTTCAAGCCCTTCGGTCAGCTCGACACCAAGATTGCGCGCGCCCGCTCGCAAGATGAGCCGGTGTTGTACGCGCATGTGCTGCCAGGACTCGATGTCCTGCTCTGCAGCGTGCGCGGCGCGCATCCACCGTATCCCGCCGTCGCCGAATTGCGCCGGCGCTGCATCGAATCCATTGCCAACGCGCTTGAACAGCCGCTCGACGGACTGGAGAACGGCGGCTACTGGTACGAGGCCGATGGTTTCGGCTTCCTCGTGTTCGCGAGCCGCGCGAGAGCGCGCATCCTGCCGGAGTTCGGCGCGACGCGCACGGCTGCCAGTACGCGGCGCGGCGTGCGGCGTCAGGATGCGGCGGGCGACGCGACACCGCGTTCGCTCCGTTGAATCCCGAAGATCAGGCGTAGCCACTCACACAAAAACACGGCCGCGAAGATTCGCGGCCGTGGCGTTTTTGCGAGTCGATCATTGCGGGCGATGCATCCTTGCCTCGCGCTCAGCTTCCCTTGTAATCCGCCGCGTTCGACGGTCCCGGCAATGCCGCGCCGTTGTTCGGCTTTGCTGGCTGCTTCGACGGTGCGGTCGACGGCGCGACGGCCGACGCGCCCGGCGTCCCCGGCGGCAGCGGTAGAGCCTTGGCCTTCTCGCGCTGTCCCGGCGGCGGCGCGCTCGGGTGCTGCGCCTCCATGGCCGCCATCAGCTGCTGACACGGCAAAGGCTTGTTGTTGCTCGGCGCGATCAGCGGGATCAGCGCGGCGAAAGGATTGATCAGACCGAGGCCGACCATCGCGCCGCCACGCACGGCGAGCGCCGCCGCGTTCACGCCGACGTGAGGGTCCTTGAACGTGCCCTTCACATAGAGCGGCGAGCGCAGCGAAAAGATCCGGAAACCCTTCGTGTGCGGATGCACGCCGAGGTCCATCGACTCGTTCTTCAGGTTCACCGTGCCGTCGACGTTGATCACGGCGTCCTGCGTATCGAGCGCGAACACGCGTGAGTCGAGCACGCCGTCCGTCACGACGAAATCGCCTGCCGCGCAATTGATCTGCACGTCGCGATTGCCGAACAGTTTCTCGTAGACCACATTCGCCACGTTCAACCCGGCCGCTTCCATCAGCAAACGGCTCACCGCGCCATCGGTGACGAGCAGTTTGACCTCGCCGTTCGACGAAGCCGCGAGCGCCGCGGGCGAATTGCCCGTCGCCGACAGCGCGGCGTCGCCGTTGATCTCGCCGAGCGCGTTCTGCATGGTCTTCGCGGTCGGCAGCAACTGCTTGAGCTTCAGGTGACGGGCTTCCGTCGAAAAACGGCCCTTGAGCGGCGACGCGCTGCCGTCGAGATGAATGTTCGACGCGAGCGACCCGCCTGCGACGCCGAACTTCAGCGGCGCCAGCGACAGCACGCCGTCCGTCATGACGACATGGGTGTAGAGATCGGTGATGGGCAGCGCCGGATCCTTGATGATGCGGCGGCCCGTGAACTTCACGTTCGCGTCGATCGCTTTCCAGCGGTCGGTCTTGAACTCCTCGGCGGGCAGCGCCTTGTTCGACGGCTGGCGTGCGGTGTCGCCGCGCTTCGCCTTGCTGGCGTTGCTATCCGCGCCGATGATCGGCGCGAGGTCCTTGAACTGCAACAGATTCGAGACAAGGGTGCCTTCGAGCAGCGGACGTGTCGCGCGCTGCGTGTAGACGACCGTTCCGTTCAGATCGCTGCCGCCGACGCGGCCTGTAAAATTTTCATACCGGAACACGCTGCCGCCCTGCCTGAAGTTACCGATCAAATGACCCTCCGTCGCATAGGGCGGCGTCTCGGGCAGCGTGATGCCCGTCAGGTCATACAGATGATCGAGGCTCGAGCCTTGCAGCCACAGGCGCAGATCGACGGCGGCGAGATGCGCGGGATCGGTGACGGTGCCGACCAGTGCGATGCGCAGATCGCCCGCCTTCACGTCGGCCTGCACGGGGAACGGCCGGGATGTGTCCTGCAACGCGAGCACGCCGCCGAGCTTGCCGCTGCCCGATATCGGCGAGCGGTTGTAAGTGCCCTTCACCGTCCAGCCGATTCCATATTGCGGCGAGTTCGCACTCTGCGCGACGGCTGTGCCTGGCGCGCTCGCCGTGGCGCCCGATGCGGCTACGGCCGTCGATGCGCCCACGCCAGCCGGCACGGACGCGCCCGACGCAACAGGCACGCCAGGCGCCACAGCGGACGCGCCTGACGCCTCGGATGCGGCGGCTGCCTTCGCCTGCGCAGCGAGCTGCTTCGCACCCTGCTTGCCGACGACCTCAGCCGACGACCTGCGCGACGCCTCTTCCTGTTGCTTCATCGCTTCGCCGATGGGGATCGGCTGGCCGAGCGTATCGACCACCGCCTGCATGTCGATCTTTTTCTGCTCGTCCGACAGCGCGATATTGCCTTTATTGAGCTGGATGTCGTGCAGATCGAGTTTCCATTCCGACGGTCCCGCCGACGATTTCAGCTTGAACGTCCAGTTGTTGCGTCCGTCGAGGAGCCGTTCGAGATCGACGGATGGATTCACGACATTGATTGCCGGGATCACGATGTCGTGCGCGAGCAGCGGCAGCACTTTCACCTGGAAGTTGATTTCGTCGAGCGTCGCGAAGTGCTTCTGTTTCGCCCAGTCGGGATTGGCGATCGTGATGTTCTGCGCCGAGAAGCGCGGCCACAGCACCCACGAACGCCAGCCCGCCTCGCCGACGGGATGTCGCCACCCCACCTTCAGATCGCCTTCGATTGCAAACGGCCTGCCGATGGCTTCGCTGACCTTGTCGTTCACATAGGGACGCGCGCGATTCCAGTCGAACGTCAGAATGAAAACCGCCACAGCAACGATCAGGATCACCAGCACCGCGAACAGCCACGCGAGGGTTTTGCCGATTGTCTTGCCGACGGACATGCCAGACGAATGCAGCACAGCCATGAGCGCTCCGAAAAAATACTTGCGTCATTCGTCTGCACAGCACGTGCTGTGCCCGCGCGCGCTTCGTTATGATGATGCGCTGCGACACATTCCAATATGCCATGCCCCACCCCACCAACCTGACGGACGCGCCCCTCGTCCAGGCGCAAAGCCTCGTTCGGCGCGACGCGGCGCGCGGCCAGACGCTGCTGCATGCGACCAGCATCGCCATTCATGCGGGCGAGCGAATTGCGATCACGGGCCCGTCCGGGTCGGGCAAAAGCGTGTTCATGCGTGCCCTTGCGCTGCTCGATCCACTCGATAGCGGCGAGGTGCGGTGGCGCGGCAAGCGCATCGCACGGGCGACGATTCCGCTCTACCGGCGCCACGTCGCCTACATTCGCCAGCGGCCCGCGCTGCTCGACGGCACGGTCGAAGACAATCTGCGTTATCCGTACACGCTGCGCGCGTATCGCGATGTCCGCTTCGACCGCGGGCAGGCGGCCGCGCTTGCTTCGCAGGCCGGACGTGCGGGCGATTTTCTCGAACGCTTTGCTAGCGAGCTGTCGGGCGGCGAGGCGCAGATCGCCGCGTTGATCCGCGTGCTGCAGCTCGCGCCGGACTTGCTGCTGCTCGACGAACCGACGGCATCGCTCGATCCCGAATCGGCGCTGGCGATCGAAGGCCTGGTGCGCGCGTGGTTCGATGCCGCGCCGCAGGTGCGCGCGTGGCTGTGGGTGTCGCACGATCCGGCGCAAGCGGCCCGCGTGAGCAACCGTCATCTGACGATGCGCGCCGGCGTGCTCGACGATGCGCAGCGCACTATGCCCGATACGTCCACGCACACCGGGGAGCCGCCGCGATGACCTTGCAGAACCTCAGCCTCTGGGACGTCGCGCTGGCAGCGCTGCTGATCGTCGTGAACGGTGCGGTCTCCGTTCTGCTCAAGCTCGATCTCGAACGCAAGCTCGCGTGGGCGGCCGTGCGCACCGTCGTCCAGCTGCTCGCGATCGGCTATGTGCTCGCGTGGGTATTTGCGTACGCGCGCTGGTACGTGGTGCTGCCGCTGATGATCGCGATGACGCTGATCGCGGGCTTCGCGGGCGCGGGACGCGGCTCGCGCACGTATGCCGGGCAGCGCGTCGACAGCATCCTGTCGATCTGGGCGAGCGCGTGGCTCGTCGCGGCCGTTGGACTCTTTGCCGTGATCCGCATTCGACCGTGGTACGAACCGCAATATGCGATTCCGATCCTCGGGATGATTCTCGGCAATACGCTGACGGGCGTGTCGCTGGGCATTGAACGGATGACGGAGGAGCTAACCGCGCGCCGCGACCGCGTCGACATGGCGCTCGCCCTCGGCGCGACGCGCTGGGAAGCCGCGCAGGGACCGGCGCGCCAGGCGGTGCGCGCCGGCATGATTCCGACGCTCAACCAGATGGCCGTGGTGGGCGTCGTGAGTCTGCCGGGAATGATGACGGGCCAGGTGCTGGCCGGGCAATCGCCGCTGCAGGCCGTGCGCTATCAGATCGTGATCATGTTCCTGATCGCGGCGTCGTCGGCGCTGGGGACGGTGGGTGCTGTGCTGCTTACGTATCGGCGGCTGTTTTCGCCGGAGCACCGGTTTCTGGCGTCGCGGCTTGTCGAGCGGCGCTCGAAGCGCTGACGTGTGTGCGAGGCGAGCGTGGTGATCGATGCATGCACACCGCATGCAATTCAGCCGATGTGCATGGCTTGCGATACCGGATTGGATACCAGGACGCTTACGTTACCGTTTGGCCGACACGCTCACCTGCGAGCCGTCGCTGAGTGTCAGCGTCTTCGTGCTGCCGTTGGTCGGCATGGTGAAGCGCAGCACCTGACTGACGCTTGCGTAGTTCGGGCACTTGAGCGACTTGCCATTGTTCGACACGGCCTTCGTGCCTTTCGGTGTTTGCGCCTGGAAGTTCATCTGCACGGTTGCGGTGCCGTCCCTGGCGACGACGGGTGCGAAGCGGATCTGTGTCTGACGGATCATGGCGCCGTTCGTGTCGAGCGGTAGCGACGACAGACCTGGGCAGTCGCTATCGGCTGCGACGGGGCCGCCGGGCGGCACGGTTTTCCAGGTGAAGTCGTCCGATTCTCCGGAACGGATGGTGCGGGTTTCCTGCGAGTTGCCGAACTGCTTCGACGTGACCTTGACCGTATAGCGGATGGGGCCGTCCGTGGCCGCCTGCGAAGTGACGGTGATGGGTGTCGCTGCGTGCGCGGGTGCCGGCAATGCGGCGAGCGCAAGCGTTGCGCATGCGATGGAAGCTACAACAGAAATCGCGGGAAGTTTGACGCTGATGCTCATACTGTCACCTCGTTGTTGTGCTGCCGCGTTCGCGCTGGCCGCGCGCGGTGGTTTTTTTTGCATGTTGCACGGGAAGTCTAACGCCAAGTGGTTGGCGTGGATGTGGGTTTGGGCTGGGATTAACCCGGGGTTGAGGTTGTTTTTTGCGCTGCGCGCGCGGGGGTGGGGTTGGTTGGGTGTGGCTGTTCTCGTGCCGTTGTTCGGTGTTTTTGGCTTTTGCGCTGGCATCCGCGTGACGTTAGCTCGCTTCAGGCGTCGCCCCTGTGCGGGGCGGCACCTACTTTTCTTTGCCGCCGCAAAGAAAAGTAGGCAAAAGAAAGCGGCTCACACCGCCAGCCCTTGACGTTTTCCCACGGGCCCCCAACGTCCCCACACCTCAAACGGCAACGCGCTTATTGATGCCCGTTGCTAACACTTCGAACAGATGCCTCACCCGCTTCAGGCACCCGTACCCGTGCAAGCGGCAGCGAATGGTATGGGCCGCCCAGGTGGCAAACTGTGTGTAGGTTGTCGCGTCGTATAGGGTGGCGCTCTTACCGCGTGGGACGCGTGCGCTATCTGTCTGGAGTGAAGCGTGTGGAGCACCGAGGGCCGACACACAGTTTGCCACCTGGGCGGCCGTGGGCCTGTCTGGCGCGGCGTGCTGAAGCGCAGGTGCGTGAAGCGGGTGAGGCGCACCGCAAGAGCGCTGGCAACGAACACGAATGACGTGATTGCCGTGTGAAGCGTAAGAACCTTCGGGGGCCCTCAGGCAGAAAAAAGAGCTGGCGGTGTGAGCCGCTTTCTTTTGCCTACTTTTCTTTGCGGCGGCAAAGAAAAGTAGGTGCCGCCCCGCACAGGGGCGACGCCTGAAGCACGCTAACGAAACGCGGATGCCAGCGCAAAGCAAAAGCAAAAGCAAAAGCAAATCACGTACGCCCACACCGCAAAATCGCCATCGCCCCCGCGTCGCAGACAAAGCACCCCCGCACCAACATCAAAACCAAAAAATCAAAACCCACTCAACACAAGCTTCCCAATCGCCCGCCCCTCTTCCAGCAACTGATGCGCGCGCCGCAAATTCCCCGCATTGATCTTGCCAAGATCCTCACCCACCGTCGTGCGCAAAGTCCCGGCATCGATCAACCGCGCCACCTCAGTCAGAAGCTTATGCTGCTCGATCATATCGGGCGTCCCGAACATCGACCGCGTGAACATGAACTCCCAATGAAACGCGGCGCTCTTCGCCTTCAGAAGCTCGACGGGCACAGGCCTCGCATTCTCGACAATCGTCGCAATCCCACCCTGCGGCTTGATCACTGCAGCAGCCGCCGGAAAATGCCGATCGGTGTCGTTGAACATCAACACATAATCGACCTGCTCAAAACCGATCTGCTTCAACTGCGCCGGCATATCGCCAAAATGATCGACGATATGATCCGCGCCCAACTCCTTCGCCCATTTCGCCGATTCCGGCCGCGACGCAGTCGCGATAACAGTCAGCTTCGCCAGTTGCTTCGCAAGCTGTATCCCGATCGAGCCCACCCCGCCCGCGCCGCCGATAATCAACACCGACTTGCCCGCATCCGCGCCCTGCGGCGATACGCCAAGCCGGTCGAACAGCGCTTCCCACGCCGTGATCGCCGTCAACGGCAACGCGGCCGCATGCGTGAAATCCAGCGTCGCCGGCTTGCGGCCAACAATGCGCTCATCGACGAGATGAAACTCGCTGTTCGCGCCCGGCCGCGTAATGCTGCCCGCGTAAAACACCGGGTCGCCCACCTTGAACAGCGTCACCTCCGGCCCGACGGCTTCGACTGTGCCCGCCGCATCCCAGCCAAGCACGCGCGGCCGCGTCTCGACCGTCTCCTTCGACGCGCGCACCTTGGTATCCACCGGGTTCACGGAAATCGCCTCCACCTTCACGAGCAAGTCGTGGCCGGCCGGCTGCGGCTTGTCGAGCTCGATGTCGATAAGCGACTCGGGATTGTCGATAGGGAGATAACGGGTCAGGCCAACGGCTTTCATGACGGCTCCTTGATTCGTGTGACGTTTTTCGAAGATTTCGACGACAACGGCGGGCAACTCATCCGAGACACCGCGCCGATCGCGTTGACTCAACTGTAAGAAATTCTTTACGCTTCGAAAACCAACGTAATGACTGAAACATCTTCTGGAATTTCCGAATAATCAATGAACACGACTCCCCAGCCGTCAACCGATGAACGCGACCGCCTCGATCTGCTCGACGTCGCGCTGTTCGTGCGCGCCGCGCTGCTCGCCAACGTCTCGGCAGCGGGACGCGAGTTCGGGCTGTCGCCCGCCGTCGCGAGCGCGCGCATCGCCAGTCTCGAACGGCTGCTGGGCGCGCGCCTGCTGCACCGGACCACGCGCCGCGTCAGTCTCACGCAGGAAGGCGAAGTCTTCATGACGCGCGCCGAGACGCTGCTCGACGCGGCCGCCGCCGCGCGCGCGTCGGTTGGGCGCGGCCAGGCCGAGCCGCAAGGACGGCTGCGCGTGTCGATGCCGTCGTCGTTCGGCCGACAGCACGTGTCGCCTGTGATTACGCAGTTTCTGCGGCGCTACCCGGGCGTGAGCGTCGATCTGCGGCTGACCGACACGATCGTCGATCTCGTCGATGCCGGCGTCGACGTCGGCATCCGGCTGGGCGCGCTGAAGGATTCGACGCTCATCGCCCGGCGGCTCGCAGCAAACCGCCGTGTGATCTGCTGCGCGCCGTCCTATCTGGCGAGGCACGGCGCGCCGCATCATCCGTCCGATCTCGCGCAGCACGAATGCGTGATCCTCGCCGATCAGCGCGATTGGTCGTTCGTCACGCCAGCGGGACCGTTGACCGTGCGCGTCGGCGGACGCCTCGCGACGGATAACGGCGAAGTCATCCGCGACGCCTTGCTGGCGGGATTCGGCATCGCCTTGAAATCGACGTGGGATGTCGCGCCGTATCTACGCAGCGGCGAACTGGTGACGGTGCTCGACGCGTATCCGCTCGGGGAAACGGTCGCGATCTGGGCGGTCTATCCGTCGCGCGCCTTCGTGCCGCCGAAAACGGTCGCGTTCATCGACTTCCTCGCCGCGCATTTCGGCGATCCGCCCTACTGGGACATCGAACTCGACCGCGACGCGAGTCAAGGCACGCGATGGTAATCGTGTGACGGGCCGTTGCGCGTACGTCGGTTTGCGGGTCAGCGGCGCTTGCCTGTTTCGCCGGAATTCTCGTTGGCGTGCGCATCGTTTTGCGTGCGTTCCTGATACTCGTCGCCGCCGCGCCGGTCGGTATCTTCGAGTCCTCGCTCGAGATCGCGATGCGCCTGCTTGCCGACGCCGCGCGGCTCATGCTCCTGCTGCGAATCCGTGCTCTGATCCGCTTCATGCGGCAACGGCGCAGCCTGCTCGTCGAACGGCCGCTTCGGCACGTTGGACTGATCGTTTCCTGCAGGGCGCGCACTCTGCGCTTCGTGATCGTCGCCCGTCGCGTGTTGTTGCGATGTCTTCATGGTCCTCTCCCTGATGTGCTCACGATGACGCCGGTGCGTCTCGTGCGTTGCCGCTTCGCGGCCAGCAGCCGTCAATCGCGCTCCAGCCTGCGCCGCATGGCGGCCGTGATGCGCTGCTTCGTCTTCGCGTAGTCGGCCCACGGGTCGCTTTTCAGCGCGTCGAGCCGCTCGTGCAAATTCGCGATGTTCCATTGATCGCCCGCCGTCGTACCGGGCACTTCGTCCCATGCGAGCGGCACCGACACGCCCAGCCCCGGCCGCGCGCGCAGCGAATACGCGCAGACGGTGCTCGAGCCACGGTTGTTGCGCAGATAGTCGACAAAAATCTTGCCCTTGCGATTCTGCGCACCCATCTTCGCGGCAAAGTGCTTCGGCAGCGCCGTCGCCATGTGCTGCGCGACGGCTTGCGTGAACGCCTTCACCTCGTCCCAGCCGAGCTGCTTTACGATCGGCACGACGACGTGCAGTCCCTTGCCGCCGCTCGTCTTGCAAAACGACGCGAGGCCGAGTTCTGCGAGCAGTTCGCGCGTAAGCTGGGCCGCTTCGATCATCCGCTCCCAGCCGAGCGCGGGGTCCGGGTCGAGATCGAACACCATGCGGTCGGGTTTCTCGATATTCGCGGCCACCGCGTTCCACGTATGCAGTTCGATCGTGCCCATCTGCGCAGCGCCCACCAGCGCCGCTTCGCTTTCGATGGTCAGCAGCGGCGGATGGTCCGGGTCCAGCCCCGGATGCTGCGTGATGTTGGGAATCGCGAGCTTCTGGCTGTGCTTCTGGAAGAACAGCTCGCCGCCGATGTCCTCCGGCGCGCGCACGAGCGCGACCGGCCGGTCCTTCAGAAACGGCAGCATCCACGACGCAACCGACGCGTAGTATTCGACCAGCTCGATCTTGCGCGCGCCCGTGCTCCTGTCGATCACGCGGTCGGGGTGCGAGATACGCACGCCGGACACCGTCACGGTGGCGGCCTTGCCGGTCGTTTTCGCCACCGCCTTGTCTCGCGATGCCGCGCCGCTCGTCTTCGCACGCTTCGTGGCGGGCGTCGGCTCGACATCCGCGGTCTTCGACGCGCGCTTTTTCGCCGTCGACGTCTTCGCCTGAGCGGCGTTCGTCTCATCCGTCATCTGTTGCACGTCGGCTCCTTTGTCTGGCGCTTCGTGGACGATCTGCCTGGCGGGCTTGTCGTCGCGCAAGCTGACAAACGACGCCTGCCGCACGATGCCGTCACTCGTCCATTCCGCAAAATTGCATTCGGCGACGAGTTCCGGCTTCACCCAATGCACAGGCGTGCGGCTTCGTTCGCGCGGCTCGCTGGCAAACGGCATCTTCTGCGTTTCACGTGCGTCCAGTGCCTTCTTGATCGAGCGCAGTCTGGCCGCGTCGAAACCCGTGCCGACGCGCCCCGCATATTGCAACTTGCCCTTCGTGTCGTAGACGCCCAGCAGCAGCGCGCCGAATGCCTCGCGGCTGCCCGCCGGTTCCGAATAACCGCCGATCACGAATTCCTGACGGCGCCGGCATTTGAGCTTGATCCACGCAGGCGAGCGGCCCGACACGTACTGGCTGTCGCGCCGCTTGCCGATGATGCCTTCGAGCTGCATATCGCATGCGCTCTTCAGCAACTGGCCCGCGTCGAAGCCGAAGTCTTCGGAAAAGCGCAGCGTGTCGTCGTCGGCGGTATCGAGCAGCGCGCGCAGGATCGCGCGACGCTGTTCGAGCGGCACGCCGCGCAGGTCATAGCCGTTCAGATACGGCAGGTCGAACAGATACAAGGTGATGTCCTGCGGCCGGTGCGCGTCGAAGGCGTTTTGCAGCGCCTGGAAGCTCGGCACGCCGTTGCTGTCGAGCACGACGGCCTCGCCGTCGAGCCACGCGCGGTCCACGCCGATGCGCGCGATCGCCTTGACCTGCTTGCTGAACTTCGTGGTCCAGTCGTTGCCTGCGCGCGTGAAGATTTTCACGGCATCCTTCGAGTCGTGATCGATGCGCGCCAGCACACGATAACCGTCGAACTTGATCTCGTAGACCCAATGGTCGCCGGTGGGCGCGCTGTCGACGAGCGTCGCCAGTTGCGGCTTGAGCGCCGACGGGAGCTTCGCCTCGACGGCACCTTCTATCGACGGATGACCGGCCAGTTCGCGCAGCGATTCCGCGTTGCGCGTCGCGACGATGTCGGGGCGGTCGGCAGGAGTGCCTTTGGCCTTGCGCGATGCCGCCGCCTTCTTCGCCTTGACCGATGCGTTGGCGCGTTCCGCTCTGCTCTTCGGCTGGTCAGCGGCGGGCTTGCTGGAGACGCGTTTGCCGTTCGTGCCGCCGCGCGCCCCCGGCGCATCCGAGAGCACACTGCCCTGCCGCTCGTCGAGCACGTCGAAATCGGCTTCGCTGCGCGCAGCGTCGTCGCGTTCCTTGATGAGCAGCCACTGCTCCTTGTCGCCGCTGCCGCGCATGTGGCTGCGCACCAGCGTCCAGCCGCCGTGCAGCTTCTCGCCGTTCAGGTGGAATTTGAGCTTGCCTGCCTGATACGCGTCACGCGCGCCCGCTTCGCCGCCCGCCGGTTCCCATGTGCCGCGATCCCATACGATCACCGAGCCTGCGCCGTAGTTGCCTTCGGGGATCGAACCTTCGAACGTACCGTATTCGAGCGGATGATCTTCGACATGCACGGCAAGCCGCTTGACGGACGGATCGAGGCTCGGCCCTTTCGGCACGGCCCAGGATTTGAGCGTGCCGTCGAGTTCAAGACGGAAGTCGTAATGCAGGCGTCGCGCGTCGTGTTCCTGAATCACGAACGACAAGCTGTGCGGCTTCACGGTGTTTCTTGCGGCTGTGCTTGCACCCTTCGCACCCTTCGCACCCTTCGCACGCTTCGCACGCTTCGCGCGCGCAGCAGTCCCCGACGGCTCCGGCGTCTTATCGAAGCGGCGCTTGCGCTGATAGGTATCGAGCTTGTCGGCCATGATCGCTGTGCTCTTTGCGCCGCGAGACATCTCCAGCGGCGCGATCCGTGTTCAGGCGGCGCGGCGCTTGCGCGCAGCCGTGCTGGTGCTCTTGCGCGCGGTGGTCCCCGCGCTTGTCTTCGCCACGGTCCCCGTCGTGCGGCGCGCCGCCTTCTTCGCGGGCGCGCGGCGTTTTGCGGGAGCCGCTTCCTCGTCGTCCGTGTCGTCGCTGGCCGCTGCACGCGTGGCGGGCTTGCCTTTGCCGCCGCGTCCAAGGCTGCGCTTGAGCAGATCGGACAAGTCGAGAATATCCGCCGAGCGCGGCGCTTCGCGAGGCGTTTCGATATCCATCACCTCTTCGGTCTTGCCGGCCTGCACCTTCTTGTCGACCAGCGCGAGGATGTCGTCGCGGAACGTGTCCTTGTATTCAGACGGGTCCCATGTGTCGCTCATGTCGGCGATCAGTTTTTTCGCCATGTCGAGTTCGCGTGCCGTCACGCCTGTCTTCTTCGCGTTTTCGTCGGGCACCTTGAATTCGTCGAATGGACGCACTTCCGAGGCCCAGCGCAGCGTATTCAGCGCGAGCATCGGGCCGACGGGAATCAGCGCGGCCAGATGCTGCTTGTTGTGCATTACGACATTCGCCACGCCGATCTTGCCGGTCGCCTTCATCGCATCGCGCAGCAACGCGTACACCTTCTCGCCCTTGCGGTCGGGCGTGAGGTAGTACGGGGTGTCGAGATAAAGAAACGGGATATCGGGTGCATCGACGAACGCGAGAATATCGACGGTCTGGGTCGACTCGGGATTCGCCGCGCGAATTTCCTCGTCGGTCAGCACGACGTAGCGGTCTTTCTCGTACTCGAAGCCGCGCACGATGTTCTCGCGCGTCACTTCCTTGCCCGTGCGCTTGTTGATCTGCCGATAGCCGACGGGATCGATCGTGCGCTTGTCGAGCAGATTGAAGCCGACCTTTTCGGACTTGATCGCCGGATACAGTTGCACCGGCACATGGACGAGACCGAAGCTGATCGCGCCTTTCCAGATCATATGAGCCATCGCGCGCTCCCGGGAAGTTGAACTCCGTACCAAGCAGCAAGCGTGCCCAGCGCCGATGCGGGCCGCTATCCACGCCCTGGCATGCCCGCGAGAGACGGTCGCGGCCGCGCGACGTCATCCCGCTGTAAGTCTTGCCTCAGAGGCGGAAAAAGCTACGGCTACGGGCACACGGCTTCAGGTCCGCGCTATCGGTCCGCAGATTTCACTCGACGGCGCACGGCACGGCCGCATAGCCACGAAAGCGCACGCGTCCGCCGCGCGTCGGCTCGCCGCTGATTCGATATGCAGGAAAGCGCCGTACGAAGCGTCCAATGGCGATGCGCGCTTCGAGGCGCGCAAGCGACAGTCCCGCGCACTGATGAATGCCGAAGCCGAACGCGAGATGCCGGTTCGGCGCGCGGCGGATGTCGAAGCGGTCCGGCTGCGCGAACTGCTCGGGATCGCGGTTCGCCGCGCCGATGCACAGCGTGACAGGTGTGCCCGCAGCCGCGGGCACACCGCCGATCTCCGTATCGATCATCGTCATGCGATTGCCGAGCTGGTTCGAGCTCTCGAAGCGCAGGCATTCCTCGACGGCGCTTTCGATCAGCGCCGGCTCGCGCAGCAACGCGTCGCGCTCTTCCGTCCAGACGCTCAGCGTGACGAGGCCGTTGCCGATCAGGTTGGTCGTCGTTTCGTGGCCCGCGTTCAGGATGAAGATGCAGTTTTGCAGCAGTTCGACTTCGGACAACTGCTCGCCGCCGCCCTCACCCTGTTCGCCCTGGATCAGGCGGGTGAGCACGTCGTGCTGCGGATCGCCGGGCGCGGCCCGGCGTCGCGCGACGAGATCCTTCAGATACGCGACGAACTCCGTCACCGCGCGATTGCCGCGCTCGTGCTGCGCCGGCGTGAGCGAAGGTTCGAGCGCGCCGAGAATCGCAAGCGACCAGTCGCGCAACGGCTCGCGTTCGTCGTGCGGCACGTCGAGCAGATTGCCGATCACCTCGACGGGAATTGCCGCCGCGAAGTCGCCGATCAGATCGATCTCGCCGCGCCCGGCAGCGCGGTCGAGCAAGCCGTCGACGAGACGCACCAGCCCGTCCTCCATCGCGGCAATCGCACGCGCCGTCAACGCGCCCGCGATCAGCTTGCGCACGCGCGTATGCAGCGGCGGATCGTTGAAGACGAGGCTCGTCGTGTGATGCTCGAAGAGCGGCGTGGCGCCGTACTTCGGTGCGAACTCGACTTTCTTGTCGGAGCTGAAGGTCTTCGGATCGCGATAGACGGCCTGCACGTCGCGATAGCGCGTGAGAAAAAGCGAGCCGTCCGGCATGCGCTTGACGGGCTCGTGCGTGCGCAGCGCGTGATAGACGGGATACGGGTCCGCGTGAAACGACGTGTCGAGGTGTCGCAAATCGAACCGGCGCGCGATGTCGGCATCGTTCGACGTCGCGTTGGACGGGGTCATGGGTGTCTCCTTTTTGATCTTCGCCGCGAGCGCGGCTGAAACGTTTCGAACCCTCAGTATGAACCATGCCGGCGCCGTGTTGCTTGCCGCTCGTGGCGGAGCGAGACGCCGATGCGCGTCACGCCCGCCACGTCATGTCACGACTTCGTCGGGAATGGCACGAACGCCTTGCTGCAATCGACGGGCGACGCCTGCGCGCCCGCCGCCTGCGTCAATGTCACGCCGCTGCCTGCCCGCAACGGCAGCGTCGTGCCGCCTTCGCCAATCGAGAACTGTGCGTCCGCAACGGTCATGCTGAGCGGCGCGGCATCCGCCACGACGTTGTTCAGCGAGATCAGCAACGGATTGACCACGGCCGGACTCGGGAATCCAGCCGTTCCCGCCGACCAGCCCGAACCGAGCAGAATCGGACTGGTCGAATCAAAGCCCTGGAACGTGTAGTTCGACGCGTTGACGATGCGTATTCCGTCGAGCACGATGCCTTGCAGGTTCGGATACAGTCCGAGGGTCTTCGTGGGACTGTAGTACGGCGAGAAGATCAGCGCCTGCGGGTTCGACGTCTGGTTGCCCGTGCGAATGCACACGTTCGAATAACGGATGTTCGAGACGAGTCCGCCGCGGCTCCAGTCGGACTTGATGCGCAAGCCATTGTCCGCACCGTCGATGCTCAGGTCGTAGACGTTCACGTTGCTCACGCTCGGGTACACGCCGCCCACGGGCGTGACGTCCGCATTGGCCACCCCGTTGTCCGACCCCGCCGATTCACTGCCGATCGACATCCCATGCCCTTCGTAAAAGTGGCTGTGCGCGACCGTGATGTTGTACGTGCGGCCGTTGACGGGCGCGGTGCCGCCTTTGATCGCCATGTTGTCGTCACCCGTGCGGATCGATGTGTACGCGATGAGCATGTTGCTCGCGTCGCCCGTGAGCTTGCCCGGGTTGCCTGGATTGCTGGTGATCGCGCCCGAGCTCGCGGGGTCGATGCCGTCGGTGTTCTTTGCATTGACGGTGCTGTACGGCACGCCCTTGTAGTTGTTCATTGCCTCGTAGGCGGCCGTCGGCGTGTAGATCTTGACGCCCCACGCAGTGAAACCTTGCACGCCGCTCGGCACGACGTGAAACTTCGGCGCGTTCTGCAGCGTCACGCGATACAGCGTGAAATTGCTGCCGTTGTTGATCTGGATGAGACGCGGGTTGTTCTGCGACTTGTTCTGCACGACGTTCGCCTCATAACCGATGTCCCACCAGCTCATCGCGGAGCCATCGGCGCGCTTGAGCAGATTGGGATCGTCGCGCACGCTGCTGACCAGCTGGCTGCCGCCGCGCCCGTCGATCGTGCCGTCGCCGACCACCGCACTGTTGCTCGTCCTGGCGGCCGTGATCAGCGCGTTGCAGCCGTTGTCGCTGACAGTGATGAGGCCGCAGCTCGCGGTGCCCTGGGTCTTGTCGAACTGGCGCGGATCGCGCGACGCGAACAGGGTCACGCGTTTGTCGATCCACAACGTGACGCCGCTCGGCAGGTTCAGCGGGCCGGACAGGAACGCGTTCGCCCCGTTCGCGCCGGACGTCAGACGCACGACCTTGTTCGTCGAAAGGCCCGTGCTCGCAGCGTTCGTGCATGCCGTCAGCGCAGCCTGGATACGCGTGGTGTCGGGGGCCGTGCTGGCGGCGTCGGCGCTATCGGGCAGCAGGCCGTTCGCCTGCGCTGTCAGCGTCGCGGGCAGCGTCTGACAGATTTGCGACGATGTCGGCAAGGTCGGTTCCGGCGGCAGCGCGGCGTCGAAGGTCGTCGTGCCGACCTGGAAGCCCGGCGCGGGCGTGTCGCTGGCGGGTGTGGCGTCGGAGGCGGGCGTGGCATCCGAGGCCGGTTGATCGGCTGTCGGAGCGCTGGCGTCGCTTGCGCTGGAAGCAGCAGCGGGCGCAGCGGCAGCGTTGTTGTCCACGTTGCCCCCCGACACGCCCGATACGCCCGATACGCCCGATACGGCCGATACGCCCGGGCCCGACCCGCCTCCGCAGGCCGTGAGAACCAGCGCTGTCGACAACGACGCAAGCCACGCCGCTGCGGCCGCCCGCGCGGGTCGTGTTGGCGTCGATGCAAGATGTTCGATGTGAGTGCCCATGATCGCTCTGTCTTCCCTGGAGTTTTCTAAGTCGTGCAATCGCGCCTGCAGCGTTCCGACGAGCGCATCACGCTCGCCCGTCATCTGACAAGCCATTGATTTTTTCGAGATGTTGTCAAACAACACAGAGAATATTAGCGATCCGAATCAATAAAAACCCATGTGGTAAACCCCGCTTGGTTCGACAATTCATTCCGTAGTACCAAGTGTTATCGGCAGCTTATTTATGAGATAGCCTTGATCACGACGATCGCGTCCGTGAACCTGGAACGCACCGCGCGTCGATACCATCCGCAAGACTCACCGCCCTCGCCTGCGCGGCCGCATTGCACGGAACCGTTACAATGGGCGTTTCCCGTGCCTTCTTGCTGCTGTCCCATTCCCGCGTCGACATGAATCTCGTCATCCAAAGCCTCAGCCCGCTTGCCGCCGAGCATCACAAGCCACTCATCGCGCTGTCGCGCGGCTCGAATCTCACCGTGATCGATCCGTGCGCGGTGCGCATCGAAACCGCCGACCTCGCGCAGCGCGCCGACCTCGACGTCTACTGCGCAACGCATGCGCTCGACTATGCGTTCGTCGAAGCGGGCCGGCGTTTGACCGACTTCGGCCTCGTCGCCATGGACATGGATTCGACGCTGATTACGATCGAGTGCATCGATGAAATCGCGGATTTCTGCGGGCTGAAGGCGGAAGTGGCGGCGATCACGGAAGCGTCGATGCGCGGTGAGATCAAGGACTTCAACGAGAGCCTGACGCGCCGCGTCGCGTTGCTGAAAGGGCTGGACGCGAGCGCACTCGAAAAGGTTTACGAAGAGCGCCTGCAACTGTCGCCGGGCGCGGAAAAAATGCTGGCGGGCGCGAAGGCCGCGGGCATGAAGACGCTGCTGGTGTCGGGCGGCTTTACGTTCTTCACCGACAAGCTGCAAGCGCGGCTCGCTCTCGACTTCACACGCGCCAATACGCTGGAAATCGTCGACGGCAAGCTGACGGGCCGCGTGCTCGGCGAGATCGTCAACGCCGACGTGAAGGCGCGCACGCTGCGCGAAGCTTGCGACAAGCTCGGCATCGAGCCGGCCCGCGCGATCGCGATGGGCGATGGTTCAAACGATCTGAAAATGATGGCGGCGGCTGGCCTGTCCGTCGCGTTCCGTGCGAAGCCGGTTGTGCGCGAAGCGGCGAGCGTCGCGTTCAATCACGTCGGACTGGACGGATTGCTGCGGCTTTTCTGAGCCGGCGCGTTCGCTTCATAGGAACATAAAAAAGGCCCGCTCGAAACCGAGCGGGCCTTTTTGCTTCTGACTCGACGAAACGCTACACGCACGTCACGCGCGACAGGTTCAACCCAACGCGGCGAGGCATCGCTCGATATCCGCGCGCAGATCCGCTTCTTCTTCAAGACCGACGTAGAAGCGCACCAGCGTGCCGCGATGCGGCCATTGCGATTCGGTGCGCATCGACGCGACGTCGTACGGCATCGCCAGACTTTGCGCGCCGCCCCAGCTCCAACCCAGCGAGAACAGTTCCAGCGATTCGCAAAACCGGTCGATCTGTTGCGGCGTGTAGCGTGCGTCGAACACGACCGAGAACAGCCCGCCCGCACCCGTGAAATCGCGTTTGTAGAATTCATGACCAGGACAATCGGGCAGCGCCGGATGCAGCACCACGGCGATTTCCGGACGCGTCTTCAGCCACTTCGCGAGCTCGAGCGCGCTTTTATCATGCTGCTCGAAACGCACTTTCATCGACGGCAGGCTGCGCAGGATCAGCGAGCAATCGTCCGCCGACACGCCAATGCCCATGCGCATGCGCGCCAGCTTCAGCTTCAGATGCAGATCGCGATCGACGGTGATCGTCGCGCCCATCAGCACATCGCTGCCGCCGGACTGGTACTTCGTGAGCGCCTGCATCGAAATGTCGACGCCGTGATCGAACGGACGGAACGAGAGACCCGCCGACCACGTGT